>NZ_JAJNNZ010000015.1 GCF_022836845.1 Vibrio gelatinilyticus
GATCTTTGACTAATTATTAGTTGATATCTTGCGAATATCGCATTTGAAAAGGGGAGCTTAGGCTCCTCTTTTTATTTCTTCAATCTTATACATTCGATTTTTTCTTACTTTACAAACACATAACCTCCCTTGCTAAAAAACACTACGGCTCCAGTAGATTATTTTTTCTTCAGCTATTGCAACTCCGTTCCCGTTCTGTATAATACCGCGCACTGGCCTAGCCAGTTGTGAACCAATGAGCATTGAGGAGTGAACGCCTACTCACGTAGATGTTTAGTAACGTAGACTCAGCTTATGTTCGCAGTTAATACAATTATTTGCTTATCAATGATAAGTGAATGATCGAAAATTAGCTGACAATGCGCTCAATTAGAGTGCTACGGTTTCACATAAATCAATCGGCATTCTCTCGTCTTTACGAGTATGAGTGGCGATATTGTTTGTGTAATTAATTAATTTTGGAGCTCTGTCTCATGCAGAACCAACGTATTCGTATCCGCCTAAAGGCTTTTGATTACAAACTAATCGATCAGTCTACTGCGGAAATCGTTGAAACAGCTAAGCGTACCGGCGCGCAGGTTCGTGGTCCTATTCCACTACCTACTCGTAAAGAGCGTTTCACTGTTCTTACCTCTCCACACGTCAACAAAGATGCACGTGACCAGTACGAAATTCGTACTCACAAGCGTTTGATCGACATCGTAGAGCCAACAGATAAAACTGTTGATGCTCTAATGCGTCTTGATCTTGCTGCTGGCGTTGATGTTCAAATCAGCCTAGGTTAAGGGAGATAAGAATAATGATTGGTCTAGTCGGACGTAAAGTGGGTATGACCCGCGTATTTACCGAAGAAGGCGTTTCTATCCCTGTAACAGTTGTTGAGGTTGAAGCGAACCGTGTAACTCAAGTGCGTACACTTGACACAGATGGTTATGCAGCAATCCAAATCACTGCAGGTGCTAAGAAAGCTAGCCGTGTTTCTAAGCCAGAAGCTGGCCACTTTGCGAAAGCAGGTGTTGAAGCAGGTCGCGGTCTTTGGGAATTCCGTTTGGAAAGCGGTGAAGAGTTTGAAGTTGGCGCTGAGCTAAACGTAGAACTTTTCAACGACGTTAAAAAAGTAGACGTTACTGGTACATCTAAAGGTAAAGGCTTCCAAGGCGCTGTTAAGCGTTGGAACTTCTCTACTCAAGATATGACTCACGGTAACTCTTTGTCTCACCGTGCACCGGGTTCAATTGGTCAATGCCAAACTCCAGGTCGCGTATTTAAAGGCAAGAAAATGGCTGGTCACATGGGTGCTGAGCGTGTAACGACTCAAAACCTAGAGATCGTACGTGTTGACGCTGAGCGCAATCTGCTTCTTATTAAAGGTGCAGTACCAGGCGCAGTTGGCGGTAACGTGATCGTTAAACCAGCTATTAAAGCATAACGTCTAGGAGTAAGTAATGGAATTGATGGTTAAAGGTGCTGATGCACTAACTGTTTCCGAGACTACTTTCGGACGTGACTTCAACGAAGCTCTTGTACACCAAGTAGTTGTTGCATATGCAGCAGGTGCTCGTCAAGGTACTCGTGCTCAAAAGACTCGTTCTGAAGTATCTGGCGGTGGCGCTAAGCCATGGCGTCAAAAAGGTACTGGCCGTGCTCGTGCTGGTACAATTCGTAGCCCAATCTGGCGTACAGGTGGTGTTACTTTTGCTGCGAAACCACAAGATCACAGCCAAAAAGTAAACAAAAAAATGTACCGCGGTGCTATGAAAAGCATTCTTTCTGAGCTTGTTCGTCAAGAGCGTTTGATCGTTGTTGATAACTTCTCAGTAGAAGCACCAAAAACAAAAGAACTTGTAGCTAAGCTTAATGAACTTGAGCTTAACGACGTTCTGATTGTGACTGGCGAAGTAGATGAGAATCTATTCTTAGCTGCTCGTAACCTGTACAAAGTTGACGCACGTGACGTTGCTGGTATTGATCCAGTAAGTCTAATTGCATTCAACAAGGTTCTAATGACTGCAGAAGCAGTTAAGCAAGTTGAGGAGATGCTAGCATGATCACTGAAGAGCGTATCCTAAAAGTTCTACGTGCTCCGCACATCTCTGAGAAAGCAACTATGGCTGCTGAGAAAGCGAACACTATCGTTTTCAAAGTAGCAAAAGATGCAACTAAGAAAGAGATCAAAGCAGCTGTAGAAAAGCTATTTGAAGTTGAAGTTAAGTCTGTAAATACTCTTATTCTTAAGGGTAAGACTAAACGTCAAGGTCTACGTCAAGGTCGCCGCAGCGACGTTAAGAAGGCGTATGTGACTCTGGCGGAAGGTCAAGATCTTGACTTCGTTGGCGGTGCGGAATAACAGGAGTAGTTAAACAATGGCTATTGTTAAATGTAAGCCGACTTCCCCTGGTCGTCGTCACGTAGTTAAAGTTGTTAATGCTGACCTACACAAGGGTAAGCCATACGCACCACTTCTAGAGAAAAACTCTAAGAACGGTGGTCGTAACAACAACGGTCGTATTACAGTACGTCACATCGGTGGTGGTCATAAGCAACACTATCGTTTGATTGACTTCAAGCGTACTAAAGATGGCATCCCAGCGAAAGTTGAGCGCCTAGAATACGATCCAAACCGTAGCGCAAACATCGCTCTAGTTCTGTACGCAGACGGTGAGCGCCGCTACATTATCGCACCAAAGGGCATCCAAGCGGGTGACCAAATCCAGTCAGGTGTTGATGCGCCAATCAAAGCAGGTAACACTCTGCCGATGCGTAACATCCCTGTAGGTTCTACAGTTCACTGTGTTGAATTGAAGCCTGGTAAAGGTGCACAAATTGCTCGTTCTGCAGGTGCATACGCACAAATCATCGCTCGCGATGGTGCTTATGTAACTGTACGCCTACGTTCAGGTGAGATGCGCAAGATATTATCAGAAGGCCGTGCAACAATCGGTGAAGTTGGTAATGCTGAGCACATGCTACGTGAACTTGGTAAAGCTGGTGCTACGCGCTGGCGCGGTGTTCGCCCTACCGTTCGCGGTGTGGTAATGAACCCGGTTGATCACCCACACGGTGGTGGTGAAGGTCGTACTTCTGGTGGCCGTCATCCAGTATCTCCTTGGGGTGTTCCAACTAAAGGCTTCAAGACTCGTAAGAACAAGCGCACTGACAAGTACATCGTACGTCGTCGTAACAAATAATCTATAAAGAGGAATCGCCATGCCACGTTCTCTCAAGAAAGGTCCATTTATTGACCTACACTTGCTGAAGAAGGTAGAGAAAGCGGTGGAAAGCGGAGACAAAAAGCCTATTAAGACTTGGTCCCGTCGCTCAATGATCATTCCAACAATGATCGGTTTGACCATCGCTGTCCATAATGGTCGTCAGCACGTTCCAGTTTTCGTTACCGAAGAAATGATCGGTCACAAACTGGGCGAATTTGCACCAACTCGCACTTATCGCGGCCACGCTGCTGATAAGAAAGCTAAGAAGAAATAGGAGTTAGATGATGGAAGCTATCGCTAAACATAACTTTGCTCGTATTTCTCCACAGAAAGCTCGCTTAGTTGCAGACCAAATCCGCGGTAAAAACGTGGATCAAGCTCTAGAAATTCTAACGTTCAGCAACAAAAAAGCTGCTGAGTTGATCAAGAAGGTTCTAGAATCAGCAATCGCGAATGCGGAACACAACGAAGGTGCAGATATCGACGATCTTAATGTCGCTAAAATCTTCGTAGATGAGGGCCCTATCATGAAGCGTATTATGCCTCGTGCTAAAGGCCGTGCGGACCGTATCTTGAAGCGTTCTAGCCACATCACTGTTGTTGTAGCAGATCGCTAACTAGGAGATAAGCAATGGGTCAGAAAGTACATCCTAATGGTATTCGTCTTGGCATCGTTAAGCCTTGGAATGCTACATGGTTTGCTAATACCAAAGATTTCGCTGATAACCTAGACGGCGACTTCAAGGTACGTCAGTTCCTAACTAAGGAACTACAAAAAGCATCTTTGTCTCGTATCGTTATCGAGCGTCCAGCTAAGAGCATCCGTGTGACTATTCACACTGCTCGTCCTGGCGTTGTTATCGGTAAGAAAGGCGAAGACGTTGAGAAACTACGTGCAGGCGTAGCTAAGATCGCAGGTGTACCAGCGCAGATTAACATCGCTGAAGTACGTAAACCTGAGCTAGACGGCAAGTTAGTTGCTGATAGCATCGCGTCTCAGCTAGAGCGTCGTGTTATGTTCCGTCGCGCTATGAAGCGTGCGGTACAAAACGCTATGCGTCTCGGCGCTAAAGGCATCAAAGTGGAAGTAAGCGGTCGTCTTGGCGGCGCTGAAATTGCACGTTCTGAGTGGTATCGTGAAGGTCGTGTACCTCTACACACTCTACGTGCTGACATTGATTACGCAACTTCTTCGGCTCACACTCAATACGGTGTGATCGGCATTAAAGTTTGGATCTTCAAAGGTGAGATTCTAGGCGGAATGCCAGCTGCTAACGCAGTAGAGCCAAAAGGCGATAAGCCTAAGAAGCAGCGTAAAGGCCGTAAGTAAGGAGTCGACAGATGCTACAACCTAAACGTACTAAGTTCCGTAAGGTTCAGACTGGTCGTAACCGTGGTCTAGCTAAAGGTACTGATGTAAGCTTCGGCGAATTCGGTCTTAAAGCTGTAGGCCGTGGTCGTCTAACTGCTCGTCAAATCGAAGCGGCACGTCGTGCAATGACACGTCACGTTAAGCGTCAAGGTAAAATCTGGATCCGTGTGTTCCCAGACAAACCTATCACAGAAAAACCACTTGAAGTTCGTCAAGGTAAGGGTAAAGGTAACGTTGAGTACTGGGTAGCCCAAATCCAACCTGGTAAGGTTATGTACGAAATGGATGGTGTACCTGAAGAGTTGGCACGTGAAGCGTTCCGCCTAGCGGCTCGCAAACTGCCGTTCAAAACTACATTTGTAACTAAGCAGGTGATGTGATGAAAGCACAAGATCTACGCGAAAAAAGCGTTGAAGAGCTTAACGCTGAGCTATTGAATTTGCTACGTGAACAGTTCAACTTGCGCATGCAAGCTGCAACTGGTCAACTACAGCAAACTCATACTCTGAAAGCTGTACGCCGTGATATCGCACGTGTGAAAACTGTTTTGACTGAGAAGGCAGGCGCATAATGAGCGACAAAATTCGTACCCAACTAGGTCGTGTAATCAGCAACAAAGCAGATAAGTCTATTGTTGTTGCGATCGAACGCATGGTGAAACACCCAATTTACGGTAAATTCGTAAAGCGTACGACTAAACTACACGCACATGACGAAAACAACGAGTGTGGCCTTGGCGACACTGTTGAAATTCGCGAATGTCGTCCACTGTCTAAGATGAAGTCTTGGACATTGGTAAACATCGTAGAAAAAGCGAAATCTTAATTTCGGTTTTCCTATAGAAATCAAGCGGCTCCGAATTTTTTTTGGGGCCGCTTATTTTTTGTCTATCCAAGTCTCGAAAAGGGTGGTACAATTCGCGTCCCTTTAAAGAGGCAGCCCGACCCGAGAGGGTCTAGTTTTTAATATTTAGCGGAGCACTAACAATGATCCAAATGCAAAGTACACTCGACGCTGCGGATAACTCCGGCGCTCGTAGAGTAATGTGTATTAAGGTTCTGGGTGGCTCTCACCGTCGTTATGCACATATCGGTGACATCATCAAAGTTACAGTGAAGGAAGCAATTCCTCGCGGTAAAGTAAAAAAAGGTGATGTTCTGAAGGCGGTGGTAGTTCGCACCCGTAAAGGCGTTCGTCGTCCAGACGGTTCTGTCATTCGCTTCGACCGTAATGCTTGTGTATTGTTAAACGACACTACTGAGCAACCAGTCGGCACACGTATCTTTGGTCCAGTGACTCGTGAACTTCGTAATGCGAAATTCATGAAGATTGTTTCACTGGCTCCAGAAGTTCTGTAAGGAGCGTCAACATGGCAGCTAAAATCCGTCGTAATGACGAAGTAATCGTTCTTGCTGGTAAAGATAAAGGCAAGAAAGGTAAAGTAACTAAGGTACTCGCTACCGGTAAAGTTATCGTTGAAGGTATCAACCTTGTTAAGAAGCACCAAAAGCCGGTTCCGGCTCTAGGTCAACAAGGTGGCATCGTTGAACAAGAAGCAGCTATTGATGCTTCTAACGTTGCAATCTTTAACGCAGCTACTGGCAAAGCGGACCGTATCGGTTTCCGTATTGAAGACGGCAAGAAAGTTCGTTTCTTCAAGTCTAACGGCGAAACCGTTTCTAACTAATAGAAGTAATTTGGAGTTCTACTATGGCGAAACTGCATGATTACTACAAGTCGTCTGTAGTTGCTGAACTGACCAAAGAGTTCAGCTACTCAAGCGTCATGCAAGTCCCTAGGATTGAGAAAATCACCCTAAACATGGGCGTTGGTGAAGCAATCAACGATAAGAAACTGCTAGAAAACGCAGCAGCTGATATGGCAACGATCTCTGGTCAAAAGCCACTTATCACTAAAGCGCGTAAATCTGTTGCAGGTTTCAAAATTCGTGAAGGCTACCCAATTGGTTGTAAAGTAACCTTACGTGGCGAGCGTATGTGGGAGTTCTTAGAGCGTCTCATTTCTATCGCACTTCCACGTGTACGTGATTTCCGTGGTGTTAGCGCTAAGTCTTTTGACGGACGCGGTAACTACAGCATGGGCGTTCGCGAGCAAATCATCTTCCCGGAAATCGACTACGATAAAGTCGATCGCGTTCGCGGTCTTGATATTACTATCACGACAACCGCGGGTTCCGATGAGGAAGGCCGAGCTCTGCTGGCTGCCTTTAACTTCCCATTCCGTAAGTAAGGTGAAGGGTTACTGTTATGGCTAAACAATCAATGAAAGCGCGCGAAACTAAACGCGCGAAGCTAGTAGCTAAGTTCGCTGAAAAGCGTTCAGCGCTTAAAGCTATCATCAGCGATGTAAACGCATCTGAAGAAGATCGTTGGAATGCAGTTCTTAAACTGCAAGCTCTTCCACGTGATTCAAGTGCATCACGTCAGCGCAACCGTTGCAACCAAACTGGTCGTCCACACGGTTACCTACGTAAATTCGGTCTAAGCCGCATTAAGGTTCGCGAAGCTTGCATGAAAGGCGAGATTCCGGGTCTTCGTAAGGCTAGCTGGTAATTGCCACTTAATCATTTGGAGTAAATCGTATGAGCATGCAAGATCCGATTTCGGATATGCTGACCCGCATTCGTAACGGTCAGGCAGCAGATAAAGTTGCTGTAAAAATGCCTTCTTCAAAGCTTAAAGTTGCAATTGCTACTTTGCTAAAGGCTGAAGGCTACATCGTTGACTTCGCTGTAGAAGGCGAAGCAAAACCTGTGCTAGAAGTTACACTTAAGTACTTCCAAGCTAAACCAGTTATCGAGCAAATCCAACGTGTTTCACGTCCTGGCCTACGCGTCTACAAGAATAAAGACTCGTTGCCATCAGTGATGGGCGGTATGGGTATTGCTGTTGTTTCCACTTCCAAGGGTCTTATGTCAGACCGCGCTGCTCGCAAAGCAGGTCTTGGTGGTGAAATCATCTGCTACGTAGCTTAATAGGAGTAGACTATGTCTCGTGTTGCTAAAGCACCTGTCGCTATTCCAGCTGGCGTAGAGGTGAAACTAAACGGCCAAGAGATCACTGTTAAAGGTGGTAAAGGTGAACTTACTCGCGTTCTTAACGACGCAGTAATCGTTGCCCAGGAAGATAACACTATCGTTTTCGCACCGCGCGAAGGTATCGCTAAAGCTAACGCTCAAGCTGGTACTGCACGTGCACTTGTGAACAACATGGTTGTTGGTGTTACTGAAGGCTTTACTAAGAAACTTACCCTTAAGGGTGTTGGTTACCGTGCTGCTATTAAAGGCAACGCTGTAGGTCTAACTCTAGGTTTCTCTCACCCAGTTGAGCACGAGTTGCCAGCGGGTATTAAAGCTGAGTGTCCAAGCCAAACTGAAATCGTACTAACGGGTTGTGACAAGCAACTTGTTGGTCAGGTTGCGGCTGACATTCGTTCTTATCGTGAGCCTGAGCCTTATAAAGGCAAAGGTGTTCGTTACGCAGATGAAATTGTGCGTACTAAAGAAGCTAAGAAGAAGTAAGGTAACACTATGGATAAGAAAGCATCTCGCATCCGTCGTGCTACACGCGCACGTCGTAAGATTGCAGAACTGGGTGCAACTCGCCTAGTAGTACACCGTACTCCTCGTCACGTTTACGCTCAAGTAATCGCAGCGAACGGCTCTGAAGTTATCGCAGCCGCTTCTACTGTAGAAAAAGCGATTCGTAACGAAGTTAAGAGTACTGGTAACATCGATGCAGCTAAAGCAGTAGGTAAAGCTATTGCTGAGCGCGCTCTTGAAAAAGGCGTATCTGCTGTTGCATTCGATCGTTCTGGTTTCCAATACCACGGTCGAGTAGCGGCGCTAGCAGAATCTGCTCGCGAAGCTGGTCTGAAATTCTAAGGTAGGGTTGGACGATGGCTAAAGAACAACAACAAGCTAGTGATTTGCAAGAAAAGCTAATCGCAGTTAACCGTGTTTCTAAGACGGTTAAAGGTGGTCGAATCATGAGCTTCACTGCACTAACAGTCGTTGGTGACGGTAACGGTCGTGTAGGTTTCGGTTACGGTAAAGCCCGTGAAGTACCTGCTGCGATTCAAAAAGCAATGGAAAAAGCGCGTCGTAACATGGTTACTGTTGCGCTTAACGAAGGCACTCTTCACCACGCGGTGAAAGGTCGTCATTCGGGCTCTAAGATCTACATGCAGCCAGCTGCAGAAGGTACAGGTATCATCGCCGGTGGTGCGATGCGTGCAGTACTTGAAGTTGTAGGTGTACACAACGTATTAGCAAAAGCTTACGGTTCAACTAACCCAATCAACGTTGTTCGCGCAACGATTGCTGGTCTAGTAGACGTTAAGTCTCCAGAAATGGTAGCTGCTAAGCGTGGTCTAACTGTTGAATCAATTTCGGAGTAAGAACCATGGCTAATACTATTAAAGTGACTCAAACTAAGAGTTCAATCGGTCGTCTACCTAAGCACAAAGCGTGTCTTAAAGGTTTAGGCCTTCGTAAAATCAACCATACAGTAGAACTTGAAGATACTCCGTGTGTACGCGGTATGATCAACAAGGTTTACTACATGGTTAAAGTTGAGGAGTAATCAGAATGCGTTTGAATACTCTATCACCGGCTGCGGGTTCTAAGCCTTCTAAGAAGCGCGTAGGTCGTGGTATCGGTTCTGGCCTTGGTAAAACAGCTGGTCGTGGCCATAAAGGTCAAAAATCACGCTCTGGCGGCAGTGTTCGTCCAGGCTTTGAAGGCGGTCAAATGCCTTTGAAACAACGTCTACCAAAATTCGGCTTCACTTCTCGTAAGAGCCTAGTGTCTGCTGAAGTTCGCCTAGCTGAGCTAGCGAAAGTAACAGGTGACGTTGTAGATCTAAACAGCCTTAAAGCGGCTAACGTTATCACTAAGAACATCGAATTTGTTAAAGTTGTTCTTTCAGGTGAACTAACGAAAGCTGTGACTGTTAAAGGTCTACGCGTGACAAAAGGCGCTAAAGCTGCAATCGAAGCTGCAGGCGGTAAAATCGAGGAATAATCTCGAGGAACGAGGTACAGATGGCTAAGAAACCAGGACAAGATTTTCGTAGTGCTCAGAGCGGCTTAAGTGAACTAAAGTCGCGCTTATTATTCGTAATTGGTGCACTTTTAGTATTCCGAGCGGGCTCTTTTGTGCCGATTCCTGGTATTGACGCGGCTGTACTTGCCAACTTGTTCGAACAGCAAAAAGGTACCATCGTAGAAATGTTTAACATGTTCTCCGGTGGTGCATTAGAGCGTGCATCTATTTTAGCATTGGGCATCATGCCGTATATTTCGGCATCTATTGTTGTCCAATTGCTAACTGTAGTTCATCCAGCGTTAGCGGAACTCAAAAAAGAGGGTGAAGCAGGCCGTCGTAAGATAAGCCAATATACACGCTACGGCACGCTTGTACTTGCAATTTTCCAAGCTATTGGTATTGCAACGGGCTTACCAAACATGGTCGATAATCTGGTTGTTATCAACCAAACCATGTTTACGCTCATTGCTACCGTAAGTTTAGTAACTGGCACCATGTTCTTAATGTGGTTAGGTGAACAAATTACAGAGCGAGGAATTGGTAATGGTATTTCCATTCTAATTTTTGCAGGTATTGTTGCTGGATTGCCATCGGCAATCGGTCAAACAATTGAGCAAGCGCGTCAAGGTGAACTGCACGTACTTCTTCTGCTGTTGATTGCTGTGTTGTCATTTGCGGTAATTTACTTTGTTGTATTTATGGAACGTGGTCAGCGTCGTATCGTCGTTAACTATGCGAAACGTCAACAAGGTCGCAAAGTGTTTGCAGCACAAAGTACTCACTTGCCATTGAAAATTAATATGGCGGGTGTAATACCAGCAATCTTTGCGTCAAGCATTATCCTGTTCCCAGGAACATTGGCGCAGTGGTTTGGTCAGAACGGTGAAAGCAGCACATTCGGTTGGTTAACTGATGTGTCTTTAGCTCTAAGCCCAGGTCAACCGCTGTACGTAATGCTTTATGCAGCAGCTATCATTTTCTTCTGTTTCTTTTACACGGCGTTGGTTTTCAATCCGCGTGAAACAGCAGATAATTTGAAGAAGTCCGGTGCGTTCGTACCCGGCATCCGCCCAGGTGAGCAGACAGCGAAGTATATTGATAAAGTAATGACTAGACTAACTCTAGCGGGTGCTCTATATATTACCTTTATCTGTCTGATTCCCGAGTTCATGATGGTCGCTTGGAACGTTAGGTTCTATTTTGGCGGCACATCGCTACTCATCGTAGTAGTGGTTATTATGGACTTTATGGCACAGGTACAGACTCATCTGATGTCTCAACAGTATGATTCTGTGTTGAAGAAAGCAAATCTGAAAGGTTACGGCCGTTAATTCGGTGGTAGTCTCAGATTTCATTTACGGAGTTTAGCAATGAAAGTTCGTGCTTCCGTTAAAAAAATCTGCCGTAACTGTAAAGTTATCAAGCGCAACGGTGTTGTGCGAGTAATTTGCAGTGAGCCAAAGCACAAACAGCGCCAAGGCTAATAAAGCAGAAATTTTTACTTGAAATATAAGGTATGGTCGAGTATATTCCTCGGCCTACCTTTTGCGTGCAAAAGAAGTAGTATGCCGCAGCGTATCCTCGACGGGCTTTGCTGCGGATAATTCTTTACTAAAGTACTAGGAGTGAATAGTGGCCCGTATAGCAGGCATTAACATTCCTGATCAAAAACATGCTGTAATCGCATTAACTGCGATTTACGGTATCGGCAAAACCCGCGCTCAAGCTATTCTAGCTGACGTGAACATTGCTGAGAATGTTAAGATCAGTGAACTAACTGAAGAGCAGATTGATCAACTGCGTGATGGTGTAGCTAAGTACACCGTAGAAGGTGATCTACGTCGTGAAGTCTCAATGAACATCAAGCGTCTTATGGACCTTGGCTGTTACCGAGGTCTTCGTCATCGTCGCAGTCTACCACTACGTGGACAGCGTACTAAAACCAACGCTCGCACCCGTAAGGGTCCGCGCAAGCCGATCAAGAAATAGTCGGGAAGGTAGAGTACAATGGCAAAACAACCAACACGCGCTCGTAAGCGCGTACGCAAGCAAGTTGCTGATGGCGTAGCGCACATCCATGCATCTTTCAATAATACAATCGTAACTATCACGGATCGTCAAGGCAATGCTCTAGCATGGGCTACTGCTGGCGGTTCTGGTTTCCGCGGTTCTCGTAAGTCTACTCCGTTCGCTGCACAGGTTGCTGCAGAGCGTTGTGCAGAAATGGCTAAAGAATATGGCCTAAAGAACTTGGAAGTTATGGTAAAGGGTCCTGGTCCAGGTCGTGAATCTACTGTTCGCGCACTGAACGCAGCTGGTTACCGCATCACTAACATTGTTGATGCTACACCAATCCCTCATAACGGTTGTCGTCCACCTAAGAAACGTCGCGTATAACGTTTCTAGGAATATTGGAGAAGAATCATGGCAAGATATTTGGGTCCTAAGCTTAAGCTTAGCCGTCGCGAAGGCACTGACTTATTCCTTAAGTCTGGTGTTCGTGCGATTGATACCAAGTGTAAAATCGATAACGCACCAGGTGTACACGGCGCTCGTCGCGGTCGTCTATCTGAGTACGGTGTTCAGCTTCGTGAGAAGCAAAAAGTTCGTCGTACATATGGCGTTTTAGAAAAACAATTCCGTAACTACTACAAAGAAGCTGCACGCCTTAAAGGCAACACAGGTGCAAACCTGCTTCAGCTTCTTGAAGGTCGTCTTGATAACGTAGTTTACCGCATGGGCTTTGGCGCAACACGTGCTGAATCTCGTCAACTAGTTAGCCACAAAGCTATCCTAGTTAACGGTAAAGTTGTAAACGTTCCTTCATTCAAAGTTGCGGTTAATGACGTTGTTTCAATCCGCGAGAAAGCTAAACAGCAGACTCGTATTAAAGCGGCTCTAGAAGTTGCTGAACAACGTGAAAAACCAACTTGGATTGAAGTAGATGCTGGCAAAATGGAAGGTACATTCAAGCGTATGCCTGAACGTTCTGACCTATCAGCTGACATCAACGAACACTTGATCGTCGAGCTTTACTCTAAGTAAGGTTTAAACTAAAGAGAGGACACAATGCAGGGTTCTGTAACAGAATTTCTTAAGCCACGTCTTGTTGACATCGAACAGATCAACACGACACACGCAAAAGTAACTCTTGAGCCATTAGAGCGTGGTTTTGGCCACACTCTAGGTAATGCGCTTCGCCGTATTTTGCTTTCGTCTATGCCAGGTTGCGCAGTGACTGAAGTTGAAATTGAAGGCGTTCTTCACGAGTACAGCACTAAAGAAGGCGTTCAAGAAGATATCCTAGAGATTCTTCTTAACTTGAAAGGCCTTGCTGTTCGCGTTGCGGAAGGCAAAGATGAAGTGTTTATTACACTGAACAAGTCAGGCTCAGGCCCTGTTGTTGCAGGTGACATCACCCATGATGGTGATGTAGAGATCGCTAACCCAGAACACGTAATTTGTCACCTAACGGATGACAACGCTGAGATCGCTATGCGTATCAAAGTTGAACGTGGTCGCGGTTATGTTCCAGCTTCAGCCCGTATCCATACTGAAGAAGATGAGCGTCCAATCGGTCGTTTGCTTGTTGACGCGACTTACAGCCCAGTAGACAAAATTGCCTACGCTGTAGAAGCGGCACGTGTTGAGCAACGTACTGACTTAGATAAGCTTGTTATCGATATGGAAACAAATGGTACTCTTGAACCTGAGGAAGCAATCCGTCGCGCAGCTACTATCCTAGCTGAGCAATTGGATGCATTCGTAGATCTTCGTGATGTACGTGTTCCTGAAGAAAAAGAAGAGAAGCCGGAGTTCGATCCGATCCTACTACGTCCTGTAGACGATCTTGAACTAACAGTTCGCTCTGCTAACTGTTTGAAAGCAGAAGCGATTCACTACATCGGTGATCTTGTACAGCGTACTGAGGTTGAGCTACTTAAAACGCCAAACCTTGGTAAAAAATCTCTTACAGAGATTAAAGACGTGCTTGCATCACGTGGTCTTTCTCTGGGCATGCGCCTAGAAAATTGGCCACCAGCATCAATCGCTGAAGATTAATCGATACTAGTTAGAAGGATTAGGTCATGCGCCATCGTAAGAGTGGTCGTCAACTCAACCGCAACAGCAGTCATCGCAAAGCGATGTTCAGCAATATGGCTAGCTCTCTTGTACGTCATGAAGTAATCAAGACTACATTGCCTAAAGCAAAAGAGCTACGTCGCGTAGTTGAGCCTTTGATTACACTAGCTAAGACTGACAGTGTTGCTAACCGTCGTCTAGCATTTGCACGTACTCGTGATAACGAAGTAGTTGCGAAACTATTCAACGAACTAGGTCCACGTTTTGCTGCCCGTCAAGGCGGTTACACTCGTATCCTAAAAGCTGGTTTCCGTACCGGCGACAAAGCTCCAATGGCTTACATTGAGCTTGTAGATCGCCCAGAAGTTGCTGAAGAAGCAACTGCTGAGTAAAAAAGTTCGAAGAAAATGAAAAGACCGAGCCTTGTGCTCGGTTTTTTTATGCCTGTGACAATGCCCTTTTATTTAGATAAAAAAAAGGCTAGCCCAAAGGCTAACCTTAATACGTAGCATTGCGAGTATTCTTAAAGAATATCTAGTAGCTCTACTTCAAATACTAGAGCTGCGAATGGTGGGATTGCCGCACCAGCACCACGTTCGCCGTAAGCTAGATCTTGAGGAATGTACAGTTTCCACTTAGAACCAACAGGCATTAATTGAAGTGCTTCAACCCAGCCTTTAATAACACCTGTAACAGGGAATTCAGCTGGTTGGCCACGAGATACTGAACTGTCGAATACAGTACCGTCAGTTAGCTCACCGTGATAGTGAACACGTACTTGTTTGTCTGAAGTTGGGATTTCGCCAGTACCTTCAGTAAGTACTTCGTATTGAAGACCAGATTCTAATACAGTCACTTCTGAACGAAGAGCATTGTCTTTAAGGAAAACTTCACCGTCTGCTGCCGCTGCCTTCGCTGCTTCTTGGCGTACTGATTCTGCACGAGTGTGAAGCTCTTGAAGTGCTTTGTTGATCTCGTCAACTTCGATTTCTGGCATGTCGCCAGTCAGTGCTGTTGCGATACCTTTAGCGATAGCATCAACGTTTAGGCCTTCTAGACCACTACCAGCAAGTTGTTGGCCCATTTGTAGACCAATACCGTAGCTTGCTTTTTGCTCTACAGTTTCTAATTTCACGTCAGACATGACTGTCTCTCTTTTACTTAGTCAAATGGAAGGCAAAGGATATCAGTTCTAATTACTTTAAGAAACGTCTGTTAAGGGATGAGTTGTTAGTTACTATCATATTCATGCTCTATGATGGTGAAATTCACTCGATGGCTGCACAGATTTGATAAACTTGTGATGTTTAGCTGCTATAAATAAGCCAGTGACTGATTTTTGTATACTATGTGATTAGGTTTTTTTAAACTGGGCTCGTATAGAGTTGGAGTCAAAACGTGATGAATCGTCGACACAGGAAAAAACAACAGGTAGACCACTTTGAACAGTTGAAACAACGTTTGTCTTCAATTGATTTTAAGCGCATCAATGTTTCGCTACCAGATCGGAAAGTGGCACGTGATAACATCGTGAGTTTCTGGAACCGCTTACCGAAGCTACATCGCCGGGCGCTTAGTATTCTGACACCGTTAGTGTTCATCTTAATGCTTTGGCCTTCGAGTAAAGGCGAAGATAACACAGTGCAAACGGCCCCAAATCAGCGTGTCGCTCTTGATTTCAACGCAACCTCACTGAGTGAACAAAGCAGTACGGCACCAGCAAAACACTCATTGACCACAAACGAGTGGCAAGAGTATACCGTAAAGCAAGGTGATACTTTGGCCCAGGTCTTTCGTAAAAATCAGTTTTCTATGGCTGACCTTAATGCGCTGGCCAAGATCGAAGGTAGCGACAAACCTCTTAGCCGTATCAAACAAGGGCAGTTGATTCGTTTTAAACTCACAGAAGAAGGTGCTTTAGACATACTTCAAGTAGAGAAATCAGGTCAATCGATTATGTTTTTTCGATTGTCTGACGGAGGTTTCGGGCGCAGTAAATAGTCTAACGCTCTGAAGTGAGTCTCTGCAACGCTTGCTTGATTTTATCTCTGGGAAGCAAAGGAATCACAATCAAAAGGATACCGATAGCCGTTATTAGTGACGGTATCTCATCAAACCAAATGATGCCAATCACAGTCACAAACGCCAAACCCGAATATTCGCTCATAGCGATGTCTGCGGGTTTAACCTTTTTGTAGGCCACGACAGCCAATCCGTTGTACAAAAGGATTAACGCTGCCGCAATGCCAACCAAGCCATACTCTTTCCCCGATACTGTCTGCCACGTTAGACCCGCCCCAATAGAAGCGACAGGGATAGACAATAACGACGTCCAAAATAACGTCGTCACGACACTTTGTTGGTTCGGTATCTTCCTCGCCATGATATTAAAAATTGCTAACGTTGTCGCCGTGACCAATGCACATAAACTGGCCCAATGAAATTCAGAGGGTCTTAGTACGATCAGTACTCCAATAAAACCGACAATTGTCATCATGATTTTCGCACGAGCTGGCTTTTCGGCAAGTATCACTAGCGATAATGGCAACATGATAAGTGGGGCTGCATAAACAACAGCATTAGCCGTTGCAAGGGGGAGATAGGTCAATGCAAGCATCATGCTCCCACTTCCGACAAGTATTAAATGTGCACGAAAAAGAGTTGCTTTGGGGTTGCTTAACCCTCTTTTGTGCGACGGCTGAAGAAGCCAAAATGGCAAAATCATTAGTGCAGAAGTGAGCTGCCGAATAAAGACATACTGGAAAGGTGTGATACCTCCCTCAAGCAATTTGACCGCAACATCAGAAAAAGCCGCAAGACAGTTCCCTACGACCAATAGGGCTATGGCAGTATGGTAGTACTTAGCGGGCGAATCTGTGCTAGTTGAACTCATTGACTCGGGGTGCGCAGCATATCGATATGCGGAATCCCATCTTCGAGATATTCTTTTGAGTTAATGACAAAGCCATGGCGTCCGTAATAGTGCTCTAAATGAGCTTGAGCGCCAATTTCGATGGTGCTTTGTGGCCATAGAGATTCAATACAAGTCAGAGCCTGAGTAAGCAGTTGATGGCCAAGTCCACCACCACGATGACTAAGCTTAGTCGCTACGCGACCAATGCTAGCGCTTGGGTATGAAATCCCTTGAGGTATTAGTCGTGCACAAGCGATGAGTTCGCTCCCCTGATAGCCCAACAGGTGATATACATCAGGCATACTATCTTTGCCGTCTAGTTCAGGATAAGGGCAATTTTGTTCAACAACGAAGACATTCACCCGCAAGCGAATTAGTTCATACAGCTCGATAGTAGAAAGTTCGGAGAATAGTTTGAGCTTCCAGGTTGTCATAAGGATCTCTTAGTCGATAAAACAAAGGTGGCTAATGTATATTGATTGGTGAGCTTTTTCATTAACCTTTGTTAATTATCTGAATGGTCCCGTGACTTTATACGACTTAAGCTTACTTGAGTAACGCCCAAGTAGGCGGCAATATGATAGTCGTTGATTCGCTCTTTGAGTTCAGGAAAGTGCTGGCAGAAAAAGCGATAACGTTCTTCGGGCGTATAAAGAAGCATAAAGCGTTCTTTGTATTCCTTATGCAGAAATTGCGCCTCAAGTAGCCTCATATATATAGGATGACGCTGTGTGCGCCATTCGTTCACCGTTGACATGGGTAAGCTATAGAGCGAAACCGGTGTTAAGGTTTCAAGCAAAAATGGCGATGCTGATGACTTAATTAGGGATTCAAAGCCAATAATCCAATCATTTTCCCAGTAAAACTCTTTGCTAAATTGTTTTCCAGAATCTGTTAAATAGCAGGCGTGACACAGTCCTTCAAGTACAAAATAGAAAGCATCCGATGTCTCACCTTGCTCCACCAAAATATGGCGAGTTGGCAGCTCTAAAGGCTGAGCAACCAGCAGTATCATTTCGATTTCGTGTGTAGAGAAGCCGTATTGTGCCAGTTGCTGTATAAATTGTTGTTCCATCTTGCCCTTCGTTCTGATTGGAGTCATAAAAAAAGCCATGACCGAAGTCATGGCTTAATAGTAAAGTGTCTAGAGGACTAATTCATTACTTTTGCAGATTAATTCTATACACCGCAAAACCTACGTCATCAGTCGCCACTTTTTCCATAGGGTATTGGCCTTTGTTTTTCACGAAGTCCGCTGCTTTCTCTGAAGGCGATGTTTCAAAGCGGATGTCGAGTTTGACTGATGATTTGATTGGAGCAAATGTCCAGTTATTGTCTGCGCTTGGCGTCACTTCACCTTTTGCTTTACTAACGCTAGAGATGTAGTTGGCCACAACCGTTCGGTTTTCATCTGGTGAGTCGAAAGCCACGAAGCTGCTACCAGTACCTGGGAATTTATTGCTGTACGCACGGTAGTTGTTGGTTGCAATAACAAAGGTCTGCGTCATATCAATTGGCTTGCCTTGATAGGTAAGACCGACGATACGCTCACTACCTTCATTTAACGGCTTACAGTTACCATCATAGCGTGCTGGCTTGGTGACATCGATTTGATAGTTAACACCATCCATAACATCGAAGTTATAAGTACGGAATCCATCCCAATCAATAAGCGATTGAGGTTGTGTACTGGTGGTATCGATTTGTTTAAATTGACCGGCAGAACATTCTAGCCATTCTTTGACTTCTTTACCCGTCACTTTCAGCGCAACTAGGGTATTAGGATACAGATACAAGTCTGCCGCATTACGGAATGTCAGCTGACCGGATTCAACTTCAGTAAAGTTTGCTGGATCATTTTTACGTCCACCGGCTTTAAATGGCGCCGCCGCTGAAAGAACCGGCAAACCATCAAGGTCTGGATCACCTTGGATCATGGTTTCAACGTAGTCTTTTTGTGCCAGATTAACAATTTGAACTGTCGGATCATCTTGCACTAGTGCTAGGAAGCTATACATCACATCGTTAGCTTTGCCAATAGGTTGGTTAACGAAAGCTCGAGTTGCTTTGTGATCGTCAGCAAGCGCTTTTACTATGCCTTCGTCAGCTTTGGCCAAAGACTTTTTGTTGTTCGCATCATAAATAGGGCGAGCTTGGGTTTTAGTATGACTCTCGGCAACTTTCCAACCACTGCCGTCTTTCTTAAGCACTAAATCCATGATACCCACATGGCTACCCCAACGGCCAGGCATTACAGCGGCAACGCCGTTGATCGTGCCTTTTTCGTTGTCAACACCTTGGATATTATCAAATCCTTTACCAGGGAAGACCGAATGAGAGTGACCAAACGCGATCGCATCAATGCCATCAACTTCAGATAGGTAGTACGTCGAGTTTTCTGCGCCAGCTTTATGCGGATCGCTCGATACGCCTGAGTGTGGAATTGCTACGATGACGTCAGCACCCTCTTGCTTCATTTGAGGAACAAGCTTCTCGGCGGTTTCTTTAATGTCTTTGGCGTAAACTTTGCCTTCAAGATTTTTCTTGTCCCAAACCATGATTTGCGGTGGTACAAAACCGATATAGCCAACTTTTACTTCATGAGCGTTGCCGTCAGTATCTTTGAAGGTGTGGCTCTTGATGATGTATGGCTTGAAGTAATGCTCATTAGTTTCTTGATCAAACACGTTAGCACTAACATAAGGGAACGCAGCGCCCTCTAAGGTTTTAGCAAGAAAATCAAGGCCATAATTGAACTCGTGGTTGCCGATATTACCCACTTCATAGTCAAGCTGATTCATCGCCTTGTAGACCGGGTGGATTTCACCAGTCTTAATACCTTTCGAGGCCATGTAGTCACCCATAGGACTACCTTGAATAAGGTCACCATTATCAACAAGAACGCTATTGGTTACTTCGGATTTCGCTTCTTTGACCAGTGTGGCAGTACGGGCTAAACCAATTTTCTGAGAAGGCTTATCTTTGTAGTAGTCGTAGTCCATCACATTGGTATGGATGTCGGTGGTTTCGATAATGCGCAATTTGATCTCGTCAGCCATTACTGGGCCAGCGATGGCGAGCAGTCCGCCTAGGACGGCAAGTGAGAGAGGTTTTACTGCCACTTTCATATTAGATTCCTTTTTAATCGATGTGTTCGAAAAACGTGGCTAATGTATCAAATTACTATGTAACAAAGGCCGTTAGGTCGCTCAATATGTGATCTTTGTTGGGTTTATAAGTTGATAACATTAACGAGATCGAATCTTCAACAAATAGCGTATCGCTGATTGGCCAGTTTGCCATCGATACACCCGTAAAAATGTTTCTATATTAGTTTTTGGTATAAAAAATGAAATTTTAGAATTTCCGGTAATATGTAGTAGTGGTCATAATGCCATCAATGGATTAGCGACGGATTGCCAATATGACTTCAACGATAAGCACACAACTCGGACAAGCAACCAAACCAAGGTTGGTGTCAAGCCAGTCAAGGCCAGTGCTACCATCTAGCCGGTTGCAAACGGGTGAAGTTGCGCTGATAGGCGCGGGGCCTGGAGATGCCGAGCTGCTTACCTTAAAGGCGCTTAACTTCCTGCAGCAAGCTGATGTCGTACTGTATGACTACTTAGTCTCTCAAGAAATATTATCGCTGGTTTCTGACGATGCCATTTTGGTGTGTGTCGGCAAACGTGCCGGACATCACAGTGTCCCACAGGAAAAAACCAATCAATTATTGGTAGAGTTTGCCGAAAATGGTCATCGCGTTGTGCGGATCAAAGGCGGCGATCCTTTTGTCTTTGGCCGAGGTGGCGAAGAACTACAAGTACTGGCTGAGGCAGGAATTCAATTTCAAGTTGTTCCTGGAATTACCGCTGCCGCTGGGGCAACCGCGTATGCCGGTATTCCTCTTACCCATCGTGATTATGCGCAATCAGCGCTATTTGTGACGGGGCATTTGAAACCCGAGAGTGATGATATGGATTGGTCAACGTTGTCGAGAACCAACCAAACTCTGGTGATTTACATGGGGCTGATGAAGAGCGAGTACATACAACATCAACTTTTGCAGCACGGCCGAGGAGCACAGACTCCGGTCGCCATCATTGAAAATGGCACTCAGTCATCTCAAAAAGTCTCTATCGGAACACTCAATGGCTTATCAAAAATGGCCGAGCACGCTGCATCTCCGGCTCTTATTGTCGTAGGTGAAGTGGTGAAATTATCACAACAGCTGAGCTGGTTTAATAAAGAGCCAGCTCCGTTAGCAGTCAATATTGCCTAATGAATCATTGGCTTCTTATCACGCGCAGCCAATAGCTGTGTGGGTACAAGTAAAAAGGAAGTACAACAAATGGACCAAGAAAGACTCACTCACTTACAGCAATTAGAAGCTGAAAGTATTCATATTATTCGCGAAGTCGCGGCGGAGTTCGATAATCCGGTAATGATGTATTCGATCGGTAAGGACTCATCGGTGATGCTGCACTTAGCGCGTAAGGCGTTCTACCCAGGAAAAATACCTTTTCCATTACTGCACGTGGATACCGACTGGAAATTCAAAGAAATGATTGAATTTCGCGATCGCACTGCGAAGAACTATGGCTTTGAGCTGCTGGTACACAAAAACCCGGAAGGGTTAGAGATGAATATTAGCCCATTCGTGCACGGCTCATCTAAACACACTGACATCATGAAAACGCAAGGCTTGAAGCAAGCATTAAATAAGTATGGCTTTGATGCCGCTTTTGGGGGCGCAAGGCGTGATGAAGAGAAATCGCGTGCCAAGGAGCGAGTGTATTCATTCCGCGATAAAAATCATACATGGGATCCGAAAAATCAGCGTCCTGAATTGTGGAAGACTTACAACGGTCAGGTGAACAAGGGTGAGAGTATTCGTGTATTCCCTTTATCTAACTGGACCGAGTTGGACATCTGGCAATACATCTATTTAGAGAGCATCGACATTGTACCGCTGTATCTTGCTGACAAACGCCCAGTCGTTGAAAGAGATGGCATGTTAATTATGGTCGATGATGAGCGTATGGAGATTGGTCCCGATGAGCAGGTGGTCGAGAAAAACGTGCGCTTTAGAACGCTGGGTTGTTATCCGTTAACGGGTGCTATTGAGTCAGAGGCCACGACACTCACGGAGATTATTGAAGAGATGTTGGTTGCGACATCAAGTGAGCGCCAGGGGAGAGCCATCGACCATGATCAATCAGGTTCGATGGAGTTGAAAAAGCGTCAGGGATATTTCTAAGGATCGAAGGGAAGCATTATGAATAGCGCAGTAGAAGCACAATTGGCCGAATTAGGTATTGAAGGATACCTTACACGGCATCAGCACAAATCATTACTTCGATTCCTGACATGTGGTTCGGTCGATGATGGTAAAAGTACGTTAATTGGACGCTTGCTCCATGATTCTAAGCAAATTTATGAAGATCAGCTAGCGGCAGTTCACTCAGACAGCCAGCGCGTCGGTACTACCGGAGATAAGCCAGATCTGGCATTGCTAGTGGATGGCCTACAAGCTGAACGTGAGCAGGGCATTACCATCGATGTCGCCTATCGTTACTTCTCTACGGAGAAGCGAAAGTTCATCATCGCCGACACTCCAGGCCACGAGCAATACACTCGAAATATGGCGACAGGGGCATCAACATGTGATTTGGCAGTGATCTTGATCGATGCACGTAAAGGGGTACTGGATCAAACTCGTCGACACTCATTTATTTCAAGTCTGCTAGGGCTGAAACAGTTTGTGGTCGCTGTTAACAAAATGGATTTGGTTGAGTACTCAAAAGCACGCTTTGAAGAGATCCGCGATCAGTACTTAGCGTTTGCTGAGAACTTGGGCAAAGACATTGATATTCAAATTATCCCAATTTCAGCTCTCGAAGGTGACAATGTGGTCGAGGCGAGCGACAAGTTGTCTTGGCACCAAGGACCGTCATTGTTAGAAATTTTAGAGACGGTGGATATTGATAAAAAAGCCGTACAAAGTGAATTTCGTTTCCCGATCCAATACGTCAACCGTCCGCATCTCGACTTTAGAGGTTTTGCGGGAACAATTGCGGCTGGTGGCATTACTGTCGGAGATAAAGTCAAAGTTTTACCGTCAGGTAAAGAGTCAACGGTAAGCCGAATCGTCACTTTTGATGGCGATTTACCAAGTGCCAGAGCTGGTCAAGCCGTGACGCTTACTCTTGAAGATGAAATAGACATTAGCCGCGGTGACTTGTTGGTCAAACAGAGAGCGTTGTTAGAGTCTTCTAACCGATTTTCTGCGGATGTGGTGTGGATGACAGAGCAAGCTCTAGAGCCGGGTCGTCAATATGACATTAAAGTCGCTGGGAAGAAAACAGCGGGTCAGGTGGATAATATTCTACATCAGTATGACATCAATTCGTTGGAGACGTTTTATAGCGATAAACTGCCTCTCAATGGTATTGGGCTATGTGAGTGGTCACTTACCGAATCCGTAGCTTTGGATCTCTATGACGAAGTACAAGATACCGGTGGATTTATCATCGTAGATCGCTTGAGCAACGTCACAGTCGGTGCCGGCCTAATTCGCCGCGTGTTACAGGAAGAAGCGCTCTCGCCATCTGAGCGACTAGGTTCATTTGAGTCAGAGCTCAAAGCGCTTATTTTGAAACACTTCCCAGAATGGGATGCGCGAATTTAGTGTATCGCATGACGATAGATAGCTCCGGTATTGACTTGCGAGGATAAGATAGATGTGGGAACAAGGAGTGGTATTAGCATTGCTGATGGCGATTGTCAGCTGTCTTATTGCCACGAAGCTTAAGCCTAGCCTTATCTTCGCAAGTGCGGCTTTTATCGCGTTTCTTACGGGAATGATAGAGCTTAGCGCGGTCGCCACTAATTTCACTAACTCATCGCTACTTACCCTGGTGTTGCTCATTTTGGCATCGACGGCTTTAGAGAAAACCCGGCTAATTAGTTGGGTAAGCCGCAGCATTGCTTCTGGGCGACTTGGAACGGTGGTAGCAAAGTTAGGAATTTCGACTGCGTTGCTGTCATCGTTTACCAACAACACAGCGGTAGTCGTGTCGCTGATTGGGGCAATAAAGCGCAATCAACGACATGCACCATCTCGCCTGTTGATTCCCCTCTCATACGCAGCCATTTTAGGGGGAACATTGACCCTAATTGGTACGTCAACCAACCTGATTATTAATAGCTTTGTTGAAGATGTAGGCTTACCGAGTCTCGACTTCTTTGCACCAACGATGATTGGTCTGACGGTGCTTGTTGGCGGGGTCCTGGTATTAATACCTTTGAGTTATTTTTTGCCAAGCCACGATGAATTTGGCCAAGATGATTTACCCTATTTTTTGGAAGCACGTGTAGAGTCAGGTTCACCTTTAGTTGGGAAAAGCATCACCGAGAATAATCTGCGGGCTTTAAGAAAACTGTTTCTTGCAGAGGTCGTTCGAGACGATGAGGTGATTGCTTCGGTGGGCCCCGATTTTGTATTGCAAGCTCGTGATCGATTGCTGTTTTGCGGAGACGTAGAAAGCGTCACAACATTGCAAGAAATTCAAGGATTGACCTTTTTCGGGCAGCATCATTTAAATGGTCAGAACTTACTAGAAGTCGTGGTCAGTTCATCGGCAAAATTCTGCAATAATACCCTGAAATCGAGTCGCTTTCGTGATCGTTTTGATGCAGTGGTTGTCGCGATCAGGCGAGGTCACGAACGATTAGAGGGAGGTCTGGGTAATATTGTATTGCAAGCGGGTGATACCCTTGTTCTTGCACCTGGCAAAAGGTTTGAGGCTGAACGTCGTCAGCACCGAAAAGAATTTGTTTGGGTGAATGACTTAGAATCAAGCACCAAATTAGACAGTACTAAGTCTGGTTATGTCCTGCTTGGCTTTATCACGGTGATTGCGTTAGCACTTACTCACACCTTACCGATTATTAAAGGGTTGGCAGTGTACGTGCTCGCTATGCTGTTGCTAGGCGTTGTCAATATCGGTGAATTACGCCGCCGCTTTCCAATGGATATTGTCGTGATAGTTGGCTCGGCGCTATCGATAGCTCAACTGATGATCTCATCAGGCCTGTCTGTTCGTATGGGCGAGATGTTTCTCGAAGGTTTTAACGGTTGGGGAGTGTTTGGTGCGTTAGTGGCCACTTACTTAATGACCTTGTTACTTACCGAATTGGTGACTAACAATGCCGCTGCCGCATTGTCTTTTCCAATCGGCTATAGCATGGCGGTTGGCTATGGGGTTGATCCTATGCCCTTTATCATGGCGGTGCTTTTTGGGGCGAGCGCCAGCTTCATCTCACCTTACGGCTATCAAACCAACTTGCTGGTCTACAGTGTGGGTAACTATCGCTTGAAGGACTATCTGAAAATAGGAATACCAATCTCTATCGTATATTCAACTTTGGTGTTGACGTTGATCCCCCATTTTTTTCCATTTTGATGATGACAAATGGGCTGGTAATTAAATAAAGGAATGAGCATGACAACCGATTTATTGTCAAAAGATGAAAATGTAATTTGGCATCAGCACAGTGTGGATAAGCAAACTCGTGCCAAAGCGAAGCAGCAAAAACCCGCCGTATTATGGTTTACAGGCCTATCTGGGGCTGGAAAATCTACTGTTGCTGGAGCTTTAGAGCACGCGCTTACGCAGATGGGGCATCATACCTATTTATTGGATGGTGATAATGTCCGTCATGGCCTGTGTCGCGATCTTGGCTTTTCTCAACAAGATCGTCGTGAAAACATTCGCCGAGTCGGTGAACTGGCAAAGCTAATGGCCGATGCCGGATTGATTGTGCTTTCGGCTTTTATTTCACCGCATAGAGAAGAGCGGCAACTTGTTAGGAGCTTGCTTCCAGAGGATGAGTTTTTGGAGGTGTTTGTCGATGCGAGCTTAGCGGTGTGTGAATCACGCGATCCTAAAGGACTCTACAAGAAAGCTCGTGCTGGCGAGATCAGTAATTTCACCGGTATCGATTCAGAATATGAAGCGCCGTTGTCGGCCGAAATTACACTTGCTACCGGAGTAGACAGTGTTGAACAGTTGGTACAACAATGCCTAACGGAGCTACGTTTAAGGCAGATTATCGCATAATCTCTGGAGCACCAAGTGTCATGCTTGGTGCCTGCAATTATCGCGTTAGACTTTATGGTAAAAGTGACTTCGAACGTCAGACTGTACCTGAAACTTTCGATTTAAAAGTTCGACCAGCTTTTCTTGATAGCGGGGATTGCTTCGATTCCCCAGCAATTGACACAGTTCGTTACCAGTCGGTGTGAAACGATAGTAGGTCATCGTGGTTCCCTTGCTTTTTGGCTGCAGGGTGTATTCTTTTCCTTGGTAGCTGAGTTTCAAAGCGGGTTCAATCTCTATCACACCAGATTCCAGCTCGGTTCCAAGCACAATTCCTAATTCAACTAAGATCAATAGACTTGAATAGGGAAGTTGAAACTCTCCCAAGCTTAAGGCATCGACGCTTTCTCTACGCGAAAATAAGAAAAACCCTGTCTGAGACTTAATACCAAGTAGCAATTTCTTACTGTTGTCGCTACCAAAAGAGCAGGCCAAAGACGCGGCTTTTTGCAAAGTTTGCGCTTCATTTGGAGTCATGTTTTTCAGCACTTTGAGTGCTTTGAGTGATGTTGAACCGGGTTTGGTGACCTCGCGCTTTAGCACTTGCGCCCACAGTTTCTGCATTGAATGATTATGAATATCCTGAGCTAAATCGAGAAAGCGTAGCAGCCAATCGTGGTCAGGCTCACCTGCAATTTCATCCTGGCAAGAGTCGAGGGCGACTTTGAGTATCAGCTCGAGGTTCTTCTGCCGTAGCTCTTTACGTTGCTTTTCTCTTAGCAGTGCTCTTTCGAACAGAGACTTGGAAGGCGTGTCTTCAGAGATCATTGCATCCAGGCCGTGCTTTTCAGCAATGGCCTTAATACGAAAAATACTGCCTTTGATGTGGTGGGTCTTTTTGTCTGATTGCGTTCGTTGCTGAGAGCCAGCACGCTCATTATGATCGTCAGAGACCACCGGTGTAATGTCACTCATGGTTCGCTCGGTTATTAAGCAATATTGATTAATTTACTGCGCTTAGGGCCAATATTCTAGTAAAAAGACTGTGAAGTTATTTCCGTATTGACAATATTACGCCCTAAATGGGTACAGCAAGCAAAAAACGCTAGGCGATATGATAAATTTTTGTTAAATTTGTTACACAAAAGCAAGGAGGGTTTATGCGGCAATCAAGCGAGAATAAACTCAAAAAACATTTATCGACAGCGCTATTGCTCTGCTTATATTTAGGTGTGCTAGGCTATCTATCGACTTATATTAGTTAGTTAGAATAACCTAGCGTGAAGATCCTGAAGGATAGTTATTTACATTTCATCGCTGTTCTCAACAGCATTAGTCATTGTTGTAGTCATCGTCATCGTCATAGTCTTCAATTCGAATACCATCAATAACGTAGCCGGTTTCAGCTAGCTCGTGGTTGATGGTTTCTGTCTTTAATGTTCCGACAACGTAAATCACATCCCAAAGTCTGTGGACTGGCGCCCCTTCTTCAAACTTCACATACACGATTTGGTTTGGTGGTGGTGGTGGTACGTGAATACAGGCGCCAAAGTAGGGAACCAGAAGAAATTCAGTGACGTTATTCTCATCGCCCTCTAGTGGGATCACAAATCCTGGTAACCTAACTTGGCTGCCATTGAGTTCCTGGCGCACGCTGCCTATTTTTGACTGCAGTGCGGCGTTTCCTGAATGATCGGCATTTGGCATTCCCATGGCATCAAATTGGTTTCTTTCTGATTTAGGTATTAAATCAATCCAATCGAGCGTCAATGGTGATTCGTCATTGGCGAAAGAGAATGTTGCGGTACAGAGCAGTGTTGCCAGTATTAATAGTTTTTTCATCATAGTGTTCTACGTTAAATGCGTATGGTCATACCGTCACTCAAAGACTGACGATACGCTCTAAAAGCTGGAATAAAGCCAATAACAATACTCGCAAACTGCACACAGCCGAGTAATAGCCATTCATGGCTAGTAATGGCACTGATCTCAATATTAATGCCATAATGAGCCCGAACAAAGGGAGCGGCAAGAGTCAGTAACGTAAATAAGAGACTGATCCCAACCGTGATTCCAAGTAATGTTAGGCCACTGGCTTCACAAATAAGCAAGGCAAAAATGTGCTTAGGTCTTGCTCCCATTGCTCTCAATATTGCCATTTCTCTTCTGCGCTCTTGCAAACTGGTAAGTAGGCTGCTGAGCATTCCCAGAAACCCTGCGATGACGACAAACACTGAGACGACCAACAAGGCCTGCTCAGCGATGCTCATCATAGCCCAAAGTTCATGGAGTGCGATGCCGGGTAGAATCGCACTCAATGGTTCATCCGGGTAGGTGTTAATTTGTCTTTGTAGCGCGAAGGTTTGAATTTTACTTTTTAAGCCAATCATCATTGCGGTAATTTGCTTGGGTTGAAAATCAACTTGTTCTAGCTGTTTTTTACTGGGTGTATTCCCCAGATTAGCGCCAGACTCCCAACCGACGTGTATGGCTTCGATAGCCTCTAATGACACATGGACCGTTTTATCTACTGGCGTTCCGGTTGGTGCTAAAATTCCGACGACTTTGAATGGCAGGTTATCATGACGACTAAAGCCCACATCACTGATACCGTGTGCAATGATGAGCTTGCTACCAATATCGTAGCCTAATGATTTCGCAACGTCTGAGCCTAGCACCGTTTCAAATAATCCGTTGAACTGGTGACCTGAAGCGAAGCTTAGTGCCTGTTTTTGTCCGTACTGGTAATGCTCAAAATAGCTGTGGTTGGTGCCCATCACTCGAAAGCCTTTGTGAGAGTCACCCAAAGATATTGGGATTGCCCAGTCAACGGAGCGGTGATGACTAAATTCTTCAAAGCTTTTCCAGTCAATATTATTGGTGGCATTACCAATACGGAAAACCGAGTAAAGAAGCAGATTCACTTGCCCTGAACGACCACCCACGATGAGATCGGTGCCTGATATTGTGTTAGCGAAACTGCTTTTGGCCTGAGTCCGGATACGCTCAACGCCCATCAATAAAATCACCGAAATAGCGACGGTCATAACGGTCAGTAATGCTGTTGTTTTTCGATTAAGCAGGCTTTTCCAAGCAAGTTTTAAAGTGATGCTCATAGCGCCCTCGCTCGGTTGATATCTTGTAGGTTTTCGCTTCGGGTAAACAAGGGTTCTAACGTCGGGTCATGACTGACAAAGATTAACGTAGACTTTGCTACGTTGGCTTGCTCCATCAACAGTTCTATAAAGGCCTCACGATTGTCGTGATCCAAAGCCGATGTCGGTTCATCCGCAATCAGAAATTCAGGTTGACCAATCAGGGCTCTTGCTGCCGCGACTCGTTGCTGTTGACCGATACTTAGTTCAATCACCGGTTTGTTGAGCAGGTGATGGGGCAGTCTTAAATGTTCTAGCAAGTGTTTGGCTTCTTCGTGCAAAGGCTCAGTGACTTTCTGCTTGCGAGTGCGAGAAAATTGACAAGGCAGAGTAACGTTATCAATCACAGAAAGATAAGGCAGCAGATTAAATTGTTGGAAGATGTATCCGATATGATCGGCTCTGAACTTGTCCCGAGCACTGGCTGATAGGGATTTTAGATTCTGACCAAGAGCAACTACATCGCCAGATGTAGCGACATTGATACCGGTTAGTAGCCCCAATAAGGTGGACTTACCGCAGCCGCTTGGGCCTTTCAAAAATAAATGCTCACCCTGCTCGATAGCCAGTGATGGGATATCCAGTGTTGGATCTTGCTCTGGGTGCCATTGGAAAGTCAGATCGGTGAGTTCGATTACTCTAGCCATAGTGTCCTCTTATCCTCGCCCCCTAAGCCGCACCATTACGGCTTAGGGGGGGGATGCTTACAGTTTAATGACAGTGTTGCCTGATGTTAGTTCAGTAGCAGACTGCGCGGCATCAGTTAATAAGTTTACTGATACTTTTTCTGTAGCTGGGAAGTGAGTGAACCACTGAGTGTCAATCTGGTTTAACTTGCTAAAGTCTTTACACGTAAATTGATATTGGACGCTGAACTCACCATGGCCGTCGTGACCATGGTCTTTGTGATCGTCGTGGTCGTGATGCTCATCATGGTCTTTGTGATCGTCGTGGTCGTGATGCTCATCATGGTCTTTGTGATCGTCGTGGTCGTGATGCTCATCGTGGTCTTTGTGATCGTCGTGGTCTTTGTGATCGTCATGATCATGGTGGTCTTCGTGTGACTCCAGCGTCGTGTCGACATCTACGTCTACCAGCTTACAACCCGCTGAGGTAGGTAAGATAAGCACGCTATTAACGTCATTGAGGGTTGCCTTTGCTTTGGCGACACTCGCTTTTTCTGCCTCTGTTTTTGGAGCGTGTTCGAAGCCGACAACGTCCGCCCCTGGTGCGGTAATTTCGACCAGTAAATCTTGGCCGTCTTGCGCGATATTAAACTCCACATGGCCGTGAACGTGAGCATCGTGTTGGCGAAAGTTTTCTTCAGCGACAGCAAATTGAGAGACAACAAGCCCGGCTAATAGAGTCATCTTGAGTTTCATGGGTATTCCTTAAATCTTAATATTTGATAACGATAGATAAATAGTAGGGGTTACGTTAGCAAGGGCGGAGAGCGAGCGCTGATGCTCGCAGGCTTACAGTGGCAGATACTATTATCTATGACTTCAAGAATAGAGATTGAAACGACGCGACAGGGTATGTTGGTGTTGCCAACAGGCAGAGAATGCGTCCCTTTGGTAAAAAGCGGGCAATGATGCTCTTGGTGGTCGATGTGAGCGTTATAATTATGCTCAATTGATAACGCATTGAGAGCAAGTAGCAGCAGGCTTAGGCACAATACAGCGCTGAGCCTAGAGCTTGACTTGATATATGAAATCGACGACATGCGACTTATTCTCGTTTAATCAGAAATTGTTATGTTATAACAAATCTGAACATTTACCAATGTAAACGAGTAAAGCGTTCGCATTCAGACGGTGGATCAACAAGGGGAGCACACAGGCTCCCGTGTCAGTTTGTTAATGAACTACAGGTTGTCTCTGATCATTGCCAGTACTTGTTGAATCTCATCGTCGGTCAAAGCGCCTTCTTTGATGTACAAAATTTTGCCCTGCTTGTCTTGGACGATAATCGCAGAGCTGTCTTCTTTGAGTTGCCACGCATTGGCGACGATGCCCTTCTCGTCTAGCACCATTGAAGACCAAGGAAACTCCTGTTTGCTATCTTCTGCAGATGATTTTACGAATGAGCCAGTGCCCCACATCGCATCGTCTTGATTAATAATGGTCGTGGTTTGATAGCTTTCTGGCGGGAACTTGGCTTCCGTAATGGCGGCCATCAGCGGCGCGTTCATTTTCTTCGCGCTTTTGCGACCTGCAATCGCCTGGATAACCCGAACTTTTCCAAGCATGTCTTGGCTATTCCATTGCTCATAGCGGATGTTCTCATTATCGAGCAGCAATTCACCGTGAGATTCAACGGACACACTGTTCACTTGTTGACCAATCCCCAGATTGTTTGCTAGTGCAAGTGCAGGAGAACACAGTAGCCCAAGGACTAGGAGAGACTTCATTTTCATATTATTTTCCATTGTTATTGAATGAGCGCAGAAACACATAAGGTTCATAAGCCTTTTATTTGCGTTCCACGAAGGATTTAGCAGCGATTATTGTATGCATTGTCATCAATATGTCAGCATTGATGAGGACGCTTTGAGTGCTACGTAAATCTTGGCATAGCATAACAGTATTTTAATAATTGTTGCAAAGTTGTTAATCCCTCTTGAGCCTAGCGATATTTAAGTTATAATCCCCGTATAAGCACAAAGGATATTGTGCGTCGTAGGTTGTTTATCGTGTTCTGCGCAATCGTGAGTTGTACTCAAACGGATATTGGGGTTAGGTTATGCTACGAGAATTTTCAGTTTATCGTCCGCGACAGATAGCTAAGTTTGTGAAGACGCTGTTTAAAGGACAGTTCATCATCGCAGGCATTGGCGTGTTCAGTTTTGATAACGGTAAGGTTTTGCTGCCAGAGGTGGACAATAAAAAGCACTTGTCAGTGTTTAAAGAAGTGAATGTTGCAATTGCGACTTTAGCGACGTAAAGCTGGCAAAGACGTTAAAAATCATTAAAGCCCTGATCATATCGATGGTCAGGGCTTTAAGTTTTTATCACGTGGAGTGATTGATAAGCTATAGCAATAAATTTGGCTTAATTTGGAGGGAAGCAAACCCCCGTACCACCAAGACCACAATAACCGTTAGGGTTTTTTGCAAGGTATTGCTGGTGGTAGATCTCAGCAAAATAGTACGGGCCAGCAGTGGAGATCTCTGTGGTAATGTTTGATTCAGCGCCAAGAGCCGACTGGTAAGCGACTTTAGATTGTTGCGCTAGATGCATTTGGGTGTCGTCATAAACATAGATGACAGAGCGATACTGAGTGCCGATATCATTCCCTTGTCTCATTCCCTGAGTCGGGTCGTGCTTTTCCCAAAATGCCCTGAGTAATGTCTCAAAGTTAACTGTTTGTGTATCGAACACGACTTTGACGACTTCGGCGTGTCCGGTTTGTCCACTGCACACTTCTTCGTATGTGGGGTTTTTGGTAAATCCGCCGCTGTATCCCACGGAGGTCGATACCACCCCATTGATTTGCCAAAACAATCGCTCTGCCCCCCAAAAGCAACCTAACCCAAACAACACCTGTGCTTGGTTTTCGATTAAAGCTCCGTTGAGGTCACTGCCATTGATGTAGTGTGGCTCCATAATGGCGATCGGGGTGTCTCGGCCAATTAAAGCGTCGTGCTTTGTTACGGGGTTCGTTGTACTCATAGGTCTTCCTCAGCTCCATTTCGACCAGTGACTCACTGAAAAGATGAGATAAATGTTAGTTATTTTTTAAAGTCTTGCTATTAATATACAGACTTAATATCTGAACAGGGTTATCATTTTAGAGGTCAATGGTGTTGTCTTGGGTTGTACTTGTATACGCATGATAAAACAAATCTACTCATTTTTCTTTGTGCTCCTGTTGCCACTGTCTGCGTTTGGCGAAGAGCTCAGATTGAACATTAAAGGATTAAAGGGGGCATTGTCAGACAACGTCGATGTTTATGTTTCCGCTATTGCGCAAAGCGACTATTCAACATCATTACGTTTTCAGGCTCGACTCACCAATGAACTCAATCAAGCGCTAAGTGCGCTTGGCTATTACAATCCTAAGATAGCCTTCGACATTGTCGAAAACAGCCAGGAAATCACAGTCAATGTTGACCCTGGGCCTCCGACTGTGGTTGAACTGGTGGACATTCAAATTACCGGTGAAGCCGCCAAAGATGACGATTTTATTAAACTGGTTCGCACCTCCCCCATCCAAAAGGGGCAAGTTCTCGATCATAGTCGCTACGACGCCATCAAATCGAATATTCGCAACTTAGCGCTACAGAAAGGGTACTTTGAAGGGGAATATACCTTAAGCCGTTTAGAGGTGGTTCCAGAGTTAAATCAGGCCTACGTTCGTCTCTATTTTAACAGTGGCATTCGCTATTCTTTTGGGTCCTCGACGATAACAGGCAGCCAGATTGATATTCAAAAGGTGCAATCGTTACAGCCCTATAAAACCGGAGACAGCTATCAAGTGTCGAAGGTCGCTCGTCACAACCAAAATCTTTCCAACACCGAATGGTTTTCTTCGGTGTTTGTTGAACCCGATTTGGAATACATTGGTCAAGGGCGCGAATTACCGATGAAAGTCTCACTGGCCCCGCAAGTCAGAAATCAATTTGAAACGGGCTTAGGTTACTCGACCGATGTCGGTGCAAAAGTAAAATTTAAGTGGAAAAAGCCGTGGGTTAATGAACAGGGGCACAGTTTTGACTCAAGTATTGAATACTCGATCCCAGAGCAGCAAGTGACCGCGGGCTACAAAATTCCACTCGATGATGTACTCAATGACTACTACCGCATTCAGTACGGATTAAAGAATGTGAACCGTTCGGATAAGAAGACGCTGGAGTCTAACTTGGCGTTTGAGCGTCACTGGGTGCTCGAAAGTGGTTGGCATCGCAACTTGTACGTGCGTTACTTGATCGAGGATTATGAACGCAACTTGGAAGGTGATGTTGGCCAGTTTTTGCTCCCAGGTATTTCTTTTTCCCGCATTGAAACTCGAGGTGGTGTATTACCTATGAGTGGCAACAAACAGACGGTTATGTTTGAGTATGGCGATGACAGTATGTTGTCTGAAACTAGGGTATTGCGTATGCGCGGTACCTCGGCGTGGATCGGCAGTGTCGGTAGCAATCACCGTGGTTTATTTAAGGTCGACCTAGGGGTAAATGTCGTTGATGATTTCGCCAAATTGTCACCTTCTTTACGTTTCTATGCAGGCGGTGACAACAGTGTCCGTGGATACGATTACGAGAGCATTTCACCCGTTGATAGCTCGGGAAAGAAAACGGGCGCGAAATATCTAACAACCTCAACTTTAGAGTACCAATACCGTGTCTATAACGATTGGTGGGGGGCGGCCTTTTTCGATATAGGTGATGCGTTTAATGATACTCCTGAATTGAAAAGAGGCGCAGGATTCGGGGTTCGTTGGGTATCACCAGTCGGGCCTATTCGATTTGATTTTGCTTATGGCATGGACAAGCCAGAGCCGGAATGGCGATTACACTTTTCGTTGGGACCAGAACTATGATGTTGAAAGTGTGGCGAATTACCAAGTGGCTATCAGCACTTTTATTGCTATTACTGCTGATCGTTGTCGTCTCTGTCGCGGCTCTGCTGTTTACCAATACTGGATTAAATCTGGCATTGTGGGGCGCAGAAAAAGCAGTTCCACAGTTTCAGTATTCGCAGGCCGAAGGAGCATTATTTCCCCGTTTTACGCTTCGTGATGTACGTTTTAATGATGCCGATTTGCACATTGACCTTAAAGCCGACGCTGTCACATTGGCTGTGGATCTTAACTGCTTGACAGATCCAAGGTTGTGTATCAACGAAATCGCGATTTCAGGTCTCAACTTTGTGATGCCAGAGTTGCCAACCAGTGAGCCCGCCTCAGAACCCTCAGAGCCACTAAAGAAAGTGTCGGTTCCCATCCCAATTGTGGTTGGTGTAGTGAAACTTGATGATATTCAATTGGATATTTTGCAGCACAACATTCAATGGCAGCGCTTTGAAACCTCATTGTCGATGGCAGGACAACGGCTTTCTATCGGTAAGACGCGCCTGTCTGATATCTCGGTTGAACTTGCAGTAGATGCTGAGGTTAGCCCTCAAGGCGCTGAACTAAATTCGACCTTACCCGACGAAACCACTGGGCAAAACAGTCCATCTCCAGTCGCCACTTCTCCGAGTGGCGAGGATGAAGAGAACAGTGTGGCTGAGCAGGGTATTGTGTTGCCGGAAGTCTTGATACCGCTGTTTATCAATATTACCCGTATTGATATCGATAACTTCTTATTGAAACAAGAGCAACCGATAGTGGTTAACCATCTAGGTTTTTCTGGTCAAGCCGGCGAGTTCTCAGTCAACGTAGATTCACTAGAGCTGGACGTTCCACAAGCCAATGCGACATTGGCTGGCAATATTATTTTACGTCGTGATTATCCGCTCAACTTGAAATTGACGTTGGATGTCAAAGAGACGGAATTGGCCGGTCAATCCCTTGCGTTATCGGCTCAAGGTAGAGTGTCGGACCTGATACTAGATAGTCAGTGGCAAGGGTTGATCGACGCAAAACTGACTGGGCGAGTGAAGCCACTGGATCCTGAGCTGCCGTTCGATTTTGTTCTCTCTAACGCAAAGGCTCAATGGCCTCTTACTGGCAAAAGCGATTATCAGGTCGACCTGAAAAAGGTGACGGCCAGTGGTTCGATGAACGACTATACCGTTGCGTTGACGGGAGCGGTTGATGGTAAGCCGATCCCAGCAATGGAGATTGATCTTAACGGACAAGGTTCACTCGAGCATATTGATTTGGCCTCGCTTTCTTTGAAGACCTTGGGAGGCAAGCTGGATGGTACCGTGATGGTTAACTGGGCATCGCCCATCAATTGGGATGCCGATGTAAAGCTCAGCAATATTCAGCCGGGGTTGCAATGGCCTGAGGCGGAAGGAAACGTTAGTGGACGCATCGTCACGACCGGTTCGCTCACTGAGGCGGGAGGTTGGCAAGCGCAGGTTCCGACTCTGGATCTAACGGGAGTATTGAGGGAGTTTCCTCTCGTTGTGAAAGGAGAGCTTAGCGCATCGGATCACAAGGGAACGGGTGAAATTATGGCCAGCACTAGCGGCCTGTCTTTAGCCCATGGCCCCAACGCCTTGTTTGCCAGAGGGGAGTTGAATAAGCAATGGAACATGGCTATTGATATCGATTTCAATCAGTTACAAAAAACGGTTCCAGATCTTCAAGGTCAAGTCAGTGGGAGGTTGGCTCTTAAGGGGAATGTTAAAGAACCAGACATCACGGTTGATTTAGCTGCGAGCAATATTGATTGGCAACAAGAGGCCAGTTTGGCGTCATTTCGACTGCAAGGACAACTGAAGCCGCTGCCGCTGCCTTTCGCCGATCTTAGGTTGAATGCTCGAAAAATTGCCTATCAAGGTAATGATGTCGACAGCGTGAATATGAAGATTCAGTGGAATGAGCAATCACACGATATTGCGTTAGATGTCGTCTCGCCCTTATTGTCTGCCAGTTTAGCCATCGCAGGTCAGTTGGAACTCAAACCAAGTATAATTTGGCAAGGACAACTCACCCGAGCGCACTTTGAAACCGAGCAAGGGCCGCTTGATCTCGCAAAAGCCACACCAATTGTGGTCGATGTTGATAAACAGCAGGCAAATGTGTCTGCTCACTGCTGGTGGCAAGAGCAGTCGAAATTGTGCCTGGAAAAAGACATCATTGCAGGCGTATCTGGAGAAGCATTGGTTACGATAAGAAATTTTAATTTTTCTCAGATCCAGGCTTACCTGCCAAAAGAAACCCAGCTTAAGGGCAGTGTTGATGCCACAGTATGGGCTAAATGGGCTAAATGGGCTCCTGAAGAGGTCCCCGAAGTTAAAATTGATGTTACCTTGCCCAAGGGCAAGGTAACACAGCAACTTGAAAATCCAGTGGATATCGCTTGGGAATCAGTAGCACTACAAGCGCGATTAGCCAACGATACTCTTGATGCCAGTTGGCTAATAGACTTTACCGATAACGGAGATTTTTCTGGCAAGGCGCGATTACCCAATGTCACCGCAGCACAGCAAAAAATAGATGCGGACATTGAGCTATCGACGTTTAATCTGGATTTTTTACAGCCGTTACTAGGGGAGTACAACCAACTTTCTGCGATTTTTACCTCTAGGTTGAAAATACAAGGGGATGTGCTCCATCCACAGGTATATGGTCAATTTAAGGCCAGTGATTTATCACTTAGAGGAGAGCTTTCTCCGGTGGAAGTTCAGTCGGGAAATTTGGATCTAAGTTTTAACGGTTATGATGCCAATCTCGATGCGAAAATGATGACCACTGATGGGGAGCTCAACGTCTCGGGTGAAGGCAATTGGCGAGACTTACAAGCTTGGAGCAGCAAGGTTCGAGTCTTCGCTAAGAAACTTAGAGTCACCGTTCCTCCAATGGTCAAGATTGAAATCGTACCAGATATGAACATCGAGGTGAATCCGAAGCTTGCCAAAATCACGGGTGATATTGCTTTACCTTGGGCGCGAATACTGGTCGAGGAATTACCCGCTAGTGCGATTAGTGTCTCGAAAGATCAAGTGTTGCTTAAGCCTGATTTATCCCCAATTATCGAAGAAAGGACCATCCCGTTTAACATCGAAACCAATATCAATATCCGCATTGGTAACGATTTTCAACTCTCGGCTTTTGGGCTTAAGGGTGGCTTAAGAGGGGGCCTGAATGTTTCTCAAAAAGACAAGGGCCCGTTTGTGCAAGGGGAAGTCAATATCGTAAAAGGTTCTTATCGTTCCTTTGGTCAGGACTTGATCATTGAAGAAGGTAAAATCTTGATGACGGGACCTATCGATCAACCCTACGTGTCAATCAAAGCGATCCGTAATCCAGAGACAACCGCAGATGACGTGAAAGCAGGTGTCAAAGTCACTGGTTTGGCGGATGAACCTGTCATTGAGATCTTTTCCGATCCGGTTATGCCGCAAGCCAATGCACTGTCTTATTTACTGCGAGGACAAGATATTGATGGTGAAGCTGGCGGTAACGCGCTTACCACGACGCTCATAGGATTGAGCCTGGCAAAAAGTGGTAAAGTGGTCGGTGAAATTGGCCAGGCGTTTGGGGTTCAAGATCTGCAGCTGGATACAGCTGGGTCTGGTGATGACTCACAAGTGACAGTGAGTGGTTATGTATTACCGGGACTGCAAGTTAAATACGGTGTTGGCATTTTTAACTCGCTCGGTGAATTTACCGTTCGCTATCGCATCATCGAAGATTTTTACGTAGAAGCTATTTCGGGTCTGTACAGCACAGTATTGTTCTTGTATCAATTTGATATGAAATAGAAAAGCGAATACGGGCTGTATGCGCTAGCCTTAGATTAGGTGCACTGTGCTTTATGGCACTTATCTATGGAGGCTATATGCGATATTTAATAGCGTTGGTCATCGCCTTAGGAATGGTCGGTTGTGTTTCAGTCGAGGCTCCCAATTCCGATAGTAACAGGGATTGGAAAAACTATGGCTATGCTTGGGCCAGCAAAGGGTATATCGAACAAGATGAGCGCGATCTTTTCAAGCTGACAAGCGGTAACAGCAAGGAGCTTATTCATGCCTATCGTCAGGGGTACGCCGAAGGCAAGCAGCAATATTGTCAGCAAGACCCATTTGTCTTGGGGTACAACGGCAAGATCTACTACGGTATTTGTAATGATCTCGACCCTCGATATCTCGATGAATACTGGCGTGGGAAAAAACGGCGCAATCGACGCTGATGTCAGCGTTACCTAAAAAGATGCCCGAAATTAACTCGGGCATATCTAAAGCAACTCTCGGATTACTGAGCTCGCTGGTAAGAGCTTTCTATTTCGTCTCTCGCAGCTTGAGCATCAGCCCACCCGTCAACCTTGACCCACTTCCCTGCTTCAAGATCTTTATAACGCTCAAAGAAGTGCGTGATTTGCGCTTTGAGTAACTGTGGTATGTCATCAACATCCTGGATATGGTCGTATTCTTTCGACAGTTTCGAGTGAGGCACTGCGATCACTTTGGCATCTTCACCAGACTCGTCGGTCATTTTTAGAACACCAACAGGACGACAGCGAATGACAGAGCCAGGCATGAGCGGGTGCGGTGTCGGGACGAGCACATCCACAGGGTCACCGTCTAGTGACAGAGTATGATTGACATACCCGTAGTTGCAGGGATAAAACATGGGAGCAGACATAAACCGATCGACAAATACAGCTCCAGAGTCTTTATCGACTTCATATTTTATGGGATCGGCATTGGCTGGAATTTCGATGACGACATAAATATCATCAGGTAACGATTTTCCTGCAGGGACATCATTTAGGCTCATTTGACTTTCCTTTTCGACTGGCACTAATCAATAAGAGGCTCACAGCGACTGTGCGCCTCTTGTTTTTGATTAAGTATATACGGTCGAAAAAGAAACAAAAAGTGCCTCAGTGAGAGACACTTCGAAGTTATGACTCTGGGTATTCTTTAAGGAATTGTTCTACTTTGTTGACCATGTGCTTGGAGCCGACAAAAAATGGGACGCGCTGGTGTAGCTCGGTTGGTTTAATGTCCATGATACGGCCCTGGCCATCGGTCGCGATTCCGCCAGCTTGCTCCATGATAAATGCCATTGGGTTGCATTCGTAGAGCAGTCGTAGTTTTCCGCTAGGGTGACTTTGAGTGCTCGGGTAGAGGTAAATTCCCCCCTTCAACAGGTTGCGGTGGAAGTCCGAAACCAGTGAACCAATATAGCGGGAAGTGTACGGACGCTTTTCCTCAGGCACATTTTCTTGGCAATACTTAATGTATTTCTTAACTCCCATTGGGAAGCGAATGTAATTGCCTTCATTAATTGAGTATATGGTGCCGCTGTCTGGAATCATCATGTTTTCATGAGATAAGCAGAATGTGCCAATCGACGGGTCATAGGTAAAACCGTTGACGCCTTTACCAGTGGTATACACCAGCATGGTTGAAGAGCCATAAACCACATAGCCTGCTGCGACTTGTTTGTTACCCGGCTGTAAGAAGTCTTCTTGAGTGGGAGGCGTTCCGATCGGAGATACGCGACGATAGATTGAAAAAATCGTTCCGACAGAGACATTAACATCAATATTGGATGAGCCATCAAGTGGGTCCATCAGAACAACATATTTGGCGTTTTTGTTGAGTTCTTTGTTAAAGGCGACGGCTTCGTCTTCTTCTTCACTTGCCACACCACAAACCTGGTCTCTGGCTTCCAGTGCCGCTTTAAATTTGTCATTGGCATAGACATCAAGTTTCTGCTGAGCTTCACCTTGCACGTTTTCTGTACCAATGGCACCGGTAATGTCAACGAGACCGGCTTTGTTTATTTCACGGTTTACAATTTTAGCAGCGAGTCGAATTGAAGATATCAGAGATGAAAGATCACCGCTAGCATGGGGGAAGTCGTTTTGTTTCTCAACAATGAACTCTCCTAGGGTGCGCATTTCTGGCATGTTTATTCCTTAACTATCTTGTTGGTAGGGGGAGTTGCGTGCAGCGATGTAACATCTCGCTTTGGCACGTGCTACTAGTGTAGATGGGAGAACTTTTTAATGGTAATGAAGTAACTGTTTAAGAAAGAAAAATGTTGGTTTTGTGTCACAATTTTGTAGACATTGACCATGGTACTCGCTTTTGAACGCTTGATTGGGTATATATAGCGGAAACAGCCTGATTAACTAGGGACAAAATAATGCATATTCATATCTTAGGCATTTGTGGCACTTTTATGGGCGGCGCCGCCGCATTAGCAAAACAGCTTGGGCATAAAGTGACTGGCTCAGATGCCAATGTATATCCCCCGATGAGTACGTTGCTTGAATCCCAAGGTATTGAGATTATTCAAGGCTTTGACCCGAGTCAGCTTAAACCTGCTCCAGATCTTGTCGTTATTGGCAATGCTATGAGCCGAGGTAACCCATGTGTCGAATATGTACTCAATCATAATCTTCGTTACACCTCAGGCCCACAATGGTTGCAAGAATTTTTACTGCATGACCGCTGGGTACTTGCCGTTTCAGGCACCCATGGAAAAACCACGACTGCCAGTATGCTGAGCTGGATCCTGGAAGATTGTGGCTACAGTCCAGGCTTCTTAGTCGGTGGTGTGCTCGGTAACTTTGGCCAATCCGCAAGGCTAGGCGAATCGATGTTTTTCGTGGTTGAAGCGGATGAATATGACAGTGCATTTTTCGATAAGCGCTCGAAATTTGTTCACTATCACCCACGCACTCTCATCATGAATAATCTAGAATTTGATCATGCGGATATATTCGATGATCTCGAAGCTATTAAGCGACAGTTCCATCATATGATGAGAACGGTGCCAGGCAATGGTCGAGTGTTTGTACCGCGATCTGATACTGCGTTAGCCGATGTATTAAGTCGTGGCTGCTGGAGCGAAGTCGAACATACTGGCGATAAGGGGGATTGGCTGACTAAAAAACACATCGCCGATGGTTCTCAGTTCGATGTGTTTCTTCATGGCCACAAAGTGGGTGAGGTGAAGTGGGATCTCGTTGGCGATCATAATGTGAATAATGCACTCATGGCCATAGCTGCAGCACGACATGTTGGTGTCGTCCCCGAATTAGCCTGTGAGTCTTTGGGGCGTTTCATCAATACCAAACGACGCCTTGAATTTAAAGGAGAAGTCGCTGGTGTATCGGTTTACGATGATTTCGCTCATCATCCAACAGCCATTGAACTCACGCTGCAAGGTTTACGTAATAAGGTCGGCTCGCAGCGAATTCTTGCGGTATTGGAGCCACGCTCAGCAACAATGAAACGAGGTGTGCATAAATCAACGTTAGCCAGCGCTCTTACAGAAGCTGACGAAGTTTTTTTATTCCAACCAAGCGACATTAACTGGCAGGTGACTGATATAGCAAGTGCTTGCACACAACCTGTGGTAGTGAGTGGTAGTGTTGATGAACTGGTCAAGAAAATTATGAACACAGTATCTGCGGGAGATCAGGTTTTGGTGATGAGTAATGGTGGCTTTGATGGTATTCACGACAAGCTTTTAAAGGCCTTAGCACAATGATGGAAAAAAAGAAGGCAATTACCTTAGCCTTTACAGGCGCTTCTGGTGCTCCTTATGGTATCCGGCTATTAGAGCGCCTACTTGCCGCAGATTATCAAGTGTATTTACTGATTTCTTCTGCCGCTCGCGTGGTGTTAGCGACAGAGCATGATGTCAAACTGCCAGCCAACCCAGAAACGGCACAAAAGGCACTAATCTCACGTCTTCAATGCAGGCCTGAGCAGTTAATTGTATGTGGCAAAGAAGACTGGTTTTCGCCCGTTGCGTCAGGTTCTGCCGCTCCAAAGAAAATGGTTATTTGTCCTTGTTCGGCAGGCAGCGTGGCGGCTATTGCTCATGGTATGTCAGATAATCTTATTGAACGCGCGGCCGATGTGGTGATTAAAGAGCGTGGTCAACTGCTACTGGTGGTGCGCGAAACGCCGTTTTCGACACTGCATTTAGAGAACATGTTGAAATTGTCAAAGGTAGGAGTCACCATCATGCCCGCTGCCCCTGGCTTTTATCATCAACCGAGCTCGATTGATGATTTGGTTGACTTTATGGTGGCTAGGATTTTGGATCACTTGCAGATTGATCAAGAACTGGTTCCGCGTTGGGGGTACGACCACCGATAGATTGTTGGCATTAATGTGAATGTATTATTGATGGATAAAATGCAACATGAGCGTTACAATCCGTCTGCTGTTACCATATTGGTAATTCACTCACGGGGTGCATCGGTTAATAGTTGAACCGAATAAGATGCTGAGAGCGAGAGTTTCGCAACCCGATGACCTGATCCAGATAATGCTGGCGTAGGGATAGAGTCAATCTGTTTTGCACTTCATTCTTCACGCTATCGGGATCTGATACAACGACTAAGGATAGACTCTGTGAAGACACACCCATTACTTTCTTTTTGTGCACTGACCCTAGGGGCAAGTGCCACCGCTATCGCTGCACCGCAAACTTTGACGGTATACACTTATAGCTCTTTCGCTTCTGACTGGGGTCCAGGACCTGCAATCGAGAAATCTTTTGAAGCGCAATGCGAGTGCGAACTTAACTTTGTTGCGCTTGATGACGGAGTGTCGATATTAAACCGCCTTCGCCTAGAGGGAGATTCGACCAAAGCTGACGTTGTATTAGGCCTGGATAACAGCCTTATTGTGGAAGCAAAAAAAACAGGGCTTCTTGCAAAGCATGCGGTCAAAACTGACGATATCCGTGTTCCCGGTGGATGGCATGATGACACCTTCATTCCTTTTGACTACGGCTATTTTGCTTTTGTTTACAATAAAGAAAAAGTGGCTAATCCACCAACAAGTTTAAAAGAGTTAGTGGAGAGTCGAAATGATCTCAATATTATCTATCAAGATCCGCGAACTTCAACGCCTGGCCAAGGTCTGTTGCTATGGATGAAGTCGGTTTTTGGTGAGCAATCGAGCGATGCATGGCAGCAGCTAGCGACAAAAACAGTGACGGTAACCAAAGGTTGGTCTGAAGCTTACTCGATGTTTTTGAAAGGTGAAGCCGATATGGTGCTGTCCTATACTACGTCGCCAGCTTACCATTTGATTGCTGAGCAGGATGATAAGTTTGCCAGTGCAGACTTTTCTGAAGGTCACTACACTCAAATAGAAGTTGCTGCTAAAGTATCAACGACAAAGCAATCCGATCTGGCTGATCAGTTTTTACAATTTGTGTTGAGCAAAGAGTTCCAATCGCAAATTCCTACAGGAAACTGGATGTACCCGGTAACCGATGTTGAGTTACCTGAAGGGTTTGGTAGCTTGTCTATTCCAGCCCAAGCCTTGTCGTTATCTCCAGATGAAGTCGCCAAAGGGCGCAAAGCCTGGATCCGTGAGTGGCAAGGTGCGCTTATTAACTAGCGCCACCTTATTGGAATACTCAGGGCTGTCATTGGCAGCCCTTCTTATTAGGAGTCCATGTGATTAAAACCCCTAAAGCGGGCATTGTGACCGTGACTGGTATCGCTATGTTTGTTTCTAGTGCGCTTTGGGCTTTGATGGGTTACGCCTCCGTTGGCGATGTCTTTAGCACTTTAAGTGACCCTTATTACCTACATGTTACTCAGTTCAGCTTTTACCAAGCGACGGTGTCTACTGTGTTGAGTGTGGGCTTAGCCATCCCAGTGGCGCAGGCATTGTCGTGTCGCCACTTCCCCGGACGAGCCTTGTTTTTAAAATTCTGCGCATCTACTTTAGTGCTGCCCGTTCTCGTTGGGGTATTTGGCGTACTCGCTGTTTATGGCAACCAAGGTGTGCTAGCGAGTCTTGTCCACTATTGGGGAGGGGAGTGGTCTTTCTCCATTTACGGTCTTAACGGAATTTTGCTTGCACACGTGTTCTTTAATTTGCCATTCGCAACAAGATTACTGCTGCAAAGCATAGAAGGGATCCCTATGGAGCAGAGGCAATTGGCAAGTCACCTTGGAATGAATCGCTGGCAAGTTTTTCGGTTAATCGAATGGCCTCGCCTTCGCGAGCACCTTCCTCATATTGTTGGATTGGTGTTTATGCTTTGCTTTACGAGCTTCGCAACGGTAATGGCACTTGGGGGCGGCCCTAAGGCGACCACAATTGAGCTCGCTATCTATCAGGCAATTAAATTCGACTTTGATTTGCAAACAGGTGCGATTTTGGCGTTATGGCAAATGGTTATTTGTGCGGGCTTGGTGTTGTTTATACACCGTTTCGCACGGCAAACGACCAGTAGCGTTACTCATCAAACTCAGCCCATGGTCAATTATCAAGATAGCTTGCGGGCCAAGCTTTGGGATTGGTCGTGGATCGTATTGGCTATGCTGCTGGTAGCGCCACCGCTGGCCATGGTCTTGATATCAGGTCTCAATTCGATTACCTGGCAGGTATTACAAGATAACAAATTCTGGCAAGCGTTGTTGTCTTCGCTACAGATCGCCACGATCTCAGCTAGTCTAGCGTTGTTGTGCGGGGTATTGATCTTAAATTCCAGCCGCGCCCTGCGCCTGAAGCAGGCAAATAGAGTTGCAGAGCCGGTCGAGCTAATGGGAACCATTATTTTAGTGACACCTAGCCTGGTGGTTAGCACTGGGACGTTTTTATTGTTGCGACAGTTTACCGATGTATTTAGCCTAGCGCTGTTTGTGGTTATTGTGGTTAACGCACTGATGGCGCTGCCTTATGTGATTAAATCGCTAAATCAACCGATGCTACTGCATGCAAAACAATATCACCTTTTGTGGCAGTCGTTAGGCATGCGTGGCGTGCGGCGATTTCTATTAATGGAGTGGTATGCGCTCAGAATGCCACTCATCCACGCATTTTCAATCAGCTTTGTGCTGTCTATTGGCGATCTTACCGTGATTGCTTTGTTCGGTAGTCAAAACTTCAATACATTGCCATTGTATTTGTATCAGCTGTTGGGCAGTTATCAGATGGAGGCCGCTGCGGTGGTTTCACTGGTACTACTGCTCATCAGTGTCGGGACATTTTCAATGTTGGAAAACATGCTAGCAAGAAGGGCGCAAGATGCTAAGACTTGATCGTATTCAGTACTGTTATCAACAAGACGAATTTGAGTTTTCTTTATCCGTTAAAGCGGGGGCAATCCTTGCAGTAATCGGTCCAAGCGGAGCTGGAAAATCGACGCTATTGAGTTTAGTTGCCGGCTTTTGTCAGCCGACTTCAGGAGACATTACCATCGCTGGGCAACCGATTTTGGCTATGGCGCCACATCAGCGTCCTGTGGCGATGCTATTTCAAGAATACAATCTGTTTGAACATTTAACGGTGGAGCAGAACATTGCTTTGGGATTGAACCCAGGGCTCCGCCTCAATAATGACCAATGGATGCAAGTGCAGCACGCTGCGAAGAAAGTGGGACTGGCCGAGCACCTAAAGCGTCTTCCTTCTCAGCTCTCTGGCGGTCAGAAACAACGGGTGGCGTTGGCTCGCTGCTTTGTTCAGCCTCATAAATTGTGGTTGCTCGATGAGCCCTTTTCAGCACTTGACCCGATACTAAGAAAGGAAATGTTGACTGTGGTTCAGCAATTGGCTCAAGAGCAAGCGCTGACCATTGTGATGGTGACCCACCACCTTAGTGATGCCAGAGCAATTGCGACCGACATCGCGTATCTAGCGAATGGAAAAGTGGAATACCAAGGGGCGGTAGAGGAGTTGGATGTGCAGCACCACAACGCGGAGCTTTGCCGCTTTGTGCGAGCTGCACACTAGAACAACAGGGTTAATATCCGGTGTTGGTTATATCTCTTGCTCTTCTTCGGTTTTCAATACCTGAAAAATCTCACGATAAGCTTTGGCAGGTTTATTCGCTTTTTTCTCTTTAGCAGCCTGACGTGCCAGCTGACGTAAGCGCTGTCTGTCAAGATTTGGGTATAGTTCAAGCGCATCGCTGATGGCTTGGTCGCCTTCATCGACAATGCGCTCACGAAGCACTTCTAGCTTATGCAGTGCTGCCGTTGCTTGTGAGTGCTTGTTTCGGACCTTGTCTAGCGCAGCCTGAATAGGTTCAGGATCAACGTTTCGCATGACTTTACCGATATATTGCAGTTGGCGACGCTTGGCTTCATTTTTAAAGCGTTGTGCATCTTTAATCGCTTCCCTTAGCTCGTCACTAAGAGGGAACTTTTCTAAAACAGCCGGCTTTAAGGCCACTAGCTCTTCACCGAGCTTTTGCAGTTCTTCCATGTCATTCTTCATCTCGGTTCTACTAACCCAGATGATTTCTTCTTCTTCTTCCCATGGGGCTTTCTGATTTTTACGGGCCATCTTTTTGCCTATATCACTATCTCATTACGAATATTGTCTATTTTAGCAAGAATTGTGGGGAGAAAGCGAAAACCTTGTTATCCTAAGTCATAATTAAATCAGAACAGCTAGATGGACTATGGACGTAAAACAGCAAGTTGCTCAACAGAAAGTGGAGCTTGAAGCCGCCGTTGCAAAAGCGCTGGAGATGGCTTCTCTTAGTGCCGACGCTGCAGAAGTAGCAATTACTAAGAGTACAGGGCTCAGTGTTTCAACACGCATGTGTGAGGTCGAAAATGTCGAGTTTAATAGTGATGGTGCGCTGGGCATTACCGTTTATCGCGGCCAGAAGAAGGGCAGTGCTTCAACTTCTGACTTGAGTGAAAAAGCAATTGAACAAACGGTCGCTGCGGCACTGGACATCGCTCAATATACGTCTGAAGACCCATTCGCTGGACCTGCGCCGAAAGAATTAATGGTCAAAAGTGTCCCTGATTTGGATCTCTTTCATCCTGATGAACCTGATCCTGATAGCGCCGCTCAAAAAGCCATTGAAGCGGAACAAGCGGCTTTAGATTTTAGTGACCAAATAAAGCAAAGTGACGGTGCAAGCTATGATAGCCATTATGGCTTAAAGGTCTACGGCAATAGCCATGGTTTGCTGGTGAGCTACCCATCAAGTCGTCATAGCCTGAGTTGCAGTGTGATCGGTGAAGATCGCGATGGCAATATGGAGCGTGATTATAGCTATACGCTTTCTCGTCATCGTGATGATCTTTGGGCTCCGGCGACTGTCGGTCAAATTGCAGCTCAGAAGACGGTCGAGCGTCTTAATCCGCATAAGTTAAAGACCGGTCAATACCCTGTGATGTTTGTTGCAGAAGTCGCAACAGGTTTACTGGGTCACCTTGTTATGGCAATAAGCGGTGGCAACCTATATCGAAAATCTTCATTTTTACTCGATAAATTGGGTGAGAAAATCTTGCCGGATTGGTTCTCAATTGAAGAGAAACCTCATGTCCTGCGTGGCCTCGCGTCGAGCCCATTTGATAGTGAAGGGGTTCAAACCAAAGACATGTCGATTATTACTGATGGTAAGCTCGCGACGTATTTGCTGACCAGTTATGCCGCAAGAAAACTGAACATGACTCCAACTGGGCATGCTGGTGGTATTCACAACTGGTATGTGGCGTCATCTGGGCAAAACTTTGAACAAATGTTAGCTCAATTGGGTACGGGTTTACTCGTTACCGAAGTGATGGGGCAGGGCGTAAATATTGTTACGGGTGACTACTCTCGAGGCGCCGCTGGATTCTGGGTTGAAAATGGCCAGATTCAGTATCCGGTGTCAGAAATTACCATCGCAGGAAACCTTGAGACGATTTTTAAGAGTATTGTTGCCGTTGGCAGCGATGTGGAAACGCGATCGCAAATTCAGACGGGTTCGATTTTGATTGAGTCGTTGAAGGTGGCCGGAGATTAACCGAGTGATCTTCTTTGCATAATAAAAAACGCCACTTCGTTGAAGTGGCGTTTTTTTGCGTCTTATTGCTAAATGCGTTAACTGATCATGATGGTAGCAAGCCCTAAAAATACCGATAGACCAATGACATCGGTGATCGTTGTTAATGCCATGCCGCCCGCGAGAGCTGGATCGATATTGAGTTTCTTAAGCAAAATAGGGATGGTTACACCAGCAATCCCTGCAATCAGCAAGTTTGTGAGCATCGCCGCAGAAATGATGCCGCCGAGCATCCAATTGCCTTTCCATACTATGACGATACCGCCGATAATCGCAGCCCAAAGTATACCGTTGAGTAGGCCGATGGCGGCCTCTTTGTAAAGCAGTTCTTTCTTGTTACTGTCACCGATATGACCGAGTGCCAGGCCTCGGATGACAAGTGCCACGGTCTGATTACCGGCCACACCACCCATGGACGGCACGATGGTCATCAATACCGCGATCGCCGCCATTTGATCAAGAGTGGCTTCAAACATATTAGAGACCGAAGCCGCGGCAAGGGCAGCCAATACATTGGCAGCTAACCAGATACTTCGGCGACGCGCTGATTTGACCACAGGGGCGAAGGTATCTTCATCGTCATCCATACCCGCCATGCTCATCATCGAGTGCTCAGCATCTTCTCTGATGATATCAACAACGTCATCGATGGTGATACGACCCACGAGATGGTGTTCGCTATCCACAACGGGAGCTGAAACCCAATCACGACGTTCGAACAAAGAAGCTACGTCTGAATCGCTGGTTTCGACGTGAATCGCTTCGTCGGCGTCATCCATCACATCACAGACTTTAATGTCTGGTTGGGTAGTGAGAATCGTTGAAAGAGATAAATGACCGATAAGCATGCTTTCTTCATCGATGACGTAAAGCGCGTCAGTCGCCTCTGGCAACTCACCACGCATACGCAGGTAGCGTAACACTACGTCAACATCAACGTCACCACGAATAGTAATTACGTCGGTATTCATAATACCGCCGGCCGTGTCCTCTGGGTAGGAGAGCGCTGTTTCGACTCTGAGTCGGTCAGCGCTGTCCATTTGCGAGAGCACTTCACGAGAGACATCATCAGGCAAGCTACGCAGGACATAGGCCACGTCATCGGTGTCCATGCCTTCCGTTGCTTCTGCTAGCTTCTCCGGTGCCATTTTGGAAACGATGGCGTCTTTGACGTCCTCATTCAGTTCATCTAGGATTTCACCGTAATCTTCGGGATCGGTAAGTTGCCATAAAACTTCACGGCTTTTTCTTGGTGATGCTTCCAGGAGGTGGGCAATGTCTTCTGGCTCCATGTCTTGGAGCTGACGTCGAACATGCACGAAGCGACCGTTTTCGAGTGCTTCACTGACTTCTTGGAGGGTTTGGTGAGCTTGGTCGAATTCTAATTGCTCTGCCATTCATTCCCCCTAATCCTAAAACTGCTTTTAATATATTGAATGTTATCTTAATTCTAACGTGTAATTAATAATAACTTGTGAAAAGAGTGGAAAAATTCTCAATACTAGGAGTATAGAGCGTTAGAAAAGAGAAATGGATTACTCATCTTCATCAAAACGATGTTCAATCAGTTCACAGACCGCATTGATGGCTGGCTCTGCCTCACAACCCTCCACTTTAATGGTAATGGTTTCACCTTGGGCTGACTCGAGCATCAGTAGACCCATTACGCTATCGGCAGTGGCTTCTTTTTCTTCGTTATTGCGAACCGTGATGACAGCGTCAAAGCTTTGTGCGAGCTCAACCAGTTTGACGGCGGCACGGGCGTGTAAGCCCAGTCGGTTTTGAATCAATACAGAACGAGAGATTTGCACAAAAGGCTCCTGTGGCAAAGCTAGCTAGAATGGCGCTCTAGGGAAGCATGACGAATTTTGACTTGATGGCCGAGTTGTTGGAAGTATTCGCCAATTTGTTGCGTTAGATACACAGAGCGGTGCTTGCCGCCAGTACAGCCTATTGCCACCGTTAGATAGCTTCGGTTGTTTTTTTCTAACAAAGGCAACCAACGTTCGATAAAGTTTTGAATGTCGAGTTTAAGCTTGATGACATCTTGGTGGCTTTCCAGAAAAGACTTTATCGGAGCATCGAGTCCTGTTAACGGCCTGAGATCTGGCTGCCAATGCGGGTTAGGCAAAAAACGCACATCAAAAATATAGTCCGCATCGTGTGGTGCGCCGTACTTAAAGCCAAATGACTGAAAGACCATGACCAGATCGCGCTTTCCTTTCCCTTCGAGTTCGACGCGAATACGTTCGCTTAAATCATGGATTGACTGATTTGTGCTGTCGAGAATTAAGTCCGCTTCTTCTTTGATTGGGGTCAGTAACTGCCTTTCAAGGTCGATAGCCTGTTCTAGCGAGAGCTTTTCCTCACGCTGAGAAAGAGGGTGAATTCGACGAGTTTCACTATAGCGAGTGAGCAAAGTGTTTTTTTCTGCGTCAAGGAAAAGCAGTTTCAAGTCATGAGATTGAGCTAGCTCTTCGAGGCGCTTGGAAAGCAGGTTTAAATTATCTGGCAGGTTACGAATGTCTATACTGACGGCCACACTTTGCTGAGTGTTTTGAGTCGTAGCAACAAACTGTTCCAATAAATCGACGGGCAAGTTGTCGACACAATAATACCCAGAATCCTCGAGGACTCGAAGTGCAACACTTTTTCCTGCGCCGGAATATCCGCTAACTACAACTAATCGCATGATGGCCCCTCAATAAATTCTGTTAATGATTGGTCATGATGTCGTAGAGCTCTTGGTCGCTTTGCGCGCTGCGGAGCTGTTTAAGGATGCTTTTGTCATTAAGCCTTTCAGCCATGCAAGACAACGTTTTAAGGTGTTCTTTACATTGAGCATCTGGAACCAAAAGGGCAAATAATAGATCGACAGGGCGGTTATCGATGGCATCAAATTCGATGGGTTGTTGACATTGCAAAAGCACGGCGATGGCTTTATCACTAGATTGCATACGAGCATGAGGAATCGCAATACCGTTACCGATACCCGTACTGCCTACTTTTTCACGGCCTAGCATACATTCAAACAATTCAGTTGAACTTTGGTTAGTGTGCTCGGCGGCGATTTCACTGATAAGCTCAAGTGCTCGTTTTTTACTTGTGCATTGGACTGCACTTTTGGTGCAGTCCAATGATAATACTTCACTTAATTGCATTTTTAGTGGCTACTTAGTTTTTCTTTGTGCTTATTGAGCTGTCTGACAAGTTTGTCTACTAGAGAGTCAATGGCAGCATACATGTTTTCATCATTGGCGGTCGCGTGGATCTCACCTTGACTTACGTGGAGGGTAGCTTCTGCTATTTGGTTTAGTTTTTCAACTTTTAAAATAACGTGAACGTTGCTGATGTGATCAAAAAAGCGCTCAAGTTTTTGGAATTTACTGTGAACATAGTCTTGCATTGACTCAGTTAGATCGACGTGATGGCCTTTAATTTGAATTTGCATAGACTTTCCTTCTAGGTTGTTGGCCTTAAAGTAGGCGTTTGCGCTGACTTGAAGGGGCAATGCCCAATGATTCTCGGTACTTTGCTATCGTTCTTCTCGCAACCTGAATCCCTTGGTCAGCTAGTTGAGCTGCGATTTTACTATCGCTCAATGGCTTGGCTGAGTTTTCCGCAGCAACAAGCTTTTTGATCAGTGCTCGAATCGCTGTCGATGAGCACTCTCCGCCATTGTCAGTAGAGACATGGCTTGAGAAAAAATACTTTAATTCAAATATGCCGCGTGGCGTATGCATAAATTTCTGGGTTGTGACACGCGAGATGGTTGATTCATGCATTTCGACATCCATTGCAACATCATTGAGCACCATTGGCTTCATGGCTTCTTCGCCAAACTCAAAGAAATCATGCTGATGCTCAACAATGCATCGAGCCACTTTTAACAGGGTATCGTTGCGGCTTTCTAAGCTTTTAATTAACCATTTCGCCTCTTGCAGGTTTGAGCGGATATATTGGCTATCGGCACTATTACCCGTACCCAATTGAGCGTATTGTTGGTTAACTTTCAGTCTTGGTACGCTATCTGGATTGATACTCACCACCCACTTTCCACGATCTTTGAAAACAGACACATCAGGCACAACATACTCGGTTTCGTCTGGCGTAATTTTACTTCCAGGGCGAGGATCGAGTTGCTGAATCAGTGCTAACGCTTCACGAAGTTCCGCTTCTTTAAGCTTAGTCTCTTTGATGATGAGTTTGTAATCTCGATTACCTAATTGATCGATGTGATCACTAAGCACTGTGCGAGCTTCGCTTAACCAAGGAGTATCTTCTGGAAAGGTGACTAATTGCAGTAGTAGGCAATCTTGTAAATTTAGAGATGCAACACCGAGAGGGTCAAATTGTTGAATGCGTTTACGAACCGCTTCAACTTCATCCAACTCAAGATCTTCAATATCGGCACTCTCAAGAATATCCTCACAGCTCACCGATAAGTAGCCATAGTCATCGATGGCATCGATGATGGCCAGAGCGATAGCTCGGTCGGTGTCACTGAACGGAGTGAGATCGAGTTGCCAAGTTAAATAGTCGTGCAGTGACTGAGTGGTTTCCCCCTGATAAACAGGTAAATCGTCATCATAGGCAATACCCGTATTGCCCGTGTTAGCGCTATAGACATCTTCCCATGTAGTGTCGATCTCTAGTTCGTTGGAAATCTCTGAAGATTCAATCAGTTCAGAACTGTCTTTAGGCTCAGGCTCACCAAGTTCCACACTAATTTCAACGGCCTCGTCTTTTGTGCTAGTAGACTCCGTTTTTTCATCGTTGTTAGGCGACTCTTCCTGACCCTCTTCTACCTCCAACAATGGGTTGGAATCCAAAGCTTCTTGTATTTCTTGTTGCAAATCGAGTGTAGACAGCTGCAGCAAACGAATGGCTTGCTGCAGTTGCGGTGTCATTGCTAACTGTTGACCTAGCTTGAGTTGTAGTGAGGGTTTCATGCAGTGTTGTTGGCCTATTATTGAATTCTTTACAGCTCTATTAAATCATAGTCTGAATTGTTCACCGAGATAAACTTGTTTTACATGTTCATTATTGAGAACATCTTCCGGAGAACCTTCAGCGATAAGATGCCCTTGACTTACAATGTAAGCTTTTTCACATACATCAAGGGTTTCGCGAACATTGTGGTCGGTAATTAGTACCCCTAAACCTCGATCTCGAAGGTGCTCGATAATTTTCTTGATATCGATAACCGAAATGGGGTCGACTCCGGCAAAAGGTTCATCGAGTAGAATGAACTGTGGGTTCGCAGCCAGTGCTCGGGCGATTTCGACACGACGACGTTCGCCTCCGGACAAAGCCATACCTGCACTTTTTCGAATGTGCTGAATATTGAATTCTTCGAGTAAATCTTCAAGCTTATCTTGGCGCTCTTCTGGCGATAACTCGTTACGAGTTTCTAGTACCGCCATAATGTTATGTTCTACGCTCAGTTTTCTAAAAATGGAGGCTTCTTGTGGCAGGTAGCCAATGCCCATCTTTGCGCGGCTATGCATCGGTAGGATACTGATGTCTTTATCATCGATACTGATCTTGCCCTCGTCGCGAGCAACCAACCCAACAATCATATAGAAAGAGGTTGTTTTACCGGCACCATTAGGTCCGAGCAGTCCAACAATTTGTCCTGATTCCACTTGCAAGCTGACATCAGAAACAACTTTACGATTTTTGTAGCTTTTTGCTAAGTGGCTTGCTTTTAACAGTGCCATAAAATATTAACTCTTATTCCGGTGCTTGCTGGGGCTGTAAAACGGTCGATACTCGTTCTTTTGAGCTGCCATCAGCAATCAATTTTTGCGACGTGATTTTGTAACGGATCTTCGAGCCACGAATAATGGAGTCATCTTGTGACAGCATGGCTTTATTGATCATGGTTAACTGATCGTCTTTTAACACGTAGTAAAGCTCCATGGCTTCACCGTACAAGGTCTTTCCATCGTCGGTAAGTTGAGAGAACGTCGCAACGTCGCCATAGCCTTCAATGATTTCGATGGTACCTGTTTCTGCATGGCGAAATACTATCACTTTATCTGCGTTTATATTGATGCTGCCTTGCTTTAACTTTACATCGCCTATGAATGTGACTTTATTGCTCTTCATATCCAGATGTTGAGAGTCAGAATCGATATAGACCGGTTGTTCTGAGTCTGTCGATAATGCCACTGCATTAGCCGAAAGAGTTAAACAAAACAAAAGGCTAAGGTGTGATAGTTTCATATTTACCTTTTACATGGTTGAATAAGACAGCCGTGTTATCGGCAAAGTTTCCTTTCATTGCCTGTCCAACTGTCGTGAATTGTGGGCCTAAGAGTGTGACCGTATTATCGGTCCAAAAATCACGGTTAGTGAGTTTTATACTCATTTGTACTGTCGATAAAGTATCAAATGCGGACTCGGGCAGTAAGTTCTCAGCCAGTACATTGTTATATAAGGTGAGTACCTCGTCCTCACCGAGAATGGCCTTATCCGCTGAGATTTCCCACTCTTGTGTCACGCCTTCTACGTAGATCTTGAGTATCGGTTCTTGAAATACGGTGATGCCTTGCTTGGCAAAATTTTCCAGTTCACTCGAAATAATGGTGTAACTGCGTGTTCCTGATTCGGTATAAGAGACGCTATCCACCATCGTGCCACTAAATGCCGGAAATTCGACATTTGGCAGTATGTTAATCACTTTTTCTGGGGCTTTGGTGTACAGATAATAACCACATCCAGCGGATATGGCGATAAGAATAGTGTAGATTACCCGAGACATACTCATATACTGAGGCCTTTGTGGCTCTCAAGTTCCCCTTTGGCTTCTAAGATGAGGTCACAAACTTCTCGTACAGCGCCCCTTCCACCTGGAGTGCGAGTCACAAAGTTGGCTTTGCTTGCCAGCAGTGGGTGACCATCAGCGACGCAGACTCGAAGCGCAACTTGCTCCATGACTGGCCAGTCGATAAGATCGTCGCCGATGTAGCCAGTTTGTTCTGCAGAGATATTTAATTTCGAACAAATATCTCGATACGCTTTGATTTTGTCGTCTTGTCCTTGGTAGATCAGTGAAATCCCTAGTGCGCGCATTCTGTTTTCAACAATATCAGACTTACGCCCAGTAATGATGGCGACTTCAACACCTGAATTCATGAGTGCTTTAACACCATAACCATCTCTGGTGTGGAAAGTTTTGAGCTCTTCACCTTGATTTCCCATGTAAATCAAGCCGTCAGAAAACACGCCATCCACATCACAAATTAACAGGCGAATATTAGCAGCAGTCTGATAGACAGTGGAATCCACATCACCATAGATGGTTTGGGTTCTCGGGTTCATTGTTATACGACTCCTGCTTTAAGCAAATCATGCATGTTTAACGCGCCAACCACTTTACCTTCTTCAAGCAACAAGAGGCCATTGATACTCTTTGATTGCATTAAATTGAGCCCTTCCGCTGCCAACATGTTTGGCGATGCGGTGGCTGGATTTTGGGTCATGACATCGCCAATTAAGGCGCTGTGAATATCGATACGCTTGTCTAGGATTCGACGTAAATCACCATCGGTAAAAATACCTAGCAGCCTTTGGTCTTGGTCGACAATCGCCGTCATCCCCAGGCCTTTTTGAGAAATTTCCAAAAGGGCATCTTTGACCAAAGCATCAGGATGCACGGTCGGCAATGCCTCACCCGAATGCATAATGTTTTCCAATTTTAGCAGTAATTTTCGTCCCAGCGCACCACCAGGGTGTGACAATGCAAAATCTTCAGCAGTGAAACCACGCGCTTGCAGCAGCGCAACGGCCATCGCATCGCCCATGACCAAGGTCGCAGTCGTACTTGATGTCGGTGCAAGGCCAAGAGGACACGCCTCTTCTGGGACTGTGATTTGCAAGTGCAAATTAGATAAGCGAGCCATAGTTGACTTGGGCTTGCCGGTCATACTAATGATCACAATACCAAGACGTTTGAGTACCGGGTACAAAGCAAGAATTTCACCAGATTCGCCAGAGTTCGATATCGCGATCACGATGTCACCCGCTTCAACCATACCAAGGTCGCCATGCGCGGCCTCACCTGGATGGACAAAAAAAGCAGAAGTGCCCGTACTGGCAAAGGTTGCCGCCATCTTCCTGGCAATGTGACCTGATTTTCCCATGCCCATGACGATGACTTTGCCTGGATTGGCCAGCAACTTCTGGCATGCGTTTTCAAAGTCTGCGTTGAAGTACTGCTCTATGTGTTGAAGAGCGCCGATCTCAGTTTGGAGAACGGCCTTACCTGCAGTGCAGAAATCGAATGAACTCATTTGCTTGGTTCCTTACGCTGACATGTTGGTAAATAGATAAATTTGGTAGCCCAAAAAGCATAAGGTAAGAATACCACCCTCAATGCGATTGATGCTTTTGGATTTGCCAAGTGCCATGACAACCAATAATAACGAAACCCCAAGCATGACCCAAAAATCACGCCCCATCGCATGTTCACTCAAAATTGATGGATTAAGAATGCCTGGTATTCCCATGACGGCAAGGATATTAAATACATTCGAGCCAATAATATTGCCGACAGCCATGTCATCTTCACCTTTAAGCACACCAGCAAGAGAAGCGGCCAGTTCTGGCAAGCTGGTACCAATCGCAATAATGGTTAGGCCTATCACCAGGTCGCTCATGCCAAAGTATTGAGCAATAACGACGGCACTTCCGACCAGACGGTCGGCAGCAAGTGGCAGTACAATAATACCGATCACGCACCACATAATAGCCTTTCTGTTGCTTACACCTTCCGGAACTTCTGATTCTTGTTCTTCGAGTAACGCATCGCCAGCAGCTTGTTCGGATTTGCTGATCTTCAACATCATCAAAATAAACAGAGCGAACAGAACAAACAAGACAATGCCTTCATAATAACCCAGGTGGCTGTCCCAGAGCAGAACCCCAGCCAGGACGGTAACGGCAATCATCAGAGGGAATTCTCGACGCAATACGGCCGAAGAAATAGACAATGGTTTGATTAGTGCCGTAATACCCAAGATCAAGGCAATGTTGGCAATATTAGAGCCCAACACGTTGCCCACAGCGGTATCGGTTTTGCCATCTAATGCGGCGGTAGCTGATACCATCATTTCGGGAGCTGACGAGCCCATGGCCAAAATGGTCATCCCGATGATCAGTGGAGAGATCCCGAAGTTACGCGCTAATGCCGCTGCACCATAGACTAATTTATCGGCACTCCAAACTAAGAAGACCAATCCAATAATAAGAAACGCAACTGCTTCGAGCATGACTATTCCTAACAACGCTGATGGGGGGATAATTAACCGCTAATTTTGACGCTTTGAATCTTAAAAGGGAAGTGATTCAATCAATAATTTATAACAATACTCTGATAATTTCGTGTAGTTACTATTCTTGATACTGTTGTTACAGGCAAGTTGTTGAAATTTTGGTCCTAATTTGAGCTCGTTGTAAAAAATGTGTTGAAGCTTTTAATTCACAGCGTCTATCCTTATGATTGAAGAATAGATGTTCATCTTGATGCAAAGATATGGGAAGCGTATGCCAAACAAGGACTTGGTTAGAATGGAAAAGCTCTCGTTCACGAGAGGCGAACGCAAGATCTTTGATGAAGTGTCTTTGTGTGTACCAAAAGGCAAAATCACCGCTATTATGGGGCCATCCGGCATAGGTAAAACCACCCTGCTACGCCTTATTGGCGGGCAATTGCTGCCAGATTCGGGGCATATTTGGTTTGAGCAAAGTGATATTCCAACCTTGTCGCGCAGCGCTCTTTATAAAGTCCGAAAAAAAATGAGTATGCTGTTTCAATCAGGGGCGCTGTTTACCGATTTAACGGTGTTTGACAATGTCGCATTCCCCATTCGTGAACATACCCAACTTGACGAGCAACTTATCAAAACCTTAGTGTTATTAAAATTGGAAGCAGTTGGATTACGAGGGGCGGCGCAGTTGATGCCTAGTGAATTGTCGGGCGGTATGGCGCGCCGCGCCGCGCTGGCAAGAGCTATCGCCCTTGATCCTGAACTTATCATGTACGATGAACCTTTTGTCGGCCAGGATCCTATTACTATGGGGGTATTGGTGACTTTAATTCGTCAGCTAAACCAAGCGCTAAATTTAACGTCAATTATCGTCTCTCACGATGTACCTGAGGTGATGTCCATTGCTGACAATGTGTATTTGTTGGCCGATGGTAAGGTTGTTGCTCACGGAACGCCTCAATCGTTACGTGAAAACGACGATCCCAGAGTCCAGCAGTTCTTACAAGGAAACGCCGATGGCCCGGTTCCATTTAGGCACCCGGCACAAGCGATTGAAAAGGAGCTGTTCTGATTATGTTTATGGATGTGGTACAGCAGCTTGGTAAACGCAGCTTAGCCCTATGTCGTTCCTGGGGTAAAGCAACATTCTTATTGTTCGGAGCGATCGTTTCCAAACCCGATCCGGTTAAAGCCTTTCCATTGCTGATAAAACAGCTGTACAGCGTTGGTGTTCAATCATTGGCGATTATTCTCGTTTCTGGTCTGTTTATCGGCATGGTATTGAGCCTACAAGGCTACGTGGTGCTGGTGGATTACGGTGCGGAGGGCAGTCTTGGTCAAATGGTGGCGCTCTCTTTGTTAAGAGAGCTCGGTCCGGTGGTCACCGCTTTATTGTTTGCTGGACGAGCAGGTTCTGCATTAACCGCAGAGATTGGGTTGATGAAAGCCACCGAGCAACTATCCAGTTTAGAAATGATGGCGGTGGACCCAATAAAGCGCGTAGTCGCACCAAGGTTCTGGGCTGGCGTCATTTCGATGCCATTGCTGGCGATGATTTTTATCGCTGTGGGTATATGGGGAGGACAGCTAGTTGGTGTTGACTGGAAGGGGATCGACCATGGAAGCTTCTGGTCAGCGATGCAAAGCTCGGTCGAGCTGGGGCGAGATATTGGTAATAGCTTTATAAAAAGCACTTTTTTTGCAGTTACAGTGACCTGGATAGCGCTCTTTAATGGTTACGATTGTATTCCGACATCAGAAGGGATAAGCCAAGCAACAACGAGGACTGTGGTGCATTCCTCTTTGGCTGTATTGGGGTTGGATTTTATTCTCACCGCACTTATGTTCGGTAATTAGTAAGACTTTAGGGAAGAGTATGCAGCAGACACGAAAATTGGAATTATGGGTCGGCAGTTTTGTATTGATTGGTTTTTGCGCAATCCTGTTTATGATTTTTCAGGTAGCTGACGTAAAGAGCTTGGGTTCGCGCGATACTTATACTCTGAAAGCGCATTTCGACAATATTGGCAGCTTAAAAGTCCGTTCTCCGGTGAAAGTAGGGGGCGTGGTCATTGGTCGCGTTAGTGAAATCAGTCTCGAGAAAGAGAACTACCTGCCAACCGTTAGTATGGAAATTAGTCGTGAATACGATAATTTTCCCGATACGTCGAGTGTTCAGATCTTGACCTCGGGTTTAATAGGTGAGCAGTACATTGGCTTTGTACCAGGCTTTGTTTTCGACGATGAAGGTTACCTGGCTGATGGCGATCTTATCCAGGATACCAAATCGGCTTTGGTGCTTGAAGATATGATAGGCCAAGTACTCTACAGCATAGGTGGTTCGGATGAGGGGGACAAATGATGGTGCAGTCGTTGATTTGCAAGGTAGCGTTTACGCTGCTTCTCATGACCAGTTACTCGGTCAATGCCAGCACGGTAGACTCGACTCAGCCTTATGACATGATGCAGACCGTCTCTAAGGTGACGTTTGAGCGTCTGGCGAAAGAGCAAAGCCTTATCCAACAAGATCCCAATTATTTAAAAGTGGTTGTTGAAGAAGAGCTGATGCCTTACGTCAATGACAAATATGCCGCGCTAAAGTTATTAGGGCCTAACTTAAAGGGCGCTAAACGAGAAGATGTTTTGACCTTTATCGAAGCTTTTCGTGGTTATTTAGTCACAGCGTATGCGCAAGTCCTTACTCAGTATACTGGGCAGGAAATTGTCTTTGGCAAAAAACCAACGATCACTGACAAGAGTTTAATTGTTGGCATTAAAGTGATCATCATTGATGCGCCTCGACCGAATATTAACCTTGAATTTAAGTTACGTAAAAACAAGAAAACCAGTGAGTGGAAAGCATTTGACATGATTGTTGAGGGCATCAGTTTGCTCTCGAGTAAACAATCAGAATGGAACGCGAAAATTCGTCAAGAAGGGGTCCTCTCGGTGGCAAAGGAATTAGAAACTTTGGCTGGTGCCGACGTTCGCTTTGAGGGTGGCCAGAATGAGTAGTTCGATGAAAAGCTGGGTATTGAACAATGACATGCTAAGCTTCTCGGGCCAGTTAGACAGAGAGGTCGTGCCACTTTTGTGGCGTGATCTCAAGCAGCTTAAATATGCGCAAAATGAGCTTTTGGTCTCACTTGAGAAGGTTGAGCGCATAGACTCTGCCGGAATGGTGATGCTAATTCACTTAATAGAGCATGCAAAAAGTCAAAATTGTCATATAATGCTCAGCTTCGTGCCTGAGCAACTGATGACGTTAATTCAGTTGAGCAATGTTGAGTCACTGATCGAGAAACATATTTAGGAGTGATTTGTGGATAGCACACAAGTACAAGAATTATTACAAAACGCGCTCAACCTAGAAGAATTGATGGTTAAGGGCGAAGGCAGTCACTATGAAGTGATTGCGGTTGATAAGCAGTTTGACGGCATGAGCCGAGTAAAAAAACAGCAGCTTATTTATGGTCCTCTGATGGAATATATTCAGCGTAATGACATCCACGCGGTTTCAATTAAAGCGTACACTCCAGAAGAGTGGGCACGCGATAAGAAGTTGATGTCTCTGTAAGGTTTTTTGATGGAAAAGTTTCGAGTAATTGGTTCAGACCAGCCACTGTGTGGCGAAGTAACGATATCTGGCGCTAAGAATGCTGCCCTTCCTATTTTATTTGCCTCTATTTTGGCCGAAGAGCCCGTTGAGGTCAGTAATGTTCCTCACCTTCGTGATATTGATACCACGATGGAGTTGCTTAAGCGACTCGGTGCGGATGTTCGTCGCAATGGTTCTGTTTGGGTAGATTGCAGCCGTATTGATGAGTATTGTGCTCCGTACGATTTGGTAAAAACCATGCGTGCATCTATTTGGGCTTTGGGACCATTGGTTGCTCGATTTGGTAAAGGTCAAGTGTCATTACCAGGCGGCTGCGCGATCGGTGCAAGACCGGTCGATTTGCACATCCATGGCCTAGAACAATTAGGCGCAACCATCACTCTAGAAGATGGTTACGTGAAAGCCGAAGTGAATGGCCGCTTGCAAGGTGCTCACATTGTGATGGACAAAGTGAGTGTGGGTGCCACGATCACTGTCATGTGCGCGGCGACATTAGCAGAAGGAAAGACGGTGCTCGACAATGCTGCTCGAGAGCCTGAAATTGAAGATACTGCTAATTTCTTAAATACACTAGGTGCGAAAATCAGTGGCGCAGGTACAGATACAATCACCATTGAAGGCGTTGAACGTCTGGGTGGTGGTGCTCATCGTGTGGTAGCGGATCGTATCGAAACTGGTACGTTTTTGGTTGCTGCAGCGGTATCTGGCGGTAAAGTGCTGTGTAAAAATACTAATGCACACCTACTTGAAGCCGTATTGGCAAAGCTTGAAGAAGCAGGCGCTGACGTACAGACGGGTGACGACTGGATTTCACTCGACATGACGGGACGTGAGCTAAAAGCGGTGTCTATTCGCACTGCTCCTCATCCAGGCTTTCCGACAGACATGCAGGCACAGTTTACCTTGCTTAATATGATGTCGAAAGGTGGTGGCGTTATTACCGAGAACATCTTTGAGAATCGTTTCATGCATGTTCCTGAGCTAATGCGTATGGGCGCGCATGCTGAAATTGAAGGCAATACCGTGATTTGTGGTGACTCAGAACACCTAAGTGGTGCACAAGTGATGGCTACGGATCTTCGCGCATCCGCAAGCTTAGTGATTGCAGGTTGTATAGCTAAAGGTGAAACTATCGTTGATCGTATTTACCACATCGACCGTGGGTACGAAAAAATCGAAGATAAGCTATCGGCTCTAGGTGCAAACATAGAGCGCTTTAGAGAATCTGAGTAAAGTTAACCTTATTAAACTTTAGCCGAAATCATTGAATTTCGGCTTTTTGTTGAATGTTTTCGGAGTACAAAAATGATAGCACTCATCCGCTGTATCGCAGTGGCTATCTTTGCCATCGTTATGTTCGTGTTTGGTTGTGGGTATTGCTTACTGAGTCCGCGAAACCCAAAACACGTATTTACCTTTGGCCGACTGTTTGGAAAAATGTCCAAAGTCTTTGGCATCAAGCTTGAATTGAGATTGCCAGAAGATGCGTATTCTCGTGGTCAGCACATTTATATCGCTAATCACCAAAATAACTGGGACATCTTTACGGTTTCTTCTGCTGTTACCCCTAATGTAGTGACAGTGGGTAAAAAGAGCCTAGCGTGGATGCCGCTGTTTGGACAGTTGTATTGGCTAACGGGTAATATTTTGATTGATCGTGCTAACCGCAGTAAGGCGATGGGAACCATCGAGCAAGTGGTTGAACAAATCAAGCAAAGCCAAGTGTCAGTTTGGATGTTCCCAGAGGGTACTCGTTCACGAGGTCGTGGCTTATTACCTTTCAAAACGGGCGCTTTTCACGCTGCATTGGGGGCTAACCTGCCGATCGTTCCGATCGTGTGCAGTAGCACTGATAAGCTGAAATTTAATCGTTGGGATAATGGCCACGTTATCATTGAGATGATGCCGCCAGTATCAACCGAAGGCTACTCAAAAGAGGAAGTGCGTAAGTTGGCCAATGATTGTCGCGAGCAAATGAAGAGTAAACTCGAAGAGCTCGATAACGAGGTCGCACAGCGAAACAACGCAAACACATAATCAAAAAAAGGGTTGATGATTCAACCCTTTTTTGTATCTGTTTGCTTACTCAAGCTATTTGCGAACGGCAATCGCTTCAATTTCAATTTTCACATCTTTAGGCAAGCGAGCGACTTCAACGCACGAACGGGCAGGGTAGTTTGCCACGTTGTGTTCGTCAAAAAACTTACCATACACTTCGTTTACAGTACCAAAATCATTGAGGTCTTTAACAAACACCGTCATTTTTACAATGTCGGTCACGGATAGGCCAGAAGCTTCTACAACGGCTTTTACATTCTCAAGAGACTGTCGAGCCTGTGTTGCGATGTCTTCAGACACTTCGCCAGTCACAGGGTTTACAGGGATCTGACCAGAAGTCAGCACCATATTGCCGAGATCGACACCTTGTACATAAGGGCCAATTGCTGCTGGAGCTGCTTCAGTATGAAGGACTTTAGTCATTTTCTAATTCCAATGTTGAATGGAGAACAAGCAGTTAGACTGCCTTTTGAGCGCCAAAAAATCAAGCCTATCAAAGGGTAGGCTAGAAAACATGACGATCAATTATCTTTCAGTGACGACTTCTCGTGAGTAAACTTTCTCACAATATTTGCACTTGAGTCGAACGTTCTCATTTTTCTCAACTACGCTAAAGCTACTTGATACTGGCTCATTATGCGTAATGCAGTTGCTGTTAGGGCACTCAAACACGTCGTTAATCACTTTTGGTAGCTCTAGTGCCAATTTCTTGCTGACCTGGTAGTCTTCGATTTGGTTAACCGTTGCGTGCGGTGCGTAAAGTGCCAGTTTGTTGGCTTGCTCTTCGCTAACAAAAACGTTCTCAATTTTGAGAAGATCTTTGCTGCCAAGCGCTGAAGAAGGCAGATTTAAGCCAACCGTAACTCTCTGATTCGATTTGTGCATTTCGAAAAGTTTTAACACTTTGATGCCAATATTAGCGGGGATGTGGTCAATGACCGTGCCGTTTTTGATTGCTTCGACCTGCAGTTGTGTTTCTTTTGTCATTGTCATTTCTCCCAATTACAGTGTTTTATTTAAAACAAGCGCTAATAATGCTTCACGAGCATAGACACCGTTTTCAGCTTGTTGGAAATAGTATGCATGTGGCGTGACATCAACATCTGTCGTAATTTCGTCTACACGCGGCAGCGGGTGCAGTACCTTCAAGTTCGCTTTGGCGTGCTTTAATGTCGCAGCCGAGAGAATGTACGCTGATTTGATATGGGTGTATTCGGATTCGTCAAAGCGTTCTTTTTGCACGCGAGTCATATACAAAATATCGAGTTCAGGCATCACGCTTTCCATATCGGTATGTAAGCTGTACTCAATGCCTGCTTCATCTAATTCCTCACAGATATAATCAGGCATTGCCAACGCTTCTGGTGCTATAAAGTAGAAGCGAACGTTATTGAACTTGGCGAGCGCTTGAGTTAAAGAGTGGACGGTTCGTCCATATTTCAAATCACCGACAAATGCTACGTTTAAGCCATCTAGCTTTCCTTGCGTTTCTGCAATAGAGAATAGGTCGAGTAGTGTTTGTGTTGGGTGCTGGTTGGCACCATCACCCGCATTGATAACAGGCACTCCATTTGAGAACTCAGAAGCTAAGCGTGCAGCGCCTTCTTGAGGGTGGCGCATAACAAAGGCATCAACGTAAGAAGAGATCACTTGCACTGAATCGGCCAGTGTTTCCCCTTTTTTTGCTAGAGAGGTGTTGCCACCGCTATCAAAGCCAATGACATCTCCACCGATACGTTGAATTGCCGTTTCAAATGAAAGGCGTGTGCGCGTTGAGGGTTCAAAAAAGCAACTGGCAACCACTTTGTTTTTAATCAGATTAGGTTGTGGTTCTGCTTTGAGTTGTCCCGCAGTATTGACGATAAGTTCTAACTCATCGCGTGTCAGTTCGGGAATGGAGATTATGTGCTTTTGATAGAGCGTGTTCGCCATGATCGTCTTTCCTATTATTCGTCAAACGTGAACCTAAATTAACAGCCATAAAAAAGCCCCCCATAATGGGAGGCTTAAAATTTGATAGGAATAGATAACAGTGCGTGATAAGTAGAGAACTTACCTTTTACGAAAACAGACTGTAAAGTCGCTTGCACCATTTCTTGCTCCTCAGACAAATTGCTGAGAATTATACTCTTAACTTTTTTGAGCGCAAGCGATTACGTCAAAGCTTTCGGTGTTGTTAATTGCCTAAAGTTGCAACCATGACCGCTTTGATGGTGTGCATTCTGTTTTCCGCTTCATCGAATACAATGGAGTGTTCTGACTCAAATACATCGTCGCTGACTTCGAGCCCTTTCATGCCATATTTCTCTGAAATTTCCTTACCGATCGTGGTTTGATCGTCATGAAAGGCGGGTAGGCAATGCATGAATTTCACGTCTGGGTTGCCGGTTTTTTTGATGACATCCATGTTGACCTGATACGGCTTCATCAACTTTACGCGCTCATCCCAAGCTTGTGCCGATTCGCCCATTGAGACCCAAACATCGGTATAGAGAAAATCACAGCCCTGGACGCCTTCTTCAACGTTCTCGGTTAAGGTGATTTTTGCACCCGTAGATTGTGCAATCTGTTGGCACTGATCGATGAGTTTTTGCTCTGGCCAAAATGCTTTCGGAGCCACTAGTCGGATGCTCATGCCCATTTTTGCTGCCCCTACTAACAATGAGTTACCCATGTTATTGCGAGCATCACCAAGGTATGCAAAGGTCATTTCATGTAACAGTTTCCCTTTACCATGCTCTAACATGGTTTGGAAGTCGGCCAAAATTTGGGTCGGGTGAAACTCATTGGTCAAACCGTTCCACACAGGCACACCCGCATGTTCGCCTAATACTTCAACGATGTCTTGCCCAAAACCGCGATATTCAATACCGTCGTACATACGTCCAAGAACGCGAGCGGTATCTTTCATTGACTCTTTGTGGCCAATTTGAGAGCCAGAAGGGCCGATGTAAGATACCTGAGCACCTTGATCAAATGCTGCCACTTCAAAGGCGCAGCGAGTACGTGTTGAGGCTTTCTCGAAAATGAGCGCAATGTTTTTTCCGGTGAGTTTTTTTTGTTCGGTACCGGCGTATTTCGCGGCCTTAAGATCTTTAGCTAGATCAAGAAGAAACTGAATTTCTTTCGGCGTAAAGTCGAGCAGCTTAAGAAAATTTCGATTGCGCAAATTAAATGCCATTTTCAGATCCTTTTTAAATTGGCTTAGTTATTAACTTTATACATATAAATGCTTTAAAAGTGAATAATTATTTTTTCAAAAAGGATGAAAAAAGACCGAGTTCGGCCTTCTTTAATACGGTTCTCTTTACAACCCATCACGTTCGATTGGGCAACTCATACAGCGAGCGCCTCCTCGGCCACGGCCAAGCTCATTTCCAGGAATAGGCAATACGGTTATCCCAGCTTTATCATATTTTTCATTGGTATACACGTTGCGTTCGTAGCCAATGACCACGCCGGGTTTCACCGTTAACACATTGTTAGCGTCATTCCACTGCTCTCGCTCAGCCTCATAGTTATCACCACCAGTTGTAATGATTTTGAGTTGGTCGATGTCTAAAGCCTTTTCCAGAGCAGATAAATAGCTAGGCACTTTCTCGGCTTTCATCATGCCATCATTGTCAGGTGTTAAACGCCAAGTATCGAGGGATTTGTTGATGATTTCAGGGTAAACCGAGAAAGTATCCACATCCATGTGCGTCATCACGGTGTCAAGGTGCATGCATGAACGATGTTTCGGTAAATCAATGGCAATGACCTCTTTTGCTTGACCTGCTTTAAATAGGTTAGCGGCGAGATTCTCGACCCCTTGTGGCGTAGTGCGCTCAGAGATGCCAATCAGTACCGCGCCATTGCCAATCACCAAAACATCGCCGCCCTCAATGTTGGCGTTGTCGTAATGAAGATCCTCATCACCGAAGTAACGGATGAAATCTTGGCCAGCAAACGTTGGGTGCCATCGGTAAATCGCACGCAGGTGGTTAGTTTCACGCTGACGGGCAGGTTTCATCATTGGGTTGAGGGAGACGCCCCCATAGACCCAACATGACGTGTCACGAGTAAATAGATGGTTAGGCAAAGGCTCTATGACAAAATCCAGTGGGCGGCTCATTTTCTGTAACATTGATGAGGTCTGGATAGGCAATTCGGAATAGGCCAAACCACCAAGTAGGATAGAGGCAAGGTGTTCATTATCCATATCACCCAAATACGCTCTTAGTTTTCGCGCAAAGATAGGGCCGTAGCGAAAATCTGAAATTTGGTTAGCAAGAAGCCACTGTTTGGCTTCGGCTACGGCGAGTGTTTCCACCAACAGGTCATGCAGCAATAGTACTTCGACACCTTGATCGCGAAGTGTGGACGCAAAGGCATCGTGCTCGACTCCAGCGGCCTCAACTGCCAACACATCATCAAACAGCAGTTCATGACAGTTTGATGGAGTGAGGTGAGTAAGGGCTCTTTCAGGGCGATTTAATAATACTCGCCTTAGTTGGCCGACTTCAGATCCTACGTACAGCTTGCTCATCTTGCTTCCTTTCCATTTTACGAGTCGCTATTTATGACAAGCTTGTTATCAAGATGCAAGTTATTTTGTTGGTGTTTATTACGGTAAGCTGGCGATATTGCAGTTATAATTCGTGAACTTAACTAATATATCAGGATAAGTGTCTGATTAAAGTTAAGGGTAGGAGTTTGGCTTTTATGGTTTGTTATTCACTTAGTGTCGTCAATTAGCACTGCCCCATTTTTGCTATTTAGTCATTATTAAGCATAGATATGCGCTATGGCTCTGTATCAATGCTTAGGCAGTTAGACTTTGTTTGTTTCACGATTATGGGTTCTATGCACATCGGCTCGATAAACAGGCGATATCGAGAAAGACGAACGAACAGCGGCAAAGAAATGATCGTCCTAAAATAGAAGCAAGAATGAAAGTTGTTAATTTTTTGTTTCTGTGAGTTTGATCGTGAGCGATTTCCCAGACGGAAAGATTCTTTTGTTGTCATTGGAAGAAAAAGATCATCGCTTTGATCTTTCGCTATTGCGTGACATGCCGTAGAATCCACATCGTTAATCGTATAATACTGGAGCACAAAAATGTCTCAACAAGATGAGTATCTAACCGTTGAAGAACTGATTGAATATCAGAAAGACGAAACTCGCGATATTATCCAAGCGTTGATCGAAGATGGTAGTGATCCGGATGCTCTTTATGAGATCGAGCATCACTTGTTTGCTGAAGATTTTGATCGTTTAGAGAAAGCGGTTGTTGAAGCATTTAAAATGGGTTTTGAAGTATTAGAAGCTGAAGAAACCGAAGATGAAGACGGCAATAAGTTGTTGTGCTGCGATGCGACAATGGAATCAGCGTTAAATCCTGAACTTATTGACGCTCAGGTTGAGAAGCTTGTTCACCTAGCTGAGAAATTTGACATCATTTATGATGGCTGGGGTACCTACTACGAGGGTGAAGACGCTCTCTATACAGAAGAAGATGAAGACGGCGAAGAGTAATTTCCTTTTTTCTCGTTTTGAAAGCCAGCATGATTGCTGGCTTTTTTACAATACGAGGCATTTTTCTCATCCATTGATTCTCTGGTATTAATTGCTAAGGCTTTTCACTATACTCAAGTGAATTTGATCTGGCTCAATATTTAACATGAAACAATACCTCAAAGGGCTATGGCAACTGTCCCCTTTAACCGACCTTTCTATCCCTCAAAATGATATTGAGTTTCCTGCACCGCTCAGTCAGGCACTACCCTCATCGCTTTCTGAATCCTCTATCTCAGCCCAAGAATGGCATCTAATGCATGACATAGAAGTCGACGAATCATTGTTGAGTTTCCCTGCTATTGAGTTGGTGGTGGCTGGTATTGAGTACTACGCAGAAGTACGTCTTAACGGCGTTGCCCTGTTTGATTGCGATGGTGGGCAAAGTGAATATAAGAAAGACATCCGCCCCTACTTACAGTTAGGAAGAAATCGCTTTGAGATCCTTTTCATCGAAGAAGATGAAGATCAATTGCTAGAAGAGGAAAGTGCGGACATGTGCGTGCTTGGTGAGCAGCTCCCCAAGGAAAAGCACCGAGCTGTTGGTGTGTGGGTTGCCCCGTATCTTCAGTTTATTCGTCATGTCCGTCTAGATCATGTCACGATGGAGCAGATTTGGCATCATGGTGGTGGCTGTGAGTTTAAGGTAGATCTGTTCTACCATACACTCGCGGCAGGACTGGTTTCAGCAGCGGTAAAATTTGATGGCATGACCTATCATGTTCCGATTGATGTTAGAGCAAAACATGCCTCTGTGCTGTTCCAAGTCGATGCGCCTCGCTGTTTTGATCCACAAAAGCCAACCGCTGAGGATATGTACTGCCTTGTGGTTGAGCTTGATGGCCAGCGACAAGAGTTTGAAGTGGCGTTAAGGCCAGATCTTTGTGTCACCCATATCCCTTTGTAACTTTGTAGCTTATAGCGTTTTAGCCATGACGACTTCACAGGCATCATGGCCAGTATTACCAAGTGGGGCATCTAAATGCTCAAAGCCTAGCTTCTCATAAAGATGAATCGCTTCTTTTAAATCGGCGGTAGTTTCTAAATAGCATCGTGAAAACCCCATTGATTTCGCCATAGCAAATGCTAGGTGAGCGATCCTCTTTGCTAGTCCTTGCCCGCGACACTCGGCAAGAAAATACATTTTTTGCAATTCACAAATATCAGATTGACCTTGAAGCGGCGCAAACCCACCTCCACCAACGATTCGACCTTGAAACTCTATCACCCAATAAGCGGAATTTTCGTTACTGTAAACGCTGTACATATCATCGAGGGTAGGGTCGCCAACACCATACCCCTTATCGGCAGTGAGTCCATATTCTGCCGACACCACTCGAATAACCTCGGCTATCTTCGAGTTGTCGAACTCGGTCAAAGGACGGACGGCAAAAGAGCCTGACTGACAAATGTGACTGACACTTTTGATGTAGCTCTCTAACCCTTGCTGCAGTTGAAGTTGCGTCTTCTGGTCCAATGGTGCGAGAACTTGCTGGTAGAATTGTGACTGCTGTTGGTCGAGTCTGCTTAGGTGCTGTAAGCCAGATTGAGTAATGGATATGTGGTGGTTACGCTTGTCTTTGATACTGGGCACGTTGTCGATAAGACCAAGTCGCAGCAGTGCCGTCACGGTTCGACTGGCATTCGATTTGTTGACATGTAATCGCTGAGCCAATTGGCCAATCGTGAGTGTTTCTGATTGGAGTTCAATGAGCGTATGGGCTTGCACTGGCGTTAAATTAACCTCGCCACATTGCTTATCAAGCATGCCCAATAGACGGACAAGTTGACGAGAGGCATAGCGTAATTGACTTGGGTGCATGACATTCTCCATTTGATAGCGCAGCGCTAATTAATTTAATTGCGCTACGCAACAAAGTCAATGAGTGTTGTATATGATGTTACTGGCCTTTTTGTTTACGCATGTTGGTGGCACAGTATTAACGCTCGTTCTTTGCGTTGCCAGTTTTGTTCATGGAAATAGTAGGCAATGGTATTGAGTGTCGGCTCAAGTAGCGCCATGATTCCGCCAACAAGAAGATCGCCGGTCAAAAGGTAGATAACGCCAAAGGCAACAGCAAAGTGTACGCTGGCAAAGCTGACCGTTTTCATTTTGGTTAGCCATTGTAAAGAATGGTTGCTTGTACGGCGTGACCATACTTTTTCGTGCAGGTAGAAAGCGACGGTGTTTACCATTGGCTCAAGAAGCGCAACTAAACTACCAATAATAAGATCACCTGTGAGTGCATAGGCCACACTAAATGCAATGGAAAAGTGGATACTGGCAAATATTAGGGTCTTTTTCATGTCGGCCTCTTAGCATGGGCATCTACGTTTGAATTTATGCTGCTATTATGGCGCTCTCTTTGATGTAGTTAAAATCGATTGAATTTATTTTATTGATAGGTTTTTTCGATTGTCTGATTGGCAGGTGATAAAAAAGGCAGCATAAATGCTGCCTTCTATCATTGCTTAGAGTATTAGAGTGCGGCGATTGTCGCCTTTTGCTCTTCTAACTTCACTAGCGTTTCTTTGTAACCTTCAAGCTTTTCACGCTCTTTGGCAACCACGGCTTCTGGTGCTTTGGCCACAAAACCTTCATTACCTAGTTTGCCTTCAATACGCTTGATTTCGCCTTGAGTTTTCTTCACTTCACCGTCTAGGCGAGCAAGCTCTGCGTCTTTGTCAATCAGACCTGCCATCGGGATCATCAGCTCAGATTTGCCCACTAAAGAGGTGGCACATGCTGGGGTTTCTTCACCGTCATCCAGCACCTTGATGCTGTCTAGCTTCGCTAATGAAGTCAGTACAATCTCGTTGGCTTTAACTCGTGCTGCGTCTGTCTCATTAGCGACTTTAAGCATTACGTCTAGACCTTTGCTTGGCGCGATATCGTATTCAGCACGTAAGTTACGAATGCTAGTGATGAACGCTTTAACCCACTCAAGGTCGGCGACGATTTCGGTATCGAAGTTGTCTTGGTTAAATTGCGGTAGCGGTTGAGTCATGATGGTCTCACCCTCAACGCCATTAACCAATGGCTTAACACTTTGCCAGATAGATTCCGTGATGTACGGCAGTACTGGGTGAGCAAGACGCAGTGTCTTCTCAAGTACGGTAATCAGCGTGTGGCGAGTCGCACGTTGTTGTATTTCGTTACCTTTCCAAAGAACAGGTTTAGTCAGCTCCAGGTACCAATCGCAGAATTGGTTCCAGATAAACTCATATAACGTGTTTGCCGCCATATCGAGACGATAGTTGTCTAAATGAGCATTAAACTCTTTTGCTGCCAACTCAAACTGAGATTCGATCCATTTGTCTGCCAACGAGAATTCCATCTCGCCACCATTCATGCCGCAATCGTGCTCTTCAGTGTTCATCAGTACATAACGGCTTGCGTTCCATAGCTTGTTACAGAAGTTACGGTAACCTTCAAGACGCTTCATGTCCCAGTTGATATCACGACCAGTAGAAGCCATTGCCGCTAAAGTGAAGCGCAGCGCATCCGTACCGTATGGTTCGATGCCGTTTTCAAATGTCTTACGTGTGTTTTTCTCGATCTTCTTCGCTAGCTGAGGTTGCATCATGTTGCCACAACGCTTTTCTACTAGCTCTTCAAGGCCGATGCCATCAATCATGTCGATAGGGTCAAGTACGTTACCTTTCGATTTAGACATCTTGTCACCGTTTTCATCACGGATCAGGCCTGTAACGTATACGGTTTTAAATGGTACTTGTGCTTTACCATCTTCATCTTTGTTAAAGTGCATGGTCATCATGATCATACGCGCAACCCAGAAGAAGATAATGTCAAAACCTGTCACCAGTACATCTGAAGGGTGGAATGTCTTCAGATCGTCTGTTTGCTCAGGCCAGCCTTGCGTGCCGAACGTCCAAAGTGCAGAAGAGAACCAGGTATCCAGTACGTCGTCGTCTTGGCGCAGAACCACAACAGGTGCTAGGTTGTTCTTTTCACGCACTTCTTCTTCAGTGCGACCAACATAGACATTACCATCATTGTCGTACCATGCAGGGATACGGTGGCCCCACCATAGTTGGCGAGAGATACACCAATCTTGAATGTCGCGCATCCAAGAGAAGTACATATTTTCGTATTGCTTAGGAACGAACTGAATATCACCATCTTCAACCGCTTTTACTGCAGGTTCTGCAAGTGGTGCAGCGCGGACGTACCATTGGTCAGTCAGCATTGGTTCAATAACTACGCCGCCACGGTCGCCATATGGCACGGTTAAATCGTGATCTTTGATCTCTTCAAGCAGGCCAAGTTCATCGAATTCAGCCACGATAGCCTTACGAGCAGCAAAGCGCTCCATGCCGTGGTATTTAGCAGGAAGTTCTGTTGAGTAAACATCGCTTTCTTCGCCGTTCGTTGTGAATACTTCAGCAGCATCACGGATATCAGCGTTGAACGTTAGGATGTTGATCATTGGTAGATTATTGCGCTTACCCACTTCGTAATCGTTAAAGTCGTGAGCAGGTGTAATTTTCACACAACCTGTGCCTTTTTCCATGTCAGCGTGCTCATCACCTACGATAGGGATCAGACGGTTAACTACAGGAAGCAGGATCTCTTTACCGATAAGATCTTTGTAACGTGGATCTTCTGGGTTAACCGCTACGCCAGTATCACCAAGCATGGTTTCTGGACGAGTAGTTGCAACAACGATGTAGTCTTTACCGTCTGCGGTTTTAACACCGTTCGCTAGTGGGTAGCGGAAGTGCCACATGAAGCCTTTTTTGTCTTTGTTTTCAACTTCTAGATCTGAGATTGCTGTGTGCAGTTTAGGATCCCAGTTAACTAGACGCTTACCACGGTAGATAAGATCGTCTTCATAAAGACGTACAAACACTTCTTGAACAGCATTGGACAAACCGTCATCCATAGTGAATCGCTCACGATCCCAGTCTACCGATGCACCAAGGCGACGAAGCTGTTGAGTGATAGTGCCGCCAGATTCGGCTTTCCATTCCCAAATTTTGTCGATAAAAGCGTCGCGGCCGTAATCGTGCTTAGTTTTGCCTTCTTCTGCTGCGATCTTGCGCTCTACAACCATTTGAGTAGCGATACCTGCGTGGTCTGTACCCACTTGCCAAAGGGTATTTTTGCCCTTCATGCGTTCAGCACGGATAAGTGTATCCATGATGGTGTCTTGGAACGCGTGGCCCATGTGCAGGCTACCAGTAACGTTTGGTGGTGGGATCATGATGCTGTAAGCGTCTTTTGATGTGTCACCGTGTGGCTTAAAGTAGCCTTTCTCTTCCCAAGTCTGATACAGAGCTTGTTCGATAGATTGTGGGTTGTATGTCTTTTCCATAGTTTTCTTGGATACTTATATCGTTAAATCTGTGAGAGAAGTTGGGTCAAACCCTATAGGTAAACGTTAGCATATCGATTACCTATAAGGATTGACATCTTAGCGAGCTATAAGTGCTCAATCTCGATAGTTTGTAGCTGATAGCCAGCTTGACGGTAAATTTTATACCTTTCTCGAGCAAGTTGCTTAGCTTTTTCTTCGCAAGGGACGAAGTCTACCACTTGAGCAAAGGCATTCGCAAAGGTTGAATCTTGATCAGCTAAATTTATTATCAACTGACGATTCCAGCTTGGCTTTACTCCGTGATAACCAATTTCAACAGGAGTGCCGTTTTTCGGCCCTTCTCCTACTAAATTATGCGCAAGGAAATTCTGTGAGTCGATTTGCCAAAAATACTCAGCAACTGACTCTGCCTGCTGTTTGTCAAGGCAGTGAAGGTAGAGCTTGGCTCCCTGGCCACTGAAGTGACGGCACAAAAAATGAACATAATCATAAAAGCCCTCAAGTGTTGACTGGGGGCTTTGCTCGGCGATTAGGTAAAACGTTGCTGTCTTCATGACTGTTTAGCGTGCATAAAAAAGGGCCTTGCGGCCCTTTTTATTACTCTTCGGTTTCTTGGCCACTGCGATTAAGTAAGAACTGGACAAGTAGCGAGACTGGTCGACCCGTCGAGCCTTTCGCTTTACCCGATTTCCAGGCAGTACCTGCGATATCTAGGTGAGCCCAGTTGTACTTTTTCGTAAAGCGAGACAAGAAGCAGCCTGCGGTGATCGTGCCACCAGGGCGTCCGCCAATGTTCGCCATGTCAGCGAATGGGCTAGACAGCTGTTCTTGATATTCGTCAGCCATTGGTAGGCGCCAAGCGCGATCGCCCGCTTGCTCTGAAGAGTTGACTAACTCATGAGCCAGTGGATTGTGGTTAGAAAGCACGCCACTGATGTGGTGGCCTAACGCAATAACACACGCACCGGTCAGCGTTGCTACGTCAATAACGCAGTCAGGCTCAAAGCGTTCAACGTAAGTTAACGCGTCACACAACACCAAGCGACCTTCAGCATCGGTGTTGAGAACTTCAACCGTTTGGCCAGACATAGTTGTGAGGATATCCCCTGGGCGATAGGCGTTGCTACCAGGCATGTTTTCACAGCCAGCAAGAATCGCCACTACGTTAATTGGTAGGTTTAACTTTGCCAGAGCTTTCATGGTGCCAAATACAGATGCCGCACCACACATATCGTATTTCATCTCATCCATGCCTTCGCCAGGCTTAAGAGAAATACCGCCTGAATCAAACGTTAGGCCTTTACCAACAAGTACAATCGGTTTTGCATCTGGGTCGGGATGGCCTTTATAGGTCATCACTGACATCATTGACTCGTTGCGAGAGCCACGGCCAACAGCAAGGTACGACGTCATGCCCAGCTTTTCCATTTCCTCTTCGCCAATGATCTTGGTGGTCACTGTCTCATGGTCGTCAGCCAAACGACGGGCTTGTGACGCTAGATAGGCTGGATTGGCGATGTTTGGTGGCATGTTGCCAAGATCTTTACAAGATTTAACACCTGAAGCGACAGCAAGACCGTGGGTAATGGCTTTTTCGCCAAGGTTAAGTTCACGACGCGTTGGTACGTTGAACACAAGTTTGCGCAGCGGACGACGCGTTTCCGGCTTGTTGCTCTTGAATTGATCGAAAGTATAAAGACCATCTTTAGTCGCTTCGACTGCTTGACGTACCTTCCAGTACGTATCACGGCCTTTAACGTGAAGCTCAGTCAAAAAGCATACAGCTTCCATCGAACCCGTTTCGTTCAATGTGCTGATGGTTTTTTGGATGATTTCTTTATATTGGCGTTCGCCCAGCTCTCGCTCTTTGCCACAACCAACCAGAAGAACACGCTCAGAAAGCACACCTGGTACTTGATGCAATAGCAGCATTTGCCCTGGTTTACCCTCTAGGTCACCACGGCGCAATAGAGAACTAATGTAGCCATCACTGATTTTATCAAGTTGTTCTGCTACCGGAGAAAGACGACGTGGTTCAAATACGCCGACAACGATACAAGCGCTGCGCTGCTTCTCTGGACTGCCACTTTTAACACTAAACTCCATGCGTACTCCTACATCCTAAAGACAAACAGAACTAAATGTTAGATAATGAATGCTTACCTGTTGAATTCAACAAGTCGTTTCAACCTTGGAACACCGTTCTGATGACGAACAAAAAATTAAAAAAACAAAAGGTTTAACGGAAAACTATAGTGATTCGACCAAAAAAACAAGTTTTGTGTAGGTATTTTCAGTGTGATTATTGTTAGATATTTGATCCGAGAAACAGTTAAGAGTCAGCTTGCGATCTTTTTCGTACTGTTTTTAGTCTTTTTTAGCCGACAGTTTATTAATGTTTTGGCGGATGCGTCCGATGGCGATATTCCAGCTCGACTCATTATGACATTAGCGGGATTAACCATGCCAACGATGGGGCTATTGATGTTCCCATTAAGTATTTATATTGGCATTTTGGTGACATTTGGTCGTTTGTACGCAGAAAGTGAGATTACGGTCATGAACGCTACGGGAATGGGAAATAAATTCCTGATCCGCGCAGCGCTATATTTGGCACTGATCACTTCGGCCCTGGCCGCTGGTAATGCCTTCTGGCTAGCCCCTTGGACACAGGAAAAAGAAAGTCAAATTATTGAAGAGCTGTCTTCAGAAAATTCTGTTGAACTTCTTCAAAAAGGAAGCTTTCAGCGAACTCCAGATGGCTCAGCAGTTGTTTTTATCGATGAAATTAAAGGTAAAGACCTTGAGAATGTCTTCGTCGCGCAATTAACACCGCGTGGCTCTCTGCTGCCAAGTGTTATGTATGCGAAAAGTGGCGATGTTAAAGAGCTCAGCGATGGACGTCAGGTTCTGACTTTATATGATGGAACACGTTATGAAGGTGTGCCAACTCGTCTTGATTATATGGCAACAGAGTATCAAGAATATGAGGGGGTTATTGGTGAGCGTGAAGCTAGAAGGCGCGGACGATCGTGGACGGCGATCCCAACTGAAGAGTTAATGGGTCATCCTCACCCTAAGGCACAAGCTGAATTGCAATGGCGCATTTCACTGGTCATCTGCATCCCAATTCTAACTATGTTGGTCGTGCCTCTGTCTGCGGTAAACCCAAGGCAAGGTAAATTTGCTAAGATGGGACCAGCAATTTTGGTGTACTTTACCTATTTCCTGGCGATCAGTGCGATGAAATCATCACTCGAAGATGGCTCTGTTCCTGGTTACGTTGGTATGTGGCCAATCAACTTTGCATTGCTTCTCGCCGCCATAGGGGTGAACTATTACGATAGTGTGCCTGTTCGTAAGATACGGGAAAAAATTAGACAGAAACGTTATATGAGAAAGAAGGCAGCCTGATCCGTGTTTAAAATTCTCGATTTGTATATAGGACGCACCATTATCGCTACCTCTATGTTGGTATTAGGGGTCTTTGTGGGGTTGTCGGCGGTCATTAAATACGTGGAGCAACTGCGTGCTGTAGGGGAGGGAACTTATACCCTAATCTCAGCGATGTACTTTGTGTTGTTAGGTATTCCGCGTGATATTGAGTTGTTTTTCCCAATGGCATCTTTACTTGGTGCATTGATTGGACTTGGGATGTTGGCAAGCAGCTCTGAGTTGGTTGTCATGCAAGCTGCTGGGGTGTCAAAAGTAAAGATTGGCGCGTCGGTTTTAAAAACCGCGGTGCCATTGATGTTGGTCGTAATGGCATTGGGGGAGTGGGGGGCACCCACGACGCAGCAAATGGCCAGAGATTTACGTGCTTTTTCGGTCTCCGGCGGAAACATTGTTTCGGTGCGAAATGGCGTGTGGGCTCGTGATGTGGATGATTTTGTCTTTATTGCAAGGGTGAACGGAGACGAAATTCAAGGGTTGAATCTTTGGCGATTCGACAAAGAGAAAAAACTGACCACGGTCATACACGCGCAAACGGCTGTCTATTTAGAGGGCAACCATTGGCAGATGAACAACGTACAGATCACCAAGATGAACGACAGTATTCAATTGGGTAAAGAGACCGTCGCAACCTATCCATGGTCTACGTCATTGGTGCCCGATAAGTTAGCGGTGGTCACCGTTGATCCCGGCGAGCTACCATTAAGTGGTTTGTACGACTATGTTGAGTATTTAAAAGCATCAGAGCAAGATCCTTCACGCTATGAACTCGCTTTTTGGCGTAAAGCTACGCAACCATTCTCGGTGGCCGTAATGATGCTGATGGCATTGTCATTTGTATTTGGCCCACTACGAAGCGTTACCATGGGTGCTCGTATTTTGTCCGGTGTCGTTGCGGGTTTTACCTTCTATATTTCAAGTGAGTTCTTTGGGCCGCTAAGTTTGGTATATGGAATATCACCAATGTTTGGTGCTATTGGACCAAGTCTAGTGTTCTTGGCAATTGCCACACTGCTTTTAAGAAGAAAGCTATAAAAAAACAGCTCCGAATGGAGCTGTTTTTTTATGCGATAAAAGAGCGAAAAGCTACTCGAAACAGATTTCGATAAAAGCATTACCCCATTCGGATGTGAAAGGCATAATGATGATGGAGCCTTCGCACTTATGCCTGATAGTATGCCCTCTCCCTGACACCACTACTGGTGTCGCCATATCAAAGTCGAAACCACCTTCGGCTAAAATTCGTTTTGCACCACCCGTCACCATATTGGTAATTTCGCCCACCATATCGGTAACTTCTTCATTCAAGCCATTTGGGCGCTCGCCAAGCATCTTATTCATGATTTCAAGAGCGAGGTTTTCTTCAAAGGTGATCGACATTGAGCCTCTGGTTTGTTTTCCAACCATACCAATAAGGCCTGATACATCTCCGCGAGCAATCTCGTCTTTTTTAAGCCTTGGTTTTTGAGGCTGTATGTCCATTGTTGCCATCGTTTTTAACACGTTGATTAACGAAGCTAAAAACGGATTTACAAATTCTGCGCGCATAATATCTTGTCTTTTTAACTAATTAGGTTGCTGAGGAAGAGCAAGCTTTGCAGATACCATGAGATTCGATGATGTGGCTAGAAAACTCAAATCCATGTTTTTCTACGTTGCGATTAAGTAAGGCTATCAGATTGTCGTCTTGCAATTCAACGACACTACCGCAGCTTTCACAAATAAGTAAGTGCGAAAAGTGTTTATGCTCACCAAATGTACAGCAAGAAATGAAGCTATTGGTTGATTCCACTCTGTGGATAAAGCCCTGTTCAAGCAAAAAATCAAGGGCGCGATATACCGTAGGAGGCTTCGCTTGAGGTTCGCTTTGCTTGAGTTGTTCTAGTAATTCGTAGGCGCTGCAGGCTCTTCTATTTTCACAGATTATTTCATAAACGCGGCGGCGCTGCGCGGTGAGCCTTACCCCTCGAGCGACACAAATATCTTCAATTTGTTGAGTTAACTGCTTATTCATGTGATGCCCTAATAATATCGAACTGTCCAATAATATATCATTTTTATTAAGACAGCAGAGTGAATTTGCTGCAATGACATTCCATCTGTATAATCGCGCCACTTTGAGTTTTGTGTTGTTTTTCGACAATGTATAATGTCTAACTAACCCTTTGCGAGAACCGTTATGTACCATGCTTCCCGTCTTTCCGTTGCACCGATGCTCGATTGGACCGACAGGCACTGTCGCTATTTTCATCGACTAATGACGACCCAAACTTTGCTGTATACGGAAATGATTACAACGGGAGCGATAATTCACGGTAAAGGTGACTTCCTCGCTTACAACCAAACCGAGCATCCTGTTGCCTTGCAATTAGGCGGCTCTAATCCGGCGGATCTGGCAACCTGTGCCAAACTTGCCGAAGAGCGCGGCTATGATGAGGTTAATTTGAATGTAGGCTGCCCATCGGATCGTGTTCAAAATGGGCGTTTTGGTGCTTGCCTAATGGGAGAGCCAGAACTGGTTGCTGAATGCATTGCGGCAATGAAAGCCGTCGTTTCGATTCCTGTCACCGTCAAAACACGTATTGGTATTGATGATCAGGACTCCTATGAGTTTTTGACGCGCTTTGTTTCTCTCGTTTCCGAGCAGGGGGGATGTAAAGATTTTACTATTCATGCTCGTAAAGCATGGTTGAGTGGTCTAAGCCCTAAAGAGAATCGTGAGATCCCACCTTTGGATTACCCACGCGCTTATCAGATCAAGCAAGATTTCCCACATTTGAATATCGGTGTTAATGGCGGTATCAAATCGTTAGAAGAATCCTTGGAGCACCTAACTCACTTAGACGGCGTTATGATTGGCCGCGAAGCCTATCAAAATCCGTACATATTAGCTGAAGTCGACCAAAAAATATTTGGATTAGAAACACCTGTGAAGAAGCGCTCACAAGTGGTTCGTGAAATGTACCCGTACATCGAAGAACAATTGAGTAAAGGGGCTTACCTTGGTCATATCTCACGACATATGATTGGTTTGTTCCAAGCGATGCCGGGAGCTCGCCAGTGGCGACGCTATATTAGTGAAAACGCACACAAGAAAGGCGCAGGTCTAGAAGTGCTTGAAGCGGCATTGGCCAAAATCCCAAAAGAGTTGGATGTATAAGAGCCCCAATAGTTGGTTTTTTTAACCAATTACCACTCAATGGAATATGTGGATTTTTTATAACTAGTTGATATTAATTATAAAAATAACTTGGCTCGAATAGTGCAATATCTCCAGTAAGATCATAATTGGAGAACGCAAATGTTCGAGCTGATTTTTTTACTGGTGTTTATTGCGACTTTATTGGTGACTGGCATGACCATGATGACAGTCTTTGTGGCGACGGGCGTGGCTTTTTTTATCATGTTTCTTCTGGGCATGATCGGTATGGTGTTCAAGCTTCTGCCTTGGCTGATCTTACTGCTGATCGGTGTGTGGATCTATAAGCAGTTTTGCTGCCAGTCTCAATAACTTTCCACACTAACTCGTTTAACTGTTGCTATAGTTAATGGTACTAGGAAGGACTCTTGTTCGTCTTCTCAAGTGTCAGTCATTCGAGTTGCTTTGGAGAATTAAGATGACAATTACAGAGCTTAAGCATCTCTATCAGCGTAACCTGTTGGCAGAGGCAATAGTGGAACCAGCAGAAAGCGATGGTGGTTGGATCGTCGAGTTTCGTCATACTCAAGGCGGTTTTTTGTTGCTCACCGATACTCATGGTGCGGAATGTCAGTATGAGGATCTTGATTTAGCCTCGAAAACGGCCATGGCGGTTGGGTTTAGTGAGGTTCGCATCGAAGCCAAGTGATCCATCCCTTCTTTCTATCTTCCAAAAAGTTATAAAACATTCATATCTATTCTTTCTTGTTATTAAAAAGGTTGGTTAATCTATCGTCACGCAATGAATAGGGATGTCGTGACTATGTCATCAAAAGGAAATACTCAACCACAAGATATCGCAGGGCTAGCCAGTCCTATCAACGATCAACAACTGGGATTGCTTCAGCAAACCTCATCGCAACTCTCGGCCAATCAACTTGCTTGGGTGAGTGGTTATTTCTGGGGGCTTAGCCAAGCTCAACCTCAACAACAAGCTTCGCCTGTGGCGAGCGCAGTATCTGCTGTTGCCAATCTACCTGCAGGTAAATTAAGCATCATTTATGCTTCGCAGACTGGTAATGCTAAAGGTGTCGCAGAGGCGCTTGAACAGGAAGCTCATACCCTTGGTATTCAGGCAGAGCTGTTCGATGCCAGTGACTACAAAGGCAAAAACTTAGCCAAAGAAACTCACGTCATCATTGTGGCTTCTACCAACGGTGAAGGTGAGGCTCCAGACAATGCCATCGAACTCCACGAGTTCCTTCAATCTAAGAAAGCACCAAAACTGAATAATTTGAAGTACGGTGTAATTGGCCTAGGGGATTCGAGCTACGAGTTCTTTTGTCAAACGGGTAAAGATTTTGATTCCTACTTATCGAAGTTGGGCGCGACACCATTTATTGAGCGTATTGACTGCGATGTGGATTATGAAGGTGTTGCGACAGCGTGGCGTGAAACGGCTCTGGACAAACTAAAAGAAGAGTTGAACTCAAGTTCGCAAGCTGACGTGGTCACTTTGCCAGTAGGACAAAGCTCGTCAGCAGTGCACTACAGCAAACAAAACCCATACACAGCAAGTTTGCTGACGAGTCAAAAAATAACAGGGCGCGATTCTGGGAAAGACGTTCGTCATGTAGAAATCGATCTAGAGGGTTCTGGCTTAACGTACCAACCAGGTGATGCGCTTGGCGTTTGGTATGAAAACAGTGCCGAGCTTGTCGATGCCATTCTCGCAAAAGTCGGTTTGTCTGGCATCGAAAGTATTGATGTCGACGGTGAAAGCCTATCACTGCGCAATGCGCTGATATCTAAGTATGAAGTGACGAACGCGAATCCGCAGTTGGTCTCGTTGTACGCGGAACTTTCTGGTAGCAAGAAACTAGAAAAGCTATCGCAAGATAAGAACAAGTTACGTGAATACGCATCCAAAACTCAAGTGATTGATGTGCTCTCTGAAAAGAAAGCCAAACTCTCTGCTGAGCAGTTGATTTCCTTACTTAGAAAATTGACCCCAAGATTGTACTCCATTGCTTCTAGTCAATCAGAAGTGGACGAAGAAGTTCACCTAACGGTTGGCTTGGTTGAATACCAGCAAGGTGAGGACACTCGTTACGGAGGCGCTTCTAGTTATCTGACTCATCGTTTGCAAGAGGGAGGAGAGGTCAAAGTTTTTGTTGAAAACAACAACAACTTTAAGTTACCAGAAGATGACGCCACGGACATTATCATGATCGGGCCAGGGACAGGTATCGCACCATTTAGAAGCTTTGTTCAAGAACGAGACAATCGCGATGCTTCGGGCAAAAACTGGCTATTCTTTGGTGACAGAACCTTTACTCAAGATTTCCTTTACCAAGTTGAATGGCAGAAGTATTTAAAGTCGGGAGTCGTCAATCAGATCGATGTGGCATTTAGCCGTGATCAACATGAAAAAATTTATGTGCAGCACCGCTTGCTAGAGCAGGGTGAGCAAGTCTGGCAGTGGCTACAAAATGGCGCGCATGTTTATGTGTGCGGTGATGCTAACTATATGGCGAAAGATGTTCATAGCGCTCTGGTGCAAATCGCTCAAACTTACGGTGCAAAAACAGAACAACAAGCAGAAGAGTTTATTAACGAACTGCGCAAAGCAAAACGTTATCAAAGGGATGTGTATTAATGAGTAAACAAGATTTCACAGCAGAACAAGAAGTTTTGGGACAAGTATTAGGGCCACTCGCTGATAACGAACGCTTAAAAAGAGAAAGTAACTTTCTTCGTGGCACGATTGAGCAAGATCTGGGAGACCAGATTACAGGTGGCTTTACCGCAGATAACTTTCAGTTAATTCGTTTTCATGGCATGTACCAGCAAGATGATCGAGATATCCGAGCTGAACGTGCTAAGCAGAAATTAGAACCGTTGCAAAACGTGATGCTTAGAGCACGTATGCCTGGTGGTATTATTACGCCCAAGCAGTGGCTTGCGGTAGACAAGTTCGCAACCGATCACACCATGTACGGCAGCATACGTTTGACGACAAGACAAACGTTTCAGTTTCATGGGGTCTTGAAGCCAAACATCAAATTGATGCACCAAACCTTAAACAGTATTGGCATTGATTCGATTGCAACAGCGGGTGATGTTAACCGTAACGTATTGTGTACCACTAACCCGATTGAATCCGAGGTTCATCAGGAAGCGTATGAGTGGGCCAAAAAGATCAGTGAGCACCTGTTGCCTAAGACAAGAGCTTATGCCGAGATCTGGTTAGACGGTGAACGTCTTGAAACGACCGATGAAGAACCAATTTTAGGCAGCAATTACTTACCGCGTAAATTCAAAACGACGGTTGTGATCCCACCAAATAACGACGTTGATGTTCATGCGAACGATTTAAACTTTGTTGCGATTGCCGAAAAAGGCAAGCTAGTGGGCTTTAACGTGTTGGTGGGTGGTGGTTTGGCAATGACCCACGGTGATACGTCGACTTACCCAAGAAAAGCCGATGACTTTGGTTTTGTGAGCTTAGAGAAAACCCTTGATGTGGCAGCGGCGGTGGTTACCACCCAACGTGACTGGGGTAATCGCTCTAACCGTAAGAATGCCAAAACCAAATACACATTGGATCGCGTGGGTATTGATGTCTTTAAAGCTGAGGTTGAAGAGCGTGCCGGTATTACGTTTGCTGACAGTCGACGTTATGAGTTTACACAACGCGGTGATGCGATTGGTTGGAAGAAAGGCATTGATGGTAAACATCACTTAGCGCTGTTTATTGAAAATGGCCGCCTACTGGATTTTCCTGGTAAGCCTTTAAAATCGGGCGTTGCAGAGATTGCAAAAGTGCACACGGGTGATTTTAGAATGACCGCCAACCAGAATTTGATTGTTGCTGGCGTGGAAGAACATCAAAAAGCCCAGATAGAGAAACTGGCAGTTGAACACGGATTGATGGATTCAGGCGTAAGTGCTCAGCGCAAAGATTCGATGGCGTGCGTAGCCTTTCCGACCTGCCCATTAGCAATGGCTGAAGCGGAGCGTTTCCTGCCTAACTTTGTGACCGATATTGAAGGCTTACTGACCAAGCATGCAATTGACCAGTCAGAAAGCATTATTCTCCGAGTGACCGGTTGTCCCAATGGGTGTGGCCGAGCCATGTTGGCCGAGGTCGGTTTAGTGGGCAAGGCTCCAGGACGTTACAACCTTCATTTAGGGGGCAACAAAGCGGGTACGCGTGTTCCTAAAATGTATCGTGAAAACATCACCGAGAAACAAATCCTCGAAGAGTTAGATCAATTGATTGCACGCTGGTCAAAAGAGCGAGAGCAAGGCGAAGCATTCGGTGATTTTGTTATTCGAGCAGGGATCATCGCAGAGGTAATCGTTTCAAAGAGGGATTTTCATGCATGACACTCAAGACAACGCATTGGATCTAGCTGAGTTATTGTCTGGAACCAAAACGCAACAGATCCTTAAATTGGCCGAGATTAACGGTGAATTAGAGAAACTGACCGCCTCAGAAAGGATCCTCTGGGCACTTAAAAACCTACCGGGCAATCATGCGGTGAGCTCTAGCTTTGGTATACAAGCCGCGCTGATGCTGCATCTGTCTACGTCAGTAAAGGCCGATCTTCCTATCGTATTAACAGATACTGGATATTTGTTTCCTGAGACGTATCAGTTCATCGATGAGTTAACGACTAAGTTATCTTTGAATTTGCATACATATCGTGCAAAAGAATCGGCGGCGTGGCAAGAAGCCAGATATGGAAAGCTATGGGAAAAAGGCGTTGAAGGTATTACTCGATACAATCAACTTAATAAGGTTGAACCGATGAAGCGCGCACTTGATGAGCTGCAAGTGAAAACATGGTTTTCTGGCCTCAGAAGAGAGCAATCAACAAGCCGAGCAAATTTGCCCGTACTTGCCATACAAAATGGTCGCTTTAAGTTCTTACCTATCATCGATTGGACTAGCGAACAGGTTGAAGAGTATTTGCAAGAGCATGGGCTGAGCTATCACCCATTGCGTGAGCAGGGGTACTTGTCTGTCGGTGATACTCATACCACTGAAAAGTGGCAACCGGGAATGACTGAAGAAGAAACTCGTTTCAATGGATTAAAGCGCGAATGTGGGTTGCATGAAGATGATGCTGAGCAAGATGGTTCAGGAATATAGTTTTTGAGCTACTCGCTATACCAAGCCAGCATCATAGAGTGCTGGCTTTTTTTATGTAGCTACTTTGCTTTGGGTAGTACAACTACCTGCGTCTTCGCCCAAATATCGTGAAAGCCACGTTTCTTTGGATCGATAAGAACGGCGAGGTTTGCAAGGCCAAACGCTGACGTTGCTACACGGATCAAGGCTTGTGTCATGGTAATACGGCCACCTTGTAGGTTTTGTACTTCAATCTTCCATGCGCGCATTCCCAGAGTTTGACCTCCACGGGTCCAGAAAAAAGCGAAGAAACCAATCCAAACGAACGCAAGATAGAGAGTGTAGATCAGGCTGAATGTCGGATGACGGGTAAGTAAATCACTCGCATCACTATAAGGTGCATAGTTTAGCAATCCAGCAGCGACTAGCGCCTCCATAACAGCAATGACAATGCCGCCAGCCATCATCACAATGGCAAGAACAACAAGGCTGTCATAAAAAAGAGCGCCAAAGCGTCTTAAAAAGCCCGCTGGTGGAAGAGATGTGTTTGTCATGTTTCGATAGTACTTAATTGATTAGATTGCGCCCAGAATAACGATTCTTAGGCTGAGAGAAAAGCGCTAAGGGTAGAATAAGCTCACATTGTGATAAATTGAACGCGTATGGTGTTTTAATTAAGCTATTGGCACCATACATAAGCCAGCTATCCACATAAAGGAAGAGATAATGAAGCCTTCAGCCCGGCATCTTTGTCATACCATACTTTCTGGCAACAAAGAGTTAGCGCCACACCAACTATTTAGTGATATGGCAAAGTGGTGTCTTGACAACGATGTAGCTCACGATACTTATGGAGAAGGGGAGTTATTGCAGGCCTTTGAGAAAGAAATAGCCCAGTTGCTAGGGTTTGAGTCAGCACTGTTCATCGTGACTGGCACCATGAATCAACCGACAGCGTTGCAATTGGCGTGTGAAAATCGTGCATCAAACTTGGTTGCGATGCACTCGACAAGCCACATATTGCAGCATGAAGCACAGGGATTTCAGCTGCAAAAGAGATTTAATGTTATCCCTATTGGCCATCAGTATAGCCCTTGGACACTTAATGACTTGAAAGCATCGCCTGAAGAGTTTGCAGCTGCGCTTTATGAATTGCCCATGAGAGAGATTGGTGGGCAACTGCCACAATGGCAAGAACTGCAAGACATTAAACACTACTGCCAACAAAAATGCATTCATTTTCATATGGATGGGGCAAGACTTTGGGAGTGCGCGGCTTATTATCAACAGCCATACCATGAGATAGCCAAGGGGTTTGATAGTGTCTATGTTTCCTTATACAAAGGGATCGGAGGTTTAGGTGGCTCGATGCTGGTGGGAAGTAAAAGCTTTATAGACAGAGCGCGAATTTGGGTCCGTCGACAAGGCGGAGATGTGTACCATCGTACGCCCTATATTGTCTCAGCTAAGATGGCATTCGATGAGCGCCTTGCTCAGATGCCCAAGTTGTTTGAGCGCACACAGCAGATCTATGCCCTCATTCAAGCCGACTATCCAGAGCTAACGCTGAATCCAGAAATGCCACAGTGTAATATGTTGCACTTATACCTGCCCTTTAGTGTGCAACAAACAGAGGCGCTTTGTGATGCTCTTGCACGGGAACAAGGAGTATGGTTTGGCAATCCCCAACCCACAGCCCTTTCTGCTCAGAGTAAAGTTGAATGGTACGTGGGTGAAACTTTATTGACTATGAGCGACCAACAGTTGCGTTCAATTCTTGATTGGTTGATGGAAAACGCTTCGCTCAAATAGCATCAGAATTGAACAGCTCCGAAAAAGAGTTTATGCAGCAATACATTGCTTAATGGCGAAATTGTGTCCAAACGAACGTTTTTTAAAGATTTTGCTCTTGCACGTCACTAAAGCTTACGTATAATGCCAAACATCAAAGGGCAAAGCCCAAAGATGCCGGTGTGGTGAAATTGGTATACACGACGGATTCAAAATCCGTTGCCTTCGGGCGTGGCGGTTCAAGTCCGCCCACCGGTACCATTATTTAAACGATAAAGCCTCGACGAAAGTCGGGGCTTTGTTGTATCTGGCGCTGGGGTATTCGTGATTTGTCAGATTTCACTTCTATGTGTTTGCTTGAACTCAAGCTCGGTCATTCGGCCTACTCGTACCCCATTTAAATGGCAAAGCATCGATGAAAATCGTGCTTAACTGTGTCATGTTGGAACCTTCACACTCCCGTCAATATTGGGCTTGTAAGTGTCGTAATTTGTTATAGCTCCATTGAATTAAGTGACAACAACATAGGACTCACGAATCATTCTCAATTTAGCTCTACGAAGACAATAGCTGTCATGCTTAATAGTAATAATTATTATGTTCATTCGTTATTGCCGTTAAATCTTTCTCGACTTGCAGACATTTCGTTCTATAACACTCTTATACGGGTGGCAGCCTCGTCGATTCACTTCATGCTTTACGGAGTGAGCAATCGTGCAGCCAGTTACTGTTTTAAGAACATTGAGAACTTCGGAGTGCAAACTGTATGAGCTTTCGTAATCTACCCCTGAAATTGAAAGTTGGATTAGGGGCAGGAGTCCCTATTCTGTTACTAATCTTTTTGTCATTTGTTGCAATAACGAGTACCAAATCTCAAATAAAAACCAATGCAATGGTTGATCATACCCATAAAGTGATTGAGCAAGCTCTTAAAATAGAAGCGGCGGCTGTTGATATGGAAGCAGGGATGAGAGGCTACTTACTAGCAGGGCAGGAAAGCTTCCTAGAGCCTTATGTCCATGGTGGAGAGACCTTTACACGAACGCTAGAACAATTAAAAATCACGGTTAGTGATAATCCTCAGCAAGTGGAGAGATTGTCAGAGGTCAAGACGATTGTGGAGTCATGGAAGCAGCATATTTCTGAACCGACCATTAAGCTACGTAGACAAATTGGCAATGCAAAAACAATGGATGATGTTGTTGATATTGTTGGTAGAGCACAAGGAAAAGTCTATTTTGATACTTTTCGAGGTCAAATCTCAACCTTCATAGAGCGAGAGCGGAATCTGTTAGCCGAGCGTTCGAATGTGAACGAGCAGACTTTTCGCAAAGCGAGCACTTTGTTAAGCGAGGTGCAGCGTTCAGGTACAATGAGTCGCAACGACTCCCTGCGGATGTCAGGTGATTTAGAGTCGTTAAAAACAGCCAGTGAATGGGTAAATCATACCCACAAGGTGATTGGAATGGCTAAAAACATACAGATCTTGGCGGTTGATATGGAGACAGGAATGAGAGGGTACTTACTGTCTGGTTCGCCAGGCTTTCTTGAACCCTATCAACAAGGTACCAATCAATTCTCTAAACAGATAGAAGAGCTCAAACAGGTGGTTTCCGATAACCCTACTCAAGTGCAATTACTGGATGACATACACAGTACGTTGTCCCAGTGGCAGTCAAAAGTAGCAGACCCCCAGATTGCACTACGCACCGAAATCGGTAATTCGAACACAATGAATGACATAGCAAAGTTAGTTGGCGAGGCGAAAGGGGAGGTTTACTTTAATCAGTTTAGATCGGCGATTTTAACTTTTATTGATGTGGAAGATTCATTAATGGTCGAGCGTCAACAAAAAGCAAAAGACGCGGCTGATAATGCGAATAAAATGATATTACTGGGCGCTGCGTTTGCGATCTTGTTAGGCGCCACACTCTCTTGGTTTGTGCTTAAGTCAATCACAAGGCCTATCAATGAGATGGCCAATAAGCTTGAATCTCTCGCTCAAGGGGACTTGACTCAGATGGTTGTTGCTGAATCTAACGATGAGCTGGGAAAAATGGCAAACAGTTACAATCAAACCGTGCAAAGAACTAACGCAGTAATGAAAGAGGTGCTTCAGACATCAGAAGATGTCTCACAAGGTGCTCTTGAAATAACCCGTTCAAATGAAATTATGGAAAATGAACTTGGCAAACAATCAGAGCAAGTTTCACAAATATCCACAGCAATTGATCAAATATCATCGAGTATCCAAGAGGTGGCAATCAGTTCATCCCAAGCAACAACAAGCGCTCAAAGTGCTGGAGATACGGCAAACAGTGGTGGTGAAATAGTGCGAAGCACGATCGCAGGAATGAATGAAATTGATCAAGCGGTCATGGCATCTTCACAAAGTGTCTCTGAGTTAGGAAAACGCGGTGCACAGATTGGCGAGATTATTAATGTTATTGACGATATCGCCGAACAAACCAATCTTCTTGCCTTAAATGCGGCAATAGAAGCTGCAAGGGCAGGAGAAGCTGGGCGAGGGTTTGCGGTTGTCGCCGATGAAGTAAGAGCTCTTGCGGATCGCACAACCAGTGCAACCACCGAAATTGCCAGTTCAATAGAAGCGATTCAAAGTGAAACGCAAACAGCGGTAGCCCGGATGGAAGTTGGCAATGGTCATGTCAAATCAGGCCTTGAGTTAGCCGGAAAAGCAGGTACGAGTTTGGACGACATAGTATCTGGTGCGCAGTCTGTCGCGATGATGATAGATAGCATCGCTGCTGCGGCGGAGGAGCAATCACAGGCAAGTCATGAGGTTAGTCAACGTGTCGAATCTGTTGCTGAGCTATCTAAAGGAGTAAATAAAAAAGCAGGGCAAGTGGCTAACTCTGCTCAGGCGGTATCTCAACGAGCCATAGAGTTAAATAAATTGGTTAATCAATTTAAAGTATCGTAACGGCATAACTCAGCATCTAATGACAACTACTAATCCGCTTATCTCATTTTTGGAGCCTGGGCTTATTAGTGGTTGTAGAAACTGGATTATAGCTGATTCTAATTTACTGAACCCAAGAAACACGCCGAGTTTCCTTCGTTCCTGCAAGTAAGACTTGATGACTTATCCCTGTTATTTAAAGTGACACCTCAGTACGTTGCACTCTATTGCTTTTCCATGAGTGGTCATGAACCAAGGTTACTCTGCCTAAATGGACTTAAAGTTCACAAGGAAACGGTCAATGAGCGAAAGAGAATACATCTACCCAGATCACTACAACTTGCTATGGCCAAACGTCGAATCTCCTATTATTTTGATAGCAATCACTCTTAGTTTACCTATGTACCAATGAAACTTGTTTGAATAACCGGCCATAGTTCGGAAGTGCCTGAAAGATGAAATTTGGGCTATAAATGTGCTGTTTTTATACTGATTGATTGCTTTTTAATCGAACGAAAGGAAAGTCATTTTTTTTTAGCAAAAATGGTTGACTCTATTGCTCATGTCGCTAGAATGGCCGCCACTTCGACGGGGAACGCAGAGTTACTTAAGTCGATACGCTCTTTAACAATTTAAACCTATCAATCTGTGTGGGCACTCGTTGATGATAATCAAAAAAGA
>NZ_JAJNNZ010000016.1 GCF_022836845.1 Vibrio gelatinilyticus
TCCCGTCCACTCCGCCACTTATTAAGAGTTTCAGCTCTTTAAAACTGAAATAGGGGTGTAGCTCCAATTGGCAGAGCAGCGGATTCCAAATCCGCGTGTTGGGAGTTCGAATCTCTCCACCCCTGCCATATATCAAGGCTCTGACTTAGGTCAGAGCCTTTTTTTCGCTTGTACCAAGCGATGTATTGAGAGCCAGCGCGCTTGGTGGCAACTCCCATCGAACCTTCTGTGTGCCGACGATCCCCACCCCTGCCATAGCTTAAGACTCTGACTTCTCTTTTTTAACGTACAGAACAATCGTTATATAGCCTACATAACGACTTTTAAAGGCCATGCCGATAAAGACATTTGCCCACCCAAATGGCTAAACCTAACTGTGAATTAAATTATCTGCGCTTTGTAACTTCATATTTTTTGATACTTACCGTAAATTTTACATTCTATTAACGGCTAATTTGATGTTAATTCAAATAGTAAAAAACAGAATTAAATATTTCGAGTGCTTGACCGCGCAAAAATCAACAAAAAAAAGTACTTTTAAATGCCTAGTGTCAATATTGAGACTATCCTAATTCAAACGTGATCGAACTTATTCAGGGAGTATTGATAGATGCAACAGGAAGACAATGTAATTGAACATGGATATTTTACTGAGATGCACATCGATACTATTCTCGAGAACTTAGATGTGGTTCGAAAAAGTATGTTCGAGCATCAAGGGATTGAAGGGGATACTGAGCAGAAGTTTCCATCGGTCTGTTTGATTGGTCTTGGTCGTTGCGGCTCGAATATAGCGCTTGATGTTGCTACTCTCGTCTATAATGCACGGGGGCGCTATCTCACTGAAGACTCACAAGAAGTAAAGTTATATGAGCAAGAAAAAGGTCCGGTTAGCTGGCTAAAGGGCCATCTAAGCAGCAATTTTGGCACTAAACACCCTCCAGTTTATCTAATCGAGCCTGTAGTCATGGTCGGAGACCTTGATAAAGATATTGAAGGTCGCATACGTTATTCAACAAGTAAGGGTCGACTAGATTTTCTTGAGAACTATAAGAAAATAAAAATTATGGATCTTTCAGAAGTGCATGCTGGCGGCGCTGGTAATGCACCAATCTTGGGGCAATATCTCGCCAAAACGATTTTAAATCGAAAAACGAGCAGCTTCTCAAACGAAACGTGGCGTTACTTACATTCTTATCTCGTTGATTCCTGTGGCATCAAAGCAAACCAATCGCGTCTTTATTTCTATATCTTTAGCTCAGGCGGCGGCACTGGTTCTGGAATGGCTTCGGAGTTCGGCTTAGCCCAACAGTACTCTTATATGAGTAAAACCTTTGATCTCACCGTGCAGAAAAGTTCCGCTTCAAATAATAAAGCCCACAGTTTTGTTTTCGAGCCAATTTTTACCTCTGGAATCTGTATATTACCTAATATTTGGGGCGAAAATGTAGAGCCTTCCGAAGCTTTGCACATAAATTCAGGTAGATTGTTGTGTAAATATCTTTCTGAAGAATGGAGTTTCTCTTACAACCTAGATAACGATAGAGGGGCGGAAGAAAGTGTGGATGTACTTAATCGTATCCGGCCATGGAATGCAATGATGTTAATTTCAAACGATATCATGCGTTATGCAGAGACCAATGATGAAAAAAATAAAAAGGAAATTGACGTTAATAAGATGGAGAAATATGCAAACCAGTATATCTCTCAACAGATTTTCAATATTCTCACAGCGCAAGCGGTAACCTCGGACTACGATGAGAACTATTTCAGAAGTGCGGGTATTGATATTGCAGAAACGATTCGTCTTGATGCCAATGATTTGTTTATGAGTTTGGCTGGCCCCGTCGCTATTGCTTATTCTGAAAGTGTTGTTGGGCCAAATCGTAATGGTCCGGTGGACGTCGATGATTTGTTTTATCGCTCGATTGAACTTCCCCATTTTAATCAACAAACGCAAGCAATTGAGGGTATTAGTCTTTTACCTGTGGAATCCACAAAGTACTCTGATTTATTAAGACGTTACAAAGAAGCGAACTTTGAATTAGAAGAACTACAAGACCTGCACTTCTTTAAAAATTGCTCCTCGATAGTTTCGATTATTTCGTTACCTAAAGATTACAAGCTGACTTACACCTCTCTTAATAGACTTAAGTCACATATCAATAGACTTTTTCCTAACACAACACTAAAGCGGTATGCATTGGTGATCGGCACTTCACCAAACTTGTCATTGACGACACTTGTATCAAAGAGCCCTTGTTTAAGTGATGATTTTTTGACGCTGATAGTTGCTTATATTAAGCGTTGCTTTGCAAAAGATGAATTCTTATACAATGATGTAATTGATAAGTTGGTACTCAAAGCGATAAAAGATGATGACTTCAACGAGGAAGAAATTAAGAAGTATTTCCTTAGCTTTGAAAATCCTGCAAAAGTGCTTGATACAAATTGGTATGCTATCAAGCCTATGTATGAGAAGAAATATCGAGAACTTATAACTGATAAGAAGAAATTTACTTCCATCAATGATATCCGCTTAACGTCGGATAGCGTGATTAGAGCGTTAAAGTACATTCGTGAAATCTATCGTCACAAGATTAGCAAAACAAGTATAGTGTCACTAAATAGTACTTTGTCACTCTCTGAACCGTTACCTAAAGCCTCTGTACCTGAAGAGCCGAAAGAGCCGAAAGAGCCAAAGAAGCAAACACCTAATATCATTAAGAAGAAAAACATATTGATAGTTGATGATGGCGTTGCTAATGAAGAGAGCGATGACTATTGAAGATAGGTAAAAAAACGGCCCAATCGGGCCGTTTTATTTATGCTCTTTGAGCGATCAAGCCATTCCCTGGATGATTACAAACTTTTCTAGAAGTTCGTCTTCTGTTTCAATGTGTTGTGGATCGGTAATGATACAGTTGGTAATAGGACAAACTGACTGGCAGGTCGGTTTATCATAATGCCCCTTACACTCTGTACAAAGTGCTGGATCAATCTCATAGATTGAATCTCCCATGGTGATGGCACCATTTGGACATTCTGGATCACACATATCACAGTTGATACATTTATTTGTAATCAGCAGTGCCATGTTACTTACCTGTTGGATTGCGGGTATCTTGGCCTGTGCTCAAGTTTCTCATCAATAACGCGTAGCTCAAGTCCAAATCTTCCGGCACTGGAATGAAAACGAAATGGCCATTGCCCTTGGCATCTTCGATAGTTTCAGACTTGCGATTTTCCATTACTTCAAGGTTGAAGATGATGTTGCCGTTTGGAGTCATTAATTCAAGGCTATCACCAACAATAAACTTGTTCTTAACTTCAACTTCTGCCAGATCGCCACGGCGTTTGCCCGTAAACTCACCCACAAATTGTTGAGTATCAGATACTGAATAACCATAGTCGTAGTTTTGATAGCTATCGTGGGTGTGACGGCGTAGGAACCCTTCGGTATAGCCACGATGCGCAAGGTTTTCTAACGTCCCCATTAGTGACTCATCAAATGGTTTACCAGCAACGGCATCATCAATTGCTTTACGATATACTTGAGCTGTACGTGCGCAGTAGTAGAAAGATTTAGTCCGACCCTCAATCTTTAACGAGTGAACGCCCATCTTAGTCAGACGATCTACGTGTTGGATAGCTCGAAGATCTTTTGAGTTCATGATGTAAGTGCCATGCTCATCTTCAAACGCTGCCATTTTTTCTTCTGGTCGGTGGGCTTCTGAAAGAAGTACAACTTCGTCAGTTGGCTTACCAAGACCTAAAGTATTGTCTGGGCGCTCTTCTGCTTCTTGCACTTTAACTGCAGCTGCATCTTGAACTTCGACGATTTGTCCAGCATCGTTTTCTTTTGCGTCTTCAACTTTATATTCCCAACGACATGCATTTGTGCATGTCCCTTGGTTTGGATCGCGCTTGTTTATATAGCCAGAAAGCAAACAGCGACCAGAGTAGGCCATGCAAAGAGCACCATGTACAAAGATTTCTAGTTCTGTCTCTGGGCAGTGCTCACGGATTTCCTCGATTTCTTCCAAAGACAGTTCACGAGAAAGAATGACACGTTCAACACCTTGAGTACCCCAGAACTTAACCGTTGCCCAATTTACTGCGTTGGCCTGTACAGATAGGTGGATCGGCATGTCAGGAAATGCTTCGCGTACCATCATGATTAGGCCGGGATCTGACATGATCAAGGCATCTGGCCCCATGTCGACAACGGGCTTTAAGTCGCGAATAAATGTCTTAAGCTTTGAGTTATGAGGCTGAATATTACATACCACATACAGTTTTTTTCCCTGTGCATGGGCTTCGTTGATGCCTATTTGCAGGTTTTCGTGGTTGAATTCATTATTACGCACACGAAGGCTGTAACGAGGTTGACCTGCGTAGACGGCATCTGCTCCATAAGCAAAAGCGTAACGCATGTTTTTAAGGCTGCCAGCAGGTGACAGAAGCTCTGGTTTAAACATGTTTAAAATCTCTAAATCTGATTACAAGTCAGCGTAGCACCACCAAATGGTACCAAGGGGCGCAAATTTTACGCCAATCGACGTGGCTTTCCTAGTCTTTTAGATATTTAAACTTATTAGAGAAGATAAATTGGAAGGAGTTGACGCACGTGGTATTGCCACGAGCGTCAAGAAATGGACTCAATTTTGTGCTAATCCGCCAAGAGCTTGATATAAATTTGGCAAAAAAGCGCTGAATTCACCGCACATAAGAGAAAGGTCAGCATCGATACGTGCTGCCGCTTCTTCACGGGGGATATCGTCATTCTGGTCTTTCAATTCGTCGCTAAACTTCAAACGTTTAATACTTCCGTCATCTGCCAACAAAAACTCAATACGCTCTTGCCAGTCGATAGCCAGTTTTGTCACTTGCTTATCTGCTTCAATATGGCCTAAGATCTCTTCACTCGACAATTCCTGCTTTTTACAGCGAATAATGCCACCTTCTTCTAGAACTGATTTCAGTTCGGCTTCATCGAGAATCGTAAATCCAGTAGGGGACTGACCACTCTTAACCCACTCAGTCAAAGTGTTCTCAATGGCCTGTTCAGGGAAAGCTGGGATGACAGGAAGACTGCCCATAGATTTGCGAAGTAACGCCAACACATCTTCAGCTTTTTTATGGCTACTTGCATCAACGATGATAAAACCTTCTTTTGGCATGATCAGCAGGTTAGTTACCTGACTTTTACTAAAGGCGCGTGGTAACAAATCAATAATGATTTCGTCTTTGAGGTCATCCTTTTCTTTTTTCTTTAAAGGACGCCCTTCTTGCACCTCAATAGCTTCAATTTTCGCTGACAGAGAGTCCTTAATAACGGAAGCAGGCAGCATTTTCTCTTCTTTTTTAGCACTGATCAGTATGCGGTTTTCAGAGACATGGGTCATCATGTCACCATGTTTGCCCAGCGCCGTTACCCAGCCAAACTTTTGTTTATCCTGACTACCACAAGGTGAAAAACTGAACTCTTGAAGTTGTTCTTCGAGTTTATCAGCAGTGAATTCCAACTCTTTATTAAAGCGGTAGACCAAACAGTTTTTAAACCACATATTCATCTCTTTCTTCGTAATTTCAGGCGGACATCATAGGCAATTTTTTCGAGGTTGTCTTAACTCAATTCAAAAATATGACAATGAAATAGATAAGAAAGTTATATTAAAAATTGTTTTCAATGGTCACAAAAGTGTCATACTTATTCTTGATAATGCATTTAGTTGATTAAAGACCAAAGGTTATTCCATTATGTCCAGAAAGATCCTAGTTGTTGAGGATGAAGCACCAATTCGTGAAATGCTTTGTTTTGTCTTAGAGCAAAAAGGCTATCAAGCAGTGGAAGCCGAAGACTATGATACGGCTGTAAATAAGTTAGCTGAACCCTATCCTGACTTGGTATTGCTCGATTGGATGCTGCCTGGCGGCTCCGGCATCAACTTTATTAAGCACATGAAGCGTGAAGAGCTTACTCGAAACATCCCTGTCGTGATGCTAACTGCGAGAGGAGAAGAGGAAGACAAAGTGCGTGGTTTGGAAGTCGGTGCTGATGACTATATTACAAAACCGTTTTCACCAAAAGAACTGGTCGCGAGATTAAAAGCGGTAATTCGCCGTGTTACACCAACTGCGTTGGAAGATGTTATCGATGTACAAGGCTTGAAATTGGATCCAGTATCTCATCGCGTGACAGCAAATGATGGGCCGCTTGATATGGGGCCAACTGAGTTTAAGATGTTGCACTTCTTTATGACACACCAAGAGCGTGTTTATAGTCGAGAGCAACTATTGAATAATGTATGGGGCACTAACGTATACGTTGAAGACCGTACCGTTGATGTTCATATACGGCGCCTACGCAAGGCGCTTGAAAGCGCTGGACATGATAAGCTAATTCAAACAGTTCGTGGTGCTGGTTATCGATTCTCAACAAAAGGTTAGATTGAGACTTCGGAGAGGGTAATGGTTGAAAGGATAACCTGGAAGAAGCTAGCCTGGGAGTTGGCTTTTTTTTACACACCTTGGCTTATTGTCGGGTGGATATTTGGATATATGCCGTGGTTGCTGTTAGCTGCCACGGTTTTGCAGTTAGTGTGGCATTTGCATAATCAGATGCGCCTGTCTTCTTGGTTGTGGGACGAAAAACGCCTCACCCCTCCTTCTGGTACAGGTAATTGGGAATCATTGTTTAATGGTATTTACCGATTACAGCAACGTCAGCGCCGCAAGCGAAAAGAACTGACCAATTTGATTCGTCGATTCAAGAATGGTGCGGAATCACTGCCCGATGCGGTAGTCGTGTTTCGTAGCGAAGGCAATATTGTTTGGTGTAATAAACTGGCACAGCACCTTCTGGGCTTTCGTTGGCCAGACGACTCAGGGCAGCCTATTTCAAATCTTATTCGCACACCAGACTTCATCAAATATCTGAACAAAAACGACTTCTCAGAACCTCTTGAAATGTGTTCACCATTTAATGTTGAACGCATGCTGGAACTTCGTATTGTACCTTATACCGATGGTGAACACTTAATGGTGGTCCGAGATGTATCGCAGCTCAAACAGTTAGAGGGAATGCGTCGAAACTTCTTTGCTAATGTATCGCATGAACTGAGAACGCCTATGACTGTGTTGCAAGGTTACCTTGAAATGACTGAAGATCCCGACATGGTCGTAGGACCTATGTGGAGCAAAGCACATGGCGTCATGACCGAGCAGCTAAGTCGCATGAATGCATTAGTTAATCAATTACTAACTTTGTCGAAGATTGAAGCAGCACCTATGCATGAGCTCGATGAAGTGGTCAATGTGCCGAGTATGTTAGAGGTACTGGAGAAGGAGGCTAATAGTTTAAGTGGAGACGCACATCATAATATTCACTTCGATGTTGATAAGTCACTTCGAGTGTTTGGTGACGAAGATCAGTTGCGTAGTGCAATCTCAAATTTAGTCTATAACGCGGTGAAATATACCCCTGAAGGGGCTGGTGTTAATGTGCGATGGTTTCAATCAAATCAAGGTGCATGCCTTGTCGTTGAAGACACTGGAGAAGGGATTGAGGCTCAGCACCTGCATCGCCTAACGGAGCGATTTTATCGTGTTGATAAAGCTCGCTCCAGAGACACCGGTGGCAGTGGGCTGGGTTTGGCGATAGTAAAGCATGCGCTTTCTCACCATGATGCTCACCTTGATATTCAAAGTGAAGTCGGTGTTGGAAGTAAATTCTCTTTTGTTTTGCCTGAGCGACTTGTGGTTCCTTCATGTTGAGACAAAAGCTAAGTCTTTGGCTCATTATCAGTTTGCTGCCTATGGGTTCGCTAAAGGCAGCATCTTTGCCGAAATATCAAAAAGTGGCAGGTGTTTCGGGTAATCTTTCATCGGTTGGTTCTGATACTTTGTCTGGGATGACGACATTGTGGTTGGAAGAGTTCAAATCACTCTACCCAAATGTCAACGCACAAATTCAAGCTTCGGGTTCAGCAACTGCGCCACCGGCTTTGGCTGAAGGCACTGCGCAATTTGGGCCGATGAGTCGGGCGATGCGAATGCGAGAAATTGAAGCCTTTGAAAGGGAACATGGCTATAAGCCCACTGCGCTGCGTGTGGCGATTGATGCTATAGGCGTGTTTGTGCACATGGACAACCCAGTCAAAGGTCTTAATTTCAAACAACTTGATAGCTTATTTTCTTCAACTATGCGTTGTGGTGCTAGGCAGCCAATTCACTCCTGGGCACAACTGGGGATAAAGGCTAGTTGGGGACAGCGCTCGGTTCAGTTATTTGGGCGAAATTCGGTATCGGGAACCTATGGCTACTTTAAAAAAAATGCTTTATGTGGAGGCGATTTTAATCGTTCTGTCAATGAGCAACCAGGCTCGGCCTCAGTGGTTCAAGCAGTGTCATCCTCAATTCATTCAATTGGCTATTCTGGTATAGGTTATCGAGTTTCTGGAACTCGCCTTCTTCCAGTCGCGAAAGAAGGGAATCAGTATATAGACCCGTCTGATGAAAATGTCTTGTCTGGAGCGTATCCATTGTCTCGTTATTTGTACATTTACGTGAATAAAAACCCTAGCAGATCGTTAGAACCGATAGAGGAAGCGTACATTCGCTTTATTTTTTCGAGGGAGGGGCAGAACATTGTACAAAGTGACGGCTATGTACCAGTTAGCTACGAATTTGCTCAAAATGAATTAAATAAGGTAGGGCTAGAGTAGCCATTATTTCAGTTCTAAGCGCCAATGAACTGACTTCCAATAGCGCTGTTCTGTCTCTAGATCCGCAAATAGTAAACCGTCATGATCAAGTTTGTGCGGAGCCAATCTTGATATGCACCAGTGGTCATCGGATACCCTTTTAATCTCAACGGATAAGTTTTGCGTTTTGCGCTGCGCGCTCAATATCACCGAAAGTCTTAACACTTTGATTAAATCGAGAACCTGAGTGTCACTAAATAAGTGCAAGTTTGAAAGTTCGCCTAATTTAAGAGCTTTCCGCTGATTGCGTACTAGTGTTGCGAGTAATCGTTGTTGTTCGCTATTGAATCCAGGCATGTAGCTGTGCTGGAGGAGGTACTGTGAATGCTTGTGGTAGGATGAGTAGTTCACACTTAACCCTACCTCATGCAACATTGCCGCCCAAAGCAATACATCGCTAAGTTCTTCGCCGATATCAACATTGAGCTTGGTTTGATGAAAGATCGCCTGGGCTTGATCGCGCACTCTGTGCGCCTGTTCAATATCAACGCAGTAACGTTGTAAAAAGACATTTGCAGTTCTTTGTCTTACATCGCCGGTTTTAAAGCGCTCCTCCATTTCATAAAGTAAGCCTTCTCTAAGTGCTGCAGAAGAGAAATGAAGTTGTTTAATCTCGAGCTGCTCAATACAAGCAAGCAATATAGAGACCCCAGCAGGAAGGTAACGCTTTCGCTCTTCAGTGATGCCTTTAAATGAGATATTGTTAACCAACTTGTCCTGACATAACTTGCTGACCAGTTTTTTCAGGCGCTGCTTGGTGATCACCCCATCTTTAAACCCCATTTCAATAAGCACATTGCGTATGACTTTTACTGTTCCTGACGAGCCAAACACGCATTGCCAGCCATACGTAACAAAATGGTGAGAGATACTTTCAAGTTTTTGTCTCGCGGCCAAATTGGCACTAACAAAACTATTTTTTGACAGCTTGCCGTTGGGGAAAAAAACTGTGGTAAAGCTAATACATCCCATCGCAGTGCTACTAAGATATTGAGGCTCGAAATTTTGACCGATAACGAGTTCGGTGCTCCCGCCCCCTATATCGATGATGAGATTAGAGTGATGAGCATTGAGAGTGTGAGCTACACCTAAGTAGATGAGCCGTGCTTCTTCTTCTCCGGGAATAATCTCAATCGCATAGGGGATTACAACTCTTGCTTGTTCTAGGAAGGTCGTTTGATTGCGGGCAACCCTTAGAGTATGAGTTGCGGCGATGCGTACATTATCGGGAGTGACCCCTTTGAGTCGTTGGCTAAACTCGTGAAGGCACTTAATCCCCCTTTCTATTGAGGCTTGGCTAAGGACGTTGTAACTATCTAAGCCTAATGCGAGTTGAACTTTTTGTTTGTGGCGACTAATGATATGTATTTCATTATCGACAACTCTAGCAATCACCATATGAAAGCTATTTGAGCCGAGATCGATAGCAGCGACGTGTCGTATTGGGTTGAAATCCGAGTCAATCTTCATAGGGGGCGTCACTTGTATTGGGATATGGGGCCAATTGTTGTCTTTTAAGATAGTCGTAAATGGCGATTTGAGAGCGAAGCTTCTTTGGGCGGTTTGTCGTGACGTAGTGATTGCTCATTTTCTCATCGATCACGCGCGCTTTAACCGTGTCTTTTTGTTGAAGATCGATAATGTCGATGATGGTCTTTTTCAATTGCTCACAAAGTATGGGCGCAGTAACCTCAATACGATGGTCCATGTTTCGTCTCATCCAGTCAGCCGATGAGATAAACACTTTGGGGTCGCCTTGATTGTAAGCAATGATAACTCGAGGATGCTCTAAATAGCGGTCAACAATGCTAGTGACAGTGATCGTATCGCTGATATCTTTGATACCTGGTATGAGAGAGCACATGCCGCGGATGATTAGGTGGATCTTTACACCGACACTACTCGCGTCATAGAGCTTTTTGATTAGTTTTCTATCTGCAAGGTTATTTAACTTCAATATCAGCTCTGCTTTCTCTCCCCTGAGTGCTTGCGCCATTTCAAAGTCGATCAATTGGTAAAAACGCTTTCGGGAGTTTTTAGGAGAGACGATTAATTGCGAAAATGAAACGGATTGATAGGGCTTTTCTATATATTTAAAGACCTTATTGACATCTTTTGTGATCACTGGGTCTGCCGTGATTAGACCGAAATCGGTATATTTGGCTGCTGTCCATTCGTGGAAATTGCCTGTACCAATATAGGCATAGCATTGAGAACTTTGTTGTTCTTCTCGCACAATGAGCAGCAGCTTTGAATGGATTTTTAACCCAGGAGCGCCAAATACCACTCTTACTCCAGCATGATTGAGCGTTTGCGCCCACTCTATGTTTGTTTGTTCATCGAAGCGTGCTTGTAATTCAACCACCACCGTAACGAGCTTACCATTGCGTGTCGCTTCCATAAGAGAGTGCATTAGCCTTGAGTCCTTCGCCACGCGATAGATGCTGATTTTGATTTGGGTGACGGCCGGATCAAAGGAAGACAGTCTTATCAGTTCGGTAAGATGAGCAAATGTATGATAGGGGTAATAGAGCAAGATATCGTTCGCTCTAATGGCAGCAAATGGGGTAGGGTATCCCTCGAACTGAGGATGATTTAAGGGGGGTAATGCCTGATATTCAAGATACGTGGGACCGAGGTTTGGGAATTGTGCCAAATCCTTATAGTTGTGGTAGCGCCCGCTGGGAATAATGCTATCAAAACTCGACATTTCTAACTTCTTTTGCAGAATATCCAACAGTTCTTTCGGCATATCTCGTTGATAGATAAATCGGACTGGTAGTGCCGTTAATCGTTGGTTTAGGCTCTCCGACATCAGCTCTATTAAATTGCGTTCTGCTTCTCCACTTAACTCGTATGCGGCATCGCGGGTCATTTTGATAGCAAAGCAATTCAAGGAGTTATACTCAATCACGTTTTGATAAATGTCATCGAGGCATAAGCGAATGATGTTATCCAACAAAATCAGTGTTTTTCTTGGTCTATCTGGCTGCTGCGGCACAAGAATAAAGCGGGGAAGCACCTGAGAAGGGATTTCTAGTAGGCTGTAGCGGCTCGTCTTGTTTTGTTTAGCTTCGACCACAAGATAGCTTTGCTCATCTTTTAGTGAGGTGAGCAAATCGCAATTTTTGTTTATCCAAAGAGGAGTCAGGTGCGCCAGAATTCTCTGTTGAAAAAATTGTTTTACCCAGCTTTGTTGCTCTACCGAAAGTTGGCTTTCGTTGACCAGATAAATGTCATTTCTTGCTAACTGTATGACTAACTTGTTGTAGATACTCTCAAAACGATGGTTTAGCTCATGCACCTTACTTTGCATCTTCTCTAGTAAAACACAGTAGTGTTGGCGCTTATCTTTTCTTTGGTGAAGTAAAATACGACGTTGAATGTTAGCAAAACGTACTTTATAGAATTCATCTAAATTATTGGAATAGATACCAAGAAAACGGACGCGTTCGACTAAGGGGACATTGGGGTCTTGTGCCTCTTGCAGCACTCGCTCATTAAAGGATAGCCAGCTTAGTTCCTTATCAACGAAGAGCTTTAATGTACTCATAATCCCTACCTAGTCCTTGTGCGTCGGCGATATCTTTGAGATGTACGTCAACATATGATGTTTTCTTTTGATTATAGTGCGAGAAGAGACAGTTGATTATTTTCAGTTGCTTAGATGGCATGTAATATAAATGTAATCTAATTGAAATACGATATTAAGGTGGCCAGAGTTTCATACAGGGCCGTCTCGCCAGTTAATCTATAGTATAGAGATACATTGAGTATCTTATTCAGCCCAAGAAGAAAGACACAACACTATGCCGATAAATGACTTTTCGTTACAAGCAAGAGATCGCAAGCGCCTGCTTCAAGATCGATTTGTTCGTGCACTAGTGTCATTTGGTGGATTAAGTGTACTGGGTGGCCTCGTTTTCATCTTTGTCTATTTGGCTTATGTGATCTTCCCGATTTTCTCTTCCGCTCAATTAGAATGGACAGAAAGCGTTGCGATAGAAAATTCAGAACCAATGGTGTTTGCCCGTGTCGACGACTATGCTACACAAGCATATTGGGTCACCGAGCAAGGGGTGCTAATTGAGAAGGCGTTAACCAGCAAATCGTACAGTAAGGAAGTGCTTGCGAATGATATAACAATGGTCGCACAGGCAAGCCCTTCTTCAGAGTGGTTTGCCCTTGCCGACGATAGCGGCCAGGCTAAATTAATTCGGGGACAGTTTTCATTTGACGCTCAGAAAGCGGCCAGCCAATTGCGTGTTACTGAGGCGTATAACGGACAATGGTTTGATTTAGAAACAGCCTCTCTAGCTCATTTAGCGGTCGCCGTTCGCCAAGACAATGCCGTCATTGCAAGTGCGGATACAACAGGGTTCGTCAGCTTTTTATCCATCGATAACTCAATAAATAATGCGAATGCGTCGCCTCGTAAAGAGCGTCAATCATTGGCTGATAAAATCGAGAATATCGAGAAGATTTTATTAACGCCAGATACACAGACGCTCTATGTCCTAGCTGAAAACCGACTCTATGTCATTATACTCAAGGACAATCTTTATCAGGTCCGTGAGATCATTGATTTAAGCCAGGGCAGTGAAAGCTTGAACGCAATAGGAATCTACTTGCTCGCTGGCGCTCATTCTGTGCTTGTTCAATATGACAATAATACGGTAGAGCAATGGTTCGATGTTCTGGATAACGGAGAGCGTTCATTATCGGCTATCCGAGAATTTAAATACAATCACACCATACAGCAATTGCTGCCCGAGATTCATGGCAAAGGCTTTTACGTTTACCTCAGTGATGGGCGCCTAATCACTACCTACACCACGACAGAAAAGCAACAAAAATTAGATCAAATACAGATGACGGCTGTCCCTTTATTTGGCCTGTCAAACAATGACCGTCAACTAATCGCCCTTGATACAGGAAAGTTGAATGTCGCCGTTATCGATAATGAGTACCCCGAAATTTCGTTCAGAACATTGTGGAGCAAGATTTGGTATGAAAGCTACCCTGAACCCGAGTTTGTTTGGCAAACCACCGCGGCGAATGATGATTTTGAACCGAAATTTAGTTTGGTTCCCATCGCCTTTGGTACAATAAAATCAGCTGCTTATGCGATGATTTTTTCTGTACCAATTGCTGTATTTGGTGCGATATATACCGCTTATTTCATGTCGGCAAGAATGCGCAAAGTCGTTAAGCCTACTATCGAGCTAATGGAAGCCTTACCCACAGTCATCATCGGTTTTCTTGCCGGACTTTGGTTTGCACCTATTGTTGAGAGTCATCTCCCTGGTGTCATGGTATTACTAGTCGCTCTACCAGTCATGACAGTCATGACTGGTCTATTTTGGTACGTGTTACCCAGAAGGTGGGTGGGTAGCATACCAAGTGGTCTTCACGCGATTATGCTGATCCCTGTGATCATCATTGTGACCGCAGTTTCGCTGCACTATTCCGCAACGATGGAACAGTGGTTATTTGATGGTGATGTCCGAGCCTACTTAGCTCTGCAAGGCATTGGTTATGATCAGCGCAATGCGATGATTGTTGGGTTTGCCATGGGCTTTGCCGTTATTCCGACCATATTTACAATCTCAGAAGATGCTATTTTTTCTGTACCAAAACACCTATCAGATGGCTCGTTAGCCTTGGGAGCTACGCGATGGCAGACGCTAACATACGTTGTTCTATTAACGGCAAGTCCCGGTATATTTTCAGCGGTAATGATGGGGCTAGGTCGCGCTGTTGGCGAAACGATGATTGTATTAATGGCCACAGGTAATACCCCGATTTTAGATTGGAATATTTTTGAAGGAATGAGAACACTTTCCGCGACGATGGCGGTCGAGCTGCCGGAATCGGATGTGGGTAGTACTCACTATCGGCTACTATTTCTAGCAGCATTGATTTTGTTTACATTTACTTTTGCAGTGAACTCGTTAGCAGAGTGGGTAAGGCAACGCCTCCGGGAGCGATACCGTGCATTGTAGTGACAACCAAGTGAGCAGAATATTGTGATTAAATGGATTAGGTCAGGAGCCCCGTGGATCTGGTTAACAGGAGGAGCGGTCAGCATCAGCATCATTTCGGTGCTGGGATTGCTTCTGCTTATTGGCTGGAAAGGATTAACCTACTTCTGGCCAGCTCCTTTGAATCAATGGCAAGATCAACAAGGGGAGCGTTTGATCGGCCAGATTTACTCTAAAGCCTGGGTAGCGACTAATACTATTCCTGATGCACAAAATAGGTTTTCAGAGGCAGTTCTCGAACAAGGGAAGGTCGAGCGGTTAACTATTAAGACAGCTAACCGAGATCTCTACGGAGTAGATTTTATTTCGATACTCAGTGCAGAGTTGTCTGAACCTACAACGCCAGATGAGCTGATTATTGTCGAGAGAAGTCGCGGTGGTGATTTCTATGGTGTCGCAACCCGGTTGACTGACGACAACAATGTATACCGCGACAATATCGCTTTTCATCTGCGCTCTGCTCTAGAGAAAGCGCAGCTAATCCGAGATCAAATGGATGGTTCCATTACCCGAAACATTCGAGCATTGAGTGGTCAGTTGGAAACCTTGCGACTCAAGAAGCGTAAGGCACAACTCAATAACAGTTGGGATGACATTCAAGAGGAACGTTATCGTCGACAAGCAGACATCATTACGCAGCAGCTGGTTAACTATGAAGATAAATTGGATGATTTACGCCTCGTCTTGGCCAGTACGACACTGACTCTGCAAGAGATGAGCGGCAAAAGCGTTGATCTTCCACTGTCGCGCATTATTGATTTCTGGTATCCGAATCAGATGCAATGGCACGAAAAAATGATTCACTGGTTGGGGCAAGTTTGGAAGTTCTTGTCCGACGACCCAAGAGAATCGAACTCAGAAGGGGGAGTCTTCCCCGCTATTTTTGGAACTGTTTTACTGGTGTTGATTATGTCGGTGATCGTCATGCCTCTCGGCGTGCTGGTGGCCATCTATCTACACGAATACGCCAAAAATAATTTGTTAACTCGGATGATTCGCGTAGCGGTGATTAACCTAGCAGGCGTGCCTTCCATTGTTTACGGTGTGTTTGGTTTAGGCTTTTTTGTATATACCCTAGGAGGATCTATCGATGACCTGTTTTACCAAGAGCGCTTACCAGCGCCAACCTTTGGTTCTCCAGGTTTGTTGTGGTCTGCACTGACTCTCGCTATGCTAACATTACCCGTGGTTATTGTGACGACAGAAGAAGGCTTAAACCGCATTCCAAATTCAGTCAGACATGGCTCTTTGGCATTGGGCGCGACTCAGTTTGAGACTCTCTGGCGCATTGTTGTGCCCATGGCCAGCCCTGCGATAATCACAGGCTCAATCCTCGCAGTCGCGAGGGCGGCAGGTGAAGTCGCTCCCTTGATGCTCGTCGGAGTCGTCAAATTGGTATCTAGTCTGCCAGTTGATGCTCAATTTCCTTTTCTACATCTTGAGCGAAAATTTATGCACTTGGGTTTTCATATCTATGATATTGGCTTTCAAACATCCAATATTGAGGCAGCAAGACCTTTGGTTTATGCAACCTCCTTTTTGTTGGTGACAGTAGTGATTAGCTTGAACCTGACAGCGATTGCAATCCGTAATAATTTGCGTGAAAAATACAGAACGTTGGGGCACGATTAGCGATGTTTTCTATCAATCAAACTTTAGGGTATCCCACTCCCCTTGATGTCAACAATTTGACGAAAGAGCAAACTGCGATTTCTATCGAGGGACTAAACTTGTTCTATCAGGGTAAAAAAGCGCTGGATGATGTGTCTATGAAATTGCCTAAAGGGCAAGTAACCGCTTTTATTGGCCCCTCGGGCTGCGGAAAATCGACACTGCTACGTTGCATTAACCGCATGAACGATTTAGTAGAGGGATGCACGGTCGAAGGGAAAGTCACACTTCACGGTAAAAACGTTTACCATCCAAGCGTCGATGTGGCGACATTAAGGCGTCGAGTGGGGATGGTTTTTCAAAGACCTAACCCATTCCCAAAGACCATTTACGAGAACGTCGTCTATGGTTTGCGCTTACAAGGCATAAAGAACAGACGAAATCTTGATGATGCGGTAGAGCGCTCGTTGCGTGCGGCTGCTCTTTGGGATGAGGTTAAAGACCGTCTTCATGAAAACGCCTTTGGCTTGTCCGGAGGTCAGCAGCAAAGATTGGTCATCGCAAGGGCGATAGCCATTGAGCCAGAAGTATTATTACTTGATGAGCCAACCTCTGCTCTTGATCCTATCTCTACACTGACCATTGAAGAATTGATTAATGATCTGAAAACCAAGTATACCGTGGTAATTGTTACTCACAACATGCAGCAAGCGGCTCGAGTGAGCGATCATACTGCGTTCATTCACTTAGGAAAGCTGATAGAGTATTCAGATACGGATTCAATTTTTACGTCACCAATTAAAAAGCGAACCGAAGATTACATCACCGGTCGCTATGGATAAATAGTAAGTAAGGAGCATCATGCACTTTGGGCGTCACATTTCTGGACAGTTTAACGCAGAGCTTGAATCGATTCGTACCCATGTGCTCACTATGGGTGGGTTGGTGGAGCAGCAGCTGTCTTTTGCGATACAAGCCTTACATAAAGACGATATCGATTTGGCGCGAAAAGTGGTCCGGGATGAGCACAAAGTTAATGCGATGGAAGTGTCAATCGATGATGCTTGCACTCGAATTATTGCTAAAAGACAGCCAACTGCGAAGGATTTACGTTTGGTGATGGCCATCATCAAAACCATCACAGATTTAGAGCGCATTGGTGATGTCGCAACCAAAATTGCTTATGTTGCGATTGAGACTCCGACTAATAGCGAGAAGCAGTTTCAAATCTCACTAGAGCCATTGTGTCGTCAAGCGATTTCGATGTTACATCAAGTTTTAGATGCATTCGCTCGCATGGATGTCGACGCGGCGGCCAGCGTCTATAAGCAAGACGATAAGCTTGATGCCGAATACGAAGCCGTTATTCGGCAACTGATGAATTATATGATGGATAATCCAGAGAATATTCCAGATGTGTTACAGGTTATGTGGTCGGCTAGGGCGATAGAGAGAGTTGGCGATCGTTGTCAGAATATTTGTGAATATATTATCTACTTTGTGAAAGGCAAGGACGTACGTCACCTTGGAGAGAAAGATATCGACGAACTATTAAAAGAATAGTTCGTCGCATGGAGTTGACTAGAAACTGAAAGTAAATCCTAGATTCCAGCTCGATAAAATGTCACTAGGGATATAGGTTTTCTGATGATCAAAGACGTGAATGTCAAAACCTGTTTTTAATCCAAAATTCGGTGTGGCTTGATAAACATAAGCGGCACCGATACTCACACCTGAAGCGCTTCGGCTCTCACCTCTTTTACTGCCATCGTATTGAGCAACGCCAAGACCAGCTTGAAACCCTTGCACGACAGTTGACGAAAACATTTGCTGGAAGCCAATTCGGTAGCTGTTAATGTTTTCATCATAGCTATTGCTAGCGTAATGTGTTCGTGCGTAGTCAAAAAATACAGCATCAAAACCAAGCATCTCAGTTGCCCCGATTTGAAGACCGGCACCGCGATACGCACCGAGTTTGATTTCAGGTGACAGCATAATGCCAGTTGCGTTGGACAGCGTTGAAAAGCTCAAAAGAGCAGAAATTAGAAGGACTTTTTTCATTGTGGTCACCGTATTAATGTGCAGGTAGTTATTTCTCAGCCCTTCCTTTGGCATTAATATTGAAATGATGGCAGGAAAATAGCGTGAATTGGTGTTTTACGCTAGGTAGCACTACTTATGGTGATAATAAGCAGTACTTATGATCAAGTTTGTCATACCGTGGTGTTAGTTGTGTGTAGTGAGCTGTTTTTGTAGCGCTATTATGACCGATTCGTCGGTGACTGGAATAGCATAATCATCCAGGCCATTGGCACCCATCTTGGCATTTTCAGTTATATATTTCATATTACTTTGACGAGTTGACTTGCCCGATAAATGCACTTCGTTAACACCTGTATGACGAATGATGCTTAGTACATTATTTGGTGTAACCCCAGCCCCCGCCATGATTGAAATTCGATCGTTTGCTTGATTGACCAACTTTTCGATGTTATCCAAACCTAGCTCCGCCGAAGGAGCAAGACCAGAAGTTAGTAAGCGCTCGCATTGCAGTGAGATAATATTCTCTAGAGCTGTTTTCGGATCGCTAGCCTGATCAAAGGCTCGGTGGAATGTGACGCCTAATTCGAATTGCTTAGCAATAGAGAGCAGAGGCGCAAGGTTATTAACATCAATACTACCATCCTCACGAAGCAGACCAATAACAATGCCATCAGCACCAAGTGAACCAGCGAGTTCGATATCTGAGGCCATTATTTGGATCTCTTCTTCATTGTAGAAAAAGTCACCTTGCCTAGGTCTTATCATGACATAGATCGGTATCGTACTGACCTTGACGGCTTGTCGAATAAAACCAGCACTGGGAGTCAGTCCACCCAAGGCGAGAGAGGAACAAAGCTCAATACGCGTGGCTCCCCCAGAAATGGCAATAGGTAAGGACTCAATATTATCGATACAGACTTCAATTTGAAAAGACATAGAAAGCTCATAAGTCGAGATGACGGTGTTTTACTATATCCGCGAATCGATTGGACGCAAAGAAAAAGCCCAAAGCAAATGCTTTGGGCTTTTAAATTGGCTAACTAATTACTTCTTCAATGATTGGCTGCGTTTTCCGCTTTATTTTTCCAACCATCAACCCCGTTGAGCTTGGGGTGAAGGTTTTAATTACTTAGATAGGTCTTCTGCGTGCTCAGATAAGAACGCCGCAACACCTTTTGGAGATGCGTCCATACCCGCTTTACCTTCTTCCCATTGTGCTGGGCACACTTCACCGTTCTTTTGGTGGAAGTTTAGAGCGTCAACCATACGTAGCATTTCGTCGATGTTACGGCCTAGTGGAAGGTCGTTAACAACTTGGTGACGAACTAGACCGTCTTCATCGATTAGGAATGAACCACGGAATGCAACACCAGCTTCTGGGTGCTCTACGTCGTATGCTTTGCAGATCTCGTGCTTAACATCAGCAACAAGAGGGTATTTAACTTGACCGATACCGCCATCTTCGATAGCTGTGTTACGCCATGCATTGTGAGAGAACTGAGAATCGATAGAGATACCGATAACTTCAGCGCCCTTTGCTTGGAAGTCAGCTAAACGGTTGTCGAACGCGATTAGCTCAGATGGGCAAACGAACGTGAAATCTAGTGGGTAGAAGAATACAACTGCTTTTTTACCCTTAGTAAATTCAGCGAAGTTGAAGTTTTCAACGATTTCACCGTTGCCTAGAACAGCTGCTGCAGTGAAGTCTGGGGCTTGACGACCAACTAGTACCATTTTTTTGCTCCTAAAATAGGTTTAATTCAAACCGTCTTTGGTTTGGTTTGTGTTTGTACGAGACAAACTATAGTACACATTGTAGTATTGAAAAAAGCGAAATTATTAGATTGATTTTATCGAAAAAAGCGATGATAGGTTCAAGTTCATCGCTTTTGTAAAATATGCCCAAGAGAACGAGCAATAGCATGAATAAATGGCCTAGTTTAAAGCAGCTTCACTATTTCGTTACTTTGCACGAAACCCGCCATTTCAGCGAAGCGGCAGAGAAGTGTTTTGTTAGTCAGTCTACCTTAAGTAAAGGGATCCAGAATTTAGAAGAATTGATTGGTTGCCCATTGTACGAGAAGAAAGACAAAAAAAGTCCTTTAGTATTTACTCAAGCGGGTGAGTTGGTCGTCAGCCAAGGAAGGGAGCTACTAGCAAAAGGACAAGACTTAATTGAACTCGGAAGTCTGTGCCATAATGGAGTGATGCAGGGTCAACTTCGGTTGGGGTGCATACCTACGATTGCCCCTTTTTTGTTGTGTGATCTTGTCCAGGAGGTCAATGCCCGTTTTCCACAGCTCAACCTGTTACTTAGAGAAGATACGACCACAAACTTGCTCGCCGCATTAAGGCACGGGGAACTGGATGTGTTGGTGTTGGCTCTTCCGGTTGATATTGGCAACATGGACAGCTGTGTCGTCGGTCAAGATCCGTTCCGTATGGTCATTAGCCGTAATCAGGCAGAAGCAATCCGAGTACCAATTAGGTATGATGATTTACCGAATGAGTCGGTGTTTCTTTTAGAAAATGAACACTGTTTGACCGATCATGCAGTATCCGCTTGCAAGCTAACGGATAAAGAAAAAATAAACCCATTTAGTGCCACAAGCCTTCACACCTTGGTGCAGATGGTAGCCAATGGACTAGGTACGACGTTTATTCCACAAATGGCGATTGATCATGGTTTGCTTGAAAATCAAAATCTGATTGTGGTTGATCCTCCAGGGCAACAAGCTCATCGAGATATCGGCTTGGTTTGGCGACCCAGCACTTCGCGCCGTGAGTCCTTCGAAAAACTCGCGCAAGTCGTTACTGAGCTCTTATGAGAAGCGGCTAATCGTAATGCGTCACTAAAATAATGACCAAATATAGATCAAGGTGCTGGTTAGGTGCCTTTTTTTGGAGTTAAATTTCGACTTCATACCCTTTATATTGAAAGTCATACCCAGTGCTTTTCTTAAAAGGTTTCTAATATTATTTTTTGTTAACAGCCCCCATTTCACACGTTATCTATGAACTTTACCACTAGGGAATAATGACAAATTAATCTAAATCAGGTAGTTAACTTTGTTTTCTTTATTGAGATAACAGTGGGGAACTCAGCAGTAATAATAATCTTGGTAATTTAATTACGTAATTACGATCAATTAATGAGGGCTAAGTCAGTAACAATCCTTTAGGTGAAAACTTTGAATGTTGCCACGTTGTCAATTTAGAGTTGCAACTCTAATGTCGGTTGGTTATTGTAGTTTAAGCTCTTGTGAAGAAGATTTCGCTCCATTTACTTTGTTTCTATGACTGGATATCAATGGTCATGGCTCTAAGTTGTGTTTGTATTAAATATCGTATTATTGAGTCATGTAGTTGCTAACTTACAATTAAATTTGGTGTTGGATAATACCCCACTTTTGATGATGAACAGGTATGTGATTAACAACGGTACGGCGCGGCGACCTACTTGAAAGTACGGCGTGAAATAGGTGAAAAGACCCAGGCCCAAGAAACCTCTTTTTATTTGCTTTACGCGAGTAGCTTCGATGAAAACAGGAAGGTTAGCGTGAATGATTCAAATGGAATTGGTCAGGCAACAAGAGCCTAATATGAGTAAAAGCCTTTGGTTGAGCGTTGAGTTAAATTTAAATAAAGCACTTAACGCCTAAGCACCCCCATTTTGAGCACTGCCCCTGTAGGTCAGTATGACTACTAATGTCGGTAAGTTTTGAGCGGCGAGAGCCGCTCTTTTTTTTCTGTTAGTTTTGAGATTCCGCTTCAACCTCATTGGGTTCAACTTCTTCTTGTAACTCCAACAAATTGATGGCGATCGCTACAAAATCACTGTCGGTGATGATGCCGACCAACGTACCATCATCAATCACTGGTAAACAGCCGACTTTGTGTTTTTGCATATAAACGGCACTTTCTCTTAAACCCGCAATCGGCGCTACCGTCATTATATTTTGATGCATAATGTCGTTAAGCGGTGTCGATAGGGTATAGGATTGCTCTTCAGGGAGCTTTTGTAGACTGGACTCTTGAGCGGCCAAAACATCGCGCTGTGTGATGATTCCGAGTAGTTTTCGATCCGCATCTACAACTGGAATATGACGAATATCCAAAGTTTCCATCATATGTTTTGCATCTGCTAAGGAGTGAGACCGCAAGAGAGTATGTGGGTTGCGGGACATCATATCTTCGACCTTAATCATAAGGGCCTCCAACTCATTTGTGTAATTGTTTTAATTATAGTTTTTTACTGAAAAGTCGCGGCAGATATGACTTGGATTTGTCGTGATAGTCACAAAATAATGTAGGAAATTTTGAGGTGAGTTGCGAGAATGCCTCAAAGGTTAGAATTTGCCTAATTATGGATAAACATCACGACTAACTTGCTATTCATCAGAGCAGGCATATACTAGGCGGCTGCACAAATTTGTGCCATATATTCCATCCACCAAATTCAAGATGACGGTTATGCAAGTATCAGACTTTCACTTCGACTTACCCGACGAGCTCATTGCCCGTTACCCAATGGCTGAACGCACCGCGAGTCGCCTTTTGCAATTGACAGGCAACAGCGGTGACCTTGTTGATGGGACATTCAAAGATATTGCCGAACTGGTGCAGCCAGGCGATTTGTTAGTCTTTAACAATACACGTGTTATACCGGCCCGAATCTTTGGTCGCAAAGCCTCAGGCGGGAAGTTGGAAGTATTGGTTGAGCGTATGCTTGATGATAAGCGTGTGCTTGCACATGTACGTTGTTCCAAATCGCCAAAACCGGGGACCGAGTTGTTCCTAGGGGAAAGCGATGAGTATCAAGCCGTAATGGTTGCTCGTCATGATGCATTGTTTGAAATCGAAGTACAGTCAGAAAAGACAGTATTAGAGGTGTTAAATGATGTTGGTCATATGCCATTACCACCGTATATCGATCGACCGGATGAAGATGCAGACAAAGAGCGTTATCAAACCGTCTATAACCAAAAGCCTGGAGCTGTAGCGGCTCCGACAGCGGGTTTACACTTCGATGATGCTATTTTGGCTGATATAAAAGCCAAGGGTGTTGAATTTGCGTATGTGACTCTGCATGTAGGCGCTGGCACGTTCCAGCCGGTACGCGTTGACAATATTCATGATCATCACATGCACGCCGAGTATGTTGAAGTTAACCAAGAAGTCGTGGATGCTATCAAACGCACCAAAGCAAACGGTGGCCGAGTGATCGCCGTCGGCACTACGTCGGTACGTTCACTGGAAAGCGCCGCTCAAAATGCTCTTAACAACGGCACTGAACTAGAACCGTTTTTTGATGATACTGAAATCTTTATTTTCCCTGGGTATGAGTATCAATTAGTGGACTGTTTAATCACTAACTTCCACTTACCAGAATCAACGTTAATAATGTTAGTCAGTGCTTTTGCTGGTTACGACAATGTGATGGCGGCATACACTCATGCCGTGCAGCAGCAATATCGTTTCTTTAGCTACGGCGATGCAATGTTCATCACCAAAAAAGTGTAAACGAGTCAACGTTCACTTAGGGAGCCAGTGAAAAGACGGTAGGGAATACCAGAATGCACTAGACTAAGAGTCGGTGTGAAGGAGTGCGACAGGCAACGGCTTGTTAGCATGATAGTAATGAAAAGTCAGACTGTGTCTCTGGCAATTTGGAGGCTTCGTGAAGCTCAAATACGAACTTAAAAAGAAAAATGGCCACGCTCGTCGTGGACAACTCACTTTCGAACGTGGCAGTGTGCAGACTCCGGCCTTCATGCCAGTCGGTACTTACGGTACTGTAAAAGGTATGACGCCAGAAGAAGTAAAAGCAACGGGTGCTGAGATCTTGCTGGGTAACACATTCCACCTTTGGCTACGTCCGGGTCAAGAAATCATGAAAATGCATGGTGACCTTCACGATTTTATGAACTGGCAAGGCCCAATCCTGACAGATTCAGGGGGCTTCCAAGTATTTAGCCTTGGTGATATGCGTAAAATCACTGAAGAAGGCGTACACTTTCGCAGCCCAGTCAATGGCGACAAAGTGTTCATGGACGCTGAAAAATCGATGGAAATCCAAAAAGACCTGGGTTCTGACATCGTAATGATTTTTGATGAATGTACGCCGTACCCAGCGACCCACGATGAAGCTAAGAAGTCGATGGAAATGTCTCTACGTTGGGCAAAGCGCTCACGTGATCACTTTGACAAGCTGGAAAACCCGAACTCTTTGTTTGGTATTGTACAAGGCAGCGTCTACGAAGATCTTCGTGATGTTTCAGTAGAAGGGCTTACCGAAATCGGATTCGATGGTTATGCTGTTGGTGGCCTTGCGGTTGGCGAACCAAAAGAGGATATGCATCGCGTGCTAGAGCACACGACTCCGAAGCTTCCAGAAGACAAGCCTCGCTACTTGATGGGTGTAGGTAAACCTGAAGACTTGGTTGAAGGTGTGCGTCGTGGCATCGATATGTTTGATTGTGTTATGCCAACGCGTAATGCTCGTAATGGTCACCTTTTTGTCACTGGCGGCGTGATTAAGATCCGCAATGCGAAAAATAAGACAGATGTAACCCCACTGGATCCACATTGCGATTGTTACACCTGTAAGAATTACTCTAAAGCGTACCTCCACCACCTAGATCGTTGTAATGAAATTCTAGGGGCTCGCTTAAATACTATCCACAATCTGCGTTATTACCAACGTCTGATGGAGAGTATTCGTAAAGCGATTGATGAAGATCGTTTTGAACAATTTGTCGAAGAGTTTTACGCGCGTCGTGAACGCGACGTTCCACCATTGGACATGAAATAACTGATTAATTTTAAGGCTATCCTGCTAGAAGGTAACAAATCCTAGCTGTGGGTCACACTTTTTGTGCATCTTATTGGCTAAGAAACATTGAGTTACCTTTTGCTTCTTGAAAAGATAGGGGGATAGCCCAATTTTGGACTTGAATTTACATTTAAAGAGGATGTTTTCTAATGAGTTTGATTTCTCCAGCTTACGCTGCTGAAGGCGCACCACAGGGCGGCGGTTTCGAAATGCTGCTTATGCTAGGTATGTTTGCCGTTATTTTTTACTTCATGATCTACCGCCCGCAAGCTAAGCGTGCGAAAGAGCATAAAAACCTAATGTCTTCTATGGCAAAAGGCGATGAAGTGCTAACAAACGGCGGCCTTATCGGCAAAATCACAAAGATCTCAGAAGAGAACGACTATGTTGCTATCGCACTTAACGATAATAACGAAGTTGTCATCAAGAAAGACTTTGTTACAGCAGTGCTACCAAAGGGTACGCTGAAATCTCTATAAAAACAGCTAAAGGATCCTCGCTGTGCTAAACCGTTATCCTTTGTGGAAGTACTTGATGGTTGTGTTTGCCATTGCCATCGCTGCGTTATACGCGCTTCCCAACTTATACGGTGAAGATCCGGCTATTCAAATTACAGGGGCGCGTGGCGCCTCTGTTGATATGTCGACGCTGGATACTGTCACCGAAGCTCTAAATAAAGAGCAGCTCACTCAAAAATCCATTGCACTAGAAAATGGTTCTATTCTTGTCCGATTCAATGACACTGATACTCAATTAAATGCGCGTGATGTCATTAGTCAAGCTCTAGGTAGAGACTCAATTGTCGCTCTTAACCTAGCGCCTGCTACACCCGACTGGCTTGAGACAATTGGTGCTGCACCGATGAAGCTGGGTCTTGACCTACGTGGCGGCGTTCACTTCTTAATGGAAGTGGATATGGACGCTGCAATGGAGAAATTAGTCGCTCAGCAAGAAGAAGCTTTTCGAAGTGAACTGCGTGAAGAACGCATTCGATACCGAGCTATTCGCCCTTTGGGAACTGAAGCTGTAGAAGTACTACTTCGAGATGCTGAACAGCTAGCGTCGGCAAAAAAAGTACTAGAGTTGAAGCACCCAGATATGGTGATTGTTGATTCTGACTCTAACGGTCGATTTACGCTCGTTGCGCGTTTTTCAGATGCTCGTCTTCAAGAAATTCGCAATTACGCCGTTGAGCAAAATATCACTATCTTACGTAACCGAGTTAATGAGTTAGGTGTTGCCGAGCCATTAGTTCAGCGTCAGGGTGCAAGCCGTATCGTGGTTGAATTACCAGGCGTTCAAGATACTGCTCGCGCGAAAGAGATCCTTGGGGCAACAGCAACACTGGAATTTCGTGAAGTAGACAGCAAGGCCGATCTAGCCGCAGCTGCCAGTGGCCGAGTCCCGGCAGGCAGTGAAATCAAGCTTGATCGTGACGGACGTCCGGCTGTCTTGAAAAAACGCGTTATTCTTGGTGGTGCAAGTATCACCGATGCGAGTTCAAGTGTTGATGAATATGGCCGACCTCAGGTTAATATCTCACTTGATAGTGAAGGTGGCAGCAAAATGTCAGCGTTCTCAAGGCAGAACATTGGCAAGTTGATGGCGACCGTTTTTGCTGAGTACAAAGACAGTGGCAAACGCACTCCTGAAGGCAAAGTCATTCTTGATAAGCACGAAGAAGTGATCAACCAGGCAACGATTCAGTCTGCTCTTGGTCGGAACTTCCGTATTACAGGTATTGACTCTGTGGCAGAAGCTCACAATTTGGCATTGTTGCTTCGCGCAGGTGCATTGATTGCGCCGATCTCTATTGTTGAAGAACGTACCATTGGCCCTTCTATGGGACAACAAAACATTGATATGGGCATTAAAGCTTGTATCACTGGTTTGCTGGCTGTGATGATCTTTACTTTGATTTACTATCGTAAATTCGGCCTTATTGCTAACTGTGCCTTAATGGCGAATATCGTTTTGATTGTTGGTGTGATGTCGATGATCCCTGGGGCAACCATGACGCTACCAGGCATAGCCGGTATTGTATTGACGGTTGGTATGGCCATCGATGCTAACGTTCTGATCTTTGAACGTATCCGTGAAGAGCTGCGTGACGGGCGTAACCCTCAACAAGCTATTCACCAAGGTTATGCGAATGCGTTTAGTACTATCGCCGATGCAAACATTACGACGTTGATTACCTCAACCATTTTATTTGCTGTGGGTACCGGTGCCATTAAAGGCTTCGCGGTTACGCTGTCTATCGGTATTTTGACCTCTATGTTTACTGCTATCATAGGAACACGTTGTATCGTGAACCTTGCATATGGCGGCAAACGAATTAATAAACTGTCGATCTAGGGAATTTGCGATGTTTCAATTATTGAAAGCAGAGAAAACCATCGACTTTATGCGTTGGTCAAAATTCGCGTTCATTTTTTCTATTCTAATGATCGCGTCTTCTATTTTTACCCTTTCGACCAAATGGTTGAATTGGGGGCTGGACTTTACAGGCGGAACACTGATTGAAGTAGGTTTTCAACAACCTGCTGATCTCGAAAATGTTCGTAGTGCACTAGAAGCAAAAGGCTTTGGTGATGCGACTGTACAAAACTTTGGTTCTTCGCGCGACGTTATGGTTCGCCTGCGTCCACGTGATAATGTTCAAGGTGAGACTCTCGGCAACCAAATCCTGGATGCAATCAAACAAGGAACAGGCGAGTCAGTAGAGATGCGCCGTATTGAGTTTGTGGGTCCAAACGTTGGTGACGAACTGACAGAAGCGGGTGGTTTGGCGATCATCGTGTCGTTGATCTGTATCTTGCTGTACGTTTCAATGCGATTTGAATGGCGATTGGCTGCAGGTGCTGTACTCGCTCTGACACATGATGTGATCATTACGTTGGGTATCTTCTCGCTGTTGCAAATTGAGGTGGATTTAACCATCGTCGCAGCCTTACTAACGGTTGTCGGTTATTCCCTTAACGATACCATCGTTGTTTTCGACCGTATTCGTGAAAACTTCCGGAAAATGCGTAAAGGTGAGTCAGCTGATGTTATGAACAGCTCAATCACGCAAACTCTGAGCCGTACGTTGATTACCTCGGGTACGACGTTGTTTGTAGTTATCGCGCTGTTTACCCAAGGTGGAGCCATGATTCACGGATTTGCATTAGCGTTGCTATTGGGTATTACGGTTGGTACATACTCTTCTATCTACGTGGCTTCTGCATTAGCGTTGAAACTTGGTATTCAACGTGAACACCTAATGCCGCCTCAAATAGAGAAAGAAGGTGAAGAGCTTGATGAGTTGCCTTAGGCTACTCGCTTGTATAAAAAAAGCCGCTCAATGAGCGGCTTTTTTAGTGAGTTAAACCCAAGAGAAATTACTTGGGTTTGAAATCAGCTGTGACGGAGCTGTTATTTCATCATTGCTTCGTTGCCATTCTCGCGAATGTGCTTAAGCATAGACTTAACGCCGCGCGCACTAGATGCAACAACATTACCAGACTTCATGTAATCGGTGCCGCCTGCAAAATCGGTGACGATAGCGCCGGCTTCGCGCGCAATTAGTTCGCCAGCTGCCATGTCCCATGGTTTTAGACCTAACTCGAAGTAACCGTCAACGCGACCAGCGGCTAAGTAGCATAGATCTAGTGCAGCTGAACCAGTACGACGGAAGTCAGCACATTCAACGAATAGTGCAGACATGATTTTAAAGTAGCTTTCAGAGTGTTGCTTTTGTTTGAATGGAAAACCTGTTGCAAGAACAGTACCTTGAAGGTCTTTAAGTTGTTTTACACGCATACGAGCATTGTTTAATTGAGCTCCTGCACCACGTTGAGCAGTGAATAGCTCGTTTATCATAGGGTCGTAAACACAGGCAACTTCAGTCTTGCCTTTGATGCGAACAGCGATGGATACAGAGAAGTGTGGAATACCGCGCACAAAGTTATTCGTGCCATCCAGTGGGTCAATGATCCATTGTACGTCACTATCTTTACCTTCCATTAGACCGCTTTCTTCAGCAACGATGCTGTGATCTGGATAAGAGTTCTTGATAGTATCGATGATTAACGCTTCGGCTTCTTTGTCGATGTTAGTAACAAAGTCATTCGTGCCTTTCTGTACTGACTCAATTTTGTCAGTATTTTCAAGTGATTTAGCAATATGATTGCCGGCTTTACGCGCAGCGCGTATAGCAATATTAAGCATTGGATGCATAAAAATTTTCCCAACGGATGTTAAAGAACAAAAAGCGGCGGGCAGTATAACAAACTTTTTGCAAAAAGGAAGTGGTTATTTTTTGTCCTATTGAGGTGGTGGGTAATAAAAGAGCCTGACTATTATACTCTGGTTTATGTTACTATCTTGCGGTTTTATTATAGTGGTGTATTAAGCATGTTAGACAAAGTAAAAATCGTTCTGGTTGGCACGTCACATTCTGGAAATATTGGCTCTGCAGCCCGCGCGATGAAAGTGATGGGGTTGAGCCAAATGGTTTTGGTGGATCCTCAATGCGAAATCGATGGCCAAGCCATCGCACTAGCAGCAGGAGCCAGCGACATTGCGCTAAATGCTAAGGTCGTAGCCACACTTGAAGAGGCTGTTGAAGACTGCGGATTGGTAGTGGGTTCAAGTGCCCGTTCACGTACGCTTGAGTGGCCGATGTTAGAGCCAAGAGAGTGTGGTGAGAAATTTGCTATAGAAGGTGAATCGCATACTGTAGCAATGGTGTTTGGCCGTGAAAGAACAGGCTTAACCAATGACGAGTTGCAATTGTGTCACTTTCATAGCTGTATCCCTGCCAACCCAGAATACAGTTCATTGAATTTGGCGATGGCGGTTCAGACTTTCAGTTATGAAATTCGTATGGCCCACTTAGCACGACAAGAGCAACAATACCCAGTGGCAGAGCAAATGGAATACCCTCGTCACAAAGAACTTGAAATGTTTTTCGAACATCTTGAAAAAGTGATTCTGGATACCCAGTTCATTAGTAAGGACAAACCAAATCAAGTGATGAATAAGTTACGTCGTTTGTTCAGTCGCTCTCGTCCAGAGACCCAAGAAATTAACACATTACGTGGTATTTTGACGTCAATAGAAAGGGCACTTTCGACTAAAAAATAGCTTGTAATTTATAAATTTCCATACCTGACTAATTTAGTCAATTAAATACTTGACTAAATTAGTCAGGTATGGAAAAATTAATTCCACATAATCAATGTGGAATCGTGCGATATGAGACTAACATCCAAAGGAAGATATGCAGTGACCGCGATGCTAGATGTCGCACTTCACTCGCAGCAGGGCCCTGTGCCTCTCGCTGATATTTCAGAGCGACAAGGAATTTCGCTGTCATACCTAGAACAGCTTTTTTCAAAATTACGCAAAGCCGGTCTCGTGGCAAGCGTGAGAGGGCCTGGTGGTGGTTATCGCTTAGGGTCTGAAGCGACCTCTATTTCAATTGGCACTGTTATTGCCGCTGTTGATGAGTCGGTAGATGCGACTAAATGCAACGGTAAAGCGGATTGCCAAGGTGGAACACGCTGTTTGACTCACACTCTTTGGAGAGATCTCAGTGCTCGTATCAGCGACTTCTTAAACAACATCACCCTTGGTGAGTTGATGCTAGACAATGAAGTTTTAGAGATTTCAGCTCACCAAGAGCTGGAGCATGCAATTGAACATGGGTTATCAAGAAGAAATACAAATGCCGCGCCCATCGGCATCAATGTTCGTACTTAAGTGCGAAGCATTCACATTGGAGTAAAGAATGAAACTGCCTATATATTTTGACTACTCTGCAACTTGCCCAGTGGACAATCGTGTTGCCGAGAAAATGGTTCAGCACATGACGATGGATGGGACATTTGGCAACCCGGCTTCTCGTTCTCACCGTTTCGGTTGGCAGGCAGAAGAGGCTGTAGATCATGCACGCGAACAGGTTGCGGAGCTATTGAATGCGGACCCACGAGAAATTGTATTTACTTCTGGCGCAACAGAGTCTGATAACCTAGCGATCAAAGGTGCAGCGCACTTTTATGGCAAGAAAGGAAAGCACATTATTACGTGCAAAACAGAACATAAAGCGGTGTTAGATCCATGCCGACAGCTTGAGCGTGAAGGTTACGAAGTTACTTACTTAGAGCCTGAAGAGAACGGCATTATCAATTTCGCTAAGCTCGAAGCGGCAATGCGTGACGATACAGTTCTTGTGTCTATTATGCATGTGAACAACGAAATTGGTGTTGTGCAAGATATTGCGGCTATTGGCGAACTTTGTCGTAGTAAAAAAATTATTTTTCACGTCGATGCAGCTCAATCAGCGGGTAAATTGCCAATCGATGTTCAAGAGTTGAAAGTGGATTTGATCTCATTATCGGCTCATAAAGTTTACGGGCCTAAAGGGATTGGCGCACTTTACGTTCGTCGTAAACCCCGCATCCGCTTAGAAGCACAAATGCATGGTGGTGGTCACGAACGTGGATTCCGTTCGGGGACACTAGCAACGCATCAAATTGTAGGTATGGGCGAAGCGTTTGCTATTGCAAAGCAAGAACTAGAACAAGATTACAATCACGCTCTACAACTTCGCGAGCGCATGCTTGCTGGCTTGAAAGGCCTTGAAGCAGTGACAGTTAATGGCGATTTAGAGCAACGAGTACCACACAACCTTAATGTCAGTTTTGCCTTCGTCGAAGGTGAGTCATTGCTAATGTCATTGAAAGATCTTGCAGTGTCATCAGGCTCGGCATGTACATCGGCAAGCTTGGAGCCATCGTATGTATTGCGAGCTCTTGGACTAAATGATGAACTGGCTCATAGCTCAGTGCGTTTCTCCTTTGGTCGATTTACAACAGAAGAAGAAATTGATTATGCTGTCGAGCAAATCAAGACAGCTGTAAATAAATTACGAGACATGTCTCCTCTATGGGATATGTATAAAGAAGGGATTGATTTGGACACCGTTGAGTGGGCTCATCACTAAATCTCAGGGAAGTAGAGGATTCGAGGAATAAATTATGGCGTATAGCGAAAAAGTCATTGATCACTACGAAAACCCAAGAAACGTGGGTTCGTTTGACAAAGAAGATCCAAATGTCGGTAGCGGCATGGTCGGTGCACCAGCATGTGGCGACGTGATGAAACTGCAAATTAAAGTCACTGAAGAAGGTATCATCGAAGATGCCAAGTTCAAGACTTACGGTTGTGGTTCGGCTATTGCCTCTAGCTCTCTTGTTACTGAGTGGGTTAAAGGGAAATCTATCGATGAAGCAGCTGCAATTAAGAACTCTGAAATTGCAGAAGAGCTTGAATTACCGCCAGTGAAAGTACACTGCTCTATCTTGGCGGAAGATGCTATTAAGGCTGCGGTTGCAGACTACAAAAAGAAACACGATTAATCTCATTGTCGTCAGATAAGCACATAAATATTTAAAGGTTGTAGTATGGCCATTTCATTATCAGAAGCAGCAGCAAGCCGAGTTAGGGCATTCTTAGATAATCGCGGCAAAGGTGTGGGTTTACGTTTAGGCGTGAAAACAACTGGCTGTTCAGGGATGGCTTACGTGCTTGAATTTGTAGATGAAATTAATGACGAAGATGAAGTCTTTGAACATTCAGGTGTAAAGGTCATTATTGATCCTAAAAGTCTTGTGTACTTAGACGGCACACAACTTGATTACGTAAAAGAGGGCCTTAACGAGGGCTTTGAGTTCAACAACCCAAACGCAAAGAGCGAATGTGGTTGTGGAGAGAGCTTTAACGTTTAGTGTCTTACGAGAGCTTAGTTGTGATAACTAAGCTCTTTTTATGAGCAAACAACATGAATCATTTTGAATTATTCGGGCTACCAATTCAGTTTCAGTTGGATGGTAGCCTTCTTTCATCTCAGTTTAGAGAGCTTCAGCGGCGTTTCCATCCAGATAATTTTGCCACAGCTTCAGAGCGTGATCGATTGCTCGCAGTACAGAAAGCAGCGCAAATAAACGATGCTTATGATGTACTAAAGCGACCTTTGTCGAGAGCCGAATACTTGCTAGCAATCAATAATGTCGATATTCGTGCTGAACAGCAAACGATGCAAGACCCGATGTTCTTGATGGAGCAAATGGAGTTGCGTGAAGAGCTCGAAAGTATTGGTGAAGCCGCAGATCCAGAAAATCAACTCTTTGATTTTGACCAAAAGGTCGGCAAAATGCACCAATCCCTTCTGACCCAGCTTGAGCAAGAGCTCAATGAAAAACAGTGGGCAGAAGCTGCAAACGACGTAAGAAAATTAAAGTTTATCGCCAAGTTAAAGTGCGAAATTGAGCGACTGGAAGATAAGTTGCTCGGTTAAAAGATTACCAAGGAATATTGAATGGCATTACTTCAAATCGCTGAGCCAGGTGAAAGCTCAGCCCCACATCAACATAAACTTGCAGCCGGTATTGATCTTGGTACGACCAACTCGCTTGTCGCGTCGGTAAGAAGTGGCGAAGCCGCGACCCTGGTTGATGACAAAGGGCGTAGTATTTTGCCATCCGTTGTTCACTATTCCACAGAGCAACCTTCTGTGGGGTATCTTGCAAGAGAAAACGCCGCAGCTGATCCTCACAATACAGTGAGTTCCGTTAAGCGCTTGCTTGGTCGCTCTTTGCAAGATGTAAAGCAGCGTTACCCATCACTGCCTTATCATATGGTTGAAAGTGAAAATGGCCTACCTGTTATTTCGACTCAAGCGGGTGACAAAAACCCGGTGCAAGTTTCTGCTGACATTCTAAGAACGTTAGCCAAACGCGCCGAAGACACCCTTGGTGGAGAGCTAGCCGGTGTGGTGATTACTGTCCCTGCTTATTTTGATGATTCTCAGCGTGCTGGCACAAAAGATGCGGCAAACCTGGCGGGTCTTCATGTGCTTAGATTACTCAATGAGCCAACAGCCGCAGCCATTGCCTATGGCCTAGATTCAGGTCAGGAAGGGGTTATTGCTGTTTATGATTTAGGTGGTGGTACCTTTGATATTTCAATCTTACGTTTGTCAAAAGGAGTCTTTGAAGTATTAGCTACAGGGGGCGACTCTGCGCTTGGTGGTGACGACTTTGATCACTTGATAGCGGATTACTTACAACAACAGATTGGGTTACAGACGCTGTCAGCTAGCCAGCAACGAGAATTGCTCGATGCAGCAACGCAAGCAAAAATTGCCTTATCAGATAACGAAAGTACATTAATTTCAGCACTAGGTTGGCAAGGGGATTTATCGCGCCAGCAGCTCAATGAGCTTATATTTCCACTGGTGAAAAAGACGTTGATGTCATGCCGCCGTGCCCTAAAAGATGCGGAAGTTGAATCAACAGAAGTGCTAGAGGTCGTAATGGTTGGAGGCTCCACTCGCACTCCATTCGTTCGCGAAAAAGTAGGTGAGTTCTTTGGCCGAACACCATTGACCAATATCAATCCTGATGAAGTTGTTGCGATCGGAGCGGCGCTCCAGGCAGATATCTTAGCAGGTAATAAGCCGGACTCTGAGATGCTACTTCTTGATGTGATTCCGCTGTCTCTTGGCATTGAAACTATGGGTAGCTTGGTAGAAAAGATTATTCCAAGAAATACGACCATCCCCGTAGCTAGAGCACAAGAGTTCACGACATTCAAAGATGGTCAAACCGCGATGGCCGTGCACATAGTGCAAGGTGAGCGAGAAATGGTTGATGATTGTCGCTCACTAGCGCGTTTTTCTTTGAAAGGCATCCCTCCAATGGCAGCAGGCGCAGCTCATATTCGAGTGACCTATCAAGTGGATGCGGATGGTCTTCTGTCGGTGACCGCGATGGAGAAAAGCACGGGTGTTCAATCTGAAATCCAGGTCAAACCATCTTACGGTCTTAGTGATAATGAAGTGGCCAATATGCTCAAAGACTCGATGACCCACGCAAAAGAAGACATGCAGGCGCGTGCTCTCGCTGAGCAACGTGTTGAAGCAGACCGAGTTATCGAAGGACTTATTGCTGCGCTGCAAGCGGATGGGGATGAGTTATTGAGCAAACAAGAAAACGAACAGTTGCTGCACGCCATCGAAGCGCTCATTGCGCTAAGAAGTCAAGACGATGCAGATGCTATTGAACAAGGTATAAAAGACACAGACAAAGCGAGCCAAGAGTTTGCATCTCGACGTATGGATAAATCTATCCGTGCAGCTCTAGCGGGACAGTCTGTAGACAATATTTAATTGAGGAACGAGTAGTCATGCCTAAAATTGTTGTATTACCACATGATGACCTTTGCCCTGAGGGCGCAGTACTAGAAGCCGAGTCGGGAGAAACCGTTCTCGATGTAGCATTGAAAAACGGTATTGGTATTGAGCATGCCTGTGAGAAGTCGTGTGCATGTACCACATGTCATGTGATCGTAAGAGAAGGCTTTGACTCACTAGAAGAAAGTGAAGAGCTAGAAGATGATATGTTAGACAAAGCGTGGGGCTTAGAGCCTGAATCTCGTCTTGGGTGCCAAGCTCGCATCGCAGATGAAGATTTGGTGGTGGAGATCCCGCGTTACACATTGAATCACGCATCAGAAGACCACTAATTTTCGTTTCAAGGAGGATATATGAGTCTAAAGTGGATAGATTCACGAGATATCGCGATTGAGTTGTGCGACTTGCACCCAGACACAGACCCGAAAACGGTTCGTTTTACCGATCTGCACCGTTGGATCGTTGAGCTGGAAGACTTCGATGATGATCCTAATCGTTCCAATGAGAAAATCCTTGAAGCGGTGATCCTCTGTTGGATGGATGAATACGACTAATCGACGACCGTATCAAAAGGCGAACCTAATGGTTCGCTTTTTTTATGCGTGCTAAGAGGCAGATAGTGTGGCTACCTTTATTTTAGTTTCAGCTGTGCCACTACGATTGTTTATCTTCTGAATTATCGTTGACCACGAGACTAAATGTGTGAGTTATTGTTACATTGTTATTAATTCTTCTGTGTACGTCATTGGTATTAGCACTACATGATGCTAACATCTTTGCATCTGTGAATAAGGTCAGCAAAGGCCGCACTCTTGTGCAAGAGTGAAATAAAAAATAAGGCAGGAGAAACCATGTCTAACACAATGTCCGTATTGTTAACCAAAGAACCCGCAGCAGCGCACTGGGGAACTAAAGCCATTCTATCGTTTTCAGACAATAGCGCGACGATTCATATCGGTGAAGGTCATGATATTGGTGCGGTACAAAAAGCGGCACGCAAACTTGATTCTCAAGGCATTTCTCACATTACACTTGCTGGTGACAACTGGGATTTGGAGTCAGCCTGGGCATTCTACCAAGGCTATCGTAACCCCAAGAAGAACAATCAAGTTGAATTAATTAAACTCAAAGATGAAGATCAGCAAGAACTTGAAGCGAGAATTAAAACGACTGATTGGACACGCGATATCATCAATAAAAGCGCGGAAGAAGTCGCACCTAGACAGCTAGCGACTATGGCGGGGGAATTCATCAAATCGTTAGCGCCAGAGCACGTCACCTATCGTATCGTAAAAGATAAAGATCTTCTCACCGAGGGCTGGACAGGTATTTACGCTGTTGGTCGCGGCTCTGCTCGCACGTCGGCAATGTTACAGCTGGACTACAATCCAACGGGCGACAAAGACGCTCCGGTTTTTGCTTGCCTGGTCGGTAAAGGTATCACCTTTGACTCAGGGGGCTATAGCTTAAAGCCGTCGAGTTTTATGGGCTCCATGAAAGCGGATATGGGGGGAGCGGGTACCATTACTGGTGGTTTCGGACTAGCGATTTTACGTGGCCTGAACAAGCGAGTGAAACTCATTTTATGTTGCGCTGAGAACATGGTGTCTGGTCGAGCACTCAAGCTTGGAGACGTGATCACTTATAAGAACGGAAAAACCGTTGAAATAATGAATACCGATGCCGAAGGTCGCCTGGTATTGGCTGATGGTTTGATCTATGCCTGTGAGCAACAGCCGCAGCTGATCGTAGATTGCGCAACTTTAACTGGAGCAGCAAAAAATGCGCTAGGTAATGACTATCACGCTTTATTGTCTTTTGATGACGAGTTGTCACATCAGGCTCTAACCGGTGCTAACCAAGAAAAAGAAGGCCTATGGCCACTGCCGCTTGCAGACTTTCACCGTGGAATGCTTCCGTCGAATTTTGCTGATCTGTCAAATATCAGCAGTGGCGACTATAGCCCAGGCGCCAGTACTGCCGCTGCGTTTTTGTCTTACTTTGTAGACGACTACAAAAAAGGCTGGCTTCACTTTGATTGTGCAGGGACTTACCGAAAGTCTGCGAGTGACAAGTGGGCGGCTGGTGCTACGGGTATGGGGGTTCGTACCCTTGCTCGATTACTGAATGAACAAGCTGAAAAATAATTATTAAAGAAAGATAAAGGAATACTTATGGCCCTAGAAAGAACATTTTCAATTGTTAAACCTGATGCTGTAGAGCGTAACCTCATCGGTGAAATCTACCATCGTATTGAAAAAGCCGGTTTGCAAATCGTCGCGGCGAAAATGGTTCACCTAAATGACGAACAAGCTCGTGGATTTTACGCGGAGCATGAAGGAAAACCCTTTTTCCCGGCACTGCGTGAGTTTATGACATCTGGTCCAATTATGGTTCAGGTTCTAGAAGGTGAAGATGCGATTGCTCGTTACCGTGAGTTGATGGGGAAAACCAATCCAGAAGAAGCCGCGTGTGGTACGTTACGCGCTGACTATGCACTAAGTATGCGTCACAATTCAGTACATGGGTCAGATAGCCCAGCATCAGCTGCTCGCGAGATTGAATTTTTCTTTCCAGAGTCGGAAATATGCCCTAGATAATGGACTGTGCAGGTCTGATGCATTCTACATTGGTCCTGTGATCAAATATCATCATCTACTAAATAAGGAGGCGTTTGCCTCCTTTTTTTTATCTAAGGAAACTCAGCAAGAATCTACAGAGTACAAATACAGGCCAACGATAGTTTTAAACTCGAGTAAAACTTGTTGTGAGTGCCTAAAGGCTGTACAATTCGCGCCCTTATTTAGAAACTCTGTCGTTTGAGAGGCACCATGACTGAACAGAAAGTGAATCTACTTGATTTTGATCGCAAGGGCTTGCGCAAATACTTCCAAGAGGAGTTAGGCGAGAAAGCGTTCCGTGCTGATCAGGTAATGAAGTGGATCTACCATTTTGGCTGTGATGACTTTGAAAAGATGTCGAACATCAATAAAAAGCTTCGTGAGAAATTGATACGACTGACAGAGATTAAAGCGCCTTACGTCTCGGATGCTCAGTATTCCTCTGACGGCACCATTAAATGGGCGATGCGAGTAGGGGACCAGGATGTTGAGACTGTTTATATCCCTGAAGATGATCGTGCGACTCTATGTGTCTCTTCACAGGTGGGGTGCGCCTTAGAATGTAAATTCTGCTCGACTGGCCAGCAAGGTTTTAACCGAAACCTAAAAGTGTCTGAGATCATCGGTCAGGTATGGCGTGCAGCGCGCGAAGTTGGCTTAGAAAAAGACACGGGACGCCGCCCGATCACCAATGTTGTAATGATGGGCATGGGTGAACCTCTCCTGAACATGAAAAACCTGATGCCATCTTTAGAGATCATGCTTGATGATTTAGGCTTTGGTTTGTCTAAGCGCCGAGTTACGGTATCGACATCTGGTGTTGTTTCTGGTCTCGATCAGATGACAGGTAATATTGATGTTGCATTAGCGATCTCTCTTCATGCACCAAATGACAAGTTGCGTAGTGAAATCATGCCTATCAACGATCGTTGGGACATCGAAGACTTCCTTGGGTCAGTACGTCGTTACATTGCTTCTTCTAATGCCAATAGGGGGAAAGTGACCGTAGAATACATTTTGTTAGATCACGTGAACGATGATATGGATCACGCTCGTGAACTTGCAGAATTACTCAAAGATACGCCAGCCAAGATTAACCTGATTCCATTTAATCCTTATCCAGGTTCTCCTTATAAGAAGCCAAGCAACTCACGCATCGATCGTTTTATGAAAACCTTGATGCAGTACGACTACACTGTAACAGTACGAAAGACTCGTGGTGATGATATTGACGCGGCGTGTGGTCAGTTGGTTGGTGATGTGATTGATAGAACCAAGCGAACTCAGCTAAAAGCAGAACAAGCCGGAGAGGTTATTCCTGTAAAGAACGTCGGTTAACGATTGATTTTAAATGCCAAGCTATCTGCTTGGCATTTTTGACTGCGTGATTGTGTCACTGATGAGATAGTTTACGAGTTGTTACATTGCAGCTATCTATCTGATTCAATTAAGAGATCAATACCACGTTTTTGTACATTTATGCTGGTATTGGGGAACAATCATTGATTTTCTAAATCAAATGCTAATAGTGGTCGCCTTAAGATTTGGAGTAATGTCATTTTTTTAACAAATGTGCTGGTATTGAACTTCCAAAGGCGGTGTGGCAATTCATATTGTTCGTTGAATAGATTATGATGTTTCACCTTCATAAAAAAGGCCTATTGGTATTTAGGCATCGCGCTGATAGCGATGTCGGTATTACCAAGCAATTCGACACAGAGCTTTTATCCAAAACAAGGGCAATTCTGCTGAGGCAGTGTGTGTCTACCATTCACTTTGGTTAATGCAGAACTCGACGAGTCAAATACAATAATAAAGCAGAATGAACTAACATAGCATTAGCAACTACAGGTAGAAGTACAGGATCAATGAGTACTGAACAAGAATCCAAGCAATACACAGATACAACAGAGCAAATCCTAGCGGGCACGTTACTCAAAGAGAAACGTGAAGAGTTAGGGTTAACCCAAAGACAGATCGCAGATCGCCTACGCCTGCGTGTGGCAATCATAGAGAAAATTGAAACCAACGACTTCGATGGCGAACTGGTAGCAACGTTTACTCGTGGCTATTTGCGCTCGTATGCTAAGGCCGTAGGCCTTGATGAAGCAACAGTTCTCGATACTTTGGAGCACCATGACGAAGCTCAGCATGGCGAACAGCAGATGCAGAGCTTTTCAAGAAAGACCAACAAAGAAAAGCACGATAGCCGAATTATGAAGCTAACGTGGGGGATCTTTATCGTCATCATTGGTATTTCTTCGATTTGGTGGCTGCAAAATCAGCAGAAAGATACGTTGTCCATTTTTCCGGCAGACGACACTTCAGAAGTCACAGATGCCGAAGCAATGGCATTAGATGAAGAAGGTATGGAGATGATCTCTGGTGAGAACATCGATGAAGTACCGTCAGAACCAGCTTCTCCTGTGCAACGGCCTGTTATTGAAGAGGCAGAAGTCACCGATACGACTCAGGGCGAACAAGCAGCACCAGAAGCCCTTTCTGAGACACAACTTGAGGTTGTTGAGCCTATCTTAGAAGAGGCGTCTCCTGTTGCTGTAGAAGTCGCTGATAATACCAAGAAAGTGACGATGAGTTTCAGGGCTGATTGCTGGATTCAAATTACCGACGCATCAGGTAAAGTGCTGTCTACGGGTATCAAATCTGCAGGACAAACGCTGAATTTGTCAGGTGAAGCACCGTTTAAAGTCATTTTAGGTGCACCTGAAGCCGTTTCCATCACATTAGCAAGTGAACCTTTTGACCTTTCTGGGTATACTTCAGGTAAAGTCGCTCGGTTTACCTTACCTTAGAAAACACTATGCAATATGAATCACCTATAAAACGTCGCCCGTCTTCAAGAATTTATGTTGGCGACGTCCCTATCGGCGATGGTGCTCCTATCGCCGTCCAATCGATGACCAATACGCGCACAACTGATGTTGCTGCGACCGTGGCACAGATCAAAGCACTGGAAAATGTCGGTGCGGATATTGTGCGTGTATCGGTACCGACCATGGATGCTGCAGAAGCATTTAGAGAAATCAAAAGGCAAGTTAACGTTCCTTTGGTCGCCGATATCCATTTTGATTACCGTATCGCGTTAAAAGTCGCTGAGTATGGTGTTGATTGCTTGCGTATCAACCCTGGCAATATTGGTAACGAACAGCGAATACGCTCCGTTGTCGATTGTGCTCGCGACAACAACATTCCAATTCGCATCGGTGTAAATGGCGGATCATTGGAAAAAGAGATTCAGGTAAAATACGGTGAACCTACGCCAGCCGCGTTAGTTGAATCGGCAATGCGCCATGTCGACATTCTTGACCGATTGAACTTCGATCAATTCAAAGTCAGCGTAAAGGCATCGGATGTATTCCTTGCCGTTGACTCTTACCGACTACTCGCAAAGAAAATCGATCAACCACTGCACCTAGGTATTACCGAAGCTGGTGGTGCTCGTGCTGGTGCTGTGAAATCGTCGGTCGGTTTGGGGATGCTTCTTGCTGAAGGTATTGGTGATACGTTACGTATCTCTCTTGCGGCCGATCCGGTAGAAGAAATCAAAGTCGGCTTTGATATTTTAAAGTCACTGCGTATTCGCTCCCGCGGTATCAACTTTATTGCGTGCCCAAGTTGCTCACGCCAAGAGTTTGATGTCATCGGCACGGTCAATGCGCTAGAGCAGAGGCTAGAAGACATGATCACTCCAATGGATGTTTCAATCATTGGTTGCGTGGTAAATGGACCTGGTGAAGCAGAGGTATCGCATCTAGGGTTAGCAGGCAGTAATAAGAAAAGCGCCTTCTACGAAGATGGCAAGCGCCAGAAGGAGCGTTTTGATAACGACGATCTCGTTAATCAACTCGAAGCTAAGATTCGAGCCAAAGCGGCACAAATCGATCCGGACAACCGTATCGATGTTAATCTAATCGACAACAAATAATCTCAACAGTAAACGGTACACATTGTGGCAAAAACAATTCAAGCAATTAGAGGTATGAACGACTGCCTCCCAACTCAATCTCCGCTATGGCAAAAAGTGGAAAGCACAGTGAAACGTGTTGTAAGTGCATACGGATACAATGAAGTTCGCATGCCAATTGTTGAGATGACACATCTATTTAGCCGTGCGATTGGTGAAGTAACAGACGTAGTAGAAAAAGAAATGTACACGTTTGAAGATCGCAATGGTGACAGTTTGACCCTGCGTCCAGAAGGCACTGCAGGTTGTGTACGCGCAGGTATTGAAAACGGTTTGCTTTATAACCAGGAGCAGCGTTTATGGTACATGGGGCCAATGTTCAGACATGAGCGTCCTCAAAAAGGGCGTTATCGTCAATTTCACCAATGTGGCGTTGAGGTGTTTGGCCTAAATGGGCCAGATGTGGATGCTGAGTTAATCATGATGACAGCTCGATTGTGGCGTGAACTGGGTATTTCTGAGCACGTTCGTCTTGAACTCAACTCGATTGGGTCTTTAGATGATCGCGCAAACTACCGAACAGCATTGATTGAGCATCTCGAAAAACACATCGATGTTCTTGACGAAGACAGTAAGCGTCGCATGCACACTAACCCATTGCGTGTTCTAGATAGCAAGAATAAAGATGTTCAAGCTATTTTAGTTGATGCACCCGAGCTAGCCGATTATCTTGATGAGGACTCTAAAGCGCATTTTGCAGGATTGTGTGAACTTCTTGATGCCGCAGGTATCGAATACACAGTAAATCAGCGCCTAGTACGCGGTTTGGATTACTACAATCGCACCGTATTTGAATGGATTACTGAAAGTCTTGGAGCACAAGGTACAGTATGTGGCGGTGGACGTTACGACGGCTTGGTTGAGCAGCTGGGCGGTAAAGCAACCCCTGCTGTGGGTTTTGCTATGGGTCTTGAGCGTTTGGTTCTGATGATGGAAACGCTGGAGCTAACAGACGTACGACGCAATGTTGATGTGTATGTCGTCACTGCCGGAGAAGGCACAATGATGGCGGGCCTTAAATTAGCGGAACAGCTTCGAGAGTCTGATTCTGACATTCGAGTGATGAATCACTTTGGTGGTGGTAACTTCAAGAAACAATTTAAGCGTGCAGATAAAGTGGGCGCTCTGGTTGCTTTAGTCCTTGGTGAAAATGAAGTGGCTGAAGGCACTGTGGTTGTCAAAGACCTTAAAGGTGGCGAGCAACAGACGGTAGCGCAGAACGAACTTCTGACAAAGCTCGCAGATATTCTGTAATACGCCGATAGAAATAATGATTTTTAGTTAAGAGGACAGGAAGTGGAACTCTACGATTCTGAAGAACAACAAGTTGAAGCAATAAAAGATTGGTGGAAAGAAAACGGCAAAGCCGTGATCTTAGGTGCTGTTGTTGGTTTGGGCGGCCTTTTTGGCTGGCGCTATTACCAAGACTCAGTGATCGAAGCTCGTGAAACTGCTTCTGAACAATACACACAAGCAATTGAAGCAATGGCGACGAAGGGCTTAGAGGCGTCTTCTGAGGTTCAAGCATTTATCAATAGTGATAGTAGTTCAGAGTACACTGTTCTAGCGGCACTGCAATTGGCCAAAGCTCAAGTTGAAGCCGGTGAATTTGGTCAAGCTCTTGAGCAGCTTCAATGGGCTCAAACTAAAACAAAAGATCCAGCTTTAACACCGTTAATCACGTTCCGTATCGCCAGACTTATGACTGAGCAAGGCGATATTGAAGCCGCGAACACCGAACTTAGTAAGATTAGTGATGCAAGTTGGGCGGGGCGCGTTGCTGAAATGCGTGGTGATATCGCATTATCACAAGGCGATAAAGACGCAGCGTATTCAGCGTACAGTGAAGCTCAACAGGCGACAGACGCTAGTCAAACCTTACAACTGAAGTTGGATGATCTTGCCAAGTAGGAATTGAGTTTAATGAATAAGTTGCTCAAAAAGGTACTTCTATCGGCCTCGGTACTTGGTCTTCTAGGCGGTTGTGCTGGTGAAGAAGATACCGTTGTTATGGCACCACTACCAAAAGTAGAAAGTGAGTTTAGCCCAAATACCGTTTGGTCATCGTCTATCGGTGATGGTGTTGGCAGTTACTTTTCCAAGCTGACTCCCGCTTACGCTTATGACCAGTTATTTGTCGCAAGTCGAGATGGGTTAGTGCGAGCATTGGATCCGGAAAACGGTAGCGTTCTTTGGGAAAGCGATGTTAAAGAGTCGCAACCGGCGAGACTCTCCGGTGGTATCGTTGCGGCCTATCAAAAGTTGTTTATTGGTACCGAAAACGGCACAGTGATCGCTCTTGATGCTAAAACAGGTGAGTTATTGTGGCGTGTCCCCGTTAATGGTGAAGTATTGGCTCGCGCTGCTGTAGATGCAAACCTTGTCATGGTGCATACCAGTCAAGGGGTGTTAACAGCGTTAGATCAACGTGACGGCTCAGAGCGATGGGCTATCAGTAGCGATGTTCCAAACTTGACACTGCGCGGTGATAGCGCACCGACGGCTGTTTCTGGTGGCGTATTCTGGGGAACCGCTAATGGCCGATTGTCTGCAGCAATTGTTGAACGCGGCCAACTAATTTGGCAACAACCGATTGGTACGCCAAAAGGCGCAACAGAAATTGATCGTCTTGTTGATGTTGATGCGTCGCCAATAATTTTGGGTGGCAATCTGTTTACCGTTGGGTTCAATGGTCAGTTGGTCTCTATTGATTTGAGATCCGGTAAACCTGTCTGGAAGCGTAATTACTCATCATCTCAGGATATGACAACTGACAATCGCAGTCTGTTCTTGATCACTGACCAGGATCACCTAGTTGCTGTCGATGCTCGCAGTGGAACGAAGTTGTGGGAAAATGTACAGTTAGAAAACCGTTTGTTGACGCCACCTGCCATCATCGATGGTTACTTAGTCGTTGGTGATAGCCTTGGCTATTTGCACTGGATTGATCGAACGACAGGTAACTTTGTTGCTCAACAAAACATCAGTGAAAGTGGTTTGGCAGTCAACCCTATTTCAATTCCTGGTGGCTATATTCTGGTTTCCCGTGATGGCGAAATAAAGAAACTCACGCTCAACTAAAAAAAGCGTGATATAATTCACATCTGGCTCCTGGCTGATTTTCAGTTAGGAGCCGTTTTATTGCTGAGAAGCAAGAGGATCTTGCTCTTTTTGACAAGATGTAGGTTGTAGTTATAGGAAAGATGGTCACTTTTTACCTATAACTACATAGATAGAATAAGTGTAGAGGTTGTTATGATACCTGTTGTTGCTCTAGTTGGGCGCCCTAATGTTGGTAAGTCGACATTATTTAACCGACTAACCCGTACTCGCGATGCGCTTGTCGCTGACTTTCCTGGATTAACCCGAGACCGTAAATACGGACAGGCGAAATTAGGGGAGCATGAATTCATTGTTATCGATACTGGTGGTATCGACGGCACTGAAGAAGGCGTTGAAACAAAAATGGCAGAGCAATCTTTAGCAGCAATTGATGAAGCTGATGTTGTGCTATTTATGGTTGACGGCCGTGCCGGACTAACAGCCTCTGATGAAGCGATTGCCCAACACTTACGTAAGCTTGAAAAGCCAGCGATGTTGGTCGTAAATAAGATTGATGGTGTCGATGCTGATGCTGCTAGTGCTGAGTTCTGGCAACTTGGTATGGAAGAAATGTATCAAATTGCAGCGGCTCATGGTCGTGGCGTAAGTGCATTGATTGATCTGGCTTTAAATCCATTTGCCGAGAAATTGATTGAAGAGAATCAAGGAGAAATCGAAGATCTCACTCAGCTGGTGGACGAAGAAGAAGAAAAGCTTGAGTACAGCGAAGAAGAAGCAGAACAGGAATTCAAACGCCTGCAGGACCAACCGATTAAACTGGCGATTATTGGTCGTCCAAACGTTGGTAAATCAACTCTAACCAACCGTATTCTGGGTGAAGAGCGTGTGGTGGTCTTTGATATGCCAGGAACTACTCGCGATTCTATTTACATCCCAATGGAAAGAGATGAAAGGGAATACGTGTTGATCGATACCGCTGGTGTTCGACGTCGTCGACGCATCAATGAAACCGTCGAAAAGTTTTCTGTTGTTAAGACACTTAAAGCGATTGAAGACGCGAACGTTGTACTATTAGTCATCGACGCGCGCGAAAATATTTCAGATCAAGATCTGAGCTTATTGGGCTTCGCTCTGAACTCCGGACGCTCTATTGTGATCGCTGTGAACAAGTGGGACGGCCTTGACAATGACGTGAAAGAGCACGTTAAAAAGGAGCTGGATAGACGTTTAGGTTTCGTGGACTTCGCTCGTTTACACTTTATTTCAGCACTTCACGGTACAGGTGTAGGTCATCTCTTTGAATCTGTTCAAGAAGCGTATAAATCAGCAACGACTCGTGTTGGAACGTCAGTATTAACGCGTATTATGAAGATGGCGACAGACGATCACCAGCCGCCGCTGGTTCGTGGACGCCGCGTGAAACTGAAATACGCTCACGCAGGTGGTTATAACCCACCAATTGTTGTTATTCACGGTAACCAGGTCAACGAATTGCCGGACTCATATAAACGCTATTTGATGAACTACTTCCGTCGCTCGTTGGAGATCATGGGTACACCAATTCGTATTCAGTTCCAGAGCAGTGCTAATCCGTTTGAAGGTAAAGGCACTAAGCTTACCATTTCACAAGAGCGCAAACGCAAGCGCCTTGTTGGAATGATGAAAGGTCGCTCGAAAAAGTAACCGTATAGAAAGGCCCTCAGCTTCGCTGGGGGCTTTTTTTTTCGGGCTAAAACCCCGTTTACTAAAGATAACCAAGACAAAATCAAGTAGGAGAGTTTTGTGTATACAGCCACCAAGGTTTATTTCTGTCATCAAACTTGGGAAATGGATAGCGAAATCCAACTTATTGATCGTAACAATGACTATTTAGATATAGTCACTAAAGAAACCCCTTTTCATCCCGTTAGTCATATATGGCCAGACCACCCTGCTGATAGCGGTATCCTGAGAATTCATCAAGATGAACTAAAGGTTATAGATTGCCAAGTTGGTGCCATAGAGTTATCTACAGGATCCTTATATGTTGGCCAAAATATACCAGTGAAGCGCAATACTGAGGGGTGGTGTTTTGTTGTGGTTCATCGTCTGCAAGCGTGCGCTGTGTCATTGAAAGTTGGCGAGCGAGTCAGGTTGTGTGTCGACCAACAGCGGCAGCATGGCTTTAGCCTCGGTCACAGTGCTGGGCACATTGCATCTTTGGCACTCAATCAGGTTCTAGCCGAGGGCTATTGGCGTAAAGTGCCAGACAGAGTCGATGGGCTTGGCCATTATGACTTCAATCGCTATGCACAGCAGAGAAGCGTGGTTTCGACCAATAAATGTTGGGATCATTACCGGCTTGGTAAAACACTTAAAAAACGTGGTCTAAATACAAAAGAGGTCATAACAGATCTCAAGCAGATTGAGTCACAGGTTAATGCCCTTGTAGATCGTTGGTTATCAAAAAGTGCCTCAATCCAAATGCGATTAGAAGGTGATGAATTAACGGACTCCAGGTTTTGGGAGTGCACGATAGGTGATGTGTTAGTTTCAATGCCATGTGGAGGAACTCATATTACCGATCTTACTCATTTGCATCCCACACGTATTGAACTGCAACTCATAGATGATAGTAATGTTGAGATGCACACGTATGCAATCCGCAAACCTCAATAAAGATCTTTTTACTAAATATTGAAAAGTGCCATTTCCAAATCATTAGTTAGAATTTTATCCCACATAAAATGCAAATGCAGAACATGTAACTTATGCTTTCGGTGTGTGGTTATATAAATGTTCTTAATTAGGCAGATCGCTGATCATGGTGGACAAAGCACTTGATCAGCGAATGATCCTTATTCATCCCTATTATCCATCAAAATACCGTATCATTTCGCGCAGAACTTATTGTCTATTTTATAGATAAATACGTATGAGGCTACATTTTACCGAACGGTGTGTTAATATTTGCGCAAGCTTGGTGACAAAATACAAATTATGGAATGAAGTGGTAGGGTTATGAGCAAAGAATTGCTGCTAGAAGCGCATAAAAGTATCAATACGCTATTACGGGATCTCGCTCTTGGACTGCCTAAGAATGAGCTCGACAATAAGATCATTTTACTGAGCGAGCGCTTATTTAGTAAACGTATAGCATCGATCATATATTTGGATCCACTCAAAAGAACACTGCATAGCTCTTGTGCGCCCAATTTACCGTCATTTTACACGCAAGCAATCAATGGCATAGAAATCGGCCCTAATGTTGGAGCGTGCGGCGCCGCCGCCTATCATAAAAAAACAATCATTACCGAGAATATTGCCCAGCATGACAACTGGCGCTCATTTGCAGCTCTTACGCAAAAGGCGAATCTAAATGCATGCTGGTCAGTGCCTATCATCTCAGTCGACAATCAAGTGCTAGGCACGCTAGCGATTTACAGTGAAGAAGCCGACGCTCCTTCAGACGTAGAACTCGAACTTTTGGAGTCTCTCGCTTCTGTCTATTCGGTCGCTATTGAAAAGTATCGACTTGAAGAAAAGCTGCACTTTCAAGCGCAATATGATTCTTTGACCCATTGTCTAAATCGACGAGCTCTGCTAGAGAAAGTCAGTGAAAGTAACTGCTTTAAAGGTAATAGGCTTGGTTGTTTCTTTGTGGATATCGACAGGTTCAAACAAGTTAATGATAAGTATGGTCACCAGTTCGGCGATAAAGTGCTGAAAAAAGTCGCGAGCACACTCAAGTCTTTATTGCCTGAAGACGCGATCCTTGGCCGCTATGGGGGAGATGAATTTTTGGCTTTTTACTGCTTTCCCAATGAAGTAAAAGCCCTAGCGTTCTTTAATACTCTCAGACAAGAACTCAACCAGCCACTCGTACTAGAACAGAGCAATATTGACGTGAGCGTCGGCTTTGCAATTAAGACTTGTTGCAGTGATCTAAGCATTGACCACCTTATTCGTCTAGCAGACGTTGATATGTATAAAAAGAAAAAACAGAACCAACTTAAGAGCTGTTTGAATCTGGATCAAGATTCTTCTACTGTGACCTAAGTTATACTTGAAATCTAACTAAACTGCTTAGGGTAGAATTATGATCAATAGTTCCAATTGTTGTCCAACATGCCACTCGGAATTAGAGTGGCGCGGTGAGTACTTTTGCACTCACTGTGATGCTGCTTTTAGTAAACAGGCTCATTGTCCAGATTGTGAAGCACTGTTAGAAAAACTACAGGCGTGTGGTTCCGCAAGCTACTTTTGTCATACATGCAATGAGCTTAAATCCAAGTCGCGAGTAGTTATCTCTTTTCAATCAGCCCAGGATAAAAACGCGAACTAGCGGTTCACATTGTCCAGTTCGCGTGACGCTTTAGAAAACCGACTACCACTAACCACAACACGAACATCAACCCAATGCTGCCACCGCTGGCAGTGCTTGTCTCCACTGTATCAATATTGTCGGTGCACGGTTTTATTTCGTCGCTGTTCCAGTTCAAAATAATGCTTTTTACACACAGGCCAGATTCACTGTAGTCTCCCCATGTCCCATCGGGTACGAACAGTGAAGCACCTTCCGCTTTATTGTTTAGCGCCCAGTTGGCATGACTGATATTGTTCTCTTTTAGCAGGTTCATCCAACGATAGGTTTGTTGTACGTCTACAGCGCCATCACCATTTGCATTGACCGTCCCCCATTCCGTTGCAAATAGAGCAATGCCGTTGTTTAGAGCAATATTGACTTTATCAATCAAATAATCACCATGTGTACCTGCGTAAAAATGGATGCTGTACGCAATATTCTCACGCTCAATGGGGGCGTATGAAGCAACGTCGACATCTTGAGACCAATTTGGTGAACCCACGATGATCAAGTTATCGGGATCAATGGCTCGGATGGTGTCGATCAACGTTATCGCATAAGGCTTAATATCTTTGTTCCAACTGATCTGCAGTGGCTCATTGAATAGCTCGTAAATGATATTGTCGTGGTGACCATATCGTGTCGCAATATCACTAAAAAAAGCACTCGCGCTCGCGATGTCGTGGTGCGCTTCGTGGCTGTGAAAGTCGACGATGACGTACATATCTTCTTCGATTGCAGCCTCGATGACTGTTTCTAGGCGAGACATGTTGCCATTCCAGTCATCTTGCAGACCACCTTGCTGTCCGTGACCAATCGCCGCTCGAATGAGTGTCGCGCCCAGCTCCACTTTTGCTAGATTGACATCTTTGGCTGTATAAAAATCTTCTCCGCCCCACCCAGTATTACTCCAGAACAGACTGACTCCAGCAAAACTCTGGTTTTTACCACCTGCCATGATCTGCCCATTCTCGACGGTGAGAGGTTCAACCGCAACAGCAGGCAGTGACAGGCACAATGCCAATAAGGCAGTGAAAAAATTGTAATTACGCATAGTCGTATTTCGCTTTTTTTGGATCATGAATAGCCAAGCGGCTTTGATAAAATCAGCCGCCATTAATGCTAGACCGAGGGCTATTTGATAGAAGGGATGCCAGGCTCTTTTGCGGTAATCCCCAATATCAATTGACCATCACTGACGGCAACGTTACTTGGTGAAAAGGTGACTAGGTTACTGTCAAAGCCCCAGTCTCCCTTGCCCCAGCGAGATTGGTCAAAAGTGTCAAAGTCATCTCGCCACGCGAGTGTAAATTCGCCGTCCTGGTATGGATAATATTCGATCCAGTCTACGACTTGGTAAAGAGGGAGACTATTAATATCAAATGGGCCTACCCAACCAATAGCTTCCGAAATCCAGACGTTCATGCGGTAACTTTGTGGAGAATCACGCATATCGATGACTTGTTGAGAGTGACTAGAAAGCTCTTCATGAATGGTCACGCCATTGACTTGCCAGGATATTTCGTTCGGTGTCCAGATCAGAGTAAACTCATTGAATTCATCTAGGTTGGTGACAGTATGGGTGTTTTCTGAGTGGATACGCTTTGCTTGACTGCCTGTGATCAAATTAGTCTGTAGCAGATCGCGATGCTTGCCGATAGCCTCGATGTCAATCTCACGCCATGGGATCCCCCCCTGCCAGGATTCATTGTCGTAGGTAAAAAATGACGAAACAACCCCGGGACTGGAGATCATTTTCATGCGGATGATGAACTTGCCGAAGAGTACTTTTTCGTGACTAAATACTTCTGCACCATACAGAGCAACATCTGTTTTATTGAGTTGACTGCCCTGTGACAATGTATCTTGATTAACGACAGAGTGTTCACTCGAACAGGAGGTTGCCAGTATGGCAAGCATGACCGGAGTTAACTTTTTCATAAAGTCCCTTTCCTTGAGAAATGTATAGATTGTTTTTTATACGTTCTAGGAAACGAGGTAGAGATTCAATAGTGATAACAGTGCTTTATGCTGAATATGCAAGCGACACAGAATTATCTTTAACAGTGATGAAACTATTCATGGAATCATACAAGTGTCGATTTTAGTGCCAGGAGTGAGGCGTTGTGAGAGTAAAATCGCGGATTTACCACCGTCGCCTGATCAGCTACTTGGAGACTTTGGTTACAGTGGCTTCGATCGTTCCCGACTCTAATGTGGTGATAATGCTCTCTCCTACGTATACTTGCTCTGCCTGGCTAATGACTTTGCCTTTGTGATCTTGCGTGATCGAATAACCACGCTTAAGTGTGGCCAAAGGGCTAACCATATCGAGTTTCTCTACCATGACGGAAAACTGATGTTGCTTAAACGTCAGCACTTTGTCCATTGCGACTCTCAGCCTTTGCGTAGACTGATTAAGCTGGTGTTGTTGTACATCAAGCTTGTTGACAGGAGAGCGCAAGCTTAAGCGATGAGCCAGAGTACTAAGGTGCTGGTTTTCTTGACTAAGCCTTTTTTGTATAGCCGCAGACAGTTGATACTCGTACTCATCCAGCCTTTGGCTTTGCCTTTGCAGTTGATGTTTTGGGTGTAAACGATTTAGCTGGTTGGTTGTGTGTAGCCAAAGGTGCTTTCGCTGTGCCAGATAATGACGAAACGTACTTTGTAGGCGGTGTGTAAGGTTTCTTAGTGTGTCGCGTTTATGTGAACTGTCGTTGCTGACAAGCTCTGCAGCGGCGCTAGGGGTGGGGGCTCTTACATCGGCAACATAATCGGCGATGGTCACATCAACTTCGTGGCCAACTGCACTGATAATTGGGATCTGACTGGCGGCTATGGTTCTGGCGACAATTTCATGGTTAAAACACCAGAGATCTTCTAGCGAACCACCTCCACGTCCAACGATGAGAACATCGCATTCCTGACGTGTGTTAGCGCGACCAATCGCTTGTGCGATATCGATCGCGGCGTTTTCCCCTTGCACTAATGTTGGATAGATCACAACCGGTAAACTTGGATCTCGGCGTTTTAATACATCGAGGATGTCATACAACGCGGCACCCGTTTTTGATGTAATAACACCCACACATTTAGGATGAGGAGGGAGGGGGAACTTTAGATTTTGAGCAAACAATCCTTCCGCTGCCAAAGACATTTTGAGTTTCTCAAACTCTTGTTGTAAAAGCCCGTCACCTTCAGGCTGCATTGAATCGATAATGAGTTGGTAGTCACCTCTAGGCTCATATAACGATAAACGTGCTTTGACAATGACCTGTTGACCATTGGCGGGCTTAAAAGAAACGCGACGATTATTGCCTTTAAACATGGCACACTTAACCTGTGCGCGTGAGTCTTTTAATGTCAAATACCAATGCCCAGAAACGGGGGCTGAAAAGTTCGAGATCTCACCCACTAACCATACGATGCCCATTTCATTTTCAAGCAAAAGTCGTACTTCGGAATTAAGTCTAGAAACCGTGTATATATTTTGGTTTGGTGAGGAAGCTTGGGAACCAAATAGCGATGATGAAGACAAAACTAATTCCGGGGACGTGAGTATGGAAATTAGCGGCAATATAATACATATCAAGGGGGTGAATGCAAATTAAAAATCAAAAAATGTGTAGCCAAGCGATTGCGCTGGGCGTATAATCCGTCCGCAATATCAAATCAAAATCCCTTTCCTAATTGTTCCAAATTAGGCACAAATGATAACGATGAGATAGTCTTTTAATACACTTGTTGTGAGATATTGCAAATGCTAAGAATTGCCAAAGAAGCGCTGACGTTCGATGATGTTTTACTCGTTCCAGCACACTCCACCGTTCTCCCGAATACCGCTGATCTTCGTACTCAGTTGACCAAAAATATCGCGTTGAATATCCCGATGATCTCAGCATCGATGGATACTGTTACAGAAGCTCGTTTAGCCATCGCTCTCGCCCAAGAGGGTGGTATCGGCTTCATTCATAAAAACATGTCGATTGAGCAGCAAGCTGAACAAGTTCGTCAAGTTAAGATCTTTGAAGCAGGTGTGGTTACTAATCCAGTAACGGTTCGCCCCGATGCAACGATTGCTGACGTAAAGGCCCTGACAGAAAAGCACGGTTTTGCAGGTTTTCCTGTAGTGACAAAGAATAACGAGCTAGTGGGCATTATTACTGGCCGTGACGTACGCTTTGTTACTGATCTTGATAAAAAAGTTGAGTTAGTTATGACGCCAAAAGCGCGCCTTGCTAACGTAAAAGAAGGCGCATCTCGTGAAGACGTTCAAGAAGAAATGCATCGTGCTCGCGTAGAGAAAGTGTTAGTCGTGAACGATGAGTTTCAACTTACAGGAATGATCACAGCAAAAGACTTCCACAAAGCTGAGCGTAAGCCAAATGCATGTAAGGATGAGCAAGGTCGTCTTCGTGTTGGCGCTGCTGTCGGTGCGGGCGCGGGTAACGAAGAGCGTGTTAAGGCTCTTGTTGAAGCGGGTGTTGACGTTCTACTTATCGACTCTTCACATGGTCATTCTGAAGGCGTACTAAACCGTATTCGCGAAACACGTGCGGCTTATCCAAACCTTGATATTATTGGTGGCAACGTTGCAACTGCTTCGGGTGCTCGTGCTCTTATTGAAGCAGGTGTAAGCGCAGTTAAAGTGGGTATCGGCCCTGGTTCAATTTGTACAACTCGCATCGTAACAGGTGTCGGTGTGCCACAAATTACCGCTATTTCTGATGCAGCCGCTGCTGCTGCCGAGTATGGTATTCCTGTCATTGCTGATGGTGGAATTCGTTTCTCTGGTGATATCTGTAAAGCGATCGTTGCTGGCGCATCTTGTGTGATGGTTGGCTCAATGTTTGCGGGTACAGAAGAAGCGCCGGGCGAAGTTATCCTCTATCAAGGTCGTTCTTACAAAGCTTACCGTGGAATGGGTTCGTTGGGCGCAATGTCTCAAGGCTCTTCAGATCGTTATTTCCAAACAGACAATGCAGCTGACAAGCTTGTTCCTGAAGGCATTGAAGGTCGTATCGCTTACAAAGGCCGCCTAAAAGAAATTGTTCACCAACAAATGGGCGGGCTTCGTTCTAGCATGGGTCTAACTGGCTCAGCAACGATTGAAGATATGCGTACTAAAGCGGAATTCGTTCGTATTTCAGGTGCAGGCTTAAATGAATCACACGTGCATGATGTACAAATTACCAAAGAAGCACCAAACTACCGATTGGGTTAATACCTAACCACAGTTAATTTGAAGCTTATGGAAACCCTGTATTGGGTTTCCATCCACTAATTTAATTTTTGAGATTGACCCCTGATGACTAAAAATATCCATGACCAACGCATCCTGATCCTAGATTTTGGTTCACAATATACTCAGCTTGTTGCTCGTCGTATCCGTGAAATCGGTGTTTATTGTGAACTGTGGAGCTGGGACGTTGAAGAATCAGATATTCGCGACTTCAATCCAGACGGCATCATTCTTTCTGGTGGTCCGGAAAGCGTTACAGAGAATAACTCTCCACGTGCGCCTCAATATGTCTTCGATTCTGGAGTTCCAGTATTTGGTATTTGCTACGGCATGCAAACGATGGCTGAACAGTTAGGCGGCAAAGTCGCAGGTTCTACTGAGCGCGAGTTTGGGTACGCTCAGGTTCAGGTTACTGCACCTTCAGCATTGTTTGAGAATATCCAAGATGCTTTGACTGATGATGGCTCACCGCTACTTGATGTTTGGATGAGTCACGGTGACAAAGTGGTAGAGATCCCATCAGACTTTATCAAGCTTGCACAAACGGACACATGTCCTTACGCTGCGATGGCGAACGAAGAGAAAAAATATTACGGCGTTCAATTCCACCCAGAAGTGACGCACACGAAACAAGGCATGAGAATGCTTGAGAACTTTGTTCTGCATGTGTGTGGCTGTGAAGGACTTTGGACATCTGAATCTATCATCGAAGATGCCATTGCTCGAATTAAAGAGCAAGTGGGCGACGATGAAGTGATCCTTGGTCTTTCGGGGGGTGTTGACTCCTCAGTTGTCGCAATGCTTGCGCACCGCGCTATCGGTGACAAACTGACCTGTGTTTTTGTGGATAACGGTTTGTTGCGTCTTAACGAAGCCGATCAAGTGATGGAGATGTTTGGCAATAAATTTGGCTTGAACATTATTCACGTTAACGCAGAAGACCGTTTTCTAAAAGCCCTAGAGGGTGAGTCAGATCCAGAAGCGAAACGTAAGATTATTGGCCATGTTTTTGTCGATATTTTCGACGAAGAATCTAAGAAACTGTCAAATGCTAAATGGTTGGCACAAGGGACAATCTACCCTGACGTGATCGAATCTGCCGCGTCTAAAACAGGTAAAGCACACGTGATCAAGTCTCACCACAATGTAGGTGGTCTTCCTGATGATATGGAGATGGGACTTGTAGAGCCACTTCGTGAGTTGTTTAAAGATGAAGTACGCAAGATCGGTCTAGAGCTAGGTCTGCCATACAACATGCTTTATCGTCACCCGTTCCCAGGTCCTGGTCTAGGTGTTCGTGTTCTTGGCGAAATAAAGAAAGAATACTGTGATTTACTACGTCGCGCAGATGCAATCTTTATCGAAGAGCTCCACGCTGCGGATCTGTACAACAAAGTATCTCAAGCGTTCACAGTGTTCTTACCTGTGCGCTCTGTAGGTGTCATGGGCGATGGTCGTAAGTACGACTGGGTAGTGTCTCTGCGTGCCGTTGAAACGATTGATTTCATGACAGCGCACTGGGCTCATCTGCCCTACGATTTCTTGGGTAAGGTTTCTAACCGCATCATCAACGAAGTGGAAGGTATCTCGCGTGTTGTTTACGATATTTCGGGCAAGCCACCGGCAACAATTGAATGGGAATAATGGCGAAGACCTAATCCCTTTCTAGCGTAATCACCAAGGCCTGCTTTTTTCTAGCAGGCCTTTTTTTTGAGCCAATTTAATGCAGACTGTTAAATCGCCATGTTACATAAAGGGGTAGCGAAAGCTACCCCTTTGTTTTATGAGCCCTGTTGTGGTGCGGGAGAGGGGATCTCGTCAGAGGCTTGTTTAGTGCCTACTGCTTTTTTCTTATACCTCTCTTCCCAGTAATCAGCACCTTTAATCCCCAAAGCCACAGGATCAAAAGTGTACACCTCAACTTTTCTAGCTTGTTGTTCTTCGTAGTCTTTCAGCGCTTTGATAGCGGGCTTAGACATAAAGAAAATGATAATGATGCCAACGATGTTGAGCCACGCCATGACACCTACACCAACATCGCCCATCGCCCACGCCAAATTGGCAGCTTTCACGGTTCCATAAAAAACCGATGCCATTAACACCAATTTTAGTAGAAACATGAGGCCTTTTACTTTGAACGTTCGACGAATGTATGCAATGTTAGTTTCCGCGATGTAGTAGTAAGCCAATATTGTGGTGAACGCAAAGAAGAATAAGGCAAAGGCGATGAATGGTTTACCGATCCCTGGCATGGTGCTTTCAATTGCCATCTGAGTGAAAACCGGACCATTTGCACCAATAGTCGCAGGAAGGTTTTGAACAAGGAAAACGCCTTCGGCACCTCCATGGACATTGTAGGCACCTGTTATGAGGATCATGAACGCAGTGGCAGAACATACGAGCAAAGTATCGATGTAAATTGAGAAAGACTGAACCAGACCTTGCTGAGCAGGGTGATCGACATTCGCCGCGGCAGCCGCATGAGGGCCTGTCCCTTGTCCGGCTTCATTGGAATACACGCCACGTTTAACGCCCCAACCGATAGCTGCACCAATACCCGCCATCGGTGTCATAGCATCACCCAAAATCATACCTATAATTCTTGGGATCTCATTAACGTTCAATAAGATAATGACAAACGCAACAATGATGTAGGCAAGCGCCATAAATGGCACCACGACTTGAGTAAAGTGGGCGATACGCTTTACTCCACCAAAGATGATGAAACCGAGGATAATCGAAATCACCGTGCCTGTAACTATCTTGGCAAAGCTAATAGTACCGATGGCGGTTTCTATCATGTCGCCGGTACCAAACGCGGCCTCTACAGCATTACCAATGCTGTTAGATTGAACGCCAGGCAATAAGACGCCACACGCAAAAATAGTGGCGATCGCGAATATCCAAGCGTACCATTTTTGTCCCATCGCTTTTTCAATGTAATAAGCGGGTCCACCTCTAAATTCGCCTTCATCTTCCTCTTTGTATATCTGTGCTAGGGTTGACTCGGCATAAGCCGTTGCAGCCCCGAAAAAGGCTACAACCCACATCCAGAAAACAGCACCAGGGCCACCAAAGCCTATGGCAGCCGCAACGCCGGCAATATTACCGGTACCGACTCGCCCAGAGAGCGATACCGCGAGAGCCTGAAATGAGGAGATCCCTTTTTCTGAGCTCTTTCCTGATAGGAGTAGGCGCCACATTTCAAAAAAATGACGGACCTGAACGAAACGAGTTAACACCGAGTAAAACAAACCGGCACCGAGACATAAATAAATCAGAACGGGACTCCAGATTATCCCGTTTAAAAAATCAACAAATGTTTGCATAGTACTTCCCTGCTTTGAACTTTCAGGTGGATTATTAGAACAGCCAACGCATCCTAACGGAAATGTATAAAAAATGTTAAACAAAGATTAAATACAAAGCTTGTGGCGTGATCGTGAGCACAAACTTTGGTCTATTTATGTATTTATTAGCATATAGTACTGAGGTGGGTGTGCTTAGTAGTGGTGTAAAGCCCGCTTATTGGTTAAGTGCTAACTGTGTTTTCGGCTTGGGATACCAGTAGTAAGGGTACTTGTGAGATGCAGCGAGGTGTTTTAAACGCGCCTCAATATTCGCCGGAATTATCACCACATAGCGAGGCAAAGTAGAGCAGATTTTATGGCTTTTGGCCTATGATAGTATTTGGCCTATGATAGGCCAAATACTCTGTAAAGCTTACCTCTGACTGAACATATAGAAATGGTTTACCGGGCCGTGGCCTGCACCCACTTCAAGTCTGTCGGCATGTGTAATTGCCTGAGTAATATAGTGCTTTGCCAGTTCAATCGCTTGACTGATCGGGTAGCCTTGAGCCAAATATGACGCAATTGCAGAGCTTAAAGTGCAACCTGTCCCGTGTGTATTGCTGGTAGAAATTCGCTTGGCCTGAAAGCTTTGAATGTCACTTTCAGTGATCAATAGATCGCAGCTGTTTGGCGAGTTTTCCAGGTGTCCGCCTTTGAGCAAGATAGGCGCTATTTTTAACGCCTTAAGCTTGTCGATGAGATTGTCCATTTCCTGCTGATTTGTTGGGGTTGTTTCCCCAATCAGCGCCGCTCCTTCAGGCAAGTTTGGGGTTATTACGCTGGCAAGAGGCAGCAGTTGATCTTTTAACGCAGCCATTGCATCGGGTTCGAGCAGACGATCACCACTTGTCGCTACCATGACAGGGTCAACCACAATAGACTTAGGTTTATATTGACGCAGCTTTTTGGTCACGGAATGAATGATTTCGGCGTCCGCGAGCATGCCAATTTTGACCGCGGCTACACTCAAATCGGTGAACACCGCGTCCAGTTGTTGTTCTACAAAGAGTGGCGCAATGGGAAAAATTGAGCTCACCCCCCGGGTATTTTGTGCTGTGAGTGCCGTGATGACAGAGCAGGCATAAGCCCCTGTGGCAGAGATGGCTTTGATGTCTGCCTGAATACCAGCGCCGCCACTAGAGTCTGAACCGGCAATAGTGAGAACGATAGGGGTGTCGCGATAGGTGGATGTGGCCATTAATGCTCCTATAGGCATGGGAACACAAGCACGGTGCTGGGCATACGTGCGAGGCCATCACTCTTGCTATCGGTTCCCTACGCCAGTGTTAACTGAATCAGGTTCAACGGGTCTCACCTTCAATTGGTGATCTCAGCCAAATAGCTCCCCGACCTTTAAGTTATTAATTGTCATACAATTAAAGACAATGATCTAGCCCTATTGCGTCTAACCGCCTAGCATCTCGCAGTCACAAGGTCAGTTATGCTGTCGCTTAGCGATTAACTCGCAGAAAGTTTGGCATACTTGACATAATTGAATGAAACAATGTGCCACATGTTTTCTAAATTTGTATGGTGACTCGAAAGCTATTTCTTTTTCCAGTCAGACTCTCAATCTCTTTCCAATACTGTTTCTCGATGTTCACAAATTGCGTGAACAGTAAATAAAGACATTTCAGGGAAAGAGATAAAAAATGAAACAATTATCTATAGGGATTTCTTTGGCAGCGATTGCTGTGAGCTTTGCAACAATCGCTGCGCCAAGCAAGCCCTCTATCGACGTCTGGGGTTCGAACAACCTACAATTTTCTAAAATTGAGTTGGCGATGGAAACCACATCCGGCTATGACCAAATGGTTCAGTATAAGGATCTGGCGGACATCCAAATCACGTTTAATCAGTGGAGCGGAACAACAGGAGACGCTTATAACATTTACTTTGATGGGGGTAAACAGCGACACATTCAGTATTGATTAAGGCCGATAATACCTCAGGCTCTATGTGTGACAATTTATGGGAGCCATCCACGGTATACACTGGTGGCGACCAAGTCTGTTGGGCTGGAAAACTGTGGCAAGCGAAATGGTGGTCACAAGGTGACGACCCTACCAAATCTGGTGAGTGGGGTGTTTGGACAGACTTAGGAGAGGTAACCTGTTCAACTAACTAGTAAGCAGTGATCAGGTCAAAACAAAGAGGAAGCCAATTTGGCTTCCTCTTTTTGTGTGTCTAAGCAGACTTTTCGGTTAACGCTAAGCGGTATTGAACCATGTCTTCAATGGTGAGAACTGGCATATTATGCAGTTTGCCAAAGGCAACAATTTCAGGTGTTTTAGCCATAGTACCGTCAGGATTGGTGACTTCGCAAAGTACACCGTATGGGGATAATCCCGCCATTTGCATCAGATCGATAGTACCTTCTGTGTGACCACGGCGAGTCAGAACGCCACCTTTACGAGCTCTCAATGGAAAAACATGCCCCGGTCGTGCGAGATCTTCTGGTCTGGCTTGAGTGGCGCACGCCGTTTTAATTGTGATGACGCGGTCCGCAGCAGACACACCCGTGGTAACCCCGACCTTCGCTTCGATAGAAACGGTAAAGGCGGTCTGATTAGCGCTATTGTTGTTTTCAACCATCGGTGGCAATTCAAGTTGTTGTGCTTGTTCGTCTGTGATGCACAAACAAACGATGCCGCTACCTTCACGGATCATCAATGCCATTTGTTGGCTGGTTAGATGATCAACCGAACAGATGATATCACCTTCATTTTCGCGATCTTCATCATCAAGAAGCAGTACCCCTTGACCATTTTGGAGGGCGAGTAAAGCTCGATCAACGCGCTCTGTTGGGGTGCCGAATTCAGCAAGAAGTGAAGTTTGGTTCTGATTCATGGTAATACTCCTAATCTCAATACCAGAATCAGGGCATAACTAAAGAGGGACGATCATTCATCCACGAGAACAGACTGCACGTGGTGTGCAGTATTGTCGTTACTCTCTCTCATCCGGACTGTAACCGTCGGCTCTGGCATCTCACCAGATCTGCTGACCCTACAAAATAGCTCTATAGGCGCTCGCGGGCTCACTTCGTATTGTGGAGAAGTATACCGCCGGTGGGGAATTTCGCCCCGCCCTGAGAATAATTAATTAATAATGGCCTATATAAGGCGTTGCTGATGGTAGCGCCTTTTTAGGGGCTTGAAAAGTCAGCTGTTGTTGTTTCACTTGGAAACATGATGGAGGTATTACAATGAGCGTATTTACCAGCTTTAGTATGGTATATGAGAAGCCTTACGGAGTTTGCGCAGTGCACCGCAGTACAAAAAGTCTCGAAAGAGTTAGCTCAATGGTTACCGGGGAAATACTTAGTTCGATACCGTGATGAGCTTACACCAAAAATTAGCCTGACAGGGAAGGGTACGGCTATTCTAACTTCAAAATTGTGCCAACTGACATTGTCGTTAGTGCGTTTGTTACATAATTCAAATCAATAGCTTACGGTTTTTGTTATGAGCCTAAATTTATATATTTATTATTGATATTTATATAATTGCTGGGTAGCATCACTGTTTTATAATGAGGAGACTTTTCTCCTCAGACGGTACTTTGCTCCCAAAGCTGATGACAAGGATAGGAACATGCTGCTAAAGCGTATATTTAATCGAGATACCAAGGGTGAACCACAAAGAGAGCTAGACGCAGTTAAAGTAATAGAGAGTACTCTGCTAGATATTGACAAGGTGTTGCAGCAGTTTTTCCAAGAAAATAGCCACTTTACCCCGGCGTTGATCATAAGTTTTGTACCACAGCAGATTAGCTTGGAATCCGTACAGCAAAAAGTAAAACGCTTCGCTCAATGTCCGTGTTTTGCGACGTCTACAGCAGGGGAGTTATCGAGCGCTAATGCACCTTTTTATTCAAACAGCCAAGGCAGTGACAAGGTTGTCGTGCAGTTGTTTTCCCAAGATCTGATCAATGATGTCGACGAACATCTGGTTGAGCTTCCCTGTCATGATGTGCAAAATGGCCATGTCACTCTTAGCCACAGTGATCGCATTGCGAAAATCGAGACGCAGCTGAAACACATCTCTCCTAGCGTATCCCTAAACGCAGAAAACTGTGTGGCACTGACAATAGTAAACGGACTGACTAATAGTGAAAACTGGTTGATGGAAGCAGTCTACCAATCGGGACGCTTTCCTGTGCCTTTTATTGGTGGGACCTCGGCTGGTGGACTCGACTTCAAATCAGCGCCATTCCATGACGGCAAGGCGATACGCAAACAACATGCTTTGATCGTATTTGTTGAGCTAGCGCCGGAGTTTGATTACCAACTGTTCAAAACCCAAAACTTTACCACCACAGGAAAATCTTGGTTTATAGGTGATGCCGATCCGGCATTGCGCACTGTGAGCGGATTTATCGATCCATCACGTGCCACACTTACCAGCCCAATCGATGAACTTTGCCATTATTTTTCGTGCGGGCAAGATCAGCTTGCCGAGCGCTTAAAAGGGCACAGTTTTGCAAGTAAGGTTGGCAATAACTTGTTTGTTCGTTCCATCGCCAACATTGATCTTGCCAATAAAAGCTTGAGCTTCTTTTGTGATACGCCACTAGGCACCGAGCTTCATTTAGTCAAAGCAACGTCATTCGTTGAACAAACCGAAAAAGACTTTGCGAGTTTTGTAACTGAATATGGAGAGCCAGTTGGAGGCATCCTATTTGACTGCATTTTGAGACGTCTCAATAACCAACACTCTTTGTCCCAACTAAGCTGCTTTGATGACTACCAAATTGCCGGATTCTCAACATTTGGTGAGTTGTATGGGGTGAACATCAACGAAACGTTGAGTTCGCTGTTCTTCTTTAAGCGAAGAGCCGGGCAAGCGAATCAACATGCTAATTTTGTCATTGAATATGGGCAGTTTTCTCAATACTTCTTGCAACTTAACAATATGGCCTTACAGCTGATGACTCGTATTCAAGAAGAGGTGATCAATTCAAGTGCCGGGATCATGAGTGTCGCGAACGAATCAGCAGAGCTGACAAATCAAGCAAGGGATTTGGTCTCGAACATGGGCGATTCCTCTGTGTCATTGAACAGTGACTTGTCGAAATTTAGCGCCTCCATTGGCAAACTTGCCAACGAAACTCAACTGCTAAGTGATTCTATCCTCGCAGTGAACAGCGATGTGTCGAGCATCCAAGAAATATTGTCCATCATTAACCAAATAGCAGAGCAAACTAATTTGCTAGCACTGAATGCGAGTATCGAAGCTGCACGAGCAGGGGAACATGGCAGAGGGTTTGCTGTAGTTGCAGACGAGGTGCGTAACCTTGCAAAAAGCACTCAAGACTCACTGCAATCATCAACGTCCAATGTAAACCACCTGCAAACACAAGTCGATGTGCTATCAAAGGTTATCAGTGATGTCTCGAATGAGGCTTCAGGCGCGAGTGAAAATAGCCAGCAGATTGCACAAGCAATGGCGCTAATTAATCAAGGGGCGAGTGATACTCAGTCATTGCTGGCATCAAGCCTGGGAATGAGTGAACAATTACACGTAACAGGTGAAGAAGCGCAAAAGCATTCTCAATCAATTTCTGTCATTCGAAACCAATTAGCTCAGGTATAAGCTAATTCCGCTTTGTTTATTTCTGCAAACAACTTTGTTGCCTAGATGTCGTAAGAAATTATCGATGTCTAGGCAATGGTTTCTCAAAATCCAGTTATTTATATCGGCATTACTTCTTTTGCTAGTGTGTTACCCTTGAGCGCCAATAAGTTACTGTATTTACATGCCATGAACTGTTTGAGTCGGTCAATATATAGCCCTACCTCACCAAACGAATATCACACGACTTCGTTACTTCTTGATTAAAAAATGAAATTATTAGTAGTCGCATAGTCGGTGCATCTGGCCGAAAGCAATTTCAGGTAAAGTGGCAACAAAATGGAGGGCATAAAAACAGCAGTTTCATTCCAATATCCCGCATTTAATAAGACCTGTAGTGATATCTTCTGTACTTAAAGGTAACCCTCTGATAGTGCGTCTGTATTATTTATTCGCCGCTTTTTTCCCATTCTAATTGTGGTTTTATTGACGAGATATCTCATACTAATTTTGCGTTTTATAAAATGTTGAGGAGATGTCGTTATGAAAACCGTAGTATCAATTATTTTGGGCGCACTGCTAGCGGTTTCTAGCTTGAGTTATGCTGGCGGAGGTGCAGGTAAAATTGGTTATCTTGTCGATTGTCAAATAGCGGGTGATGTTGTAAAAATGCCGATGACAGCCTGCCGATATAAAGGCGGTAACGCGAGATAAACAGTTTGGTTGTGTGAACTCCAAATTGTCAGCGTTGAAGGGACTAAGCTATTGAGATGAGCTTAGCCCTTTCGTTTGATAACAACTCAATTTATTGTGATGCTAATTTGAACCTGCTGATTGTCTCCATCAGTAGTGAAGATACTTGTTGAAGTGATTGACTTGCGCAAGACATTTGCGTTGATTCTTGCGACACGGATACCGACATGTCGCGCAAACTGACAACATTGCGGTTGATATCATTCACCGTCACTGTTTGTTGCTCCGCCGCAGTCGCGATGTGCTCATTCATCGATTCAATGGTCTGAACTTCACGGCTGATTTTCTCAAGAGCTTCGCCAGTTTTTGCGGATAGCGCGGTTAACTCATTCGCTTCGCTTGCTCCAGCCGACATAAGAGAGACGACATTTTCAGTACCTTGTTGAAGTTTCTCTACAATAGCCTGGATCTCAAGGGTTGATTGTTGAGTTCGCTGCGACAGTGTGCGCACCTCATCAGCGACAACCGCGAATCCTCGGCCATGAGTGCCAGCGCGCGCCGCCTCGATTGCAGCATTAAGAGCTAATAAATTGGTTTGTTCCGCGACACCTTTAATCACCTCAAGCACCGTATCGACATCTTTTACATCGTTCGAAAGTTGCATGACCACTTGACTGACATTGCCCATTTCATCTGACAAGTGCTGTGATGCTTGAATATTTGTGCCCATAATCGTTTGGCTTGAACGGGTCTCTTTCGCCGCCAATTGACTGGCATCGTTGGCTTCAACCGTTCTACCTGCAACCTCTTCAACGGTAGCAAGCATTTGGGTCATTGCGGTTGCAAGTTGGTCAACATCGTTTTGCTGCTGAACTAGGTTGTCGTCAATCTTGTAAACAGAGTGGTGCATTTGTTCAACAGAGCTAGAGACCTGAGTTGCTGCATCGTTGACTGACAGCATGATGGTTTGGATAGACTCCACAAAACGATTAAAGTGGATCGCCAGTTCAGAGAGCTCCCGACATTCTTGCTCTTCTAAGCGCTGAGTTAAGTCGCCGTGACCTGATGAAAGCTCTTTAACTGCGTTAATCGTGCGCTGGATCGGCGTAGTAATCGACTTGATAAAAAAGGCCACCACCGCCGATAACAAGGCGAGTATAATAAGAGCCTTAAAGGCAGAGCGGTGCTCGGCGTGCTCGATATTCGCTTGCAGTGCGACCATATTTACCCCGCTACCTATCATCCACTGCCAGGGTTCAAACGTTCGTGCATAACTGGTTTTGGGATCTGTTGTACCTTTATCAGGGTTAGCCCAAATGTAGTCGACGAAGCCACCGCCACTATTGGCCACACGGTACAACTCTTTTACAAAAGCTTTCCCCGTGTGATCGGTAAGGCCAAGAATATTCTTACCAATAAGTGATTTCACACCAGAGGCAATTTGAACTCCATGTTGGTCGGCGACAAAAATATAGTTGCCCCCGTCGAAACGCATGGCCGAAATGGCCGCGAGAGCCTGAACCTGAGCTTCTTGTTCTGACAGCTTACCCTGTGAGGCCTGCTCAAAATAGTAGTGAGCAACACCTTGCGCGCTCTCAACCAGTGTAATAACGCCTCTCTGATAGTTGTCATTCATCAATTGCCGGGTTTGGAGTGCATCTAGAACGACATTAGCACTCAAACCAACAGCAAAGAACAGTAAAATTGTCCATGCTCTTGTCGCGATTGATATCTTTTGTATCTTGCTTAACATACGGTTTCTCCTAGCTTTGGGGCAATAGAGTGTCGCCGACATTTTAGTGCCTAGATTGTAACCTAGTAATCGTAAGTAGAAGTTCCAGAAAATTTCGCGATTAAAATCCAATAAAAATAGTAACTTACAATCTTAAAACTATAAGGTGTTGATATGAAAGTAGATATTCACACGCGTTATTTATCGTTTCGAGAACGCACAATTAGCATGTTTGATAAGATTACTATCGCGAAAAGGTTAATGAGCCGAAGAGAAAAGATGATGCCAATTATTGAATACAAAAAGGGCGATAACTCAGAGAGTTACCGCCCTTTCCAAACGTTTGGTGGAGCTGGCGGGAGTTGAACCCGCGTCCAAAAACCATTCATCATTGGTACTACATGCTTAGTCGATCTTTAATTTCACCACCAACCTGCGAACCGACACGCTAGTTAATGGCTAACCTGAATTATAATTCGCGCTTTTCCTCTCAGGTGGGAGAAGCCACGCTAGCTAGTTTGGGTTTGATCCCTTGTTGGTCCCCGTCTTACTGGCGGAAGCTAGGGCAAGAGAGCTCTGAGCAGGTTATTAAGCTGCTAGTGCGTAGTTTTCGTCGTTTGCGACTATTTTTTTGCGGCTTTTAACGTGGCCAACCGCCCCACGGCATGCACCTCAGACTTCAAAATTCCTGTCGAATCCTAAATCAGCCCCAAGTGTTACTCGCATAGTACCAGAAAACCTTTGGCTGTCTAGCATTACGCGTTTAAGTGCTCAAGATTAACGCAAATTACTCTTCATAATTCGTGCCTTGTCTCGTGCCCAGTCTTTTTCTTTAAGATCAGCACGTTTATCGTGAAGTTTTTTACCTTTAGCCACACCTACTTTTAGCTTCGCCCAAGAGCGAGACCAATAAAGCGCGGTGGCCACCAAGGTCATTCCTTCGCGGTTAACTCGGCCAATCAAGTTGTCGAGCTCTTTGCGCTTGAGTAATAGTTTACGCACGCGTGTCGGCTCAGCAACGATATGTGTCGATGCTTGATTTAGTGGGATAATGCTCATTCCGCTGATATAAGCCTCACCATCGCGCAGGAAAACATAGCTTTCGGCGATATTGGCTTTACCCTGACGAAGTGATTTGACTTCCCAGCCTTGTAGCTCAATTCCTGCCTCGATCTCATCATCAATGTGATACTCGTGGCGAGCTTTTTTATTGAGCGCGATAGTATTGCTACCGGCTTTATTTTTTGATTTTTTCTTTACCATAGTGGCGACATTATAAAGTGAGAGCAGAGCTTTAGGAAAGGCTTTTATTTGCGCTTAGCGATAATAACAGTAAAATCGTGTTAGCTTTTGAGTATCGGTCATTTTTGAGGAGTAAACATGAAGCAGGTGACGCGTTCAGCGTTAGTTTCATTTAGTGCTGAACAAATGTTCAATTTGGTGAACGATGTTGGTAGTTATCCCAAATTTCTGCCTGGTTGTTCTGGTTCTCGGGTGATCGAATCTAGCAGTTCAGCAATGGTTGCGTCAGTTGACGTATCTAAGGCGGGAATAAGCAAAACATTCACGACTACCAATCAATTAGACCATGGAAGTGCCATTTTGATGGAACTGGTTGATGGTCCTTTTAAATCTTTAAAAGGGGGATGGTTCTTTACATCTCTAGATGAAGGAGCCTGTAAGGTCGAATTGAAGTTGGAATTCGAGTTCTCAAGTAAAATGGTTGAATTGGCGTTTGGTAAAATTTTTCATGAGTTGACCAGTAATATGGTTAATGCCTTTACTCGTCGAGCGAAAGAGGTCTATGTCAGCTATGAGTACTGACTCTAATTTGATTCATGTTGAAGTCGTTTATGCATTGCCGCACGAACAACGTGTATTTGCTTTGGTGGTTAATAAAGAAATGACCGTCAAAGAGATCATCGAAAAGTCTGGAGTGCTGGCTATTTACCCCGAAGTGGATCTTGATAAAAACAAACTGGGTGTCTTTAGTCGTAACGTTAAGCTTGATGCGACTGTACGTGATAAAGACCGCATTGAGATTTATCGACCACTACTTGCCGATCCTAAAGAGATACGACGAAAAAGAGCGGAGCAGGCGAAAGCGGCCAAAGCCTAACCAAGTTCTAGATACTTTTAAAAAAGCTCGCTAATGCGAGCTTTTTTGTGTGTGGGAACTTAGTTTAGGCTCTGATAAAAGTTTGAATGAGCCTCATAGTCACCAGCGATATCAGTCAGTGTTCCTGTCGCTTCAAAATTGACGACGAGGTTACGTTGTTCAGGATTGTTGTGTCCTTTTGTCGCGTGGTAGATGTAATACCAAGTATTGGGATAACCATTTTCAATTAACATGGGAGAGCCGAGAACATAGCGAACTTGCTCTTTGGTCATGCCAAACCTGAGTTGTTCGACAGCACTCTGTTCAACAAAGTTACCCTGGTTTATATCGATTCGATAAACCATTTTCTCCGCCAGCGAACAGCCAGTTAACATGGCGATGGCTAACGGCATACTGATGAGCCATTTCTTAAGTTGCATAGTCGTCTTATGTATCTGTTTCGGTAATTCTGGATCAGATAATAAACAAGGATGAGGCAGATGTAAAAAAAACTGTGCTTTGAATAACCAACTCACAGTGTGAATTATGAGTTGGCTTGCATTCTTTAGCGAAATCTCTTCTAGCGTGGAACTATCCCTTTAAGCTGCAATCAGCAAATCTTTCGCATTAGCGAGAGTTGAGTCCGTGATTTGGCTACCGCCAAGTAAGCGTGCGAGTTCGCTGATGCGTTGCTCTTGATCAAGAGCGTACATGCTGGTTTCGGTTTTATTGTTTTTGGTCTGCTTACTCACAAATAGTTGTTGATGGCCATGACCGGCCACTTGCGGTAAATGCGTTACACATAAGACTTGGGTTGATTCGCCAAGTTTACGAAGCATTTGCCCAACAACGGCAGCGGTTGGCCCACTGATCCCTACATCCACTTCATCAAAAATCAAGCTTGGTGTGTCCACTTTTTGTGCGGTGATCACCTGTATTGCCAATGACATTCGAGACAGTTCGCCACCAGAAGCCACTTTTGCTATGGGCTGCATAGGTTGGCCAGGGTTTGTTGATACTAAGAAGACCACACTGTCCATACCCAGTGGAGTGGGGTGTTCGGCATCGAAAGTGATGTCAATTTTAAACTTGGCCTTCTCCATGCTTAATTCGTGCATGCTTTGCGATATGAGCTTGTTAAGCTCTTTTGCATAGCGGTTTCGTGATTTATTGAGCTTTTCACTAGCACGGGAGAAGATTTGGTACTTGGCAAGCACGTCTTCTTCTTTCGCTTGTAATTTTTCATCGGAACTGTCTAACGCATCGATTTGTGCCAATAGATCCTGATGATGCTGGTACAGATCTTCTGGTAAAACATGGTGCTTACGTGCTAACGACATGATTTTAGAAAAGCGCTCTTCTACAAACGACATTCTTTCAGGGTTAACGTCAATGGTGTCGAGGTAGTTCCGTAGTTCAGAGTTAGCTTCTTCGACTTGAATGATCGCTTCTTCTAACATGGTCGGAAGATTGTTTAGGTTGCTGTCTAATTCGGCAAGTTGTTGTAGCTTGCTGCTGGCCGTTTGCAGTAGTGCTAAGGCGTTTACGTCGTCACCTTCATAGATGATGTCGATGGTTTGCTGGCAAGATAGAGCCAACTCACCGCTGTTGTTCAGGCGTTTGTGTTCTTGTTCAAGTTCAGGAAATTCATTTTCACCGATCGCCAATTCGTTAAGTTCTTTGATCTGATACTCAAGCAGTTGTAGCTGCGCGAGATTACTGGCGCTGTTTTCTGTTAATTGTTTTAGGGCGATGTCGGCAGTACGCCAGGATTGATAATGTTGACGAACATTATGCAATAGCGAAGCATGGCCAGCGTATTGATCAAGTAGTGCAAGTTGATACTCAGATTTCATCAATTGGTGATGAGCGTGCTGTCCATGAATGTTGATCAATAATTGGCCAAGTGACTTCATTTGTGACAAGGGTACGGGGCTGCCATTAATGAAAGCACGTGATCGTCCATCTTTATTAATGGTTCTTCTTAAAATGCAGTCGTTACCATCGAGGAGATCGTTATCTTCTAACCAACGCGTGGCATTGATGTTTTCATCAAGCGCGAAGGCGGCAGTGACGTCTGTTTTATCTTCGCCGATACGAACGGAACTGGCTTCGGCGCGACCGCCAAGGCAAAGACTCAGCGCATCTATAGCGATGGATTTACCTGCACCAGTTTCACCGGTGATGGTGGTCATTCCTTTACTGAGTTCTAACTGCAGAGATTTTACGATAGCAAAATTATTAACACTTAGATGAGACAGCATTTTAGATTACCTGTTAAAATGAACATTACTGTATAAAGAAACAGTATATACTGTTTCTTTATACAGTAAAGTTGTACAGGTAAGTTTTTGTGCGCTTAGCCACAGTTATTATGTTCAATTAACCAGCAAAGTCAGCGGTGTTTCTTTTTAGAACAGCTTATTAGACCAACCTAGCTTATTACGCAGTACGTGGTAATAGCTGTAATCTTGAGGGTGGATAAGACGCAGTTCGTTCGGACTTTGATAGATGTGAATTTCATCGCCAGGTGAAACCGGTAGTGAGATCTGACCATCACAACTGACTTCTTGTGTACCTCGATTGTCTGGTGAAACAACTAACATGATTCGACACTGACCATCGACCACCAGTGGTCGACTAGAAAGAGTATGTGGGAACATCGGTACCAACGAAATAGCGTTAAGCTTGGGCGATAAAATTGGGCCGCCTCCTGATAAGGAATAAGCGGTAGAGCCTGTCGGTGTCGAGATAATAATGCCGTCTGAGCGTTGGCTAAAAGCGAATACTCCGTCAATGTAGACTTCGAATTCAATCATATGGGCGACTTGCCCTGGGTGCAGAACCGCTTCGTTTAGTGCTGCGTTGTGGCTTTTAATTTGACCGTGCCTATGGATTTCGGCTTCCAACAAAAAGCGCTTTTCCTCTATATACTCACCTTGCAGTACGGCCTCTAGTGCATCCTGAAAGTTGTCTGGGCTAAGATCTGTAAGAAAGCCAAGGTTACCTCGATTGACACCAATCACCGCAACATTGAAACGCGACAGCACTCGTGCCGCACCAAGCATATTTCCGTCACCCCCAACCACGATGGCGAGATCGGCTTCTTTACCCAGTCTGACCAGGCTACAAAAATGTTTTCTTGGAATATCAAGCAGTATATCGACAAGGCGATCGTCAATAATGACCTCATAGCCTTTAGAAATCAGCCATAAGAACAGGTCTTTATGGGTTTGAATGGCTTGTTGTGCTCGGGGCTTGCCGATGATGGCAATGACCTTAAAAGGTTTTTTCATATCGCTTCCAAACTATTAATGCTTGAATCACAAATCTTCATCCCCATAATATACCCAATCAATGTATATATGCAGTGTTTAGCCTGAATTAATCCAAGAAGTTAATGATTAATCCAGCAAACATTGGCAAGAAGTTCAATACTCTGGAGAAATCATGAGCAACGAAGAGAACAAAGTGAACCAAGAAGAGTTGAAATCTAATGAAGCAGAAGCGAACAACGTAGAAGTTGAAGCCGAAGTTATCGGTTCTGAAGCGGATGTTGAGTGGAATGAAGAATCTGAGCAAGAAATCAATGATGCTAAGGTTGCTCAACTAGAAGCAGCGTTATTGGCCAGTGAAGCAAAACTTCAAGAGCAAAAAGACAGTGTGCTTCGAGCTAAAGCTGAAGTAGAAAACATGCGTCGCCGTACTGAGCAAGAAATCGATAAGGCTCGCAAGTACGCATTGAACAAGTTTGCTGAAGAGCTGCTGCCAGTTATTGATAATCTGGAGCGCGCTATCGCGGCGGCTGACGCTGAAAATGACGTTGTAAAGCCGATTCTAGAGGGCGTAGAGATGACTCACAAAACGTTTGTTGATGTAGTTGCTAAATTTGGCCTCAAGGAAATTAATCCAGAAGGCGAAACGTTTAACCCTGAACAACATCAAGCAATGTCTATTCAAGAGAGCGCTGATCATGAGTCCAATACTGTGATGTTCGTCATGCAAAAAGGATATGAGTTAAATGGTCGCGTTTTGCGTCCAGCGATGGTTATGGTGTCGAAGTAATTTGACGGCGATGTAGCCTAAATTCTATCTTGTTGATTTATCAGAATGGAGCCTAAGGGCTCCATTTTTTTTACTTATTCGTTTAGGTGAAACTATTGTTAAATTCAATGCATATAGTCATATCTGTTGTGTTAAAAAAGTAACGTAGTGTAAAAATAATGCTTTATTTTGAATTGTAGATAGGTAGTATGCACTGAGCTTTCCGTTAATGAGAAAGTTGATAATTATAAAAATGCAGAGAACAACACACAACATTCTGGAGTTTTTGAATGAAAAAATCATTATCCCAAAAGATCTTTATAGGTCTTTTTGCTGGTCTGTTAATCGGTACAGCAATTCAATACCTTTTCGCCGGCGTTAGCCTTTTTGATCAATACCTATTAGGTTTCGCAGAAGGCGTTGGTGGTATGTTTGTATCGCTAATCAAACTGCTTGTCGTACCTTTGGTATTTGTTTCGATCGTATGCGGTATCGTTGAACTAAAAGACATTAATTCTTTTGGTCGTCTCGGCGGTAAAACCTTTGCTCTCTACATTATCAATACTGTTGTAGCTATCGCATTCGCGTTGACTATTGGCGTTATTGTTGCGCCTGGCGCCGGTGCCAATCTTGGCGGTACCGTGACAGAAGCTATTGAGCTGACGTCAACAACGACACCTGACATCTTCTCTATGATCACCAACATTGTACCAAGCAACCCATTCCAAGCGTTTGCCAATGGTGACATGCTGCAAATCATCTTTATGGCAATTTTGACAGGTCTTGCCATCCAAGCATTGGACAAAAAAGGTGGACCAGCAGTCAATGCGTTTAAGGTTGCTAACGACATTATGATGAAGCTAATTGGCTTGGTTATGAGCCTTGCACCTTACGGTGTATTTGCTCTTATGATCCAATTGGGTGCAACGTTAGATGCAGGTACACTAGCTTCTGTTGCGGGTTATGTGGCACTAGTTGTTGCAATTCTTGTTCTGTGGATCTTTGTTGTTTATCCATTAATGGTTGGTGCGACAACAAGTGTTACACCTTCTCAGTTTATTCGAGCAACACGTGAACAGGTACTATTTTCACTGTCCACAGCAAGCTCGAACGCAACCATTCCAGTAACGATGCGTACACTAACCGATAAGATTGGTGTGTCTAAGTCAGTTGCAGGTTTTGGTGTGCCACTAGGTGCAACCATGAACATGGCTGGTGCGTCAATCTACATTGCTATTGCAACGATTTTTATTGCTAATGCATTTGGACAACCAATCCAAACCAGTGATTTGTTCACTATGGGCTTCACTGTCTTGCTACTGTCTATCGGTGCTGGCGGCGTTCCTGGTGGTGGTGTTGTTATGATTGGTGTACTACTTCACCAATTGGGTCTTCCACCAGAAGGTCTGGCTATCGTTGCGGCGGTTGACCGTATCAATGATATGTTCTGTACCAGCTCAAACGTTGTTGGTGATACCGCAGTGAACACCATCGTTGCCGCAAGCGAAAAAGAGATCAACGTAGAGCAGCAAGCAGAAGTTCAGGCTACTGAGAATCACGCATAATACGCTGACAGTTACATATAACGAGATACATTGCGGAGCCAGAGTTGGCTCCGCTTTTTTTAGTTATTGCTGCAGTAAGTTTATCGAATGCAAATTCACGTCATCAGATTGCGAAACGATCGCAAGGTGTTGATAGCCTGCCTCTAGTTGTATGTGAATCCGAATCGTTCGCCAATTAAACCAACCATTAGTACTGCTTAATTTGTACTCCGATAGCGCGGTCTGCCCTCCGAGGAGTTCGATCCTTAAATGGCCATTATCAAGCTCAGTAGCCACGCTGAGTTCAAGAGTATAATTCCCCGAACTAGGAGCAAAGAAAGGGTAGGCAACCCAATCGCCCTGGGCAAAGTAACCCACGTAACCCTCATCACTTTTTACTCCAGACATTTCACAATATTCCGTAGCAGCTACTGAAGTGTTCAATGGGTAGGCGGGCTGACTGTCGCATTTTATCTGAGCTTTGGTTAGCGCATCGATCGTGTCTTGATTGCGGTGTGCGTTGTGCATCTTTAAGTTCTCAGTCAGCATCATTAATGTCTCATGAGCGCTGACAGGATCGGGTTGTTGGCCACCGCTTTGCCAATAATCGAGTAATTCCTGAAAGCCATCTGGTTTTGATATCGAAAATACGCCGGAAGGATGCTCCATTTTCTTCCACGTCCACCACGACCAACCTATGTTATTTTCTTCGAGTAGTTCCACCGCGTCTCGATACCACGCTACTGTATTCTCACCAGATTCACTCATCCAAAGTGGTATTTGATATTGATCGCGCATCTGTATGTATTGCTGTATCGACTCAAGGTTGTTTTCGTTCCAGTACTTGTGAAAGCTGATGGCAACATTGTCGTCGGGGACAGGAAGAGGCCAAAGGCTAGAGTGATTATTGCCCCAGCAATTCCCTTCTACGGCGATCAGATGGTTTTTGTCGTATTTTCTGATTTCTGGAATCAGCCTGGCGTACATATCCCGTAACGGTTGGTTGGATTCTTCAGTGCAACCGTGTTTGTTATCCGGTTTGTTCTCAAAACCCCAGTTTGGCTCATTCATTGGATCATAGGCGGCTATCCAGGTTTCATTGGCATAGCGTTCGGCGATTTTTCCCCAAAGTGCGACCATTTTTCTTTGGTTCTCCGCGCTTTCCCAAAGCGATGGCTTGCTTGGATCGTAATCACTAATATTGCCGTTGTAACCTTGTCCACCAGGGGCAGCATGCAAATCGAGAATGAGATAAATACCATGTTGCCGGCACCAATCGAGTAACCGGTCTACCATATCAAATCCTTGAGTGAGCCAAGTGTCTTGCCCCTCTATGGGTTCTTGTTCGATCGGTAGTGTGAACAATTGGTAGTGCATTGGTAAGCGAATAGTATTGAAGCCAGAGTTTTTCAATTCGATAACATCTTGCTCAGTGAAAAAGTTATCGAGCCAGGCCTGATGAAAGATTTGAGTCTTTTCGCTACCGACCACGTTACTAATATCGTTAAGGATTTTGTGTTGTCCCTCATCAGCGTCTTCGTTGAAGCCAAACATATAAGGTTCCATAACCATCCAACTTCCTATCCCCATCCCTCGAAAGATAAGGTTGTTGCCTTCAGGGTCGATGATTTGAGTACCACTTGCGCGAACAAAGCTCTTTTGCTCTGGCGGGGTAACAGGAGGCAACGGTTCACTGCAGCCATCGCTGTTAAAGATGAAGTCGACTGGGATTGTCGGCGCTTGCAAAGAGTCTATTTGGAAACCAAACGTAACTTTTCCACCATCACTCGCTATCACTTTGTTCCAGTCAAAGTTAGAGGTTGCAGTGAGGTCAGGGGCTTGGTAGTCATAATGAGCATTCCAGCCAGAAACGAAAGATTCTTGGGCGTCAATGGCCCAGTTCAACGACCAACCTGATAAATCAGAGGTTGTCTTATTGGTGATTGAAACCTCAGATTGATAGCCAGATTGCCATTGATTTACCACTGAGTATTCAATATCGACCTGGCATAAGTTCGATGTTGCGGCACTCACAGAGGCTAGTGAACTCAAGCTAGCCACAAGAGTGAAAATGAGGCTTCCACAGAGCCAATGCCAAGCTGGCCTCCGACATAAAGAGAATAAGAGCATGATCAGTTCCTTCTGTTCTAATTGCATACTTTAACTGGTTGGAGAGTGTAAATATTGAACTTATTGAGACAACCGGGAGAACCCGCACACCGATGCACCTGTTGCGCGGCCTGTGAGCAAGGTCGCCAATTTCGCCAGGTGAGCATCAATGATATGACCGAATTAGAACTCAAAATGAGACTCTAAAAAGAGCCGATTAACTGAAGAGGTAGAAAATGAATCGTAAAAATGTGAGTTTTTTTGTTTGTTGCCCTTGAGAAAGGAAGAGGGTGCCCCTATCTATGGTGCATAGATAAAACAAACATTGTAAATTTTGTTTGCTAGCTAGGGTTGAAAGCCCGAACACTGGCCCCACATATGGGGTGTAATTAGAAACGAAATTAGAATTAATTCGGAGATAGCCTGATGGGTAAAATCATTGGTATTGACTTAGGTACTACTAACTCTTGTGTTGCTGTATTGGACGGTGACAAGCCACGCGTAATCGAAAATGCGGAAGGTGAGCGTACAACGGCATCGGTAATTGCATACACAGATGGCGAAACATTAGTTGGTCAGCCTGCTAAGCGTCAAGCAGTTACAAACCCAGAGAACACGCTATTTGCTATTAAGCGTCTTATCGGTCGTCGTTTTGAAGACGAAGAAGTACAGCGTGACATCGAAATCATGCCTTACAAAATCGTTAAGGCTGACAACGGTGATGCATGGGTAGAAGCGAAAGGCCAACAAATGGCGGCTCCTCAAGTATCAGCTGAAGTACTGAAAAAAATGAAGAAAACAGCTGAAGACTTCCTTGGTGAGGAAGTGACTGGCGCTGTTATCACAGTACCTGCTTACTTTAACGATGCTCAGCGTCAAGCAACTAAAGATGCTGGCCGTATCGCAGGTCTTGAAGTAAAACGTATTATCAACGAACCAACAGCAGCTGCTCTAGCATACGGTCTAGACAAGAAAGGTGGGGATCGCACTATCGCGGTTTATGACCTTGGTGGTGGTACTTTCGATATCTCTATCATCGAGATCGACGAAGTTGAAGGCGAGAAAACGTTTGAAGTACTAGCAACTAACGGTGACACTCACCTTGGTGGTGAAGACTTTGATAACCGCATGATCAACTACCTGGTTGAAGAGTTCAAAAAAGAGCAAGGCATTGATCTTAAGAACGATCCACTAGCAATGCAGCGTGTTAAAGAAGCCGCAGAAAAAGCGAAAATCGAGCTTTCTTCTACGACTCAAACTGACGTAAACCTTCCTTACGTTACTGCCGACGCGACTGGTCCTAAGCACATGAACGTAAAAGTGACTCGTGCGAAGCTAGAATCTTTAGTAGAAGATCTAGTGCAACGTTCTCTTGAGCCACTAAAAGTTGCTTTAGCAGACGCGGATCTATCTGTAAACGACATCAATGACGTTATCCTAGTTGGTGGTCAAACTCGTATGCCTATGGTTCAAGCTAAGGTTACTGAGTTCTTCGGTAAAGAGCCACGCAAAGACGTAAACCCTGACGAAGCAGTAGCAATGGGTGCTGCAGTTCAAGGTGGTGTACTAGCTGGTGACGTGAAAGACGTACTTCTTCTAGACGTGACTCCTTTGTCTCTGGGTATCGAGACAATGGGCGGTGTAATGACCAAGCTAGTTGAGAAGAACACGACTATTCCAACGAAAGCGAATCAAACATTCTCGACAGCAGAAGACAACCAAAGTGCGGTAACTATCCACGTACTTCAAGGTGAGCGTAAGCAAGCGAGCTTTAACAAGTCTCTAGGTCAATTTAACCTAGAAGGCATTCAAGCTGCACCACGCGGTATGCCTCAAATCGAAGTAACATTCGACCTTGATGCGGACGGTATCCTACACGTATCTGCAAAAGATAAGTCGACAGGTAAAGAGCAGAAGATCACTATCCAGGCATCTGGCGGTCTGAGCGATGACGACATCGAGAAAATGGTACAAGAAGCAGAAGCTAACAAAGAAGCGGACAAGAAGTTCGAAGAGCTAGCGACTGCACGTAACCAAGCTGACCAAATGATTCACGGTACTCGTAAGCAAGTAGAAGAAGCTGGTGAAGCACTGCCTGCAGAAGAGAAAGAGAAGATCGAAGCGGCAATTACTGAGCTAGAAGAAGCTCGTAAAGGTGAAGACAAAGAAGCGATTGATGCAAAAGTTCAAGCGCTAATGGAAGCGGCTCAGAAGCTAATGGAAATTGCACAACAGCAAGCTCAAGCACAAGGTGCAGGCGCTGAAGCTGGTGAGCAACCTAAGCAAGACGACGATGTTGTTGATGCTGAGTTCGAAGAAGTTAAAGACGAGAAAAAATAATTTGATTATGCTCACTACCCCATCTTAGGGGTAGTGACGAATACAATTATTGAGTTGCGGGCGTTTGGGGAGACCTTCACGCCCGCATGTTTGTAAATCTCAGTGTATAAACTTGTCGCTCTAGATAAGGAAGTGAATCTTTATCTAGAACGATACAACCCCAAAGCAGCGGTAGCTGTTTGTTGAAGTAATTGGTAACAAGCAATATGTCAAAACGTGATTTTTACGAAGTATTAGGCGTCGAACGTGATGCGTCAGAGCGCGACATCAAGAAGGCCTACAAGCGTCTAGCAATGAAATTTCACCCAGATCGCAATCAGGGTGATGATGGCGCAGCAGAAAAGTTTAAAGAAGTAAAAGAAGCGTACGAGATCCTGACCGATACTCAAAAGAAAGCGGCTTATGATCAATATGGACATGCGGCCTTTGAACAAGGCGGCATGGGCGGCGGCGGCTTTGGTGGCGGTAGCGGCGATTTTGGTGACATTTTTGGTGATGTATTTGGCGACATCTTCGGTGGCGGTGGCCGTCGTGGTCAAGCGCGTGCGCAACGTGGTGCTGACCTTCGTTACAATATGGAGCTTACGCTTGAAGAAGCAGTCCGTGGCTGCTCAAAAGAAATTGAAGTACCGACACTGGTTGAGTGTGAAACATGCGATGGTAGCGGCGCGAAGAAAGGCTCGTCAGCACAAACTTGTGGCACTTGTCATGGCCATGGCCAAGTTCAGATGCGCCAAGGTTTTTTTGCCGTACAACAAACTTGCCCAACATGTCACGGCAAAGGTCAAATCATCAAAGATCCTTGTAACAGTTGTCATGGTCAGGGACGCAAGCAGAAAACCAAAACACTGCAAGTTAAGATCCCTGCTGGCGTAGATACGGGTGACCGTATCCGCCTGTCTGGTGAAGGTGAAGCGGGTGAGCAAGGAGCTCCAGCGGGTGACTTGTATGTTCAAGTGCATGTTAAAGAGCATCACATCTTCGAGCGCGATGGCAGCAACTTGTACTGCGAAGTGCCAGTAAGTTTCTCGCAAGCGGCTTTAGGTGGTGAAGTAGAAGTTCCGACTTTAGATGGCCGTGTTAGCCTCAAGGTGCCAGAAGAAACTCAAACGGGTCGAATGTTCCGTATGCGCGGTAAAGGCGTTAAGGGTGTTCGTGGCGGCGGTGTGGGGGACCTCATTGTTAAACTGGTCATCGAAACGCCGGTGAAGCTGAGTTCGCGTCAGAAAGAATTGCTACGTGAGTTTGAAGAAACCTGTGGTGGTGATGCGGCAAATAAGCACAACCCTAAATCAGAAGGTTTTTTTAACGGTGTTAAAAAGTTCTTCGATGATCTAACCAGCTAAACGGTTAGTATTACTTGTAAAGGCCTGCTCTTAGCAGGCCTTTTTTATTTCCAACAGCTCGCTGGTAGCATGTTGCCAATCGCATCAAGAGTGATTCGTTTATCTGAATTTAAACACGAATCTTCCAACTGTGGACTTCCTTTTGCTGGGGTGGCACTGAGCGTATAACCATTGTCTGCGGTGACGGTAAACTGGTAGCGAGACGGGTCAGACTCACAGAGCACACATTGACCTGCGGAAATGACACTTTCGAATTGATAGCTGCCGTTAAATTCTTTTTCCAACTCCAGTTGCATCCTCATGAGATCGGTCAATGCTGCCGTTCTATGACTGCCGAGTACCTGTTGTTTGTAAACAGGGTAAGCTATGGAAACAAATAGACTCAATATTGCAAGACTGATGACAATTTCGATCAACGTCAAACCAATTTGTCTGCTGCTTCTTTTATTACATATCATTTATCAAACCTAGCCCGATTCTCGACCAACTCAACCTTTACTAGTGTTCTACTCTGCTACGATTTAAGCAACTAAGTTTATATTCTTTCTGTTTTTTTCATTGGAAATCGCGAAATGAGTCGAGGCTTTAGCATGATTGAATTCGGTATCTTATTGGCAGTGGTCACGCTGCTAATGAGCATTTTTGTGCCCAGTTATTGGACAATGTCTAATAAGTTTCTGGTTAAACGTACCAGTGAGCAAGTGTTCAATTTAATGATTCAAACCAAATCTGAAGCGGTACTTCGCGGGCAGGATTTATGGTTTCATATTGATAACCTGCCAAATGGAGGCGGTCAATCGCGTTGGCGGGCGCTCGTTTCAACGAGTAAGAGTGACTTTAGTGATCCCTTATTTGAATTGGCTGACCAGAGTTTTGTGGATCTTTATGTCGATATGAATCATAGCTCGATGCAAATTAAGTTTGATCGTCTTACGGGCGCAGCGCTAAGTGCAGGAACGATGACCTTCAAACAATCAGCTCAGAATAGCCAAGGCGTTGGTATTAAAACCTCTACAGGCTCTGGGCGGGTAGTGCTCTGTCAGTTTGGCGACTTTGATCCATTATTGGGGGAATGTTAAACATGCCTGTTAGAAAGCGTAGCCGACAGTTCGGCACATCGTTAGTTGAACTGATGGTGGCATCGACGATTGGGGTACTCTGTCTACTTTCGATTGGTGCGATGTTTTTATCGCTGCAAGGAAATAACAGCGCCAATTACAAAGGGAAAATATTAGAACAAACCTTAGTCACTTTGTCTCGGCGGCTAGAAAATGATCTAACTCGAGCGGGCTATGGGCAGCATGGCTCAGCAAGTTTATTAGATGATGCTACGAGAGTCGTTGAGCAACAAGGCGGTGGGCTGCAGTACGTCTATTGGGATGTTCATCATGAGACTCCCTCCTATCAAAATGTTGCCTGGATGTATGAAAGTGACCCTATAGGCAGACTAAAAATATGTTCTGATCGGCAAGATTCACCTATGACGGTAGCGGCGGTGAGCATTATAAACTGTGAAAAAATGGTCGATGATAAGCTCATAGAGATCACCGAGTTCGGGGTTACAAGTGCTGATATGACAAGCAGCATCACGAGTAAAACCTGGATAAAAATGGTGCTTTCAGGAAGATTAGCCAATGATCACTCAGTGACCAGAACCCTACAGCGCAACATTATTGTGAGAAATGGAACATGAACACGTTAAATCAGCGCGGAGCTGTGGTTTTACTGGTAACCAGTGTTTTGATGATGGTCTCATTAGCTGTAGTGGTCGGCGCTTACAAAGCGTCACTGTATCAGATAAAACGCGCACAAAATGAAAGCAGTGTTTGGGCTCAAAGAGCACGCGCAGAAGGAGTATTAGATTGCGCTTTTGCGTATGTGCAAACTTATTCGACTTCACCAGCTCAGTTACTCAGTGAAGGGAGCGACTTTTCTGAACTGTGCCAGTTAAGTGAATTTGATTCTCAGCTGATTGTTGAAAATGGAGAGGAGTTTACTCTTACAGCCACATCAGGCTATCAAAAAGTACAAAGAGTTATTCAGCAACTAGGTAGCGAGCCCCAAGGTGCGATTCAAACCGTTGGCCCGCTCAAGTTGATTGGCACCACGGTTATATCACCTAATGTAAGCACAGAGCCTATCAATTCAAGCGAACATGAATTTGCCTGCACGAGTGTGACTTATGCCGATAGTTTTACTTTTCAATATGATGCAACGCAAGGCTTTAGTGGGCGTGATCATGGCCTAGAGGTTGTCGCGCCAGTATTCGATGGAGCTTTTCCTGGCCTTAGTAGGCAATGTGCAGATGACTACAAAACAGTGATAGGTAAGCAAGAAGATAAGGCGTTTACGCTTTCCCTTAACAAATCTCATGATAGAGGGCCGTTTAAGAAAGATTTTATCGCCAATGCGAGGCTTAATCCATTTCGAGATCTCTTTGGTGGAAACGCTAGCGAGACAAGTCTTGCCAATATCTCATCTGATGCGACGCGCTTTAAGCGAATTACCAATTTTGAAGCCAATCAATGCTCCCAACTGATAGAAGATCATTTTGTACTCGGAGAAGAAAGAGGCCTGTGGCTAGAAGGGCATTGTTATATTGATCGGGCTGTTGCTGCAAACGCAAACGCTACTCAGCTGTTAGTGGTCAATAATGGCGCATTGGCCTTAAATGGATCCCTTGTTTTTAATGGAGTAGTTTATCATCGAGTGGACATGGAAAATAACACTGTCCGTGACTCACTTGATGAGTTCTGGACAAGTGCCTCAGTGCAAGTGCACTTTAAAGATTTCATAGAAGAGAACTCAGTCAGTATTCAAATTACTTCGAGCTTTCCAAAGGGCGGGTTGATTTTTGACGCTAAGGGGGGGCTAACAACCCTAGTTGGCGATTTGGATATTGATTATGTGTCTAATGGCAACACAACGGTTGGCTCTCTTTCATACCATTGGAAAAAAGGATCGTGGCGTGATTTCTAAACAGAATGGTTTTAGTTTACTGGAAGTCTCGATAGCGTTGTCACTCATTGCTGTTGGAGCGTTAGGCCTGCTGAAAATGCAAGTCTTTATCGAGCAGCGCGCCTTATACAGCTACCAGAGCCTAGAGGCCATGAGTTTGGCTCAGTCTAAAATGGATTGGTTTCGAAACCATGGGGATGCGACGGTATCAGCCCCTAGTTTTGTAATGGCTAACTTCGATACGAGTATTGTTGACGGACAAGATGACAGCCATCCACTCTACCTATTGCAATGGGAGATCGCCAATGTGGCGTTGCTCGGCAATGTCAAAACAGTACAAATGACCGCGCATTGGAGTAATCCTTTTGGCCCTCAAAAAGTGGAGTTGAAAAGTCAAATTTCTCGCTTTAGCGAGTATTAATCCTCTCGTCATATTTTTTAGCATTTTCCCCTAAAAACTTACCATTTCAATTCACTTCTTGCTTTTCTTTAAATAGACAAAGCGTCATCAACTATGGTTACTAGATTGGGTACTTTACGTGCTAGTTAGGTGATTGTATGGTTAATGTGGCTTCTTGTGTGTCATAAATGTTATATGTAGGGGTATTTTTTGCAAAATAAGTCTACAAATATGGAAAAAGATCCAAATTATCTACTAATTTTTCTCGTAATAAATAAAATAGCTCAGTAATAAAAAGTTCATAGTGAAACTTAGTAAAAAATTCACGAACAACAACATCAAACTACGGAGTTACCATGAGTAACCAATCTATTAATTCAGCACCATCTTCGAAGCCGACAGGGATGGATCGCTTTTTAAACTTTATTGAACGAGCGGGTAATAAGATCCCAGATCCTGCCATCTTGTTTTTCTGGGCTTTGGTTATCGTGTGGGTGGCGTCAGCACTTCTTTCTAACGTTTCTTTTGATCTCGTTAACCCACGTACAGGCGCAGCTCTAGAGGTTAAAAACCTTCTTACCGGTGAAGCTCTGGCCAGTTTCTTAGCCAACATGGTGACGACCTTTACTGGCTTTGCGCCGTTAGGTATCGTTCTTGTTGCGATGCTAGGTGTTGGTGTGGCAGATTCATCAGGCTTTATCACAACAGGCCTGAAGAAAATGCTGAACTTTACGCCAGCTAAGCTGTTAACGCCAATGTTGATTTTGGTTGCTATCGTATCGCATACCGCTGCAGATGCTGGCTACGTTCTGGTTATTCCTCTAGGTGGTATTATCTTCCACGCAGCAGGTCGTCACCCACTCGCGGGTATCGCGGCAGCATTTTCGGGTGTATCGGGTGGTTTCTCAGCAAACTTCATTCCGTCTGGCATCGATCCACTATTGGCAGGTTTCACACAAACCTCAGCCCAAGTACTCGATCCAAACTATATTGTTAACCCATTAGCGAACATTTTCTTTACAGGTCTGTCTTCTTTCCTAATCGTTGCGATTGGTTGGTACGTGACGGAGAAAATCATTGAACCACGCCTGAAGAATACTCCTGTTGATGACGATGCTGAAGAAGCACCGGATCTAGGTACATTCACTCAGACTGAATCTAAGGCATTCCGTGCCGCGGGTTGGGCTATGGTTGCTGGTATCGCACTTCTCATTGCTGCGATCATTCCAGAATCGTCAGCACTGCGTTCTCCAGAAGGCGAGATCACCTCGTTCTCAGCACCGCTTATGAAATCCATCGTTCCATTGATCTTCATTTTGTTCATTATCCCAGGTTATGTTTACGGCCGAGTGGCGGGCACTTTTAAAACCAGCAATGACGTTATTAAAGCCATGTCAGATACAATGGCAACGATGGGCGCGTACATTGTAATGTCGTTCTTCTGTGCACAGTTCTTATCGGCGTTTGGTCAATCTAACATTGGTACTATGCTTGCGCTTTACGGAGCAGAAGGTCTAAAAGCGATGAACTTGCCTGGTCAGGCAACCATTGTTGGTATGATCTTGCTAACCGCTTTTGTTAACCTTTTGGTTGGTTCAGCATCGGCGAAGTGGGCGTTGATTGGTCCAATCCTTGTTCCAATGCTAATGGCGGTAGGTATTTCACCTGAACTTTCGCAAGCGGCATACCGTGTAGGTGATTCCGTATCGAACATCATCTCGCCACTAATGGTATTTTTCCCACTGGTTGTGGTTTACTGCCAACGCTATGTTAAGTCTACCGGTATCGGTACACTGGCATCACTGATGATGCCATTCTCTATCGCGATGCTCATTGGTTGGACTATCTTCTTGCTAGCTTACTGGGCTCTTGGTATCCCTCTAGGTATCCAAGCGCCTTACACTTACACAATGTAAGAGTTGGTTTAGTTATGAAAAGCCCGTCTTC
>NZ_JAJNNZ010000017.1 GCF_022836845.1 Vibrio gelatinilyticus
CATCACATTGGCAAGCCCTTTTTTGAATTTTTCCTGACTTTTTTACCATTCGGCTAAAAAGCCTACAAAAGAGCTCAAAAAATCACGTTTTCTCTATTGCTGACTAAATTTACTGGCAAATATCGCCACTTTTTCCCAGTTAGTATATTCGACTTCTTTTGACGTATCCGTCTCCCCACCCGTCATGGTCATAATCAGTTTTATCATAAAACGGTCAAAGGGGTTATAACGAGGGTAATAAAGCGCGCCTGCAAAAACACCAATTAAAGAAGGCTGCCAAGGCGATTTACGAAGGAAGGTTTTAATGTAAGCACTCCCTTGCGGAGTATCCTTGCCTTGCTCTTCCTTTCGAGCCGTCAAGTTGACACAAAAAAACGCCGCATTTAGCTTTTCTAACTGGGCAACATTGTCCTCTATATAGCGATAAAGCTTTTTATTCAATTTACCATAGCGAATAGAGGCACCGATCAGGACCTTGTCATATGCTTGAAGGTCTATCTGCTCAGCGTTCTGATGAAGGTCGACGATATCGCAATCCATACCAGAGAGTTGCTCCGCTATATATTCGACTATCTTTTTGGTTTGCCCTTCTCGCGAAGAATACATTAGCAATGCTTTTGTCACTGTGAGTCCTTAGCTAACTACGCCAGAAAGAAGGCGTTAGTAATATCAGTAGCGTAAAAATCTCTAAACGCCCAAATAGCATAGAGACAATGAGTACCCATTTGGCCTTGTCGTTAATGTCACCAAAGTGAAGGGAGACTTCCCCCAAACCAGGGCCAAGGTTATTAAGTGTTGCGGCGACGGCCGAAAACGCACTGAGCTCATCGAGACCAGTCGCGATCAATGCCAGCATACACACTACAAAAACAAGAGCGTAGGCCGAGAAGAAACCCCATACCGCGTCGACGACACGTTGTGGAAGTGCACTGCCTCCGACTTTGATGGTGTAGACGGCTCTTGGGTGGATCAGTCGTTTCATTTCCCTCGCACCTTGCAAAGAGAGCAGAAGAATTCGGATAACTTTCATTCCTCCGCCTGTTGAACCTGCACACCCCCCAACAAAAGAGGAAAAAAGCAAAAGTACGGGCAGAAAGAGCGGCCATTCTGAAAAGCCAGTGGTTGTAAAACCTGCTGTAGTCGATATCGAAACGGTTTGGAATAATGCCTGATCGAACGTGTCATAAATGGAGTCATAACTCTGATGGTTTAGCAGCAATAAAAAGCACACAACGAAGAGTACGGCTTGAATAAAGACAAAAGCTCGAAACTCAGGATCTTTCCAATAGTACTTTGGATGCACCCCACCAGAAGCGAATGCTGCAAAGTGAAGCGAGTAGTTACAGGCTGAAATAAGAAGAAAGACAACAGTAATCATATTGATGGCGTGGCTATTGAAATACCCCATACTGGCATCGTGCGTCGAAAATCCACCAATAGCGATAGTCGAAAAACTATGAGAAATGGCGTCAAAAGGAGTCATACCCGCCAACCAGAATGCGACCGCACACAATATAGTCAGACTCAGGTAGATATACCAAAGCGCTTTCGCAGTTTCTGCAATGCGAGGAGTCATCTTGCTGTCTTTTACCGGGCCTGGAATTTCAGCACGGTATAGCTGCATCCCACCGATACCGAGTACTGGCAAAATAGCGACGGCCAGTACAATGATCCCCATACCACCGAACCATTGAAGAAACTGACGATAAAAAAGTATCGCCTTAGGAAGATGGTCTAAGCCGACAATGACTGTCGCGCCAGTGGTAGTCAGAGCTGAGAATGACTCAAAGAAAGCGTCCGTTATTGAAACATTGGGATTGTCTGATAGTAAAAACGGCAAAGCACCCGCACTGCCGATAACGGTCCAAAACAACACCACAATCAAAAAGCCGTCTCGAGCCTTAAGTTCGTGTTTATGTTTTCTATTAGGAAACCAAAAAAAGCCGCCGCATAACAATAAGACGAAAAACGTCGTTACGAATGGCACACCTGCGCCATCACGATATAGTAACGCAACGAGGGCCGGCGCCAGCATCGACACACTAAATAGAGCCAGCAGTAATCCGACGATTCGGATAATTGAACGAATTTGCATGTATTATTGGTCGAAGACGAGCTTCTCACTTCCTAATTGTTTCTGACCTTGGAAACCATAACCTTGGCTCCGCTTTTATTAATGATGCTCTGTGTTAGCACATCAGCTTGGTTGAGTTCTACTTCCACGACCAAAACCACATTGTCACTATAGTCAGCTGAAACTTCGTCTGCGTGAAACTTACTTAATTCCGTCTGCACGATAGTGATAAGGCTATAGTCTAACTCTAGCCGCAACAGAGTGGTGATTTTTTTTTCGATAGTTTGAACAAGCTTTAGAGCTTGCTGCACGCCACCACCGTATGCTTTTACCAAACCGCCTGTACCCAGCTTAATACCACCGGAATATCGAGTGACCACCGCCGTCAACTCACCAATCCCTGAACCGCTAAGTTGTGCAAGAATGGGTTTGCCCGCCGTTCCCGACGGTTCTCCATCATCGCTAAAACCCCAAAGCATGGAGTTTTCGGGCCTTCCAGCAATGAACCCCCAGCAATTATGACGGGCGCTAGCGTGCTGCCTTTTGACGTCATTAATGAATGATTTCGCCTCATCAACACTCGATGTGGGTGCTATTTGCGTGATAAAAACACTCTTTTTTATCTCTTCTTCAAAGATAACAGGCGTTTCAAGTATCAAGTAGGGGTTTGAGTTCATTGCAGTTTTAATGCTGTGTCGCCTAAAAGGGGTATTCTATCACGGCAGATTTCAATTGACTCAAAGATTAGGTCCTGGTCATAATGTTAAACACTTGTTTAAAAAATGTATTGAAAAAAAATTTATACAGGTTCACACTTACCAAACTGGTCTAACCAGACACTATTACAATAATACCCGTCTTCACAATCACGTATCGTCTGTCACGGAGAATGACAATGATTTACCAAGCTGAAACTCTACAGGTAAAGGAACTGCAAAATGGCATAGCTGAGCTATGTTTCTGCGCTCCAGGCTCAGTTAACAAACTTGACCTAGCTACTCTCGAATCTCTTGATAAAGCCCTTGATGCGCTTGCGCAATGGTCAGATCTCAAAGGTTTGATCCTCACATCTGATAAGAATGCCTTTATCGTTGGTGCTGATATCACTGAATTCCTTGGTTTATTCGCTAAACCAGAACAAGAACTCGCCAATTGGCTTGTTTTTGCCAACAACATATTTAACAAACTCGAAGACCTGCCAGTACCGACTCTGTCAGCGATAAAAGGGCATGCGCTGGGCGGCGGGTGTGAATGTATTCTTGCGACTGACTTTAGAATTGGTGACAAAACGACCAGCGTTGGTTTGCCCGAAACCAAACTGGGTATCATGCCGGGTTTCGGGGGTACGGTTCGCTTACCTCGACTTATTGGCGCCGATAGCGCAATGGAAATGATTACGGCAGGTAAAGCGTGCCGTGCAGATGAAGCCATCAAGCTTGGCCTTATTGATGCGATTGTTGAAACTGACGCACTACATAGTTCAGCAATTCAGACGGTTACAGATGCCGCCAATGAAAAAATAGACTGGAAACTACGCCGCCAACAAAAAACGTCACCATTAACGCTGAGCAAACTCGAGTCAATGATGAGCTTTACTATGGCGAAAGGCTTAGTGGCACAAAAAGCCGGCCCTCACTACCCAGCTCCAATGGCGGCAGTAAAGACAATAGAAAAAGCCAGTGGCTTTTCTCGTGACGAAGCACTAGCTATTGAAGCTGAGTATTTCGTTAAATTGGCCAAATCTGATGTTGCTCAAGCTCTCATTGGTATCTTCCTGAATGACCAATATATTAAAGGGTTAGCAAAAAAAGCAGCAAAATCTGGTAAACCAACCAATAAAGCAGCCGTATTGGGTGCTGGGATCATGGGTGGCGGGATCTCATATCAGTCGGCACTGAAAGGTGTCCCTGTCGTCATGAAAGACATCGCTCAAGCTTCACTCGATCTGGGTATGAATGAAGCCTCTAAGTTACTCAACAAGCGTCTAGAGCGTGGCCACATTACTGGTTTCAAAATGGCGGGTATTCTGTCGTCTATTACGCCAACGCTGCACTACGCGGGTATTCAAGAGGCCGATGTCATTGTAGAAGCCGTTGTTGAGAATCCTAAGATTAAAGCGGCAGTACTGAGCGAAGTTGAAGGCCTTGTCAATGAAGACACCGTCATCACGTCAAATACTTCGACCATTCCAATCAATGTTCTTGCTAAATCGATGAAGCGCCCAGAAAACTTCTGTGGCATGCACTTCTTTAATCCAGTGCATAGAATGCCACTGGTCGAAATCATTCGTGGTGAGCACACATCTGATGAAACCATTGATCGAGTTGTTGCCTATGCGGCAAAAATGGGTAAATCCCCTATTGTGGTTAATGATTGTCCGGGCTTCTTTGTTAACCGTGTTCTGTTTCCATATTTCGGTGGCTTTAGCCAGTTGCTTGCCGATGGCGCTGACTTTACACAAATTGATAAGGTCATGGAGCGTCAATTTGGCTGGCCGATGGGCCCGGCTTATTTGTTAGATGTGGTTGGTATTGATACCGCGCACCACGCTCAAGCTGTGATGGCTGAAGGTTTCCCTGAGCGTATGGCAAAAGAGAGCAAAGACGCGATTGATGTGCTTTTTGAGCAACAGCGATATGGTCAGAAAAATGGCCAAGGGTTCTACTCGTACAGCAAAGATAAAAAAGGCAGACCGAAAAAGTCACCGAGTGAGAGCGTCCCAGCTCTTCTAGCGACAGTTTGTGATTCAGAACGTTCTTTTGATGATGAAACCATTATTCAACGAATGATGATTCCAATGATCAATGAAGTGGTACTTTGTCTTCAAGAAGGCATTATTGCTTCGGCACAAGAAGCCGACATGGCACTTGTCTACGGTTTAGGTTTCCCTCCATTTAAAGGGGGTGTCTTCCGTTACTTAGATACTATTGGCGTAGCCAATTATGTAGCGATGGCAAAACAGCATAGCGACCTAGGTGCAATGTACCGTGTACCGCAAATGCTGGTTGATATGGCAGAAAAAGGCGAGAGCTTTTATCAAGCTCAGCAAGCTAGCAACCTATAACCCACTTAAGGATAAGGAATCTCAAAATGAAAAATGTTGTTGTTGTTGATTGCCTACGTACACCTATGGGCCGATCCAAAGGTGGTGCGTTTCGTCATACCCGTGCTGAAGATCTGTCCGCGCATCTAATGAAAGGGATCTTAAATAGGAACCCTCAAGTAGATCCAAGCCAAATCGAAGATATCTATTGGGGTTGTGTGCAGCAAACTCTAGAGCAAGGTTTTAACGTCGCTCGAAACGCTGCACTGCTTGCAGGACTGCCGATTGAAGTCGGTGCTGTAACGGTCAATCGATTATGTGGTTCATCAATGCAAGCTCTGCATGATGCTTCTCGCTCTATCATGGTTGGCGATGCTGACATTTGCTTGATTGGTGGTGTTGAGCACATGGGCCACGTGCCTATGAATCACGGTGTTGACTTTCACCCTCAGCTGTCAAAAAATGTCGCAAAAGCTGCAGGTATGATGGGGTTAACCGCAGAAATGCTTGGAAAGCTTCATGGTATTAGCCGTGAGCAACAAGACGAGTTCGCCGCTCGCAGCCACCAGCGCGCGCAAGCCGCTACTGTTGAAGGTCGTTTCAAGAACGAAATTCTACCTACAGAAGGCCATGCTGAAGATGGATCCCTCTTTACTTTGGATTATGACGAAGTCATACGCCCAGAAACCAATGTAGAGGGCCTATCCAAACTTCGTCCAGTATTCGACCCTGCAAACGGTACGGTAACGGCTGGTACATCGTCCGCACTGTCTGACGGCGCATCTGCCATGCTCATTATGAGTGAAGATAAAGCCAATGAACTGGGTTTGCCGATTCGCGCGAGAATCCGTTCAATGGCAATTGCTGGCTGCGACCCATCAATCATGGGTTATGGCCCAGTACCTGCGACGCAAAAAGCTCTAAAGCGCGCTGGTCTTACTATGGAAGACATCGATATTGTTGAGCTCAACGAAGCTTTTGCGGCTCAGTCACTGCCGTGTGCGAAAGACTTAGGTCTTCTGGATGCTGTCGATGAGAAGGTCAACCTCAATGGTGGAGCCATCGCATTGGGGCACCCTCTTGGCTGTTCGGGTTCTCGCATCTCAACAACCCTTATCAATATCATGGAAGACAAGGGCGCGAAGATCGGCCTAGCAACCATGTGTATTGGCTTAGGCCAAGGCATCGCGACTATCTTTGAGCGTCCATAAGCCCAAACCATGATGAAACAGCTCCGCTTGCGGAGCTGTTTTTGTTTATGCACATAGCGCATAGATCCAATGTTCAAGTTTCATTTTTTTTTTGCCCATTTCTCACCTACACTTTGCAACAGATAACTCGTCAACTCATTGGAGAACATCATGTTTAACGCATTGTTACTTAACCAAGAAGATAAAAAAACTATCGCTACTATTTCCCAGGTAGACGAGTCACAGCTTCCAGAAGGGAATGTAAAGGTAGATGTAAAATATTCATCTTTAAACTACAAAGATGGGCTAGCAATAACAGGTAAAGGCAAAATTATCCGCAATTTTCCAATGGTGCCGGGCATCGACCTTTCTGGCGTCGTATCTCAATCGGATGATCCTCGCTATAAAGAAGGTGACGAAGTCGTGCTGACTGGCTGGGGTGTGGGTGAAAACCACTGGGGTGGTATGGCAGAGAAAGCCAGCTTAAATGGCGATTGGCTAGTCCCTTTGCCAGCAGGCTTAGATGCTGAAAAGGTAATGACAATAGGTACCGCTGGATTTACGGCTATGCTATGTGTTCAAGCGATTGTTGATGCGGGTATAAAACCTGAAGACGGTGAAGTACTGGTTACTGGCGCTAGTGGCGGTGTGGGCAGCGTATCGATCACTCTCCTTAACCAACTTGGCTATCAGGTGGCTGCGGTAACAGGCCGAGCTTCTGCTAATGGGGAGCTGCTTAAATCGCTAGGAGCATCACGCATTGTTGAGCGCAGCGAACTCGAAGAGCCCGCTAAACCACTTGAACGTCAAGTATGGGCCGCTGCAGTAGACACTGTGGGCAGTAAGCTACTGTCTAAAGTCTTGGCTCAAATGAATTACAATGGTGTTGTGGCGGCGTGTGGACTAGCGGGTGGCTTTGATCTACCTACTACAGTAATGCCATTCATTTTGCGTAATGTTCGCTTACAAGGTGTTGATTCTGTTATGTGCCCTCGTGAAAAGCGTATTAAGGCATGGGATCAACTCGCTACATTGCTACCCGAATCTTTCTACGCACAAGCAAGCAAAACCGTTGCACTTGAAGAGGCGATTCAAGCTGCAGAAGACATTACTAATGGCGCTGTGACTGGTCGTGTCACCATTAAAATCTAGTTACTGAATACATCTATTGATAAGGTCAGCTATCACTGGCCTTTTGTTTATCCTAACCCCACATCTTCAATACGCCGTGCAATCAACTTACCACACTCTTCTTTGACCACTCGTCGCAGCCACTTCTGAGATTCAGAGGTATCACACCGGGTATGCCAAATCAAAGAGTAGTCAAAAGGGGTGAACTCGAAAGGCAGTGGCTTAATGACAAGGTTATATCGCTCTGCGACAAGGTAAGCCAAATCAGCTGGAACCGTAATAACCAAAGGCATTTTATCTACAATGGCCAAGGCAGCTTCCAAATGATAGGCCCGCAACACCATTTTACGAGGTTGCTGATTCAACAGCGACATATCCAATAAGCTTTTGACGCCATCACTGATCGCTATCATGGCATGGGGCAGATGGATATAATCTTCCAACGTCAGCTTTTTATCAGCAAGAGGGTGATTTGCCGATAGCAAACAAGACACTCCAACAGGCCCTAGAACCGCTTGATGCAAAGGCGCGACTGAACCCGTTGGTCGACAAATGGCCATATCGACCTTATCGGTACTTAGCTGCTTGAACAACGCCTCATGCTGTAATGGTGCAAATTCCAGAGAAATGTTTGGTGCCAATTCATAAATTTTAGGCAAAGCATAAGGCAGGATCGTCTGCATAGCGTAATCGGTCGTCGCGATCAAGAATCGGTCCGTACAATACTGTGGTTTGAACTCACTTGGGGTTAACAACTGGCGGAAGGATTCTAAGGGTTGCTCAATCTGCTGGCAGATTTCAAGCGCCTTGCTGGTCGGGATCAATCGCTGTCCTTGTCGAGTAAACAGTGGATCATTGAGCAGTTCTCTTAATCGACCTAACACTCGACTGGTCGCTGACTGACTCAAATTAAGGCGGATTGCCGCTTGGCTGACACTGCCCTCTTCAACAAGCACTTTAAGTGCAACCAACAAATTCAAATCGCGACGATATATCTCTTCTAATTCCATACGACAACCCACAACCTCACAGCGTATTGACCAGTCTACTCCCATATAAAAAAAAATCCCGCCTTTCAGCGGGGAAGCCCAAGAAATTGGGGATAGTGTCGGAATGTGGTGTGCTAAGTGTGTCTTTTACATTTTTATAACACTTAACTTTCATGCTCTTCTGATACGTCGTTCCAGCGGCGCATCTCAACCCAGATGCCAATAATTGCAGCGCTCAAGCCCAATAGGGGCATAAAAGAAGCGTCTACTGGCGATCTCAATACCAGAGCGCAAAAAGCAATAAAACAGAGAACTGAATATATCGTTAGCCTATCCAATGCTGTTAACATAGCTACTCCCTAGCTTCTTTGTTATCAGTTTGTTAAATTAAGTTAAACCAAATTGACTTGTTTGCCAAGTGTTATTGCATAATTTTTCTTCATCTGTATCATTTGGCTGTTTTTTTGTGAAATAAGATGTACCTATGACAATCAATACTGAACTGGCCACGCACAACCTTGAAGCAAAAGGATTACGTTGCCCTGAGCCCGTAATGATGGTCAGGAAGACAATCAGAAAGATGCAAGATGGCGACATTTTGCTGGTGACAGCTGACGATCCCTCCACAACGCGTGACATTCCGAGTTTTTGCGTATTTATGGATCACCAGCTCATCGCATCACAGGTTGAAACTTTGCCTTATCAATATTTGATAAAAAAAGGAATGGAATAAAAAAGGCTGCATAAATGCAGCCTTTTTAACAATTTGACAAGCCTAGTCATCAAATTCTATCGTTCTAATTTCTGACTGAAGTTTCGCCACCTGCTTTTGCAACAAGCGCATTTCGTTGTGCATTGGTATCAAATGAGCAACACGAATCCATGATTCCACGGTCAAGCCCGCCATGATAATAGAACCTGCAACCATTGGGACCCAGAGGTCGGTAAGCGCCATACCTAACAAGGTCAATACAAAACCAAAAGTGAATAAGTAACTCTGATTCTTTGCGGTCATTCCCATATAACGTGTAAGCATGATCGTGCCCTCGCTGACTGTTTTCTATCTATGACTATAAAATAGCACGACGATGTTGACACAAATATGTCGGCCATCACGAATACGATGGCCTCTCTGTCAGTTAATGCTTAAAAAGGCACCAAACCTTTAAAAGAGCGCAGCACCAAAAGCCAAACCGACAAACAATATCGCGGTGACTTTACGGATCAATGTCAATGGCAATTTATCTGCAGACAATTTACCAATCATGACCACTGGAACATTGGCAACAAGCATACCAATGGTAGTGCCAAGAACAACCCAAATAAGGGCATCGGCATACTGCGCGCCTAATATCGACGTCGCGATCTGAGTTTTATCACCAATTTCGGCGATGAAGAACGCGATAAAACTGGCAACAAAAGGCCCTCGATTAGAAATACTTTCATCGCCATCGAGTTTGTCTGGGATTAGAACCCACCCCGCCATGGCTAAAAAGCTCACCACCACCACCCACTTAAGTACCTCTGGGGTTAAAAAGTCGGCTACAACCACACCCAGCCAAGCTGCGAGCGCATGGTTAGCAATAGTAGCCAAAAATATGGCGGCGATGATTGGAATTGGCTTACGATAACGACTTGCCAAAAGTAATGAAAGTAACTGGGTTTTATCGCCGATCTCGGCCAGTGCAACCGTAGTAATTGATATAGCTAAAACGCTCAAGACATGCTCATTAGGGCAGGGATTATAATAAAGTAACCATAGACAAATGCCATGCCCCACCCCGGTTCATGGTATTTGTCTAAGGTCTTGCTAAACTTGTTGGCACAAGTCTCGAACGCCACGGTGATTTTGCACCGATTATGTTGACGAACGAATTCAAACTCCTGATAGAGCCGGAATAAGCTACTCCCCAAAGACGGGCGACATTTTAATCAGACAAAACGAGAAACTCAAGCTTAAAGCGTTACTTTTACGACCAGAATGCCAGTAAAACTAGCACTTTGAGGCAAACAAGAACATGAACCTATAAAAAACGTACTCTTTTACCCCTTTGGTGAAGAATTAGGCAAGATTACTACTACTCGGATGGACAATATCTGGGTATACTTGATCGTTATTTTTACCTTTTTCAGACAGAACTTTTCACATAGAGAATTGCGCGAATAGACTATGCAAAAATACGATATCAAAACCTTCCAGGGAATGATCCTCGCGCTGCAGGATTATTGGGCACAAAATGGCTGTACCATTGTACAACCGCTAGATATGGAAGTAGGTGCGGGCACCTCTCACCCAATGACATGTCTGCGTGCACTTGGCCCAGAGCCAATGTCGACAGCTTATGTTCAACCATCTCGTCGTCCAACAGACGGACGCTATGGTGAAAACCCGAACCGCCTACAGCATTACTACCAATTTCAGGTAGCGCTAAAGCCATCTCCAGACAACATTCAGGAGTTATATCTAGGCTCACTTGAAGTGCTTGGTATCGACCCATTAGTTCACGATATTCGTTTCGTAGAAGATAACTGGGAAAACCCAACTCTAGGCGCATGGGGTCTAGGCTGGGAAGTTTGGCTAAACGGCATGGAAGTAACGCAATTTACGTACTTCCAACAAGTTGGCGGCCTTGAGTGCAAGCCAGTTACGGGTGAAATCACTTATGGTATCGAACGCCTTGCAATGTATATCCAAGAAGTTGACTCTGTGTATGACCTAGTATGGAACGAAGCCCCTGATGGCTCTAACGTGACATACGGCGATATCTTCCACCAAAATGAAGTAGAGCAATCAACCTACAACTTCGAACATGCAGACGTAGGTTTCCTGTTTAACTTCTTCGATCAGTGTGAAAAAGAGTGTAAAGAGCTACTTGAGCTTGAGAAGCCACTGCCGCTTCCGGCCTACGAGCGCATTCTCAAAGCGGGACATGCATTCAACATTCTAGATGCACGCAAAGCAATCTCCGTAACAGAACGCCAACGTTACATCCTCCGTATTCGTAACCTCACTAAAGCGGTTGCCGAAGCGTACTACGCATCACGTGAAGCACTTGGCTTCCCTATGTGTAAAAAACAAGGTGAGGAGAAGTAATCATGGCTAAAGAATTCCTAATCGAGCTGGGTACTGAAGAGTTACCACCAACACAACTTCGTACTCTAGCTGAAGCGTTCGCTGAAAATTTTGAAGCGGAGTTAAAAGGCGCAGCTCTAGCACACGAAGGTGTGAAGTGGTATGCCGCTCCTCGTCGTTTAGCACTTAAAGTATCTGCACTAGCAGAAGGTCAGGCAGACAAAGTGGTTGAGAAGCGCGGCCCTGCGGTATCAGTAGCATTTGATGCTGATGGTAACGCAACCAAAGCGGCTCAAGGCTGGGCCCGCGGTAACGGCATCACAGTCGAACAAGCGGATCGCCTAAAAACAGACAAAGGTGAATGGCTACTGTTTAAACAGGAAGTAAAAGGTAAGGCGACGACTGAAATCGTTGCTGACCTAGCCGCTAAAGCACTTAGTAATCTGCCTATCGCCAAGCCAATGCGTTGGGGTGATAAAACGACTCAGTTTATCCGCCCTGTCAAAACGCTAACCATGCTAATGGGCAGCGACCTTATCGAAGGTGAAATCCTTGGTGTAACTTCTGACCGTACGATTCGTGGTCACCGCTTTATGGGTGAGCAAGAGTTCACTATCGATTCAGCAGAGCAATACCCAACAATTCTTGAAGAGCGCGGCAAAGTCATGGCCGATTACGATGCTCGTAAAGCGATCATTCTTGCTGACTCTCAAAAAGCAGCAGCAGCGGTTGGCGGCATTGCCGATCTAGAAGATGATTTAGTTGAAGAAGTCACCTCTCTTGTTGAATGGCCAGTGGTACTTACCGCTAAGTTTGAAGAAGAGTTCCTAAAGGTTCCTTCAGAAGCGCTGGTTTACACCATGAAGGGCGATCAGAAGTACTTCCCCGTCTATTCATATGAGAATGGCGATGAGAACAAGAAGCTTCTACCAAACTTTATCTTTGTATCGAACATCGAGTCAAAAGAGCCTCGCCACGTTATTGAAGGTAACGAGAAAGTGGTTCGTCCTCGCCTAGCGGATGCAGAATTCTTCTTTAACACTGACCGTAAACGTCCATTGATTGATCGTCTACCTGAACTAGAGCAAGCTGTATTCCAGAAGCAACTGGGGACAATCAAAGACAAAACAGACCGTATTACGGCACTGTCTGGCTACATCGCCAAATTAATTGATGCTGACGTAGAGAAAGCAACGCGCGCAGGCCTACTTGCCAAATGTGACCTAATGACATCCATGGTATTCGAATTTACCGATACTCAAGGTGTGATGGGTATGCACTACGCCACTCACGATGGTGAAGATGAGCAAGTAGCTCTGGCACTATACGAGCAGTACATGCCTCGTTTCGCAGGTGATGATCTACCGAGCACGGGGATTTCTTCTGCAGTCGCTATGGCTGACAAACTAGACACGATTGTAGGCATCTTCGGTATTGGCCAAGCACCAAAAGGCTCTGATCCATTCGCACTACGTCGCGCTTCTCTTGGTGTTCTACGTATCATCGTTGAGAACGGCTACAACCTTGATCTTGTCGACCTTATCCGTGAAGCTAAAGTACAGTTTGGCACTAAGCTTACCAACGACAACGTCGAACAAGATGTGATCGACTTTATGCTAGGTCGCTTCAATGCTTGGTACAAAGACGAAGGCTTCAGCGTGGATATCATCCAAGCAGTACTTGCTCGTCGCCCAACAAAACCGGCTGACTTTGACCAGCGCGTAAAAGCAGTATCTCACTTCCGTGAGCTAGAAGCGGCGGAATCTTTAGCTGCGGCGAATAAGCGTGTGGGTAACATTCTTGCGAAATTTGACGGTGAACTGCCAACCGATATCGACCTGGCACTGCTTACAGAAGACGCAGAGAAAGTACTGGCTGAAAACGTTGAAGTGATGACAGAAGCACTAGAACCTGCTTTTGCGACTGGTAACTACCAGGAAGCGCTGAGCAAACTGGCAGAGCTACGCGAACCGGTCGATGCCTTCTTCGACAACGTGATGGTGATGGCAGACGACGAGGCACTGAAGAAAAACCGCCTAACGCTGCTTAACAACCTCCGTAACTTGTTCTTGCAAATTGCAGACATCTCTCTGCTACAAAAATAACGTTGTGTAGAATAATATCAAGCCCAGTCAGCCGACTGGGCTTTTTTTAGGTTCATCGCGGATTAGCGTGAGCCGATAAGAAAACGGTAGTTGTGGTATGTTTTAGTCGCCAAACAAAAATACACACACAACTACCGCTTTCATGTCGAATAATACTTTTCTATCTTCCTTCTGGGAAGGCTTTCAAGTCATACAGAGCCACAAAACTGACTCGTTAATCACAATAACCTTAAAACCTGACTCCGCAGCTATGTGTCCATGTGATCGCACATCTGATTCTATTCATGACTACCTGTGGCGAGTGTTAAAAGAAGCAATGATGCTCGATACTCCTGTTGAGCTTTCGGTACAAACTCGACGGATAAACTGTCCTGACTGTGGCGTAAGAACTGAAGCTATTTCATAGATTTCTCCATATGCTCGAATCACAAATCGCTTGAAGGGCTATATTGAAAAGTTACTGCCGTTATTGCCTATCAAGCATATCTCCGAGCTGACTGGAGTGCATTGGCATACGATTAAAGAAATTGATAAACAACGTCTTAAGCGAGTTGTACCAACGGTGGCTTGGGGTGATTTACGTCAGCTTGTTATGGACGAGTTCGCCATCTTTCAGGGGCACAGGTATGCGACGGTCATTGCTGATGCTCAAACACACCAAGTGCTCTGGATTGGAATGGGCCGAAGTCGAAAAGACATTCGCCCATTCTTCGAAGAGCTTGGCGTTCATGCTGCCAACATTGAAGTTGTGGCGATGGATATGAACACAGCTTTTGACCTTGAAGTACAGGCACATTGCCCAAACGCTCGTATCGTCTATGACTTGTTTCATGTCGTGGCTAAGTTTGGCCGTGAGGTCATGGACAGGGTTCGTGTAGACCAAGCCAACCAACTGAAAACGGACAAAAAAGCACGTCGTTGGATAAAACGCTCCCGATGGGTTCTTTTAAAGAACCGAGAGAACTCGAGCGTAAAGCAGCAAAGTTATCTTGACCAAATACTGTCGATTAACCGAGATCTCATGATAACTCACCTGCTTGGAGCTCAACTCAAAGAGCTTTGGTATTGTGATTCAGAGGAGCAAGCCAAAGGGCTGTGGGAAGTATGGTGGCAGCAGGTGAATGAAAGTGGGATCCAACCTCTAATTAACTTTGCTAGAAAGCTCAAACCTTACCTTCACGGAATCGTGGCATCGGCTTCATATCATTTGAATACTTGCACGCTGGAAGGCATCAATAACAAGATCAAGCTTATCAAACGGATGGGATATGGCTACAGAGACACGGACTACTTCTTTTTAAAAATCAAAGCGGCCTTCCCCGGAAAACCGCGATGAACCTAAATTAATTAAAACAAATTTGACACATTTCACACAGTAAATTAACATCATTCATGTCATGTCTGTTTGGGAAGAAACGTTACTGGACTTTTTGGGGTTTGTTTACATCAATAGCAACCACTCACAAAGGAACAGGAGATCTTATTTCCTACCTCTATCTTTCTGATAAATTTTTTATACACTCAAGGATCGAATATATGAATAAGACTCTATTGAGCGTCTTGCTCGGTGGCTCAGTTGTACTGGCTGGTTGTGGGGGGGACTCTTCAAGTTCGCCAGGACCTTCACCGACTGCGCAAACGGGGCAGTTTATTGATGCAGCTGTTGCCAATATTAACTATGAAACGGAAACACTTTCTGGTGTGACTGACGAAAATGGTAACTACCAATACGAAGAGGGCGAAACAGTCACTTTTTCTATTGGTTCAGTGACTTTTCCTCCTGTACTAGCTTCAGGTGTCGTAACACCGCTTGATATTGCTGATAGTAACGACACTGAGGATGATCAGGTTGTAAACATCATTCGTTTCTTGCAAACACTCGATACAGATGGCGATCCGAGCAACGGCATTACGATTTCTGATGATGTGAAAACAGCGGCAACAGAAGATATCGACTTTGATGTCAGTAAAGCTGATTTTGAAAGTGATAGTGAAGTATTAGCAGTTATTGCTCAAGGTGGGCAAGAAAGTCCAATCAGTGCGTTAATCGATGAATCTGTTGCTCTTTCCCATTTTGAAGGATCGTTGAACAGTTTTGATATCACTTTTGGTAAGTTCGTAGGCACTTGGCTCATCAGTGGTGACAACGAGAATGAATTATTGTTGTTTACCTTCTTTGAAGATGGCACCTACCTTCATGCTGAAATCGATACTGATCTAGATGGTACCAACCCTGATGAAATCAATGGTATGGAGTGGGGCGAATACGAAGTCAATGACCAAGGAGAATTTTTTAGTGAAACAACGTACTTCGATGAAAATGGCGATACAGGCCTGACTGATATCATTACCTCTGACTTAACTCGCTCTCAAGATGGTGCAACAGTCAAATTTTCTTTCAGTGACGATGGTTTGACCCTCACGTTTAACATCACTGAGTATGAAAATTACGTTGACGTAAGCACTGACACAATGACATTCACTAAGCTAACCAACAATGGCATCGTGGGCACTTGGTTGATTGCGGGTGAGAATGAAAATGAGCTTCTGATGTTCACTTTCCTTGATGATGGAACTTATGTCCATGCTGAGGTTGATACGGATTTAAGCACTGCAGAAAACCCAAGTGAAGACAACGGCTTAGAGTGGGGTAGCTATGAGCTTAATTCACAAACTAATGAAATGACGATTTCGTTTGATTTGCCGGGAACAACAGACTTGAATGGTGATACTGGTCTATCGGATTTTGCAGACAGTTCAGACAACCAGCTGTTCGTTACAGTATCTGGTGATGTAATGACGGTTCGAGTGGTTGAGGGAAGCGATGAAGAAACGCTGACTTTCTATCGTCATTAAATTTAGCGAGTTAACTGCATAGTAAAACGGCCACGCATTGCGTGGCCGTTGTTTGTTTTAACGTATAGCTTGCGATGTACTATAAAACGAATTAAAAATCTGAGGTGGGTTATTATTCCTATAGTAAATCTGCAAGTTTGATATCAAAAACAGGCCTCAAATACTCTTAACGAATATTTCAGACACTTGTTGTACGAATCTCCAAAGGTCGCCTATCTAGGTGACCTTTTTCATTACTGCGTACGTAACAAGGTAGCAAAAGCCCCATCCAATGAATGAGGCTCTTATGTTTGAAGTCCTACTTAATCAAAGATGTGATTAGCGCAGCTACTGAGAGAAGTGTGGGAGTACCATCATTTGCCACGCTCTCCATTTAACTTGAGACTCGTGAGTGTACTTAATCTGCACTCCGATCTTACTCTTGTTTTGATTACGATTAAAATGAAAAAGGCAGCCCTAGGGCGAATGAGAGAGACCACAAAAATGCGGCCACTACATCACGCTTTCGCATTTTATAGCACCAACCGCTTGATACTGAATCGAGAGAAACATATCCTACGGAGGTTAAGTTGTTATGATAGCTAAACGCAATTAGCTATCACCAACAGAATTATTTCCAGCGTAAATAGTGCTTTGCCTCATAGTTTCATTAAGGTATGTTCAAAGATTCATCTTGCTACTCGCAGGATTAAAAACCGAAAAGATATGACAAGTGAACACAATGAACTAGGTACAACAATGCAATTTTCAAAGTTTGGTGAAAAATTTAATCGTTACTCCGGCATTACCCAATTGATGGATGATCTTAATGATGGTCTACGTACGCCAGGTGCCATTATGCTCGGTGGAGGCAACCCTGCTGCCATTCCAGCCATGCTCGAGTACTTTCACCAAGCCAGTGCCGATATGCTTGCCAGCGGCGATCTCGTGGCCGCCATGGCCAACTACGATGGTCCCCAGGGTAAAGATGCCTTTGTTAAAGCACTTGCAAAGCTGCTGCACGACACTTATGGCTGGGATATTACAGAGAAAAACATCAGTCTAACCAATGGCAGTCAAAGTGGCTTTTTCTATCTGTTTAATCTGCTTGCAGGCCAGCAGACAGACGGCTCACACAAAAAGATTCTCTTGCCCATCGCACCGGAATATATTGGCTACGGTGATGCTGGGATTAACGAAGATATCTTTGTCTCTTATCACCCTGACATTGAACTACTTGAGGGTGGACTCTTCAAGTACCATGTCGATTTTGAACACCTCGAAATTGATGACTCGGTGGCGGCGATTTGCGCTTCGCGCCCTACCAACCCGACAGGCAACGTACTGACTGACGCAGAGATCCACAAGCTAGATAAACTGGCGCGTGAGAATAACATTCCACTTATCATCGATAACGCCTACGGTCTGCCGTTCCCAAACATCATCTTTGAAGATGTAGAACCGTTTTGGAACGACAATACGATCCTGTGTATGAGCCTGTCTAAGTTGGGATTACCGGGTTTACGCTGCGGCATTGTCATTGCCAGTGAAGAGATCACTCAAGCGATGACCAATATGAATGGCATTATTAGCCTTGCACCAGGTAGCTTTGGTCCAGCTCTTGCTAACCATATGATTGAAAAAGGTGATTTGCTTGAATTGAGCTCCAATGTGATCAAGCCGTTCTATCAGCAAAAATCACAGCGCGCCGTCGAATTGCTGCAAGCGGCGATTACTGACCCACGTTTTCGTATTCACAAACCGGAAGGTGCCATCTTCTTATGGCTTTGGTTTGATGCGTTGCCAATTACCACTATGGAGCTGTATCAACGCCTTAAAGACCGTGGCGTATTGATAGTTCCGGGTGAGTACTTCTTTATTGGCCAAGAAGATGAATGGGATCATGCTCACCAGTGTCTGCGCATGAACTATGTACAAGATGACGACAAGATGCAAAAAGGCATCGCGATAATCGCAGAAGAAGTCGCAAAAGCCTATAAACAAGCCTAATGAGTAACGGAAAACTAAAAAGAGCGCCTAATGGCGCTCTTTCACTCTTCATAACAGAGCCGACTGACTAGCCTTCAATCAGTTTGTCGCTACCAATCTCGATTTTACGCGGTTTCATTGCTTCGGGGATCTCTCGCTCAAGATCAATGTGCAAAAGACCGTTTTCCATGCTTGCGCCTACCACTTTAACGTAGTCTGCCAATTGGAATTTACGCTCGAAATCGCGCTCTGCGATGCCTTGATATACATAACTCTTACCTTCTTCAGCCTTACGCTCACCTTTAACGATCAGCATATTCTCTTTCTGAGTAAGATCGAGCTGATTTTCAGCAAAACCCGCCACCGCCATTGTGATGCGGAAATGGTTCTCATCCTGTTGCTCGATATTGTATGGAGGGTAACCGCCAGGAGAATTTTTCGCTGTGTTCGCTTCCATCATGTTGAATAGACGATCGAAGCCAATTGCGTTGCGGTATAAAGGAGTGAAATCTACAGTTCTCATAATGCTATCCTCATAGTAAGCAATAGTCTTAGCCGTGAGTGTTCACCAACACCAAGTTCATAATTAGATGCAATGACGACTAAGGGATTTATCCACCACTCCACTGACAGCCTTGCTGTTCGGGGACGTAGCAACAAATCATATTTTTTTAAGTGTGCCGTTAAAGTTATCCTCCACTGAGCGATACTTTGCTGGCGTCTAAAAGGTCTGTTTCTTCTCTCTTGAGCAAGACAGCTCCCTCTTCACAACTAGATATAGGGATGGCGAAAATCGCTTTCAAGTCATTTTCTTAAATTATTTTTATAATGGTTATTTTTCATAGCGTTAAAAACAAAAAAAGACCGTCATCAGTGACAGTCTTCTCTGTATTAGATTGTTTTATTAAAGCTGGATGGGCTTAGTTCAAGGAGAAGGCGCGCAGTTTATAATCATAAATGAGCACCTTCGACACGGAAATCGGTTCACCCAGCGAAGAGAAATCAATCTAAACGTCTAGGTTGGCTACTTTAAGTGCGTTTTCTTCAATGAAGTTACGACGAGGTTCTACTTGATCACCCATTAGCGTGGTGAACAGCTGGTCTGCACCGACAGCGTCTTCAATGGTTACTTGCATCATGCGGCGTGTTTCCGGATCCATCGTAGTTTCCCACAGCTGATCTGGGTTCATCTCACCAAGTCCTTTATAACGTTGCAAAGACAGGCCGCGACGCGATTCTTTGATCAGCCAGTCTAAGGCTTCGACAAAGTTGCTCACAGCTTGCTTACGCTCACCACGCTTGATGTAAGCACCGTCTTCAATCAAGCCATCTAGAGCTTCCGCTAGATCGGCTAACTTGCCGTACTCTTTCGAGCTTAGCAAATCGACACTAATAACATGTTCGTGAGTCACACCATGAGTGCGGACCACCAACTTAGGCAGATTCACACCTAGCTCAGTATGTTGCTCAACCTCAAGGTTATATTGACTAGCTCCAACTTCTTTTGCGTTAAGCTGAGTGACCAGTTGATTACCCCATGCTTCAACAGCTGCCGCATCATGACACTGCTCAGCTGTGAGTCGAGGCATGTAAATAAATTCATGCACCAAAGAACGTGGGAAGCGGCGGCTCATACGATCCACCAGCTTAATGCCGGAATTGTATTGCTTAACCAATTGCTCTAGAGCCTCACCGGCTAGCGCTGGGGCGTCGGCATTGACGTGCAAAGCGGCATTATCCAGAGCCAAAGAGACTTGATACTGATTCATAGCGTCTTCATCTTTGATGTACTGCTCTTGCTTGCCTTTCTTCACTTTATAGAGTGGTGGCTGAGCAATATAGATATAGCCACGTTCAATAAGTTCTGGCATTTGACGATAAAAGAACGTCAACAATAGAGTGCGAATGTGAGAACCATCGACGTCCGCATCGGTCATGATAATGATGTTATGGTAACGCAGTTTATCTGGGTTATATTCGTCGCGGCCGATACCACAACCTAGCGCGGTAATCAGCGTGGCAACCTCTTGAGAAGACAACATCTTGTCGAAGCGAGCTTTCTCAACGTTAAGGATTTTACCTTTAAGAGGAAGAATCGCCTGGTTCTTACGGTTACGGCCTTGTTTTGCGGAGCCGCCTGCCGAATCACCCTCCACTATGTACAGTTCAGAAAGCGCTGGGTCTTTCTCTTGGCAGTCTGCCAGCTTACCTGGAAGGCCAGCTAGGTCGAGAGCGCCTTTACGACGAGTCATTTCACGCGCTTTACGTGCAGCATCACGAGCTCGCGCAGCATCGATAATTTTAGTACAAACAATCTTTGCTTCACCCGGGTTCTCAACGAGGAACTCAGACAGTTTCTCACCCATCGCAGACTCAACCGCTGATTTCACTTCAGAAGAAACCAACTTGTCTTTAGTTTGGCTTGAGAACTTAGGATCAGGCACTTTCACCGAAACGATAGCCGTTAGACCTTCACGAGCATCATCGCCGGAAGTCGCTGTTTTCGCTTTCTTGGAAAAGCCTTCTTTGTCCATAAAACTGTTTAGTGTACGTGTCAATGCAGCACGGAAGCCAGCAAGGTGCGTACCACCATCACGTTGAGGGATGTTGTTGGTAAAGCAGTAAATATTTTCTTGATAACCATCATTCCATTGCATCGCGACTTCAACGGTAATGCCATCTTCACGCTCAAAATCGAAATGGAAGATTTTTTGAATGATCGGTGTTTTATTGGTGTTAAGGTGTTCAACGAACGCCTGGATACCACCTTCAAACATGAAGTGATCCATTTTGTCTTCTTCACGCTCGTCGATAAGCTTAATCGATACACCAGAGTTAAGGAACGACAGCTCACGCAAGCGCTTCGCTAAAATGTCGTAATGAAACTCAACGTTAGAGAACGTTTCTTCACTTGGCCAGAAGCGGATTTCAGTACCCGTTGTCTCTGTCTGACCAACAACTGATAATGGGCCTTGAGGCTCACCGTGATGATACGTTTGCGAGTGAATTTCTCCACCACGATTAATCGTGAGCGTCACTTGCTTAGACAATGCGTTAACCACCGACACACCAACACCGTGCAGTCCACCCGATACTTTGTATGAGTTATCATCGAACTTACCACCGGCGTGAAGTACCGTCATGATAACTTCTGCAGCCGATACTTTTTCTTCTTGATGCATTTCTGTCGGGATACCACGGCCATCATCGCGAACCGAGACCGAGTTGTCCTCATGAATAGTCACAATGATGTCATTACAGTGACCTGCCAACGCTTCATCAATTGAGTTATCCACCACCTCAAAAACCATGTGGTGCAGACCGGTCCCATCGTCAGTGTCGCCGATGTACATACCTGGACGCTTACGTACCGCATCCAGACCCTTTAGTACCTTAATACTCGATGAATCGTAGTTCTGTGACATGAGTTACTCTCTCACTATTTATCCTTGCTCTATTGTGCCATGTTCCACATGAAACATCTTGCCATTTTCGTCGATCATGTCGACAACCTGACTTTCGGTAATAGAGCTTACAAAAACTTGAGCCTTCGTCTGTTTTAAGTAATCCGCTAAGCGTTTACGACGTTGACTATCTAATTCTGAAGCAAAGTCATCTATCAAATAAATGCTCTGCTTTCCGGTTAACTGAGCGAGATGTTGGCCTTGCGCCAAACGCAAAGCACACATCATCAACTTCAATTGACCACGAGACAACACATCCTCTACGGGCGTATTGTTGACCTTAATTCTTAAATCGGCTTTGTTGGGACCGCTAAACGTATATCCAAGCGACTGATCACGCTCGAAGTTTTTTTCTAGCAACGCATCATAAGACGTGTCTTTATCCCAGCCGCGGTAATAACCGAGTTTAATTTCAAACTCGGGTAAAAATGCTTGGCACATTTCTTCTGCCAACGGTTGCATTTGAGCAACATAAGCACGCCGCCAGCTGTCTATTTGTTCAGCCAGTTGCGCTAACTGACGATCCCAATACTGCATTTCTCGATAGCCCAATGCATTTTTGAGTAAGGCATTTCGTTGTTTGTTGAGCCGCTTAAATCGACCCCAAGCTTCATAAAACCCCACTTCGGAGTGAAAAACGCCCCAATCAATAAAAGCACGTCGGTGCTTTGGCCCATCGGTCAATAAATCAAACCCTTCGGGATGAATCAACTGCAGCGGTAGCACTTGCGCTAACTGTGCCAGTTTTTGCCCAGATTGACCGCCTATTTTAACCTCTGTTGAGCCATTGCGCTGCTTATTAATGCCAATTGGTAGCTCAAATTGATCCGAGTTCAAAAAACGGCCATGAATAAACAGTTCTGGGCACTCATTTTGAATCACTCGGCTGGTGAGCGAGCTCTTAAATGAGCGACCATGACCCAGCATATAAATCGCTTCGAGCAAGCTGGTTTTGCCACTTCCATTAGGGCCAATAATAAAGTTAAAGCCTGTAGATAACTGAATATCACAGGCTTTAATATTACGAAATTGCTGAACGACTAATCGCGTTAGAGGCATTATTCGTCTCTAACTTACAAACGAATTGGCATCACCACATACATGGCACTGTCATCTTCGCTATTTTCTATCAATGCGCTGGCATTGGCATTCGACATAGAAACCCTAACCTTCTCACAACGTAAGGTGTTGAGGACATCCAATACATAAGAAACATTAAAACCGATTTCTAGAGCATCGCCCTGATAGCTAACATCCAGCATTTCTTCGGCTTCTTCTTGCTCTGGGTTGTTGGCAGTTATGCGCATTTCGCTGTCAGCAAGATTGACCCGAACACCGCGAAATTTTTCATTCGACAATATAGCGGCACGGGAAAAAGCTTGGCGAAGTTCATCGCACCCAGCTTCTAAAAACTTGTCGGTATTTTGAGGTAATACGCGGCGATAATCGGGAAAACGGCCATCAACTAACTTGCTGGTAAAGACAAAGTTGTTCACTTCGGCGCGGATATTTGAGCCACCGATTTGTAGCGTTACAGGTTGCTCTGGCGCATCAAGCAGTTTGGATAGCTCTTGAACCCCTTTACGAGGAACAATGATCTGCTTTTGTTCGAATGCACTTGGTAGCAACACCTGAGACACCGCCATACGGTGACCATCAGTCGCAACACTGCGCAGCGTGGTGTCTTCTATCTCAAACAGCATACCGTTGAGGTAATAGCGCACGTCTTGATTCGCCATCGAAAACTGGGTCTTATCAATCAGCCCTTTCAGTTCGGCTTGAGTGACCGTGACCTCAGCTTCTTGGTGCCAGTCTTCAATATTAGGAAAATCACTAGCAGGTAGTGTCGACAACGAGAAGCGACTACGCGCTGAACGTACTTGAACGCGGTCCCCTTCCAATACAATGGTGATTGTCGACTCATCAGGAAGTCCACGACAGATATCAAGAAACTTGCGCGAAGGCACTGTAATACTGCCCGCTTCAAAATCACTTTCTAAGGCGATTTTACCTATGAGTTCAACTTCCAAATCAGTCGCGGTTATGGACAAAACACCATCGGCGACTTTAATCAGCAAATTACCTAAAATCGGTAAGGTGGGACGACCACCTAGAGCACCAGAGACCTGCTGAAGTGGTTTAATAAGATGTTGACGTTCAATAGTAAATTTCATAGATGACTCTTCGCAAACGGGGCATTCCATGCCACTCAATTTCTTGATATTTCTAACTAGGGATAATTATAGTGATTGTCTATTGATTAGGAAGACAGCGTACGAATTAAGTTAGAGTAATCTTCTTTGATATCATGGCTCTCTTCGCGCAACTGAGCAATCTTACGACACGCATGAAGAACCGTCGTATGGTCGCGACCACCAAAAGCATCACCGATTTCAGGCAAGCTGTGGTTGGTGAGTTCTTTGGCGAGAGCCATAGCAAGTTGTCTTGGCCTGGCAACAGAGCGCGAACGACGTTTAGACAAGAGATCGGCCATTTTTATCTTGTAGTACTCGGCCACCGTTTTTTGAATATTGTCGATAGTGACAAGCTTTTCTTGCAGCGCAAGAAGATCTCGCAACGCTTCACGAACAAAATCAATGGTAATCGGACGACCAGTGAAGTTGGCATTGGCAATAACGCGGTTTAATGCTCCTTCAAGCTCACGAACATTCGAACGCAGACGCTTGGCAATGAAGAAAGCCACTTCATCGGCCAGATGAATTTGGTGGTCTTCAGCCTTTTTCATCAAGATGGCAACGCGCGTTTCAAGCTCTGGCGGCTCGATAGCAACGGTTAAACCCCAGCCAAAGCGAGATTTAAGGCGGTCTTCTACCCCATTAATTTCTTTAGGGTAACGGTCAGAGGTCAGAATGATTTGCTGGTTGCCTTCAAGTAGCGCATTAAAGGTATGGAAAAACTCTTCTTGAGAACGCTCTTTATTGGCAAAGAATTGGATATCATCGATAAGCAATGCATCAACACTGCGGTAATAACGTTTAAACTCTTCGATGGCATTATTCTGCAGCGCTTTTACCATATCCTGAACAAAACGCTCTGAGTGCATGTACACCACTTTAGCGTTAGGCTTGTTATCCACAATCGCATTGCCCACTGCGTGCAATAAGTGAGTTTTACCTAAACCAGTCCCGCCATACAAAAACAATGGGTTATATGCAGCTCCAGGGTTATCAGCCACCTGACGAGCAGCGGCTAGTCCAAGTTGGTTCGATTTACCTTCAACAAAATTGTTGAACTTGTGCTTCATATTCACATTTGAGCGGTGGTTAATATCGACGACTTCAGTCTCATTGTCCCACGTTTTATGAACAGGCTGACGAGCTTGTAATCGAGCAGGGCCGGATGACTCCGCAGCGACATCAGCTGCAGTACGCACAGGTTTTGGTGGTGGAGCAGATACAGGACGGCTACCGACTTCGAATCGTAGATTAGGTACGTCATGGCCACAGTATTCCATCAGTAATCGGTTAATACTGTTGAGATATTTATCGCGAACCCAATCCAAAACAAATCGGTTTGGCGCAAATAAAGTCAAGGTATTGTCATTGAGCTCGGCTTGTAGGGGTCTTACCCACATACTGAATTCGGTAGCTGGTAGCTCTTCTTGAAGCTGTTGCAGACACTGCAACCAAAGCGAAGATGACACGATGCCCTCACTCTATTTATTGGAAATGGGAAAGATTGCTAATTTTACCTGTTGATAACCAAGATCGCTAGTAAATGATCGTCATTCCGGTGAATAAGATCTAAGTTATTCACAAATTTGCGCACCGATTTGGCTAGATCCCCACAAGCAACCCTTATTTTACTCACATTTTCATTCACAATTACGCGATCAAAGCTGAACTAACTACGATCTCGATAAAGTCGTAAAGCTGTGTATAGTTCGGTGTTTAAACTGTTATTGTATAAACTATCAACAACATTATTAATTAGCACAAAATCAACCCTTACTTGGTTATGGATAATAACAACTGGTTATTATCCATAACGTGTCAATAGACAGTAACATCTCACCCCATAAATAGGAGGAGTTGTACTATGAAAACCTGGATGAAAAGTATTTTGACTGTCATTGCTCTATCAGCATCGATGACACAAGCAGTTCACGCTGCCGCACAAGAAGTAAAAGTCGGCATGTCTGGGCGCTATTTCCCATTCACATTCGTCAAACAAGACGAACTACAGGGCTTTGAAGTGGATTTGTGGAATGAAATAGGCCGCCGCAATGACTACAAAGTTGAATATGTTACAGCCAGCTTCTCCGGTTTGTTTGGATTATTGGAAACAGGACGTATCGACACCATTTCGAACCAAATCACCATGACGGATGCGCGCAAAGCTAAATACCTTTTTGCAAACCCTTATGTCGTTGATGGTGCCCAAATTACTGTGCGCAAGGGTAATGACAGCATTCAAGGCCTTGAAGATCTCCAAGGCAAAACAGTAGCAGTAAACTTAGGTTCAAACTTTGAGCAGTTGCTTCGTAGCATTGATAAAGACGGAAAAATCAACATCAAGACTTACGATACTGGCATTGAACACGACGTGGCACTAGGCCGTGCTGATGCCTTTGTTATGGATCGCTTGTCCGCACTAGAATTGATTAAAAAGACAGGCTTGCCACTACAACTGGCTGGGCAACCTTTTGAGACAATTGAAAATGCATGGCCATTCGTCAACAATGATAAGGGACAACAGCTGCAAAAAGAGGTGAACTCAGCACTAGAAGCCATGCGAGCCGATGGCACGCTTAAAACCATCTCTGAGAAATGGTTCGGTGCAGATATCACTCAGAAGTAAGTGATCACTTTCTGTTGACGCCCACTACTCTTAGTCGTGGGCGTTTTGTTTTTCTAATCACTATTGATTCGTTGTATAAGTTAAGTTGGATACATTATGGGATTTGATTTTCAATACATGCTAGGCCTAATGCCAATACTCCTTAAGTATCTCGGTACCACTATGGAAATGGCCATTTGGGGCCTACTTTTTTCTTTAGTTCTGGCTGTGATCCTCGCCAATATTCGGGTATTTAAAATTCCGGTGCTGGATCAGTTAAGTCAGCTGTACATTAGCTTCTTCCGTGGTACACCGCTACTGGTACAACTCTTCTTACTTTACTATGGCTTACCACAAGTGTTCCCATTTTTGGTGGGCCTCAACGCCTTTAGTGCTGCTGTCATAGGTCTCACCTTACATTTTGCTGCCTATATGGCAGAAAGCATTCGTGCAGCCATCATTGGTATTGATCGCAGCCAAATGGAAGCGAGCTTATCTGTAGGTATGACGACCAATCAAGCAATGCGCCGAATTATCTTGCCACAGGCAACTCGCGTCGCCTTACCATCGCTCATGAACTACTTTATCGACATGATAAAATCCACCTCATTAGCCTTCACTCTAGGGGTTGCCGAGATCATGGCCAAAGCTCAAATGGAAGCAGCATCAAGCTTTCGATTTTTCGAAGCCTTCTTAGCCGTAGCACTTATATACTGGGTTGTAGTGTTAGTACTCACTCGCATTCAACTATGGGCTGAAAAACATCTCAATAAGGCGTACGTACGATGATCCAATTAAAAAACATTCATAAGTCCTTTGGTGATACGCAAGTACTTAAAGGCATTGATATTGACATCAAGCAAGGTGAAATCGTTGTTGTCATTGGCTCTAGCGGTACAGGAAAGTCCACACTGTTACGCTGTGTAAACTTCCTAGAGCACGCCGATCAAGGCCAGATCTCGATTGATGATGTTCAGGTTGACTGTGCAAACCACAAAAAGTCTGATGTGCTAGCGCTACGCCGAAAAACGGGCTTTGTATTTCAGAACTACGCACTATTTGCCCATATGACAGCCAAGCAAAATATCGCAGAAGGCTTAATCACTGTAAAAGGATGGAAAAAAGACGCCGCTTACCAACGCGCTCAACAAATTTTGGATGATATTGGCTTAGATGATAACGCCAATCAATATCCTGCATCTCTTTCTGGCGGCCAACAGCAACGTGTTGGGATTGGTCGTGCGATGGCACTTCAGCCAGAATTGCTGTTGTTTGATGAACCAACTTCGGCGCTGGATCCTGAGTGGGTGGGCGAAGTTCTCCATTTAATGAAGAAGCTAGCCACGCAACATCAAACAATGCTGGTGGTCACACACGAAATGCAATTTGCCAAAGAAGTGGCTGATAAAGTGATCTTTATGGCCGACGGACACATTGTAGAACAAGGCTCTCCAGAGCAAATTTTCAATCATCCACAGGATGTTAAGCTTAAGAAATTCCTAAAAAACGTCGGGATCGAATAAGGATCCTTGCGCTCTGGCTCACAAAACGTATAATTCGCCAACCGGAATTTTAGTCAAACTGATTATTGACTCTTTGTGAGTCAGTGATTACAATTCCGCCTCTTTGTTGAGAGGCGTCGGATTTCCTCTTTATATAATAGAGAAGAAAATACACCCACGCCGGGTTTGACAAGAACCTAAAACTACTGATCAGTAAAGGTAATAAACATGAAACGCACTTTTCAACCTTCAGTTCTAAAGCGCAAGCGCAGCCACGGTTTCCGTGCTCGCATGGCAACAAAGAACGGTCGCAAAGTAATTAATGCACGTCGTGCAAAAGGCCGTGCGCGCCTTTCAAAATAATTTTCTATTTTGAGTAAGCACGCATTTTATCGGGAGTTACGTTTGTTAACTCCCGAGCATTATCAAAACGTCTTTAAGCAAGCTCATCGAGCAGGCTCCCCCCACTTCACCATCATTGCTCGCAAAAACGACTTATCACACCCTCGACTTGGTTTAGCGGTTCCTAAAAAGCAGATAAAAACAGCTGTAGCTAGAAATCACTTTAAGCGATTGGTTCGTGAAAGCTTTCGTAACAAACAACATGACCTTCCAAGTAAAGATTTTGTTGTAATTGCGAAAAAGAGTGCGCAAACTCTAAGCAACGATGAAACATTCAAACTTCTAGATAAATTATGGCATCGCCTATCTCGCCCTTCGCGTGGTTAGCTATCGGTATAGTCTATCTATACAGATGGATAATTAGCCCCTTAATTGGCCCCCGCTGCCGATTCACTCCAACATGCTCTCTTTATGCAATTGAAGCGTTGAAAGCTCACGGTTTTGTAAAAGGGTGTTGGTTATCAGGCAAACGTCTATTAAGATGTCATCCTTTGAATGAAGGGGGATTTGACCCCGTACCACCAGTCCAAAAACAAGACAGAGATAAATAACGATGGATTCTCAACGTAATATTCTGTTAATCGGTTTGGCTTTGGTTTCTTTTTTGCTGTTTAATCAATGGCAAGCATATAAGAACCCAGCTCCTCAACCGGTTGCACAGACTCAAAGCAGCAGCACTCTACCTGCACCGTCATTTGCTGGCGATCTCGACCCAGCACCTGGTCACGCAGCAGCAGCGAAAACAATTACTGTCAGTACTGACGTATTGACTCTGTCAATCGACACTGTAGGTGGTGACGTCGTTTCTACTAAACTGAACCAATACTCAGCTGAGCTCGATTCAGATGAACCATTTGTGCTACTGAGAAATGAGCAAGGTCATCAGTTTATTGCGCAAAGTGGTCTAGTTGGTCCTCAAGGTATCGATTTAAGCAGCACAAATCGCCCTGCCTACCACGTTTCAGCCGATAGCTATACTCTACAAGACGGTCAAGACGAACTACGCGTTCCTATGAGCTACGAAGCCAATGGACTGACGTACACCAAGACTTATATCTTCAAGCGCAACAACTATGCGATTGATGTGGAATATGCCGTAAACAACACCTCGGGCCAGAACGCGACATTTGGTATGTACGCTCACCTGCGCCAAAGCCTGCAAGATAAAGGCGGCAACATAGCCATGCCGACATACACTGGCGGTGCTTACTCAACACAAGACACTCGTTACAAGAAGTACAGCTTCGACGATATGCAAGATCGTAACTTGTCGCTAAACCTGGTTGATGGCCAGGGTTGGGCAGCAATGATTCAGCACTATTTTGCTGCGGCTTGGATCCCTCGAGATGAGCCGGGAACAAGCCTTTACACTCGCGTGATTGGTAATTCTGGCGATATCGGTATCCGCATGCCAAACAAAACGATTGCAGATGGCCAAAGCGCCACTTTAAAGGCAACGCTTTGGGCTGGACCTAAACTGCAAAACGAAATGGAAGCGACGGCACCAAACCTTGACCTAGTAGTAGACTATGGTTGGCTATGGTTCATTGCCAAACCTCTGCACACGCTTCTATCGTTCATTCAAGGCATCGTCGTAAACTGGGGTCTTGCGATCATCTGTTTGACTTTCTTGGTTCGGGGTGCAATGTACCCACTGACGAAAGCTCAATACACCTCGATGGCAAAAATGCGTATGCTGCAACCAAAACTGCAAGCAATGCGCGAGCGTATTGGTGATGACCGCCAGCGTATGAGCCAAGAAATGATGGAGCTGTACAAGAAAGAAAAAGTAAACCCACTGGGTGGTTGTTTACCTATTCTTCTACAAATGCCTATCTTCATCGCACTTTACTGGGCACTAATGGAATCTGTTGAACTTCGTCATTCGCCGTTCTTCGGTTGGATCCACGATCTATCAGCACAAGACCCTTACTACATCTTGCCTCTACTAATGGGTGCAAGCATGTTCGTTATCCAGAAAATGAGCCCGACGACCGTAACGGATCCAATGCAGCAGAAGATCATGACCTTTATGCCGGTTATGTTTACCTTCTTCTTCCTGTGGTTCCCATCAGGTCTTGTTCTGTACTGGTTGGTATCGAACATCGTGACGCTTATCCAGCAGACCTTGATCTATCGAGCGCTGGAGAAAAAAGGCTTACATTCGAAGTAACCTAAAGCACAATCAATAACAGAAAGGCGGCCTAAATGGTCGCCTTTTTTATTTACCATGATTACAATTCATCTAAAGCAATGCGACTAGGCGATAATATGACAACTGATACGATTGTGGCGCAAGCCACAGCGACTGGACGAGGTGGTGTAGGCATCATCCGAGTTTCCGGCCCACAGGCAGCACAGGTAGCGTTAGAGGTCACAGGTAAGGCTCTTAAACCAAGGTATGCAGAATACCTTCCGTTTAAAGCCACAGATGGCCTCGAACTGGATCAAGGTATCGCTCTCTATTTTCCAAATCCTCATTCGTTTACAGGCGAAGATGTTTTAGAGCTACAGGGGCATGGTGGTCCTGTTGTTATGGATATGCTCATTAAGCGAATTCTGGAAATCCAGGGGCTACGCCTTGCAAGACCGGGTGAGTTTTCTGAGCGAGCTTTCCTTAATGACAAACTCGATCTCACACAGGCAGAAGCGATTGCCGACTTAATTGATGCCAGCTCAGAAGAAGCGGCTAAATCGGCCCTGCAATCATTGCAAGGTGAGTTTTCCAAACGAATCCACGTATTGGTCGAATCCCTAGTCCATTTGCGCATTTATGTCGAAGCTGCCATCGATTTTCCAGAAGAAGAAATCGACTTCCTTGCCGATGGTAAAGTGTCCGCTGACTTACAAACTATTATTGATAACCTTGCTGAAGTCATTAGAGAAGCAAACCAAGGCGCTATTATGCGTGAAGGCATGAAAGTGGTTATCGCGGGTCGGCCAAATGCAGGTAAATCAAGTTTACTCAATGCACTTTCAGGAAAAGACTCAGCCATCGTCACCGACATAGCAGGTACTACTCGAGATGTACTTAGAGAGCATATCCATATTGATGGTATGCCACTGCACATTATAGATACAGCAGGCCTTAGAGATGCCTCAGATGAAGTTGAACGTATCGGTATCGAAAGAGCTTGGGATGAAATTGAACAAGCTGATCGCGTGTTATTTATGGTCGATGGCACCACAACGGATGCTACTAATCCGCTCGATATCTGGCCTGACTTTATGGACAAACTACCTGAAAAGATCGGTATAACGGTGATCCGCAATAAAGTGGATCAAACGAAGGAAGAATTAGGGATCTGCCACGTCAATGATCCAACGCTCATTAGGCTGTCAGCAAAGACTGGACAGGGTGTGGATGCATTACGCGAGCATTTGAAGTCCTGCATGGGCTTTCACGGCGCAAATGAAGGCGGCTTTATGGCAAGGCGACGTCACCTCGACGCCCTTGCTAACGCTGCTGATCATCTAACCATTGGTCAGCAGCAGCTCGAAGGCTACATGGCTGGAGAAATCCTAGCAGAAGAACTTCGAATCACGCAGCAATACCTCAACGAGATCACCGGTGAATTTAGCTCTGATGATCTTCTTGGCCGTATCTTCTCTTCATTCTGTATTGGAAAATAAAAGGATTACAATGATTCACATCATCACAGGAAGTACCTTAGGCGGCGCTGAATATGTTGGCGACCACCTCAGTGATCTCTTAATAGAACAAGGCCTACAAACCGAGATACATAACCAGCCTGATTTGACTGAGATCGGAAATCAAGGGTTATGGCTTATCGTAACCTCGACACATGGCGCTGGTGACTACCCAGATAACATTCAACCTTTTATTCAAGCCTTACAAAATACGCCACCGAAAATGGATGAGGTAAAGTATGCAGTCATCGCCATTGGTGATTCTAGCTACGATACATTTTGCCAGGCAGGTAAACACGCTCACGAGTTACTTCTTGATATAGGAGCAACACCGGTGAGTGACTGTTTCACTATCGATATTCTTGAGCATTCGGTCCCGGAGGATCAGGCTGAAGAGTGGCTAAGAACGCATATTTCACGTCTCTAACCCCAGAACTACATCATCAGAAAGCGGCATTTTGCCGCTTTTTTTACACCTGTGTATAAATTTTGGGGTCAAGCAACGATCTGACCGCTCACATTTTAACCACTTAGACTGTGTATAACTAGTCAAGTAATCAGTGAAGAACCTATAGTTATCCCAATAACAACTTAGCCTCTCTCCCCCCCCTGTGTATAACTAGCCATTTTGATCCCAGCTAATCCTCGATCAGATCAGAGCAAGATCACAAGAAACGATCCACAAAAGATCCATGTCTTTGTTGATCATTTTCGAGTTATCCACAGAAATGGGCGATCCTAATAATAGATCTAATAAAAGATCATATAAATAGATCTTATATTTAATAGATCTCTTGTCTTGATCCAAAAAAACCGAAAAGCGTTTTATCACCGCTTGAAAGGAGGTAGAATATCGCTCCTTTTTGTTTGTCTAATTTCTCTATTGAATACCAGAGGTCGGTTCATGCTTTATCACGAAACATTTGATGTCATTGTTGTTGGTGGCGGACATGCTGGAACGGAAGCGGCACTCGCATCAGCCCGTACAGGACAAAGTACACTTTTACTCACTCAAAACATCGATACCTTAGGGCAAATGTCCTGCAACCCAGCCATTGGTGGGATTGGTAAAGGCCATCTGGTAAAAGAAGTGGATGCTATGGGTGGATTAATGGCTCAAGCCATTGATTACGCAGGTATTCAATTTAGGACGTTGAATGCATCAAAAGGGCCAGCGGTACGAGCAACTCGAGCTCAGGCGGATCGTGCGCTGTACAAAGCGCATGTTCGACACGCTCTTGAAAACACCCCCAACCTGACGTTATTTCAACAATCGGTCGATGATCTTATTGTTGAACAAGATCATGTCCGTGGTGTTGTTACCCAAATGGGGCTTAAAATCCACGCCAAATCCGTTGTGTTGACCGTTGGCACCTTCCTTGGTGGTAAGATACATATCGGCATGGAAAACTTCTCTGGTGGCCGTATGGGCGATCAACCATCAATTGCGTTGGCAGATCGATTACGTGAATTACCATTTAGAGTGGATCGACTGAAAACGGGTACACCGCCACGAATTGACGCTCGAAGTGTCGATTTTTCAAAAATGGAAGTACAACACGGTGATAACCCAACGCCTGTATTTTCATTTATGGGACGTCGTGAACAGCACCCAACACAGATCCCATGTTTTATTACTCACACCAATGAAAAAACGCATGACTTAATTCGTGCCAATTTAGATCGAAGCCCAATGTATGCAGGGGTGATTGAAGGTATTGGTCCGCGATATTGCCCGTCGATTGAAGATAAGGTAATGCGTTTTGCTGACAAAAATAGTCATCAGATTTTCGTTGAGCCAGAAGGCTTAACAACACACGAATTATACCCAAATGGTATCTCGACTAGTCTACCATTTGATGTTCAGATCCAAATCGCACGTTCGATGAAAGGATTTGAAAATGCACATATTGTTCGCCCTGGTTATGCGATAGAGTATGATTTTTTTGATCCTCGTGATCTCAAGCAAACCTACGAAACCAAATTCATCCAAGGTTTATTCTTTGCCGGACAAATCAATGGTACTACTGGCTATGAAGAAGCTGCCGCTCAAGGTCTTATGGCTGGCTTGAACGCGAGCTTATACGCTCAAGATAAACCAGGGTGGAGCCCGCGTCGTGATCAGGCCTACATGGGGGTTTTGATTGATGACCTATCGACCATGGGGACCAAAGAACCGTATCGTATGTTTACTTCTCGAGCCGAGTACCGATTGTTACTACGTGAAGACAACGCGGATATTCGCCTCACCGAAAAGGCGCGTGAATTGGGTCTTGTGGATGATGCTCGCTGGGCACGATTTAATGAGAAAGTCGACAATATGTCCAAAGAACGTCAACGCTTGAAAGACGTTTGGGTGAACCCGAAATCTCAAGGAATTGAGCAGTTAAACGCTCTGCTGAAAACACCAATGTCGCGTGAAGCAAGTGGTGAAGATCTTTTGCGTCGTCCAGAGATCTCATATGAACAGTTAACCTCGTTAGAGACTTTTGCTCCTGCTCTTGATGATCATCAAGCATCCGAGCAGGTAGAGATCCAAGTCAAATATGAGGGCTACATCCAAAGGCAGCAAGACGAAATTGCTAAGTCACTGCGACATGAACATACTCAATTGCCAGCCGAGTTGGACTACAACGATGTAAAAGGCCTGTCGAACGAGGTGATTGCCAAACTGTCTGAAACCAAACCGGAAACGATTGGTATTGCATCTCGAATTTCTGGTATTACCCCGGCGGCCATTTCCATTTTGTTGGTCTATCTGAAAAAACAAGGTTGGCTAAAAAAAGGTGAAACAGCATGAGTTCTTTAAGAGTTTTACTTGATGATCTGCTTCTTCAAACCTCACTCGAGGTCTCAGAAAAGCAACGAGACCAGTTGGTTGGCTACGTAAATCTGTTAAACAAGTGGAATAAAGCGTATAACTTAACGTCAGTTCGTAATCCTGAAGAGATGTTAGTGAAACATATCCTTGATAGCATCGTCGTTAGCGAGCACCTCGAAGGGAACCGATTTATTGATGTGGGCACAGGCCCAGGTTTACCAGGGATCCCACTGGCTATCATGAATCCGGATAAACGCTTCCATCTTTTGGACAGTTTAGGTAAACGCATCCGATTTATTAAACAGGTTTTGCATGAACTAAGAATCGAGAACGTCACAACAGTTCAGGCTCGAGTGGAAGAATTTCAACCTGAGGAGTTGTTTGACGGTGTCTTAAGCCGAGCGTTTGCTTCCATCACGGATATGGTTAATTGGTGTAGACACTTACCAAAATCGCAAGATGGTCGCTTTTATGCTCTAAAGGGCCAACTTCATCAATCAGAGCTTGATGACAGACCCGAGTGGTGTTCTGTGATCGGTATCAAACCTTTGCAAGTTCCTGAGTTGGAAGGTGACCGTCATCTTGTAATCTTATCCGCTAAGGGATAATGGAGAGTGTGTCGTGGGAAAAATTGTCGCTATCGCCAATCAAAAGGGTGGCGTAGGTAAAACTACAACGTGTATTAATCTTGCGGCATCAATGGCTGCGACCAAACGCAAAGTACTGGTCATCGATTTGGATCCTCAAGGGAACGCCACCATGGCATGTGGTGTCGATAAGTACCAGATAGAAACAACTGCTTACGATTTGTTGGTTGAGGAATTACCGTTCGATGACGTAGTTTGCCGTCAGACGACGGGTAATTTTGATTTAATTGCAGCTAACGGTGACGTGACTGCTGCGGAAATCAAATTAATGGAAGTTTTTGCACGTGAAATACGTCTAAAACAGGCATTAGCCCCAATCCGTGATAACTATGATTTCATCTTTATCGATTGTCCACCGTCTTTGAACTTGCTTACAATCAACGCGATGGCAGCAGCAGACTCTGTGCTAGTGCCAATGCAATGTGAGTATTTTGCGTTGGAAGGCTTAACCGCCTTGATGGATACGATCAGTAAATTGGCAGCAGTGGTGAACGAAAACCTCAGAATCGAAGGCCTATTGCGAACCATGTATGACCCAAGAAATCGACTGGCGAATGAAGTCTCAGACCAGTTGAAAAAGCATTTTGGAGATAAGGTTTATCGAACCGTCATTCCTCGAAATGTACGTCTGGCGGAAGCGCCAAGTCATGGTAAGCCAGCAATGTACTACGACAAGTATTCCGCTGGAGCGAAAGCCTATTTGGCTTTGGCCGGCGAGATGCTACGCCGTGAAGAAGTCGTAGCGTAACCATTTAAGGAAAGGTCTCAATGTCGAAACGAGGTTTAGGAAAAGGGCTAGATGCACTGTTATCTACCAGTTCAATAGCACGTGAAAAGCAACAAGTTGCTACACACAGTCAGTCACTCTCTTCGGAAGGAGAGTTAACGGACTTAGCCATCAATAGCTTGCGACCTGGTATTTATCAACCTCGCAAGGATATGGCTGCCGAAGCGCTTGAAGAACTCGCGGCCTCTATTCAATCTCAAGGCATCATTCAACCGATAGTGGTTCGAAGTATTGGTAACGATCAGTTTGAAATCATTGCCGGTGAACGCCGCTGGCGTGCCGCTCGTCAAGCAGGTTTGAGACAGGTACCCTGTATCGTCAAAAACGTTCAGGACCGTGCAGCGATCGCGATGGCGTTGATTGAAAATATCCAGCGTGAAGATCTAAATGCCATTGAAGAAGCACAGGCGTTAGAGCGACTGCAAGATGAGTTCAAGTTAACGCATCAACAAGTGGCTGATGTAATCGGTAAATCCAGAACGGCTGTGAGCAATCTATTGAGATTGAACCAATTAGAGCCGGATGTGAAAAAACTGGTTGAAGGCAAAGCTCTTGATATGGGACACGCCAGAGCACTGTTAGCCCTTGAAGGTGATATGCAGTGCGATGTGGCAAGTACCGTTGCCAAGAAGCAATTAACGGTGCGTCAAACTGAAGATTTAGTGAAAAAGTGTTTAAAACCGAACTCTTCTGAAGAAAAACGGCCAGAAGATGGCGGTGCGATAGAAATTTCAAAGCGACTGAGCGAAATCTTGGGTGCTAAAGTTTCATTAACGCGGTCTGCAAGCGGAAAGTCTAAAGTGACAATAAGTGTTGATGAGCCTCACAAATTAGAGCAACTAATTGCCAAGCTTGAGAGCTAAATGAGATAATTGATGTAGGTCAATTATCGATTAATTGATTTTTTGTGCGAAAGTTATGGTTTTGTGAATAAAAGCGCGGCTTTTTGCTGTGGTTTAATTGCAATAAGTTTAATGAAACGTATAATTTTCGCCAATTTCCCAGCACAGTAGTATTTAGGTGCAATGTGGATATTACTAGAGGTAAAGAATACATGGTAGCGGCGTTGGTAAGGCCTGGACGAGAGCTCGCAAAGCGATTGTTAATAATCCAAGCTAGCGCGGTTACAATAGTGGCGGCTGTTATGGCGATTGCTGTAAATGCTGAGTGGGGACTTTCGGCGCTGATTGGTGGAGGCATATTTGTGTTTGCCAATGCAGTTTTTGCGCTGTTTGCTTTCATGTTTAGTGGAGCTCGAGCCTCAAAACAGGTGATGATCTCTTTCTATGCAGGAGAAGCACTGAAAATCCTTATTACGGTGATTCTATTTTCGGCCGTCTACATGTATGCACGGGTGGAACTTGTTCCCCTGAAACTAACCTATTTGCTGGCACTAGGTATTAATATCTTTGCGCCAGTGCTATTCATTAACAACAAAAAATAGGACGAGTTATGGCTGCGCCAGGTGAAGCGCTTACATCGGCCAGTTACATCACTCACCACTTAACCAATCTTTCTTTAGGAAGCCTTGGTCTGGTGGACGAGTCGAGTTTCTGGAACGTACATATCGATAGCCTGTTTTTCTCTGTGCTTACTGGTTTACTCTTTTTGGGAGTGTTCCGTAAGGTAGCAAAGGGAGCAACAGCAGGTGTGCCGGGCAAGCTGCAGTGTTTTGTTGAGATGGTTGTTGAATTTGTCGATACTAACGTCAAAGATACATTCCATGGACGCAATCCGCTAATAGCACCCCTAGCACTGACTATCTTCTGTTGGGTTACACTAATGAACTTGATGGATTTAATTCCTATCGATTTCTTACCGTATCCTGCAGAGCAGATTGGCATCCCTTATCTAAAAGTGGTTCCTTCTGCAGATGTTAATATCACCATGGCTATGGCACTGGGCGTTTTTGCTCTGATGATCTACTACAGCATCAAAGTAAAAGGTCCGGTTAATTTTGCTAAAGAGTTGACTTTACACCCGTTTAATCACCCAATCATGATTCCTTTCAACATGTTGATTGAGATTGTTTCGTTGCTTGCGAAACCGTTATCACTCGGTATGCGTCTGTTTGGTAACATGTTTGCAGGTGAGGTTGTATTTATTCTCTGTGCAGCAATGCTTCCATGGTATTTACAATGGATGGGTTCTCTACCGTGGGCTATTTTCCACGTGATGGTAATCCTGATCCAAGCCTTCGTGTTCATGATGCTAACAATTGTTTACTTATCAATGGCACATGAAGATAGTGATCATTAATTTTTTAACGCTTTTTATTTAGGCTTTTAGCCAGCAACTATAAATTGGAGATAGTAATGGAAACTTTACTGAGCTTTTCTGCAATCGCCGTAGGCCTTATCGTAGGTCTAGCTTCTTTGGGTACGGCGATCGGTTTCGCGATTCTAGGTGGTAAATTCCTAGAAGGTGCAGCTCGTCAACCTGAAATGGCTCCTATGCTACAAGTTAAGATGTTCATCATCGCAGGTCTACTTGATGCGGTTCCAATGATTGGTATCGTAATTGCGCTTCTATTCACTTTCGCGAACCCATTTGTTGGCCAACTAGGTTAATCAACGTTTGTGGCAAATATCGATTTGCCTTTGATTACTGCTAGTTAGTTAGTGAATAAATAGAGGGGTAGCTGTTGTGAATATGAACGCAACTCTGCTGGGTCAAGCAATCTCATTCGCACTGTTTGTGTGGTTCTGCATGAAGTATGTATGGCCACCAGTGATGCAGGCGATTGAAGAACGTCAGAAGAAAATTGCTGACGGTCTAGCAGCCGCTGAACGCGCTGCGAAAGACTTGAACCTGGCACAAGCCAACGCTTCCGACCAATTGAAAGAAGCGAAGCGCACTGCAACTGAAGTTATTGATCAGGCAAACAAGCGTAAAGCTCAAATTATGGATGAAGCACGCGAGGAAGCTCAGGCAGAACGCCAGAAAATCCTAGCGCAAGCTGAAGCAGAAGTTGAAGCTGAGCGTAACCGTGCCCGTGATGAGCTGCGCAAACAGGTTGCAACTCTGGCAATAGCTGGTGCCGAGAAAATTCTTGAGCGTTCTATCGATAAAGATGCGCAAAAAGATATTCTCGATAACATTACTGCGAAACTTTAAAGCGAGGGGCGCTTATGTCTGAATTGACTACAATTGCACGCCCCTATGCTAAAGCAGCATTTGACTTTGCGGTAGAAAAAGAAGCATTAGACCAATGGGTTGAAATGTTAACTTTTGCTGCCGAAGTCACCAACAATGAAAGTATTGCAGATCTCCTTTCTGGAGCTGTAACCGCAGACAAGTTGTCTGAAATTTTCATTGCAATTGGTGGCGAACAGTTTGACGAGTTTGGTCAAAACCTTATTAAGGTAATGGCTCAAAATGGTCGATTAGCAGCGTTGCCTGCTGTGTTAGCTGAATTCATCTCTCTTAAACAAGAGCATGAAAAACAGATTGATGTAAATGTCGTATCTGCATCAGAACTAACAGAGCAACAACAAGCTGGTATCAGCGACAAACTGGAAAAGCGCTTAGCGCGCAAAGTTAAGCTGAATTGCAGTATAGATGAGACCTTACTTGGTGGGGTCATAATTCGAGCCGGAGATCTTGTCATCGATAACTCAGCACGCGGTCGATTAAACCGCCTGAGCGATGCATTGCAGTCTTGATGGGGATTGGAGCATGCAACTTAATTCCACGGAAATTAGCGAACTAATCAAACAACGTATCGAATCTTTCGAGGTTGTGAGTGAAGCTCGTAATGAAGGTACTATCGTATCGGTAAGCGATGGTATCATTCGCATTCACGGCCTAGCGGACGTGATGCAAGGTGAAATGATTGAATTACCGGGTGGCCGCTTTGCACTGGCACTTAACCTTGAGCGTGACTCGGTTGGTGCGGTTGTAATGGGCCCATTTGCCGACCTACAGGAAGGCATGAAAGTAACAGGTACTGGTCGTATTCTTGAAGTGCCAGTTGGTCCAGAAATGCTTGGTCGTGTTGTTAACACGCTGGGTGAGCCAATTGATGGTAAAGGTCCAATTGAAGCGAAGCTTACGTCGCCAGTAGAAGTGATTGCACCAGGCGTAATCGACCGTAAATCGGTAGATCAACCTGTACAAACCGGCTATAAGTCAGTTGACTCAATGATCCCAATCGGTCGTGGTCAGCGTGAGCTTATCATCGGTGACCGTCAGATCGGTAAAACGGCAATGGCGATCGATGCAATCATCAACCAGAAAGATTCTGGTATTTTCTCAATCTACGTCGCAATTGGCCAAAAAGCCTCAACGATTGCTAACGTAGTTCGCAAACTAGAAGAGCACGGCGCACTGGCGAATACCATTGTTGTTGTTGCCTCTGCTTCTGAATCTGCTGCGCTGCAATACCTTGCACCGTATTCAGGTTGTGCGATGGGCGAATACTTCCGTGACCGCGGTGAAGATGCACTGATTGTTTATGATGATCTATCTAAGCAAGCGGTAGCGTATCGTCAGATCTCTCTACTATTGAAACGTCCACCTGGCCGTGAGGCATTCCCTGGTGATGTATTCTACCTCCACTCTCGTCTACTAGAGCGTGCAGCTCGTGTAAGTGAAGAGTACGTAGAACGTTTCACTAACGGTGAAGTGAAAGGTAAGACGGGTTCTTTGACTGCTCTGCCGATCATCGAAACTCAAGCGGGTGACGTATCTGCATTTGTACCGACTAACGTAATCTCGATTACCGATGGTCAGATCTTCCTACAAACTGAGCTATTCAACGCGGGTGTTCGTCCTGCTGTTGACCCAGGTATCTCAGTATCTCGTGTAGGTGGTTCAGCGCAAACGAAAATCATCAAGAAGCTATCGGGCGGTATCCGTACAGCTCTAGCTCAATACCGTGAACTTGCAGCGTTTGCTCAGTTCTCGTCAGATCTTGATGAAGCGACTAAGAAGCAGCTTAACCATGGTCAAAAAGTAACAGAACTAATGAAGCAGAAACAATATGCTCCAATGTCTGTATTTGACCAAGCTTTGGTTATCTTCGCGGTAGAACGTGGCTACTTGAATGATGTAGAACTTAACAAAGTTCTTGATTTCGAAGCGTCACTACTGTCGTACGCTCATAGTCACTACGCTGATTTCGTTAAAGAAATCAACGCAACGGGTGCATTTAACAACGATATTGAAGAGCAGCTTAAGAAGCTAACCGACGATTTCGTAGCAACCCAGACTTGGTAATTGGTTGGTGACTCTAGGGTCACCCACTAACGGAGAGTAACAATGGCCGGCGCAAAAGAGATTCGTAATAAGATCGGGAGTGTCAAAAGCACTCAAAAGATCACGAAAGCAATGGAAATGGTAGCAGCTTCAAAAATGCGTCGCTCGCAAGATGCACGCGAAGCTTCTCGTCCATATGCTGAAACAATGCGTAAAGTGATCGGTCATTTGGCAAATGCAAACCTAGAGTACAAACATCCGTACCTAGAGGAGCGTGAAGCCAAGCGTGTTGGTTATATCATTATTTCTACTGACCGTGGTTTGTGTGGTGGTTTGAACATTAACTTGTTTAAGAAGTCCATCAAAGACATGCAAGCTTGGTCTGAGAAAGGTGCAGAAGTCGAACTGGCAATCGTTGGTTCAAAGGCGACAGCATTTTTCAATAACAGTGGCGCTAAAGTAGCCGCGCAGGTTTCTGGTCTAGGTGATAACCCTAGTCTTGAAGACTTGATCGGTTCTGTCGGCGTGATGCTGAAGAAATATGATGAAGGCGAATTAGATCGTCTGTACGTAGTGTTCAACAAATTTGTGAACACTATGGTTCAAGAACCAACGATCGATCAATTACTACCTTTGCCTAAATCGGATAGCGAAGAAGTTCAGCGCGATCATTCTTGGGACTACATTTATGAGCCCGAGCCAAAACCATTACTCGATGCTTTGTTGATTCGTTATGTAGAATCACAAGTGTATCAAGGTGTGGTCGAGAACCTTGCTTGTGAGCAAGCGGCTCGTATGATTGCAATGAAGGCTGCAACTGATAACGCTGGTGACATTATTGAAGATCTAGAACTTGTGTATAACAAAGCCCGTCAGGCGGCGATTACACAAGAACTATCTGAAATTGTTTCCGGGGCCGCAGCGGTTTAAAGCTTAGGTAAAACTAAATAGTTAGAGGATTAACGATGGCTACAGGTAAGATCGTACAGATCATCGGTGCGGTAGTCGACGTAGAGTTCCCGCAGGGTGAAGTACCACGTGTATACGACGCTCTAAATGTTATTGAAGCGAAAGAACGTCTTGTTCTTGAAGTTCAGCAACAGCTAGGCGGTGGCGTAATTCGCGCAATCGTAATGGGTAGCTCTGATGGTTTACGTCGTGGTTTGACAGTAGAAAATACTGGCGCTCCAATCACAGTTCCAGTGGGCAGCAAAACGCTTGGCCGTATCATGAATGTACTTGGTGATGCGATTGACGAGTGTGGCGACATTGGCGCTGAAGAACATTATGCAATTCACCGTTCAGCTCCAAGCTATGAAGAGCAGTCTAACGAGACAGCCCTTCTAGAAACTGGTGTTAAAGTAATCGACTTGATTTGCCCATTCGCGAAGGGTGGTAAAATCGGTCTATTCGGTGGTGCAGGTGTAGGTAAGACCGTCAACATGATGGAACTTATCAACAACATCGCACTACAGCACTCAGGTCTATCCGTATTTGCGGGAGTTGGTGAGCGTACGCGTGAAGGTAACGATTTCTACTTTGAAATGCAGGAAGCCGGTGTTGTAAACATCGAAAACCCTGAAGAATCAAAAGTAGCAATGGTTTACGGTCAGATGAACGAGCCACCAGGCAACCGTCTACGTGTTGCACTGACTGGCCTAACAATGGCAGAACGTTTCCGTGACGAAGGTCGTGACGTACTGTTGTTTGTTGATAACATCTACCGTTATACACTTGCAGGTACAGAGGTTTCGGCTCTACTAGGTCGTATGCCATCTGCGGTAGGTTATCAGCCAACTCTTGCAGAAGAGATGGGTGTACTTCAGGAGCGTATCACGTCAACTAAGTCTGGTTCTATCACGTCTGTACAGGCGGTATACGTACCAGCGGATGACTTGACTGACCCGTCTCCAGCAACCACCTTTGCTCACTTAGATGCAACAGTTGTACTTAACCGTAATATCGCAGCAATGGGTCTTTACCCTGCGATTGACCCACTAGATTCAACATCTCGTATGCTTGATCCTCTAGTTGTAGGTCAAGAGCACTATGATATCGCTCAAGGTGTTCAAGGAACACTTCAGCGTTATAAAGAGCTGAAAGATATCATTGCTATCCTAGGTATGGACGAGCTATCTGAAGAAGATAAGCAAGTTGTATCTCGTGCTCGTAAGATTGAGAAGTTCCTTACTCAGCCTTACCACGTAGCGGAAGTATTTACAGGTGACCCAGGTGTTTACGTAGCTCTTAAAGAGACTCTGCGTGGCTTTAAAGGTCTACTAGCTGGTGAATACGATGACATTCCAGAGCAAGCGTTCATGTACTGCGGTACTATCGACGAAGCTATTGAGAATGCCAAGAAGCTATAAGGCTAAATAGGAGGCGATATGGCAGCAATAACCTTTCATCTTGATGTTGTCAGTGCGGAGAAGAAACTATTTTCTGGCCGTGTTGAAACATTCCAGGTGACCGGTAGCGAAGGTGAACTGGGTATATTCCACGGCCACACTCCGCTGCTGACCGCTCTTACGCCTGGTATGGTGCGTATCGTGAAACAGCACGGCCACGAAGAGTTCATTTATGTCTCTGGTGGTATTGTTGAAGTTCAGCCAGGCACTGCGACAGTGTTGGCTGATACAGCAATCCGTGGTGAAGAACTTGATGCATCGAAGGCAGAAGAAGCCAAGCGCAAGGCTGAGGAGCATATCCACAATCAGCATGGCGACATGGACTTCGCACAAGCGGCCAGTGAACTGGCTAAAGCCATCGCTCAGCTTCGTGTAATCGAACTGACGAAAAAGCGTCGCTAGTTTAGTTAACTAAATTAGCCGCGAACCAAAGGCGACCTCAAGGTCGCCTTTTTGTTTTATTTTTAGAGAAAACTTGACCAAAAAGTTTAACACTTAAGCGGATCATCGTTAAAATTACAATCATAAAATACAACGTCAATGGATAGAAAATGAAATTTAGTGCAGTGGTTCTTGCGGCGGGTAAGGGTACCCGTATGTACTCAAATATGCCGAAGGTGTTGCACACCTTAGCGGGCAAACCGATGGTGAAGCATGTGATTGACACCTGTCAAAACGTGGGTTCGCAAAACATTCACTTGGTGTTTGGCCATGGTGGGGAGCAGATGCAGCAGACTCTGAGCGCTGAGAGCGTTAATTGGGTTTTGCAAGCAGAGCAGCTCGGTACTGGCCACGCGGTTGATCAAGCATCCCCGCACATTGCCGACGATGAAAAAGTGCTGGTGTTGTACGGCGATGTGCCACTCATTTCAGAACAAACGATCGAGAACCTTCTCGATGCTCAGCCAAATGGCGGTATTGCGCTGCTAACAGTGGTGCTTGATAACCCTGCGGGTTACGGTCGCATTGTACGTCGCAATGGCCCAGTAATAGCGATTGTCGAGCACAAAGATGCGACAGAAGAGCAAAAATTAATTAAAGAAATCAATACTGGTGTGCTGGTGGCTACTGGTGGCGATCTTAAACGCTGGTTATCTGGCCTGAGCAATAATAATGCCCAGGGGGAATACTATCTCACCGACGTTATCGCTGCGGCACACGCGGAAGGGCGTGCGGTTGAAGCGGTGCATCCTGCCAACCCTATTGAAGTTGAAGGCGTGAATGATCGTGCTCAGTTGGCACGATTAGAGCGAGCTTTTCAATCAATGCAAGCTCAGACTCTGCTAGAGCAGGGCGTGATGCTGCGCGACCCTAGTCGTTTTGATCTGCGTGGTCAGCTTCAGTGTGGAATGGATGTTGAAATTGATACAAATGTAATTATTGAAGGCAGTGTAACACTAGGCGACAACGTCATTATTGGTACTGGTTGCGTATTGAAAGATTGCGAAATCGATGACAATACTATTGTCCGTCCATACAGCGTGATTGAAGGTGCGACCGTTGGTGAAAAATGTACGGTAGGTCCATTCACCCGTCTTCGTCCTGGTGCGGATATGCGCAATGACTCTCACGTCGGTAATTTTGTTGAGGTGAAGAATGCTCGTTTAGGTGAAGGTTCTAAAGCCAATCACTTAACGTACTTGGGCGATGCTGAGATCGGCCAGCGCACTAATGTTGGTGCGGGTGTGATTACTTGTAACTACGATGGCGCGAACAAATTTAAGACGGTCATTGGTGATGACGTTTTTGTTGGGTCTGATTCTCAGCTGATTGCACCTGTGACGATTGCCGATGGTGCCACTGTAGGTGCTGGTTCGACTGTCACCAAGGATGTCGCAAAAGATGAACTGGTCATTTCACGAGCTCGTGAGCGCCGAATTGCCAACTGGCAGCGCCCAGTAAAAAAGAAGTCATAGTCATCAATATCATATAATTAAGCCCCGATTTATCGGGGCTTTTTTTGGTGTTAATGAGAGGGGATGGCAATGCGCTTTTCTAGCCAACGAATTGCTTGTGAAACCAGTAAAATTAGCAGTAAATACTCAATCACTAAAAAGGTATAGATCTCTAGCGGTAAGTACTCATTAACCACCAACTCATTAGCTCGCCGGGTCAGATCGCTCAGACCAATCACACTGACCAAAGAGGACATTTTTAAAATATAAACAAACTGGTTACCTAGCGGTGGCAGTATTTGTCTGAATGCTTGGGGCAGGATAATTAAACGCATTTTTTGCCAATAATTAAGCCCCAACGACTCTGCGGCTTCGTGTTGTCCTTGTGAAATGGCTTGTATTCCTCCACGAAACACTTCGGCCATAAAGGCGCTTTCAGCGACAGTGAGTGCGATCACGCCAGCCCAAAAGTGATTGAGGGAAATGTCCAGTAAGGTGGGCATGCCATAATAAACCCACAGCAAAAGGACCAGCACCGGAATGGACCGTATTACTTCAACATACACGCGGTTTAGCCATTGAAGCCAGCGACGGTGCGATAGAGCAGGAAAGGCGACAAGCAGGCCAAGCAACATGGCCAATACCATACTGAGCAGTGATATTTTTATGGTATCTGAGAAGCCTGAGATCAGAAACCGCAGGTTTGTCTGTCCTTGTGTTGTCGATGGATCGAGAACATACCATCCCCAGTCATAGCCACTACAACCTTGCAGAAATGGTAAAAAAAGAGCGATAAAAATAATTTTTTGGCTCACAAAGGCCTCTCTTTCCCAGAAAAATCTTTTATATACTGCTATGTTATCAATGTTGTCGGAAAAATGTTAAATACTTTAAGGGATTAATTAATGAAGAAGTGGATTCTAGTATTATCACTCGTTGTTTTATCAGTGGGGCAAGTGTCGGCGGAAGTGAGCCGGTTACAGAAAATTTTGGATGACGGAGTTCTGAGAGTCGGAACTACAGGGGATTGGAACCCAATGACCATAAAAGATCCGGCGACCAACTCTTATCGCGGGTTCGATATTGATGTGACCACTGAGCTTGCTAAAGATCTCGGGGTGAAAGTGGAATACGTAGCCACGGATTGGAAAACGCTAGTGAATGGTATTACCGCTGATAAATACGATATGACGGGCAGCGCGTCGCTAAATATGTCTCGAGCCAAAGTCGCTGGCTATAGTCAGCCCTATTTTTATTTAGCGTTTGTTCCAGTGGTGCAAAAGAAAGACCTTGAGAAATACTCTGGCTGGGCGGATTTTAATCAACCAAGTGTTAAAGTAGCAGCCACATTAGGAACGGTTCAAGAAAAGATGGTGAAAGACTTCTTTCCAAAAGCTGAGCATATTGTGATTGAAGCGCCTGCTCGTGATTTCCAGGAACTGTTGGCGCGTCGTGCTGATGTTTCTGTCACGTCAAATGTCGAAGCGGCTACATTGGTTACCAAATTCAAACAACTCGCAATCGCGCCAGTAAAAGAAGCGCGTAAACCGACCCCGATTTCAATGCTATTGCCCCAGACCGATCAGGTTTGGATTAATTATGTTAATCACTGGGTCGAACTGAAAAAGACACAAGGCTTCTTTAAGGCAACGGCCGAAAAGTGGGGTTTAAAAAGCCTCTAACGTAGTAAAGGGCGACAGAGTCGCCCTTTGTGGTTTTTTGCTGCTAGCTTTTTTATTCGTCACTTACAACGCGTGAGTTATCTGGCAATGTAAGCCCACGAGTGAGTGTTGGAGTAGCAATAAGGTAACTTAACCACATCAAGACTAAGCAGCCTAAAATAACATAACCCACGGCTGCCTGCGCTACGAGTGCGAACGCAGCAACGATGACACTGGCAAGGCTACTGATGCCTATTTGTAGGCTATTTTGCAATCCTGCCGCTGTTGCAGAGCAATGTGGTGCGCTAGATAGGGCGCGATTGACCACAATTGGGTAAAGCGCACCATTCGCGACAGCCAGCAGACAAAATGGAGCGAGAATTGGCCAAACGCTTGAAAGTTCCCATTGGCATGCAACAAAAACCAGTAAAATAGCCACTGTCTCTAGACCAAGTAATTGTTTAAGGACTGTCTCATCTCCAAGCTTTACCACCAACTTCTTACCTAGGTAACCACCAAGCATAAAAGCGATGGTTTGCGGAACAAAGCTCATTCCAATGTCTTTCGCTGAGTAACCCAATTGGCTCATGATCTCTGGCATACCGGTTAAGTAAGCAAAGAAAGCAGCCGAAGCAACAGCGTATAGCAACACATTGCCGACATAGTCACGTGAGGCTAATAAACTCTTTAGATCATCTGAGATGGCGGTTTGTTTTTGCTCTATCTTTTGCTGATCGTTCATTGATAGGGTAATCGCAGCTAAAAGCGCTCCTGTTATGGCTAGTACCACAAAAATGCTATGCCAGCCCCATAGTTCGGTAAGCAAGACGCCTAACTGCGGTGCAAGCGCCGGAGATAGCGCCACCAGCGGCATAATAGTAGCAAAAACCTGTTGGCTGGTTTTTTTATCGAACTTGTCAATGACCATCGACTGCCAGATCACGGCTGGTGCGCAAACGCCGATGGCTTGAAGTAAACGAAGAGACAATAGTTGCCATACCTCTTGGCTCCATGCCAGCCCCACCGAAGCGACGGTAAAAATGGCTAAGCCAGAAAATAACGTGTTGCGATGACCAAAACGATCGCTGGCCAGTCCCCATAAGAATTGTCCTAAGCCCATACCAACTAAAAAAACGGTAAGCGATAGCGCAATTTGCTCTGGCCCGGTAGCAAAGTCCTGCTCAATCAGCTTAAAAGCAGGTAAGTACATGTCCGTGGCTATAAAGCCCAACATAGATAAAGCAGAAAGATAGATAAGTTGTAGTTTTGTGATTTTCATTTTATTTTCCTTGAAATTATTTCACAGGAAAGGTTTGGCGCCAGCCCTATCTGTAAATCATCGACATTCTATTTATTGTCTCTATAAAAATGAAACGCTATATTTTCTAGTTATCTATCAAATTATTTGAAAGCAATGTATGTACTCAAGATCATCGTTAGAAATGTTGGATATGGTAGCGAGGTTGGGCAGTTTTAGTGCCGCAGCCGAGGCATTGCATAAAGTGCCTTCTGCGATCAGTTATAGCGTGCGCCAGATTGAACAGGAACTGGGGGTTAAGGTGTTTCATCGACTGCCTCGAAAAGTAGAGTTGACACCAGCAGGTAAGGTGTTTCTTGAACAAGCGCGGCTGATGCTAAGGCAGATGGATGAGATCACTCATAGAACAAGACGTACAGCTCAAGGGTGGCAAAGTACCTTAAAGCTGACGTTAGATAATATTGTAAGGCTGGATAAGCTTCCGCTACTCATTGAAGATTTCTATGCGCAATTTGAATTTGCTGAACTGCAGATCAATATGGAAGTCTATAACGGTTCGTGGGAAGCATTATCACAGCAGCGTGCGGACATTGTGATTGGGGCAACCAGCGCGGTGCCAATCAACGGTGAATACGGTGTGACCAATATGGGGAGTCTGGACTGGGCATTGGTTATGTCACCCAATCATCCGTGTGCGGGCCTCACAACCCTGACAGAAGAGCTGGTGTCCCCTTTTCCTGCTGTGTGTCTTGATGATACCTCCAGAGAGTTGCCCAAGCGTCATACTGACCACTACGCAAAACAACGTAGGCTGTTGCTGCCAAATTGGTACAGCGCCATTGAATGTCTCAAGCAGGGAGTGGGTGTGGGCTATATGCCGCGTCATATCGCTCAGCAATATCTATCTCGAGGGGAATTGGTGGAAAAGATCATCGGAACCCAAAAGCTCAATAGTGAGTGCTGCCTGGTGTGGCATAAGCGTCAAAACCATCGCTTGATAAATTGGATGATCGATTATTTGGGGGATGAAGAGCAGCTTTATCTAGATTGGCTGAAATAAGAAATGGGAAGCGAGGCTTCCCATGTTGAATCATTGATTAAGATAAGAAAAACTTGTACGACGGGTTGTCCGTCTCATCTTTGCATTGATAGCCTAGCTCTCGCAAATGAGCGGAGAACTCATGTAAATCACTGTCTTCAAGCTCAAAACCACATAGCACACGGCCATAATCAGCGCCTTGGTTACGGTAGTTGAATAAGCTAATGTTCCAGTGAGTTCCTAACGTGCTCAAGAACTTAAGTAAAGCTCCTGGGTATTCAGGGAATTCAAAACTATACAAGCGTTCTTTTATTGGCTTGGATGGCCTACCGCCAATCATATAGCGAATATGCAGTTTCGCCATTTCATCGTCAGAGAGGTCGACAACGGGATAACCACTGGCGCGAAGATCATTAATGATACCTTCCAGCTCATCTTGGCCGCCAATAAGACGTACACCAACAAAAATATTGGCCAGCTTGTCGTCGTTATAGCGGTAGTTAAACTCCGTAACCGCACGACCACCAATGATGTTACAGAATTCAAAGAAAGCACCTTGGCGCTCAGGAATGGTCACAGCCAAAATACCTTCACGTTTCTCACCAAGTTCACAACGTTCTGAAACATAGCGTAAACCATGGAAGTTAGTGTTCGCTCCAGAGAGCACTGTGCCAAGTTGTTTATCTTTTAACTCATTGCTTTCTGCAAACTTTTTCAAACCCGCAAGGGCAAGAGCTCCTGACGGCTCAGCAATCGCTCGAGTGTCTTCAAAGATATCCTTAACCGCAGCACAAATCTCATCACTCGATACCGTGATATGGCCATCAATGTATTTCTGGCACAATCTGAATGTTTCATTACCGATAATTTTAACGGCAACACCATCAGCAAACATGCTGACTTGATCCAATGCGACGGGTTCCCCGGCATCCAGTGCAGCTTTCAGGCAGGCTGAGTCTTCGGGCTCAACCGCAATCACTTTGATTTCAGGCATTAGCTGTTTGACCAACACCGCGACGCCAGCCGCTAGGCCGCCACCGCCAACAGGGACAAAAATATAGTCGAGATGGCCATTTTGCTGCAGCATCTCCATACCAATCGTACCTTGTCCTGCAATGACCAATGGGTGATCGAAAGGAGGAACAAAGGTGTAGCCATGCTTGACAGACAGGCGTTCAGCCTCAGCCTTGGCTTCATCAAAGTTGCTGCCATGAAGAACCACGTTGCCACCGAAGCCCCTTACCGCTTCGACTTTGATGTCTGGGGTGGTTTTAGGCATCACAATGGTGGTGTTGATGCCTAATTTAGTCCCAGATAGCGCCATTCCCTGAGCATGGTTACCTGCTGAGGCTGCAATCACGCCCGCACGTTTCTGCTCATCGGTTAAGTTAGCCACCATGTTGTAGGCACCACGCAGTTTAAACGAGTGTACTGGCTGGCGATCTTCGCGTTTAATTTGTACTTGGTTACCGATACGAGCGCCCAGTCTTGGCATATCTTGAAGTGGCGTTACGGTTGCCACTTCATAAACCGGCGCTCTGAGTATCTGACGCAGATAATCTGCGCCAGATTCGGGATGATTATCTGCTGGACTCATCGCCGTTAACCCTCGAGTTTAGACTTATCGCGCACAGCACCTTTGTCTGCACTGGTTGCAAGATTGGCATAGGCCTTAAGCGCCAGAGATACGGTTCGTTCACGATCTACTGGCTTCCAACCCAGTTTGTCTTGTTCAATGCGGCGAGCAGCAAGCTCGGACTCAGAGACATCAAGAGTGATAGTACGTGAAGGAATGTCGATGCTGATGGTATCACCGCTTTTCACAAGGCCAATTGTGCCGCCATTAGCAGCTTCAGGTGAAGCATGACCAATAGACAGGCCAGATGTACCGCCCGAGAAGCGTCCATCTGTCAGTAGAGCGCACTCTTTGCCTAGCCCCATCGACTTTAGATAAGTCGTCGGATACAGCATTTCTTGCATTCCAGGGCCACCTTTAGGACCTTCATAGCGAATCACAACCACATCGCCAGCTTTGACTTTTCCACCAAGAATGCCATCTACGGCATCTTCTTGGCTTTCAAATACCACAGCAGGGCCTTGGAATTTAAGACTACCTTCATCGACACCAGCCGTTTTCACAATACAGCCGTCTAGGGCGATATTACCCTTAAGAACCGCCAGGCCACCATCTTGGCTAAAGGCGTTTTCTTTTGTGCGAATACAGCCATCTGCACGGTCATCGTCTAGGGTATCCCAGCGACAGTCTTGTGAGAATGCTTGAGTTGTTCGAATGCCGGCGGGACCTGCGCGGAAGAATTGACGAACGTCTTCAGACTTAGTCTGCATAATATCGTATTGAGCAAGCTGCTCTTCCATTGACAGACCAAGCACCGTTTGGGTTTGGTTGTTGATAAGACCAGCTCGGTCAAGTTCACCCAAAATAGCCATGACGCCACCAGCACGGTGTACGTCTTCCATGTGGTATTTTTGTGTTGATGGTGCAACTTTACACAGGTGAGGTACACGGCGTGACATACGGTCAATATCTTCCATATCAAAGTCGATTTCACCTTCTTGGGCTCCAGCCAGTAGGTGTAAGACTGTATTGGTTGAGCCGCCCATAGCGATATCCAGTGCCATTGCATTTTCGAAGGCTTGCTTATTGGCAATATTACGAGGCAGTGCAGACGCATCGTCTTGCTCATAGTAACGCTTGGTGAGCTCAACAATACGCTTGCCCGCATTAAGAAATAGAGCTTCGCGATCGGCGTGTGTTGCTAACATTGAACCATTCCCCGGTTGAGATAAACCGAGAGCTTCAGTTAAGCAGTTCATTGAGTTTGCGGTAAACATACCAGAGCACGAACCACAGGTAGGGCATGCAGAACGTTCAATCTGTTCGCTTTGCTCATCGGAGACTTTTGGGTCAGCCCCCTGAATCATGGCATCCACGAGGTCCAGTTTGATGATTTGATCAGAAAGCTTGGTTTTACCCGCTTCCATTGGTCCACCAGACACAAAGATTACAGGAATATTGAGGCGCAGTGCCGCCATCATCATTCCAGGGGTAATTTTGTCGCAGTTAGAGATACAAACCATGGCATCGGCACAGTGGGCATTGACCATATATTCCACAGAATCGGCAATCAGCTCGCGTGAAGGTAGTGAATAGAGCATACCTCCATGACCCATAGCGATACCGTCATCAACAGCGATTGTGTTGAACTCTTTAGCAATACCGCCGGCTTTTTCTATTTCACCGGCAACAAGTTGGCCCATATCTTTAAGGTGCACGTGACCTGGAACAAACTGGGTGAAAGAGTTAACAACCGCGATAATCGGTTTTCCAAAATCCTCTTCTTTAACGCCAGTTGCACGCCAAAGGGCGCGAGCACCGGCCATGTTACGACCGTGGGTTGTGGTTGCTGATCTATATTTAGGCATGTGACTCGTTCCTTATTTTGCCGGTGCTGCGTTTTTGTCAGTGTCTTGAGGGTATACGTAATCTAACCAACCCCATTTATCTTCTGTAGTGCCATTAAATAGGCCGAAGTAAGCATCTTGCATCACTTTTGTGATTGGGCCTCGTTTACCCGTGCCCACTTCAATCTTGTCGACAGTGCGAACAGGAACAATTTCAGCTGCCGTTCCTGTCATAAAAATCTCATCTGCGAGGTAGAGCGCTTCACGTGCAATATTGGTTTCTAGAACTTCGTAACCCAAGTCTTTAGCAATGGTCATAATACTGTCGCGCGTAATCCCAGGAAGGATGGCACTGGTCGCTGGTGGCGTCATCAAAACCCCATCCTTGATCACAAAGATGTTTTCGCCTGCGCCTTCAGATAGGTAACCATCGACACTAAGCGCAATACCTTCATCATAGCCATGTCGGCGAGCTTCCCCACCGACCAGTAGCGAAGAAAGGTAGTTACCGCCAGCCTTTGCTGCTGTTGGAATTGTGTTAGGTGCCGCGCGATTCCAACTAGAAATCATGGCATCAACGCCATTGGCAAGCGCTTCTTCACCAAGATAAGAGCCCCATGGGAAGGCGGCTATAATCAGCTCCATTTCGGTGCCTTCTGGAGGACAAACACCAAGACCGACGTTACCAACGAAGCCCAATGGACGAATGTAGGCTGACTCCAGTTTGTTTTGGCGTAGCGTTTCGCGCGTTGCTTCCATGATCTCCTCTTCTGAATAAGGGATAGGGAAACGATAAATTTTGGCAGAGTTTTTTAACCGCTTTGCGTGTTCAGGGTGACGGAAAATGACCGGACCGTTCGGCGTGTTGTAGCAACGAACACCTTCAAAAACAGAGGTGCCGTAGTGCATAGCGTGAGTAAGGACGTGAACATTGGCTTTGTCCCAAGGAACCATCTCACCATTAAACCAAATAAAATCTGCTGTACTTTTAGACATTTAGCACTCCTTCCTTATGCACTTTGTTCTTGTAAGTTGTGATTAGGCAGCTCGTTATTTTTCAGCTCTGTCACCTCAATGGTGCGAATGTCCCAAAGCTTTTCAATCTGATTGATCAAAGTGGTAATCGAGCGATCACTGTCGACAATGATTTCGACGCTGGCCACCTTACTTTCGTGGTTTTGAGTCGCGGCAACCTGTTTGATGATAAATCCACGGTGACGGATGACTCGCAGTACGCGTTCAAGCAAAACTGGCTTGTCGTCCGCTTTGATGTCGAGTAAGTATCTATTCATTAGGTATTCTCCAACATATCACTATTTGAGGCGCCGGGTGGTACGAGCGGCCAAACATTTTCTTCTTCGTCGATCAGAACGTGAAGCAGATAAGCGGTTTTGCTTTCTAGCATCTCTTTTAAAGCGGGCTCTACTTCTTCTTTCTTGGTGATGGTTTTACCTGGAATGTCGAATGCTTTGGCTAACATGACGAAATCAGGATTGTCATCAAGGATGGTTTGACTGTGTCTGCCATCGAAGAACAGTGACTGCCACTGTCTTACCATACCGAGGCGCTGGTTATTGAGCAGCACCATCTTTACTGGGATCTGGCGACGTTTTAAGGTGCCTAGCTCCTGAACATTCATCATAAAGGAGCCATCACCAGAAATCAGAATGGACTGATCATCCGGTCGACCTACGGCGGCACCCATTGCTGCTGGCAGACCAAAGCCCATGGTGCCCAACCCTGCTGAAGTGATGAAGTTCTCAGGCATTCGAGGTTGGATGTGCTGTGCTGCCCACATTTGATGTTGGCCAACATCAGTAGAGACGATCGCGCTGTCTGGCATCATTTCCGACAACTGCTTGAGTAATAATGGGGCGAAAATAAGCTCACCAGGGTGGTCGTAACGCCACTTGAAGGCACTGCGCAGGCTCTCGCTGTGGTGAGCCCATGGGGAAATGTCTTTAGACACTTCAAGCTGAGGTAAGATGACGTTGATATCACCACGCAGTGCTGCATTAGCGGTTCTCAGCTTATTGAATTCAGCAGCGTCGATATCGATGTGAATGACTTTTGCGTGAGGGGCAAACGTATCTAATTTACCGGTCACGCGATCGTCGAAACGCGCGCCAACAACAATCAATAAATCGCATTCCTGCACGACTAGGTTTGCAGCCTTGGTGCCATGCATACCTAACATACCAAGGTAATGAGGATCGTGGCGGTCAACCGTACCGAGACCTTTTAAGGTGCTTACACAAGGCATCGGATTGATGCGCAGAAATTCTCGAACCGATTCAGTTGCTTTCGCCAATTGCACGCCGCCACCGACGTACAAGACAGGGCGGCTGCTGCTATCGAGCAACTGTTGAGCTAGGGCAATATCATGACTGGCTGCAATTGGCATCGCTGGTGGCGTGAACGCAGGCAGTACATCAACAGGAGCCTCTGCCAGTTGCACATCTTTAGCGATATCAACAATAACTGGCCCTGGTCGGCCATTTTTGGCCACTTCAAAGGCCTCTGCAAGTGTAGGGGCAAGGTCATTGATGTCTGTAACTAGATAGCTGTGCTTAGTGCAAGACAACGACATACCGATCACATCCATTTCTTGGAAAGCATCAGTACCGATATGCGAGCTAGCGACTTGACCTGTAATGGCCACAAGAGGGATTGAATCGAGGAAAGCATCGGCTAAGCCAGTGACGAGGTTGGTCGCTCCCGGGCCCGAAGTGGCCATGCAGACGGCGACATCTTGTGTCGCTCGCGCCATGCCGATGGCTGCCATAGCTGCACCTTGCTCATGGCGACAGAGGATATGCTCAACACCACCATCGTATAATGCATCGTATATTGGCATGATAGCGCCACCGGGATAACCAAATATGGTCTGGATACCTTGTTGCTTTAGAGCCGCTACGACTAATTCTGCACCTTTCATCGTAACACTCCTATTTTCCTACGAGTTGAATCGTAGTCGCTGTTCGTTCGATTGCACATCTTGTGCTCCCATTTCTTCCTGTCAATTCGGTTCGACACTTCGACCTGCATGAGTAATAACTAAAAATCAAACTGCTTTTTCTAGAGATTCATATTTGTAAAAAAACCCCCGGACTTTTCAGTGCGGGGGTTTTTCGAATCTTGTGGTTATTTTCCGCCCACATACCCCCGTGCGGTTCCAGCTAGGACCACGATAATCAGGGTAATCAGAATGTGCGTACGGGCGAAAAATATCATTCTTTTTATCTTGTAAATATTCTTTATTATTTTACGAAATTGTTTGCGTCCCTAGTGGTATCACAATTTTCTGTTACCTGACAAGCAAAAACTCATTCTTTTATCACATTTCATCAGCATCAAATCACGCTATATAACATGTTTGATTGATAAAAATCTGAATATTCAAACCATGGTTGTGATTATTTGGAGGAAAAAAGGGGTTTTATGGGATTATCGATTGTTTACAGTCGCGCAAGTGTTGGCGTTGAAGCGCCGCTGGTTACTGTCGAGGTTCATATTAGCAATGGTATGCCGGGGTTTGCATTGGTTGGGTTGCCTGAAACGACGGTGAAGGAGTCGCGCGATCGTGTGCGCAGTGCCATCGTGAACTCTCGTTTCGAGTTTCCAGCAAAGAGGATCACGGTGAATTTGGCACCGGCTGACTTACCTAAAGAAGGGGGGAGATTCGATTTACCTATTGCTTTAGGTATTTTGGCAGCTTCGCATCAAATCCCTCAGGAAGGAATATTGCAACACGAGTTTATCGGTGAGCTTGCCTTATCGGGAGAGTTACGCTGCGTGAAAGGTGTGTTACCTGCCGCGTTATCTGCTAGTGCTTGTCGCCGAAAAATTGTTGTGCCTGAAGACAATGCCGGTCAGGCGGCACTTGCTGATAAGAATGCACACAAGTCGGCATCGTCACTCATCGATGTCGTGGCGGATCTGATGGGCCAGCAAACCTTAGGGTTAGCAGTGCCCCCTCCTTCAGCGGTCAAAGTGCCTCACACGCGCGATATGCAAGATATTATTGGTCAGCAGCAAGGTAAGCGAGCGTTGGAGATTGCTGCTGCGGGTAATCACAATTTGCTATTTTTAGGACCACCAGGAACCGGAAAGACCATGCTGGCGTCGCGTCTGTGTGACCTGTTACCGGAAATGACTCAGCAAGAGGCCATGGAGACGGCTTCAGTGGCGTCGTTAACGCAAAAAGAAATTAATGAACACAATTGGAAGCGGCGGCCCTTTCGTGCTCCTCATCATTCAAGTTCGATGGCGGCATTGGTTGGTGGTGGCTCAATTCCTCGTCCTGGAGAAATATCACTGGCTCATAATGGTTTGCTGTTTCTTGATGAGATGCCGGAATTTGAAAGAAAAGTGCTCGACTCTTTAAGAGAGCCACTGGAATCGGGGGAGATTATTATTTCTAGAGCGCAAGGTAAAACCCGCTTTCCAGCGCGTTTCCAGTTGGTTGGTGCGCTAAATCCCAGCCCTACGGGTTACTATGAAGGGAATCAGACGCGGGTTAACCCACAAGCGATCTTACGATATCTAGGGCGCCTATCGGGCCCCTTGCTGGACCGTTTTGATATGTCGATAGAAATCCCAGCCTTACCTAAAGGAACGTTATCGCAAGGTGGTGATCGCGGGGAGTCAACGTCAGTGATTAAAGAGCGTGTTTTACGTGCTCGAGAAACAATGTTGGTCAAGCGTGGTAAAGCCAATGCACTCTTGGGAACTCGAGAAATCGAAACCTATTGCCCACTTCGTAAAGAGGATGCTGAATTTTTAGAAACCGCACTGCATCGTTTGGGGCTTTCGGTGCGGGCCTATCACCGCATTATTAAAGTGGCGAGAACCATTGCGGATTTATCGAACAAAGAAGCGATTGAGCGCGTCCACCTTGCAGAAGCTTTGGGGTATCGCGCAATGGATCGCTTATTGCGACAGTTGACCGCTCAGGGCGTGCCGTAAGGACTAAAATTGCCAGTTCATCCCCAATGAGGTGACCCAATCGGAAGTATCATAAAAAGCAATATTGGAGTCGGTAGCATTGTAGCCAGTGAGCGAAATGAAAGACAGCGCTGGAATATTCCACAACGACTTATATTCGTATGCGAAGAAGCCACTGTATTTTTGATCCAATCGACTTTGGCCATTGAACAGAGGGTTACCGCTGTCAAACTCATGGTTCATGTAGCTTAACGTCGCGGCAAAACTGTGCTTGGCGAAGTCATAGAGAGATGTGATTTCGCCCCCCGCTCCTTGATTGGCAATAGCTTGGCCTTTAGCCTTGTCGAGAATGTAGATAGCAGAAGGGAATATCATCCATTGGTCATTAACAGGTAACGTTAATGAGCCTTTGGCATAGTAGAGGTCCGCATTTCGGTTAAGTTGTCCGGTGTGTTGTGAAAACAGATCTGAGCCTGAAAGCTCATTGTTTACTTCTCTGGTACCATAGGCCATATCAATCGTTAAGGGGCTACCTGCGATGTGCTCAAGTTGAACACGATAAGCATTCCCCGTCGCTTCCGAAAGTTGAAGTCCCTGCGAGCTTGTGTAAGGGTCTTTCCAGATTGCCTCGCCTACGATTGTTGGTAAATAGGAGATACTCCACACCATACCACTGTCGAATTGTTGTCGATAGCCCGCTTCCAATACGAAGGTACCAACAGCGATATCGTTGCGTGAGCTGCCAACATAGATTTGTTGTTGTGAATTATGACCAAAGGTATAGTTCAGTGTGCCAAGAGGAAGCCAGAACTCTTCAATACTTTCAACGGGCGCGCTTGTGCTGACATTATTGCTCATCATGACATGGGAAGTTTCTCCGCCAATGGCCGAGTTTATTGACAGTTCTCCGCTTAACCCACTCGACCTTGCCAACTGAGCATGGCTGGCAACTGGCGCTATTACACCAGTTATAGCAATCAAAAGAGGCAACACTGTTGACGTTGTTCGCAGGTTTAAAGTCACGACATCCATCCGCTTACATAGAATTATGGGGGCGCAGAGTAGCGACTTACCGTGATAGAAACATTGACCGGTATCACGCTTTTAGATGGTCCTATTGATGATTAAATTAATTCACCAACCGATGGATTTGATTGGTGAATGTTGGGTTTTGCAGTTATTGTTATTGCTGATAAAGACCTAGAAAGTCCAGTTTAAACCCAGCGCGGTTATCCAGCTATTGCTGTTGTAAAACTCGATGTTTGATTGGCTGCTGTTATAGCCTGCAAATGAAACCAAAGATAATTGTTCTACGCTAAAGGCTCCTGGGTATTCATAGGCAATAAATGCTTTCCAGGTGTCGTCTTGTTGAGTCACATTATCAAACACTGGATTGCCCTCGGCGTATTTACGATTGAGGTAGCTAAAGGTCAAAGCGAACTGATGATTGCCCGCTGATACAAAAGAAGAGATTTCTGCGCCATAGGCATTGCTCGTCATTGCAGAACCTTTGGCGTCCTGCTTTGTGTATATGAGTGAAGGGTAGAGTAGAACTTGGCGGCTAATCGGCAGCATCATTTTAAATTTGCTGTATAGAATATCGGCATTGCGATCGAGCATGCGTGATTGCTGTTCATTTAGGATACTCCCATCGACTAGCGCGGCACCTGAACGTTCATCGTCAATGTCTCGTTTTCCATAGGCTAAATCAACGCTGAATAATGATCCTGCGATGTTGTTGAGCTGTAACCGGTAAGCCATGCCTTTTTCATTGGTCGTTTCACGTGCCGATAGGCTGTACGGATCTTGCCAGATCTCCGCTTCTAAAATGGTTGGCAGTATCGAAAAGCTTAACTTGGTGCCGTGCTCGAAGCGATACTTGTAGCCAGCCTCCAATGCCAATGTACCCACGGCAATGTCAGTTCGAGAGGTACCTAAGAACAGCTGCTGGTTTGAGGTCGAGCCAAAGGTATATTGAACGTTGCCGAGCGGCAATACTAACGCACTACTGCTTTGCTGATCTTCCCCCTGACGGTAGACTTTAAACTCATCGTCGGTGTTGGTGAGGTTCGAGGTGCTGCTTGAATAGGCAGCATTGATGGCGATTTCACCACTAAACCCGTTACGCTCACCTAGTTTTGCATTCACGAGCAATGGGCAAACCCCGATAGCAGCGATAACGGCGATCCATATCCTTTTCATAACCAATCCTTGTTATTATGTAAACACAGCTTAACTATTTGTACTTATATGTTTTTATTGTGTTATTGGTTTAGATTATAGATGTTTTATTTTCATAACAAGGTAAATCAGAGCAAGGAGAAAGATATTGCACAAGCAATGGTGATTTAAAAAATTCAGTCACCGCTTTATGTGGCTGTGGGCACCCATCAACCAGGTCATCTTGTGTTTGGTCAATCGCCGTATTCAATGGCCAATTGATGATGGTGAAGAGCTTCGGAAAGAGGAGAGATATTTGATGATCCGCAACCACCTTAGCTGGACGGATATAGTGGTGACAATTAAATTACATGAGTTGGATGAGCAAATACGTAGGGATTACTTTCAGGATAAACACCATAACCGCCAATTTCAGTCATGGCTAAAGCAAGTATGACTAGGAAAAGACCAGCGTTTACAAGAGATACATAGAAAATAAGAAGGCCGAGCTGGTGGGTTCGGCCTTAATTATAGTAATTACTTTTTCAATAGAAAGTTGACGAGCTCAAAGTACTCATCAAGAGACTGGATGCTACCACTTTCAACTAAATACTGATTGTTGACCACGACGGCAGGAACGCCAGTCAGGCCGCTGTTTTTGAATTGCTTGTCAAAGCGACGCACCATTGAGTCAACCGCGAAACCGTTAAATGCTGCGTCGAACTTTTTGGCATCAACGCCTTCATCAATAAAGATCTGACGCAGTTCAGCATCGTCTTTTGGTGGTGTGTTCATTTTGTGGATTCGGTTGAAAAGAACCGGAACCATTTTCTCTTCCACTTTCAATGCCAGCATCGTTGCGTAAGCTTTACTCATAGACATCCCCATAGGGCCTCCCATGAATGACACGTGGTTTTTCTGAAACTTCGCGTTGGCAGGGATTTTGGTTTTGAGTTGCTTGATAATCGGCTCAAAGCTATTGCAGTGAGGGCAGTAGAACGAGAAAAACTCGACCACCGTTGGCTTTGCTGACTTTTCGAGTTCAAGTACTCGGTAGTGTTTACCTTCTTCAAATTGTGCAGCGTGTGCTCCCAAGCTAACCAGTAGCGTCGCAAATAGCGCGATCATTCTCTTCATTATTTTCTCCGTAAATAGAACCAATTTGATATTTATGGTTATTCAATAGTGTGTCACCACTGCGGCTGCAATGAAAGAGGCTTTTCATTGAGTGCAGCGATTTGTTCTTTAAACCCGAGCACTTGATTTTCCCAGTACTTGGGATCGTTAAACCATGGAAACGCAACAGGAAACGCGGGGTCTTGCCATCGTTTTGCCAACCATGCCATGTAGTGCACCATACGTAGACCGCGCAAAGGCTCGATAAGTTTCAACTGCTCACTGGGCAGCTCAAAAAACTCATTGTATCCCTCTAGCAAGACATCCAGTTGCATCATTTTATCCTGGCGCTCACCGTTAAGTAGCATCCATAGATCTTGAATTGCCGGCCCATTACGAGCGTCATCAAGATCGACAAACATAGGCCCATCTCGCCATAAAATATTTCCTGGGTGGCAATCACCATGGAGTCGAATGGCGGAGGTATGTTGTGGCCAGTGCTGCTCAATCTGCTTGATTAATAGGTCGAGATCATTAAAAAAAGCATTCTCTAGGTGCATTGGAATAAAGGTGCTGTTCTCAAGAAGTGCTCTTGGCTGATATAGGTATTCGTCGAGTCCAATGGTCGGCCTGTGTTGAAATGGTTTGACTGCCCCCACTTGGTGAATACGCCCCATAAAGCGGCCAACCCACTCTAGTTGCTCAAGGTTATCAACTTCAAACTGACGACCTCCTTCACTGGCAAAGAGGGTGAAAAGATATCCCTGATATGAATGCAGGCTTTGGCCATTGATGAGCAGTGGTGCCGAAACGGGCACGTCATGTTGCAACAACTCATGGGCAAACGCATGCTCTTCGAGAATTTGATCCTGGCTCCAGCGCTGCGGTCGATAAAACTTGACCACAAATCGCTTCTTGTCTTCATCCACAAACTGGTAAACGCGGTTTTCATAGCTGTTGAGGGCCAAAAGGCCAGATTCGGCGCGGATCCCAATGCTCTCTAGGGCATACCACATAAAATCAGGTGTTAGAGCATCAAAGTTGAACGCTTGATTTGTCATTTAAATAAAAAGGCTCATTGCTGAGCCTTTTCCTATTATTTTTCGAGAAGTTACAGCTTCTTAATAAAGCGGCTTTCAACCTCTATTGAAAAGTCACCATTATCCCTCAGTATAAACTGGATTGTGGTCACAGGTGAATCGAGTTGTTGTGGGTCTGCACCGAGGCTTAGCGGTAGGTTAAGAACCTCACCTGGCTCAACTTGCACTGTTTTCCTTCCGTACCACGTGACGTCAGTTAGGCCAGTGACGTCCAAACTGTACTCCTGTTGTTGCTGGGTTTTGTTGATAACTTTTAATGTGTAGGTGTTTTCGGTGAGGCCATCGCTGTTGGTTCTAAATAATTGATTCCTATCGCGAATAACGGTGAGTCCGGCAGGATCCACAGCAGCCACTTGGGCGAAGAACAGGCCAATCATCAGTAGCAATACGGCGCCGTAGCCCAGCAGTTTAGGGCGCATGACCTTAGTCCCGTTACCAGACAATCGGTGTTCAGTGGTGTAGTTGATCAAGCCTTTTTGGTAGCCCATGCGATCCATGGTCTTATTGCATGCGTCGATGCAAGCCCCACAGTTGATGCACTCGTACTGTAAACCATCTCGAATATCAATTCCTGTAGGGCAAACTTGAACGCAAAGATCACAATCAATACAGTCACCAAGGTTCAGCGCTTTCGGATCGGCTTTGCGAGAGCGTGGCCCACGACTTTCTCCGCGTTGGGCATGGTAGCCGACGATAAACGTGTCTTTATCGAACATGGCAGACTGGAAGCGAGCATAAGGACACATGTGTAAACACACAATGGAGCGCATCCAACCCGCATTGGCATAAGTACAACCCGCAAAGAACAATACCCAGAACGCTGGCCAAAAGTTGCTGTTGAAGGTAAAGAAGTCGATCAGTAAGGTGCCAACCGGTACGAAATAACCGACAAAAGTAATACCTGTCGCCAGTGATATTGCAAGCCAGGCGAGGTGTTTGAGGGTCTTTTTCCACGCCAGCGGTAGGGTAAGCTTATTGCTGTCTTGTTTGCGTCTTTTGTTGGCGCTTCCTTCCAACTTTTCCTCAAACCAGATGAACATGAAGGTCCACACGGTTTGTGGGCAAAGATACCCACACCATATTCGTCCTAAAAAGGTGGTAATAAAAAATAAACCAAAGGCGGCAACCATAAAGAGCAGTGCTAGCAATGTTAAATCTTGGGGGTACAGTGTTGTGCCGAAGAAGTTGAATTGCTGATTGCCGATATCCAACAAAATGGCCTGTCTTTCACCATAAGGGATCCAGGGCGTAAGCATAAACAGCGCTAGCAAAAACCAGGCACCGTAGCGTCTAAGCTTTTGAAAGGTGCCTTTGCTTTCACGAACATAAATTCGGTTGCTGGGGTTGAATCTGTCTTGATTGCCTTTGTGGGTCTTCGGATTGAACGTTTTAGGAGTCACGTCCTTTATATCGATTTTGTCCCGACTCATGAAAATTTCCTTTTTGGGCTGAGCGGTGCGATTTTTTCGCACTCTTTTATCATTGCTTCTGTTTTGGGCCGTTTCGCCATTGGTTTGTAAATCACGCCTGCACTGTGTTTTGTACGTAATGACAAGGTGGCCAGATTATAACCTTGATAATATTTTCATTTCTTTAAGGCTATCACCTTTACCACTATTTAAAGTGGCTTACCGATAAAAAAACGACCCACTTGGGGTCGCTTTAAGGAATTATTTGATAATGCCTCTGGCCTTTAATAGTGCCGTTTTGAAATCGTCTTCCTGATCTTTGGCCAGTCCTGGGATCATTTCTTCTTTTTCACTATTGCGCATCTTAAGATGATAAATCAGGACATCATCGGTGAGTTCTTCTAGCTTTCCTTGATAGCCAGCTTCCTTAGCGAGCTTGAGAATAAACTCCAGCAAATTGAGCTCTGAATCCTTTTGCCACTCAGGGTGAAGCAGTTCGATGAGTTCGTTGACTCGATGGCATTTCATGACTTTCTCCAATGGTTCTTATGTTTTGCAGCAAAGGTATCAAAGAAAGAATAAATAACCAATATCAATAGGTGAGCAGCCAATAAAAAAGCGCAGTGTGCGCTGCGCTTTTTACTTATGCTGCTTTGACAACCTTAGTGGGTGTTGATGTCATTAAGACACTCTTTTCCAGTAATGTTATTGGAGCGGCTTTTTTTGCCGTCGGTGGTGATACAAAATTACTACGACGACGAGACGCACTTCTATTTGAGTGCGAATACCTGACGGGTGTTGGGCGCATTAAGTTACCTAACAGTCAGACAATTCCTTTGCCAAGTTAATGGCCTGAACACCTATGAGCAAAGCGATCTAACACCACTTATGACTCTTTTTGACTTTCGCCATTCCAAAATAAGTGAACAGGAATAGTGATATGCAAGCACATCCCCAATAGAGTATCACTAACTTTATCCCGATTCGATATTTGTAAAGAAAATTGTTCATTTTTTCTCCAAATATTTGTGGCTGATTCAATTGTATTGACGCGCAATATGGGATACAACTTTAGAGGAGTGAAAGGAGGTTTGTATGTCATTTTTTAAGAAAACATTGGCCAGTTTTGGTATCGGTTCTGCAACCGTTGACTCCGTTTTACATCAAGAATTCCTTTATCCCGGACAAAAAGCCACTATTACGATCCATGTCTATGGGGGAAAGACATCACAGACTATTGATAACATCGATCTTAAACTGTGCTGTCGCTATATCGACGAAGAGCCTCGAAACAACCATGACCGTCAAGATGGGTCAAAACGTCGCGTAGCAAAAACCTATGAACTGCAATCTTGGTCGCTTCCTTATGCGTTTACTTTGCAACCAGGAGAAGAGCGAGATTTTGAAGTTGAATTGGATGTGCCCTGGAATACTCCGCTAACCATTGGAGATTCTCGTGTTTGGCTAGAAACTGGCCTAGACATAGCGCTGGCTGCTGACCCAAAAGATAAAGATATGCTAACCGTTCGCCCAGACCCTATTCTAGATGGAATTTTCACTCGTTTAGAGGAGTCAGGCTTGAGGATCCGTCAGGTCGAATGTGAAGCAGCAAAAGGTTTTGCAATGCCATTCGTCCAAGAGTTCGAATTTGTTCCGACCACAGGGCCTTACCATGGCCGTTGGCGTGAACTGGAAGTCATCGCCTATCGCAGTGCTGATGAGCTTAAGTTGTGGTTTGAAGTGGATCGAAATAGACAGGGGATGACGGGTATGCTGTCAAGCTTGATTGGCTTGGGTCAACTTCAACGAGAGTTAGTTTTGACTAGCGATATTACCGCAGCTCAAGCAGGACAAAGAGTTATCGACTTCTTAGAAGACACCACTTAGTGAGTATGTAGTACGCGTTGAATTGATTAAGCGTACACCTGTTCACTGAAATGTGGCATACTCAGCAAATAGTCACTTTGAGTGGAGCTTAATTATGTCTGAATCTAATGTTAGCCTTTACAGTTCTCGCGAGGAATGGGCAAATAGCGTAAGTCATGGTCTTGGAGTCTTGCTGTCGGTTGTTGGCTTGGTTTTATTGGTGAGTAAAGTGCACTCCACTGATGCTGATCCAATAACCATGGCCAGTATGTCGATATATGGCTCAAGCATGATTTTGCTGTTTCTAGCTTCAACGCTCTACCACGCTGTTCCTTTGGCCAATACTAAACGATTACTTAAAACCTTGGATCACTGCGCTATCTTTTTGTTGATTGCAGGCAGTTACACCCCATTTCTCTTGGTCAGCTTGCGCACCCCACTCGCTATTGGATTGATGGCCGTGATCTGGACGATTGCCGCCATTGGTATTGTGATTAAACTGTTCTTTGTTTATCGCTTTCAGCGAGCGTCTCTTATCGCCTACTTGGTCATGGGGTGGTTGTCGCTGATTGTGGTCTATCAATTATCGCAATATCTCGAGCCTTCAGGCATGGTGTTATTGGCGGTCGGTGGTGTTATCTACACTTTGGGAGCGATATTTTATGCGATGGAGAGCATTCCGTACAATCATGCGATATGGCACTTGTTCGTGCTCGGTGGCGCCGCTTGTCATTTCTTTGCTATTTACTGGTATGTCGTGCCGAACCAAGTGTAATTGAATAGAACGTTTATCGGCGCCAAAACGCCGGAAAAAACAGTACAAGTAAGGTCAATATCTCTAGCCTGCCCATTAACATACCAAAGCTCAAAATCCACTTTGCCCCATCTGGCAGTGGCGCGAAATTACCCGTTGGCCCAATGACTTCACCCATTCCGGGGCCAACATTGGCGACGGCGGTAATGGCACCTGAAATACTGGTAACAGGATCAAGGCCCATCGCGCTTAGGGCGGCGGCAATGATAATAATCGTGACAAAGAACATAAGAACAAACGCGACCACAGAGCGGATAATATCGTCGTTAACCGGTCTTTGATTGTAGCGCTGAACAAAGACGCCCGACGGGTGTATTAGCTTCATCATCTGCTTGTTCAGTAAGGTCACCGCGATCTGGAAGCGGAAGATCTTAATGCCTCCCGATGTAGAGCCCGAGCAGGCACCAACCATCATCATGACAGCAAAGATCACAGTAGGCAGGGCTCCCCAGGCGGTAAAGTCTTCTAATCCAAAGCCGGTTGTAGTGACCACGGAAACGATATTAAACATCGACACGCGAAAAGCATCAGCCAGAGTGTAGCCATCTTCGAGGTAAAGCCAAATCGCCACCACACTGCTTGCCACTAAAAATAAGTGAGTAAAACCTTTGACTTGAGCGTCATTAAATAGCGCTTTTGGGCTACGCTTCATTAGAGCAGAGACGAACAACAAAAAGGGCAGTCCACCCAGAAACATGAATAACGTACCCACCCAATGAGCACCTTTAGAGAAATGATTCATTGAACCATCGGAAGTTGAGTAACCGCCGGTTGAAAGTGTGGTAAAGGAATGATTGATGGCTTCAAATATCCCCATTCCTGTCGCGAGATAGCCCAGTAGGCACAGTAACGTCAGTACTAGATAGACCAGAACAATATTTTTGGCGACAGTTTTGGCTCTTGGGCTGCTTTTGTCTGACCAGTCCGAAGATTCGGTTTGGAATAACCTCATCCCACCGACGTTTAGCATCGGCAACACAGCCACCGCCATAACGATAAAACCAATCCCGCCGAGCCATTGCAAAATAGAGCGCCACAATAAAATACTGGGAGCCATATTGTCTAAACCGCTTAAAACCGTGGAACCCGTGGTAGTGATACCTGACATGGTTTCAAAGTAGGCGTCGGTAAAACTGATGTGATTGATAAACACAAAAGGCAACGCCGCGAAGGCGCTGGCAACTGTCCAGACCAAACTGGTGATGAGAAACATATCTCGCACCCCAAGCTTGAAGTGTTTGGTTCGGCCTAGAGACAAGCAAAAAAATGACGCTAGGTGAGTAATCAATACCGCAAAGGCAAAATCTAGGAAGCCATTGGTACCAGTTACAAAAGCCACTAATGTAGGGACGTACATAAATAGGGCCAGTTTGGAAAGGACTAACCCTAGAACAAATAGGATGGGACGGGCGTTAACCATAGCGCGTCCTTAAAGGAAGAAGGCGCTCGGTTGGAATAAAGCCTCAACATCTGGCACATACTTCTTATCGACTAAGAACATCACTACATGATCGTCTTGTTCTATCACGGTTCTGTCGTGTGCGATAAGGACCTCTTCACCACGCACGATAGCACCAATAGTGGTACCTGGAGGTAATTTGATTTCGCCAATGGAGCGGCCAACAACCTTTGAGGTGGTTTCATCACCATGGGCAATGGCTTCGATGGCTTCGGCTGCGCCACGGCGTAAAGAGGAGACGTTGACGATGTCGGCTCGACGTACATGGGTAAGTAGCGCCGATATGGTTGCTTGTTGCGGAGATATTGCCACATCAATGGTGCCGCCTTGTACTAGGTCGACATATGCGCCGCGCTGGATGAGCACCATGACTTTTTTTGCCCCCATCTTTTTGGCAAGCATGGCGGACATGATATTGGTTTCATCTTCGTTGGTCAGAGCAATAAAGACATCCACCTGATCGATATTTTCTTCACTCAATAGCTCTTGATCGGCTGCATCACCGCAAAAGACGATGGTGTTCTCTAACTCTTCAGACAGTTTTTCAGCGCGGCCGTAATTGCGTTCTATCAGTTTGACGCTATAACTTTGCTCAAGCCGTTTCGACAAACTGGCACCGATATTACCGCCACCGACGATCATGATACGGCGATAAGGTTTTTCTAGGCGCTGAAGTTCACTCATTACCGAGCGAATATGGTTACTTGCCGCGACAAAGAACACTTCGTCGTCAGCTTCGATGATGGTGGTACCTTGTGGTCTAATTGGACGGCCCTGGCGGAAAATCGCCGCTACACGGGTATCTATGTGCGGCATATGTTCACGAAGAGTGGAGAGAGCATTGCCAACAAGAGGACCCCCGTAGTAGGCTTTAACCGCCACTAAACTGACTTTTTCTTCAGCGAAACTGACGACTTGAAGAGCACCTGGGTATTGAATTAAGCGTTCAATGTAGCTGGTCACGAGCTCTTCAGGTGCAATCAAGTGATCTACAGGTACTGCACCTGAGTTAAATAGGCCTTCTTTTTCGACCAAATACTCTCGTGAACGAATTCGCGCCACTCGGTTTGGGGTGTTAAACAATGAGAAAGCGACTTGGCAGGCTGCCATGTTGGTTTCGTCACGGTTGGTGACCGCAACCAACATATCGGCATCTTGTGCGCCCGCTTCCCTAAGTACATCGGGGTGGCACGCGTAGCCATTGACTACGCGTAAGTCATATTTATCCTGGAGTTCGCGCAGTCGGTCACTGTTTTGATCGACAATGGTAATGTCGTTGTTTTCACCCACAAGGTTCTCTGCGAGTGTGCCACCGACTTGTCCTGCGCCAAGAATGATGATTTTCATAACTCTTTACTCTTTATAATATGACGTTGCCACTTGGCTGATAGTATTTTTATATCAGCGGGTTACCAATGATTGTAGCCGTTTTATGCTTTCTTGAGTACTGCATAATAGAATCCGTCCATATCGTGTTCACCCGGTAAGATCTGTCGACCCGGTTGAGCAGGATCGGAATCAATAAGTTGTGCGTCCTGTGTTCTTGCTAAAAACGCTTTCACTTGTTCGCTATTTTCTTGTGGTGTGATTGAACACGTGGCATACACCATAGTGCCGCCAGATTTCAATTTGAGCCACATAGCATCAAAAATCTCTCGTTGCAGCTCGGCCAGTGCATCAATGTCGTCGGCGCGTCGCAGCCACTTAATGTCTGGATGACGACGGATCACTCCTGTCGCAGAGCAAGGAGCATCAAGTAAGATGCGATCAAATTGTTCTCCGTGCCACCATTCCTGTGGTAGACGAGCGTCACCACAAATCACCTGAGCTTTAAGGTTGAGCCTTTCGAGGTTTTCATGAACACGGCTCAAACGCTGTTCATCGCAGTCAATGGCGACGACCTGACTGTTATTGGTGCGTTCTAGGATATGGGCTGTTTTGCCCCCAGGTGCCGCACAACAGTCCAGTATCAGCTCTCCGTCTTTCGGTTGCAGGTAGTTAAGAGACAATTGTGCAGCGGCATCTTGAACCGATACCCAACCCTTATCAAATCCCGGTAATAAACTGACATCACAAGGCGTTGCTAATTTTAAAGCATCTAATGCTTCTGGGTGTGTGGTGGAATCTATACCTTCATTTTTGAGTAGTTGCTGGTAATCGTCTCTTGAATGATGCTGATGATTGACGCGTAACCACATTGGTGCCTTTTGGTTATTGGCTTCAATGATCTCAGTCCATTGCTGTGGGTAGCTGTTTTGCAGCAACTTGAGAAGCCAGCTTGGATGAGAGTATTTGCCAGCATTATGGCTCAGTGACTGTTGGTCGAGCTGTTCTTGATTACGTTGGTAGTTTCTTAATACTGCGTTAATCAAGCCTCTTAAACGCGGTCCTTTAAGGGTTTTGGTTGCTTCAACGGTTTCACCCACGGCAGCGTGAGCTGGAATGCGCATATAACCAATTTGATAGATGCCCACCAAAATTAAGTGATGGAACACACGCTGCTTGCCTTTTAATGGTGACTCCATGAGCTCAGATGCGATGGATTCTAAGCGAGGCAAAATACGCAACGCGCCATAGCAAATCTCTTGCAATAGTGCGTGATCGCGTGGGCGAATATTCTGTTGTTCCATTGGCAGAACATTAGAGAGAGATTGGCCCTTGTCGACCACCTGGAAGAGTACGGATGCAGCAGCAGCACGAACGTTCATTGTAGATACCTAATGTATGAGGGCCGACATACGAAATGCTGGCCCTTGATTTTTCACAGTGTGACCAGAATTAGCTCAACACAGAGTTAACTTCAAACCAGCTTGCTTTTGAATTAAGCACGTCACTGACGGACATGGCTTTCTTGCCAGGAACCTGAATAGATTCAAGCACTAATACGTCTTTACCTGTTGCAATGTAAATGCCGCTTTTATCGGCTTGAATGATGGTGCCTGGTTGAGCGTTGCAAGTTTGTTTGTCGACGCGACTTTGCCACACTTTTATGTTGTTTTCTGCTACCGAAAAGTAGCTCATTGGCCATGGGTTAAAGGCTCGCACGCAGCGTTCGATAAATTCGGCTTCTAGGTTCCAATCTATTCTTGCTTCGTCTTTGCTTAGCTTGTTTGCGTAGTTTGCCTTCTCATCATCTTGCTTAACGGGCACTGTGTTCCCATTTGCGATATCACCAAGGCACTCTACTAAAGCCTTCGGGCCAAGATCCGCCAGTTTGTCATACATGGTTGCACTGGTATCGGTGGCCTCGATTGGTAAGGTTGCAATGCGTAGCATGTCGCCTGTGTCTAAGCCAATATCCATCTGCATAATGGTGACACCCGTATCGGCATCGCCAGCCCAGATAGAGCGCTGAATTGGCGCCGCGCCACGCCAGCGAGGCAAAATGGAGCCGTGCACATTGATACAGCCTAGTTTTGGTGTATCCAGTACCGCCTGAGGTAGCAGCAATCCATAAGCCACGACTACCATGATGTCGGCGTCTAAATCTGCCAGAGCTTGTTTGGCTTCATCCGATTTAAAGTTTTCTGGTTGATACACTGCGATATCATGTTCAAGCGCAATGTTTTTCACAGGGCTGGCGGTTAATTTTTTGCCTCGACCTGCCGGTCTATCTGGTTGAGTATAGACCGCAACAACCTCATGCTCCGAAGACAATAACGCCGCCAGATGACGGGCGGCGAAGTCAGGAGTACCAGCAAACACAATACGTAATGATTGGCTCACAGAAACCTCTCTTTATTTAATTACTGTTGTTTAGCGTTAAAACGTTTAATTTTTTCTAACTTATCTTTAATACGTTTACGCTTTAACGGCGACAAATAGTCGACGAAAAGTTTGCCGTCTAAATGGTCTAATTCGTGCTGAACACAGATGGCCAAAAGGTCATCGGCATCAAAAGCGAACTCTTTTCCATCTCGATCTAGCGCCTTAACCGAGACTTCAGCTGCTCGTGGTACCAGTGCTCGTGCGCCAGGTACAGAGAGACAGCCTTCTTCGATGCCGTCTTCGCCACGCTTTGCGGTGATCTCTGGGTTAATCAATACCATTGGCTCATCGCGTGTTTCCGAAATATCGATTACGACGATACGCTGGTGGAAATCCACTTGCGTCGCTGCAAGGCCAATACCTTCTTCGTCGTACATGGTCTCGATCATGTCATCGACGAACTTTTGAATTTCAGGGGTGACAGCTTCAACAGGCTTTGCGACTGTTCTAAGGCGATCATCCGGGAATGTTAATACTTGTAATACAGACATATACACTCAAAATCTTGAACTGTGCCGAATAGGCTAGGAACTCGTTGGTTCAATTCTAGACATTTTGCGGCCTAAATGACAGCATCGCGTCAAACAAAGCATAGGAATGCGGGTTATGAAATGGATTTATAGTCTCATTTTGAGTGTGGTTCTTGGTCTTTTTTCACTGAGCGTTCCTGTTTATGCTCAGCAAAACACCGTTCAGGTTAAACATGCTGCACCGAGGGTGTACACGGTGGTCGAAGGGGATACCCTATGGCACCTATCTGAAATGTACCTCAATGATCCATGGCGGTGGTTAGAACTTTGGCGGCACAATACTCAACTTGCCGACCCCCACAGGATATATCCAGGAGACCGCCTGCAGTTAAGCTGGAATGGCAGTGCGCCATCGCTCTCCAAGAAAGAACGACGCACTTTATCTCCAAAAATGAAAAGGACGCGCAAGCAAGCCATAAGTATTATCCCTAAGCCTTTGTTGATGCGTTATCTTAAACAGCAACACCTGATGACTGATAGTCAGTTGCAGCAAAAAGTGCAGCTACTGGGTTCAAGCCGCGGACTGAGCTTAATTAGTCAAGACGATCTTTTGTACCTTGATGATAATCATGATGAGCAACATTGGGGCATTTACCGAACGAGTGATCGTTATCAAGTGGATGAGGCGAAAAATGCCATGACACAAGTGACCCTCGTTGCCATCGCGACCACTGTTAATCAACAATCAGCAGTGACAACCGTCCGAGTGGATGAATTGATTAGAGAGGTGCGACCTTCTGACATTATCTTACCCCTTAAGCAACCGATGGCAATTACGCATATCATGATGTTTCAGCCTAAACCTGCGCCAGATCTTCCTCAAATTCAACCTTTAGGGTCATTTGAAAAATTGACCTACCTTACTAAGGGGAGTGGGGTAGTGCTCGGTGTTGGGCGTGATCAGGGTATAGAGCTGGGCAGTACGTTTTCGCTCGATGTGCATAGCAATGAACAGCGCTTTTCAGATGGTACGGTCGGGCTGGGCTCACAACAAGACGAACAGACTGAAGCTCTGCCGATGACTCGTATTGGCTCACTCATGGTGATTCAAGTTTATGATGAAATGAGTATTGCTGTTGTTACGCAGTCGCTCCAGCCTATACCTCATAATGTTTGGGTGCGCTCCCCTTTGCTAAGAAAACATCAAGATCATCTGGTTAAGGGGGATCATAGTGGATGAACAAGCGCTGGCCGCTTGGTTAACTCTTAGCTCTATACCCAAGATTGGCATTGCCAAACTCAACAAATTACTGTCATTAGACGCCCCTCAAAATATTGTCGAGTACAGTACAGAGCAATTACAGGCTATAGGATTTTCAACGGCGCAAATTCGTCACGTGAAACAAGGCAATAAAGCCGTAGATGATTGTCTGACATGGTTACAACACGATGAACACAGCATTGTCACGGCGATGGATAAGCTTTACCCCCCACTATTGAAGCAAACCAAAGGGTATCCACCTAGTTTGTTTATTAAGGGAGATGTTCGTGCGTTGAGTTCACCTCAAATTGCGATTGTGGGAAGTCGCAATGCCAGCCCTGAAGGGATGGAAACTGCCCAGTATTTTGCTGGCGAGTTTGCGAGGCAAAACTTTGTGGTTACCAGCGGCCTGGCGATTGGTATTGATGGACACGCACACAATGGGGCGTTGTTGTCTGGTGGGCAAACCATTGCTGTGCTGGGTTCAGGGCTCAATAACATCTATCCCGCCCGCCACCGTGAATTGGCCAAACGTGTTGAAAAGCAAGGCGCTTTAGTGTCCGAGTTCTGGCCTAACACGACGCCTAGGCCAGAGTTCTTTCCTCGTCGCAATCGGATCATCAGTGGCTTGTCAGCGGGTGTGTTGGTGGTGGAAGCAACCCAAAAGAGCGGTTCATTAATCACGACTCAATATGCGGCTGAGCAAGGACGTGAAGTCTTTGCCATTCCAGGTTCCATTCGTTTTGCCAATCACAGTGGCTGCCATTCACTGATTCGCAATGGTGCGTGTTTGGTTGAAGACCCTAATGAAGTCATCAATGAAATAGATTCTCTGGTAAACTGGTCTAAAGATAATCAGCCAACGCTTTTTGACCAAGTTATTGAAACTGAAGAATTGCCATATCCTGAACTGTTAGCTAACGTAGGAATAGAAGCAACATCGGTTGATATTTTGGCTCAAAAGACCCATATTCCTGTGCATGAGGCCATGACTCAGCTGCTAGAGCTCGAATTATCTGGATATGTTGTGGCAGTTACCGGTGGTTATATTCTTAAGGGGAGAGGCTAGCTATGATGATGGACATACTGATGTACCTGTTCGAAACCTACGTCCATAGCGATGCAGAACTACAGGTAGATCAAGACGAATTAGAAGATGAATTGCTTAGAGCGGGATTTAGGCAAAAAGATATTTACAAGGCATTGCTTTGGTTGGAAGACTTAGCGGCACTGCAAAACAGTGAGCAACAGTCGGCGATCCAAATGAGTGCATCGACTTCGACCCGTATTTATACTCAGCAAGAAATGTCACGATTGAGCGTGCAAAGCCGCGGCTTCATCATGTTTCTTGAACAGGTTGGCGTGCTGACAACAGAGACGCGTGAAATGGTCATCGATCGTGTCATGGGGCTCGAAACCAGTGAATTTGAACTTGATGATCTCAAGTGGATTATTCTTATGGTGCTATTCAATGTCCCGGGTAATGAAAACGCATATACGCTAATGGAAGAGCTTGTTTACACCACTGAGCAGGGTATTGTTCACTAACTTTTGTAATGAGACTGGCCAATGAGTCGTAAGATTGACCATCAACTGTTTTCCGCCCATGAACATGCGTTGGAAAGCGAACCGTGCCCGCAATGTGATGTTGGTGAGCTTCACATCAAAAATGGTAAGCATGGTCCCTTTTTAGGGTGCAACCGCTATCCAGAATGTGATTACATTAAACCTCTTCATCAAAATGATGGTCACATTGTCAAAGCGTTGGGAGTCGCGTGTCCTGAGTGTGGCGATGAGCTGCTATTGAGGCAGGGGCGTTACGGGATGTTTATTGGCTGTAGTGCTTATCCAACATGCAGTTTTATTGAATCGCCAAGCGCCAATCCTGTTGTTGAAACACAAGATAAAGTTGCGTGTCCTGAGTGTGGCTCAGGCCATATCAAGGAACGAAAGACGCGATTTGGAAAAGTGTTTTACGCGTGTGATAACTATCCACAGTGTAAGTTCTCTATCAATCGACCGCCCATTGCCGGGCAATGTCAGTTTTGCGGCTTTGGCTTATTGATGGAAAAGAAATCATCACCTTCGGGAGTGATCATCGAGTGCGCAGCACGAGGCTGCCATAAAGTTCAGGAATAAAAAAACGGCCGAGGCCGTTTTTTTATGGGTGCTTTATAACGCTAAGGCGGCAGGCTTTAGTGCTGGGAATGCTTGGGCATCGAGTAACTCAGACAGTTCAAGTAAACTCTCCTTTAAGGCTGCTTTGTCGTGAGCACATACGTTGATGTGGCCCATCTTACGGCCTCGGCGCTTTTCTTTGCCATACCAGTGAACATGACATCCTGTTAATGCATAGACGGAATCACTCACTTGATCTTCACCAAGAATATTCACCATTGAGGTTGCGCGGATCGCTTGTGTGCTCCCAAGAGGCATACCGCATACGGCACGCAAGTGGTTTTCAAATTGACAGGTCTCAGCACCTTGCTGTGTCCAATGTCCAGAATTGTGCACGCGTGGCGCAATTTCGTTAACCAAAAGCTCGCCATTCACATCAAAGAACTCCAGCGCCAGTACGCCAACATATTGCAGACTATTGGCGACAGCTTCGAACATCGTTGCGGCTTGTTGCTGCAGGGCTGGTTCATCAATTGCTGTAGACAGCGTTAACACACCATCGGTATGAACGTTTTCTGCCAAAGGATAAATAGCAATGTCACCTGATGCGTTGCGAGCGCCGACAAGGGAAACTTCTCGTTGAAAAGGAACGAACTCTTCGGCAACGATGGATTGATTCGGATTGTCTTGTAGCGCTTGTGCAAGTTCACACCAGACAGCATCAACATGCTCAGCAGATTTTAATCGCCACTGCCCTTTGCCATCATAACCACCGAGCGCAGTTTTGAGCACCATAGGTAAACCTACATACTCAATCGCCGCATCAAAATCATCACGATTATTAATCACGGCGTATTTGGCATTCTTGACTTGGGCGCTATCAAGCAATGATTTTTCGATACGACGATCGCCGCCCGCTTTAATTGCTTGTGTGGTCGGAAAGAACTTGCCACTTTTTTCACACACGTCTAGGACATCCAGCGGAATATGTTCAAATTCAGCAGTGATCACATCGGCATGTTCAATGGCAGTGGTTAAACCATTCCCTAGCACCTGTTGAGTGAGAGGGTGAACAATATTACCGCTGTTTACGTCAAATGCTGAGATTTTGATATTCAAAGGTGCGCCTGCTAGGGCCATCATTCTTGCTAACTGACCCGCACCTAAGACCAATACGTGTTTCATGTTTAACCCTCAGATGGATCGGGATTGGCGAGAACGGTGTCTGTTTGTTCTGCTCTAAATGCTTCGACTTTTTCCATGATGCTCTCATCGTGGGTGCCAAGAATCTGAGCCGCCAAAATACCAGCATTCGCCGCGCCAGCTTCACCAATAGCTAGAGTACCTACTGCAATCCCCTTTGGCATTTGCACAATAGAGAGCAGCGAATCCATACCTTTCAAAGCGCGGCTTTGAACAGGAACACCTAAAACAGGCACACTGGTAAATGCTGCAGCCATGCCTGGTAAGTGCGCTGCGCCGCCAGCTCCAGCAATAATGACCTTGATACCACGTTCTTTGGCACTGCTTGCGTAGTCAGCGAGTAGTTGCGGTGTGCGATGAGCAGAAACAACCTTGGTCTCGTAAGAAACGCCAAATTGATCCAGCATATCCGCTGCAAGTTTCATTGTAGGCCAGTCTGATTTTGACCCCATGATAATACCGACTTTCATCTCAAGCTCCTTCAAGCAATCATTGGTGAACTAATTTTCGCGCATTATACGAATAATTTTTAACAAGGAAAACGTTTGCGTGAGTTAAAAGTCAGTTTTTTCTGGATTCGTACGAAAGTTTTGAGGATAGTGCAGTTGAATTGTAAAATATTTGTATAAATCAATATTGAGAGGATGACAGGGTGGATAACTTTCAACTGGTGCTTGAGTCACTTATTGGTGGTGAAGTCATTGCTTACCCGACAGAAGGGGTGTTTGGTGTGGGATGTGATCCCGATAATGCTGAGGCCATACAAAAACTGCTAGCGGTCAAAGAGCGGCCTGTTGAGAAGGGGTTGATACTCATCGCTGATAACTATCAGCAATTAAGACCTTATATTGATGAACAGAAGTTGTCTGAGCAACAACTGGCAATCGTTCAGGCGAGTTGGCCAGGCCCAGTAACTTGGATAATGCCTGCGAGTGAACGTGTATCGTCTTGGTTAAGTGGCTCATTTGACACTATAGCGGTGCGCGTGACTGATCATCCACAAGTGCGTCGCTTGTGCCAAGCATTTGGCAAACCTATTACCTCGACCAGCGCAAACCTAACGGGCCAACCTTCTTGTATGACCACGCAAGAAGTGAGCATCCAACTCGGAAGTCGCTTAAGCGCCATTCTTGAAGGCGAAACAGGGGGGCGTGAACGGCCAAGTGAGATCCGTGATGCCAAAACGCAGCGAGTACTTAGGGCTGGTTAATTTTAATCGCATTCATAAGAAAAGGATTGATATCTAAATGTCACAGGTGAACAAGGATCAGGTCAAAGCATTCTTACTTGGCCTTCAAAATGATATATGCCAGCAACTAGAGCAAGTTGATGGTGTTGCGACTTTTGTCGAAGATAAATGGCAGCGTGAGCTCGGTGGAGGGGGGCGCAGTCGAGTGCTCAAAGATGGCGGTGTGTTTGAACAAGGAGGCGTCAACTTCTCCCATGTGTTTGGTGACAAGATGCCAGCATCCGCGACGGCACATCGGCCTGAACTGGCGGGGCGCAAATTTGAAGCCATGGGCGTTTCATTGGTGGTACACCCAAAGAACCCTTACGTGCCGACATCTCATGCCAACGTTCGCTTTTTTATAGCAGAAAAAGACGGCGAGGCACCGATTTGGTGGTTTGGTGGAGGCTTTGACCTTACTCCCTTTTATCCATTTGAAGAAGATTGCCGACACTGGCACCAAACGGCTAAGTCTTTATGTGCTCCCTTCGGTGAGGATGTATATCAACAGCATAAGGAATGGTGTGACCGTTACTTCTACCTTCCTCATCGTCAAGAAACCCGTGGCGTCGGAGGGCTGTTTTTTGATGATCTTAACCAGTGGGGCTTTGACAGGTCATTTGACTATATTAAAGCTGTCGGGGAAGGGTTTACTCAAGCGTACCTGCCTATTGTGGTTAGAAGAAAAGCCCTTTCTTATGGTGAACGAGAACGTGATTTCCAGCTCTATCGCCGTGGCCGATATGTTGAATTCAACCTGGTCTACGATCGTGGCACCTTGTTTGGTCTTCAAAGTGGAGGGAGAACCGAATCGATCCTTATGTCGATGCCGCCACTGGCTCGTTGGGAATACTGTTTTGAACCTGAAGTTGGATCTGAAGAAGAGCGCCTTTATCGTGATTATCTTAAGCCTCGCGCATGGTAGGCTTGGCGTAAGTTGACTGAAATGATAGTGTTTTAATACGCACTATCATTAGCGAGCACAATAGGGACATGAGCAAACCTGATCAATACGTCGTTTTTGGGAATCCAATATCTCAAAGTAAGTCACCCTTTATTCATACGCTGTTTGCTAGGCAAACGGGCCAACAGCTTGAGTATGGACGTTTACAACCAGAAAAAGAGGAATTTAAACAGGCGGCTATGGAATTTTTCGCTAGTGGCGGTAAAGGCTGTAATGTCACCGCACCTTTTAAAGAAGATGCGTATCAGTTTGCCGATCGCTTGACTGAGCGTGCAGAGCTCGCAGGTGCCGTCAATACGCTTAAAAACCTCGATGATGGTCAAGTTATAGGTGATAACACAGACGGCGAAGGATTTGTTCAAGATTTGCTGCAATATCATGTTCCTTTAGAAGGAGCATCAATATTGATTATTGGTGCAGGTGGTGCAGCCAGAGGTGTTATTCAGCCCCTACTTGCACAAAACCCTAAACAGTTAGTGATTGCCAACCGAACGTTTGATAAAGCTCAGGCACTTGTCGAGATATTTAGACCTTACGGGCCTGTCATAGCCAAAGAGATGAACGACGTTTGTGAGCCCTATGATGTTGTAATCAATTCGACCTCTGCCAGCTTATACAAAGAGCTTCCGACTATTAGTGATATGATCTTTAGTGAAAAAACGGTCAGTTATGACATGGCTTATGGGCAAGGATTGACAACATTTAACCAATGGGCGCAACAATCTGGAGCGGCATTTACTTACGATGGACTTGGCATGTTAGTTGGACAAGCTGCAGAGAGTTTTATGCTTTGGCGAGGAATCAGGCCTGGCACTAAGCAGATATTAAGAGAGCTTAGAAAAAACCTAGAGGGTCAATAATGAATCAAAGCATTTTGTTTTCTGACGAAGTGATATGGCAAGAAGATGCTATAGAGTTTCACGCCCAGCATTCTGGTATGTTGATTCGTTGCTATATTAGGCTTGAGTCGTTACAAGCGTTTTCCTCTCAAACAATAGAGAGTAAATGTGAGGCGTTAGATATCTTTGAGATCCACCGTTTCGATATCGAAGACAAAGCAGAAGCCCTCATCGAAGATGAGAGCTTCTGTGCTGATGGCAGTATTACGCTCTAGGTACAGGTAACACCTCGTTGAGGTAATCATTTTTGTTTTGCACATAGTTATCAGCAGAACGCTGTAAAAAATCCCGCTCTTTTTCTGTTAGAGGGCGAATTTGCTTCGCCGGGCTTCCAACATAAAGAAAACCGCTCACTAATACCTTATTGGGCGGTACTAAACTTCCTGCCCCAATCATTACATCGGATTGAATGACACTGCCATCGAGAACCGTCGCCCCCATTCCTACAAGAACACGGTCTTCAATCGTACATCCGTGCAGCATTACTTTGTGGCCAATGGTGACATCGTTGCCGATGATAAGAGGAAAACCGTCAGGGTTTTCTAAGTTCTTATGAGTGACATGGAGAACACTGCCGTCTTGAATGTTACTTCGTTTACCAATACGTATATGGTTCACATCACCACGAGCTGCCACAAATGGCCAAATACTGGCATCTTCATCGATCTGAATATCACCGACCAAGACGGATGTTTCATCTATATAGGCCGAGTTGGCAATAGAAGGGGTAATGCCTTTATAGCTTCTTATCGTATTCATTATCTTTAACTCTATTATGGTTACCTTCAGGCAACAATTAGAATGAACTTCGATACAGGAATAGCACAAAATTACAATAAGATGGATGAAAAATACTCACTGAGAAAAAAAAAGCAAAAAACCTCAAAAAAGGGCTTGCCAATGTGATT
>NZ_JAJNNZ010000018.1 GCF_022836845.1 Vibrio gelatinilyticus
TCCCGTCCACTCCGCCACTTATTAAAAAACCTCGCTTAGAGCGAGGTTTTTTTTCATCTAACATATTGATAATAAAATTTAATTACTTTATGTTAGTGAGACAAATTTAGGGGTGTAGCTCCAATTGGCAGAGCAGCGGATTCCAAATCCGCGTGTTGGGAGTTCGAATCTCTCCACCCCTGCCATTTTCGAAGGCTCTGACTTAGGTCAGGGCCTTTTTTGTTTCCTACTCACTTAAAATACACACCATCAATAGAAAATGAAGCCACTGGATCGTAAGCTGAGGCCTGATTCATTTTTAAGCTATCATCATGTGACATCAGCTAACTGCTAAACTAATATCAACGAGAAAAAATAGAGAGGTAGTATTATGCTCCACTTACGTTTTCGTGCAGTTGATACAGAGGTTATGAGTGCTTTGTCTATAGCATTAGTCGCAGAACTTCAGCAATTATTTCCAACCAGCTCTCTAGAAGATTTCACTTTTGAGTTGGTTTCTACGCAATTCTATAAGCAAGGTGATATATACCATGGTTCGCCGTTTGTTGAAGTCCTTTACGCCAACGTAACCCCAGTGGTACAGGACAAACTAGCCGAAGTGATTACTCACAATGTGCAGTTGGCGGCAGGGCAAGATATTGATGTAACGGTGATTTTTACAGAATTCCATCCCGGAGTTTGTTATCTCAATGGAAAAAAACACTAACTTTTTAGACTCTCAATTTTGCAACACTACTGATCGGCAATATCAACTATGTTTATTGATAATTAGTGGATTAGTCTACATTGGTTGTGGATTAAGGCTTACATGTCTTCATTTTTCTCAAATCTGTAATGTCTTGCGGTATTCAAAAGTAACTTTTCTGCTTACTTGTTGGTCTATGTCGGGCCAAAATATTAAGGTAAGGAATACTTTTATGACGATGATTTCAGCAAAACAGTTTGCGCATTGGCTCAAAGACCGTTTTTCTTCACAAGAGTCAGGTGTGGTGTTAACGAGAGAGGACATTACTCATTTGTCTGGTAGGCAGACCGTCGCTCTTAGTTACATCAATGACATTCACTATGAACTTATGCAATACAACATCGCATTCGTGACAGACGCTAGTCGGGATAAGTTCTTTTTGATCCCAATCGGTGGTGCTGAGGATTGGCGGGCAACCCTAGAGCATCAGTACGAGCGAGAGTTGTATTGTAATGTGTTCCCAATGGATAAATCAGGCTAACAATCAGCTAAAATGCTTATTGGCTAAATGAAAGCAACCGGATTTTATCCTGGTTGCTTTTTTTTAGCTTGTCGGTTGAATGTATGTTTTTTCCGCCACTTCCCAAAAAGCACTGATCAAAGGGGTAGTTAGTAATGACTTTTTGCATACGACGCCAAGCTTAAATGGCTTAATTGACTCTAATTTAAGGCGCTGTATTTTGTCTCTAACTGGGCTATTTACAATAACGACTTCCGGTGCGATCCCCACGCCGCAACCAAGTGCAACCATACTAACAATAGCCTCATGCCCTGAAACCTGGGCATAGATATTGGGTTTAATGCGCATTTTCTTAAACCAAGCATTGGCTCTTTCACGAGCTGTTCCTGCTTCGGGTACGATAAATGGGATCTTATTCCAATTGGGAACATCACCTTGTAACTCTTGAGCAAAATTGCTGACACCAATTGGAGCGATCACTGATAATGGTATCTCACTGATTGTTTCGAAGTTTAGTCGTGCTGATAGTTGTTCGGGGCGAGCGGAAATTGCGATATCACATTGGTCATTTAATATCTTATCAATGGCTTGTGCCGGATCTCCGGTTGATATTTCAAATTCAATGTAGGGATAAAGAATGCGAAATTCTGCCAGCAGCTCTGGAAGATGGCTATAGCTGGCTGTCACTGAGCAAAAAAGGCGAATAGTACCTTTTAGCTCTAGCTCTCCGTGTTTACTATGTGCCTGAAACTGCTGCCATTCAGTGACAATGGACAGCGCAATGGGGAGTAGCTTTTGCCCTGCAACGGTAAGCTCGACAGAGCGATTGTCGCGAACCAGAAGACTCTGTCCAGCTTCCAGCTCTAATTTTTGTATTTGCCGACTTAACGCTGATGGACTGATATGCATGGCGATGGCGGTTCGGCTAAAGTTTTTGCTTTCACATAAATGAATGAAAGTCTGTAGGCTTTTTATATTCATAGAGTTAAAGATAAATGTAATTGCATTATTTGCAATAACTATTTGTGAATATATCACTTTAAGCAACGATAAAGCTGAATTACTATGGGCTTATTCGACACAGTGTCGACACTATGGATAGAATTCAACAGGAGAGCCCTGCTATGGCTAATTATTTCAACACTCTTAACCTTCGTCAGCAATTAGACCAACTTGGTCGTTGTCGTTTTATGGATCGCTCTGAATTTACAACAGAAGCCGACTACCTAAAAGGTAAGAAAGTCGTCATCGTTGGTTGTGGTGCTCAGGGGCTGAACCAAGGTCTAAATATGCGTGACTCGGGTCTAGACGTTTCTTATGCGCTACGTCAGGCAGCGATTGATGAGCAACGTCAGTCGTTCAAAAATGCTAAAGACAATGGTTTTTCTGTAGGTAGCTACGAAGATCTAATTCCTCAAGCAGACCTAGTTGTTAACCTTACTCCAGACAAACAACACACCAATGTTGTTGAAACGGTCATGCCGCTAATGAAAGACGGCGCTGCACTAGGTTACTCACACGGCTTCAATATCGTTGAAGAAGGTATGCAAATCCGTAAAGATCTAACGGTTGTTATGGTGGCTCCTAAGTGTCCAGGTACAGAGGTTCGCGAAGAATATAAGCGTGGCTTTGGTGTTCCAACATTGATCGCCGTGCACCCAGAGAATGACCCTCAAGGTGAAGGTCTTGAAATTGCGAAAGCGTGGGCTGCTGCGACTGGTGGCCACCGAGCTGGTGTTCTAGAGTCTTCATTTGTTGCTGAAGTTAAGTCTGACCTTATGGGTGAACAAACTATCCTTTGTGGTATGTTGCAAGCTGGTTCAATCGTATGCTACGAGAAGATGATTGCTGACGGAATTGAACCTGGCTATGCAGGTAAACTGCTGCAGTATGGTTGGGAAACCATCACGGAAGCTTTAAAGTTTGGTGGCATCACTCACATGATGGATCGTCTATCCAACCCTGCAAAAGTTAAAGCGTTTGATTTGTCTGAAGAGCTAAAAGATCTAATGCGTCCGCTTTACAACAAACACATGGATGACATCATCAGCGGCCACTTTTCTAGCACAATGATGGCTGACTGGGCAAATGACGACGCGAACCTATTCGGTTGGCGTGAAGAAACGGGTGAAACTGCATTCGAAAACTACCCAGCAAGCGATGTTGAAATTTCTGAGCAAGAATACTTCGACAATGGCATCGTAATGGTCGCAATGGTTCGAGCTGGTGTTGAGTTGGCATTTGAAGCAATGACAGCGTCAGGTATCATTGATGAGTCGGCTTACTATGAGTCACTTCACGAATTACCGTTGATTGCTAACACCGTAGCTCGTAAGCGTCTATACGAAATGAACGTTGTAATTTCTGACACAGCTGAGTACGGTAACTACCTATTTGCTAACGTAGCAACACCACTTCTTCGTGAGAAATTTATGCCTTCAATCGGGACTGATGTTATTGGCCGAGGTCTAGGTGAAACTTCAAATCAGGTTGATAATGCAAAACTGATTGAAGTAAACGAAGCTGTTCGTAACCATCCTGTAGAATACATCGGTGAAGAGTTGCGTGGTTATATGACGGATATGAAGCGTATCGCCGTTGGTGGCTAATAAGCTTGAATAATAGCAAAAGGCTTAGTTGAGATGACTAAGCCTTTTTTGTTTTTATTTTTCAGAAAGTCTGTTCTCAAGCTCTTCGAGCTTTTTTTCCATTTCTGTCAGTTTTTGACGAGTACGCAGTAGTACTTGAGTTTGCACGTCAAACTCTTCGCGACTCACCACGTCTAGCTTATTGAGTTGACCTTGGATCACTTGGCGAACTTTCTGATCTACATCGGCACCGAGGTCTTTTACTGGCTGTGGCATTGAATCGTGGATTTGCTTAGCAACTTGCTCTAGCTTTTTTGGATCAAACATACGTTAAAGCTCCTATCTATTTACTGCCTATTCTATGTAATTGTTCCATATAACAGCAATAAAAAAGGCCACAATTGTGGCCTTTCGTGAGTGAGTTAGCGAAACCGCTAGCGACTTTCGTTCATTTCTCTATGCACAGCTTTGACTTCGTCAATGCGTGCAAGCTTTTCCAAATCCTTGTCTTCAACAAAAACCGGTAGAGGCTTATGTTTCTCGGCAAGGTAGGTATAAATTACCGGTAGTACGAAGAGTGTAAACAGTGTACCAATCGCCAAACCTGATACGATTACAATACCAATACTAAAGCGTTGTGCTGCACCAGCGCCTGTCGCATACATCAACGGGATCAGACCTGCAATCATAGCAGCTGTTGTCATTAGAATTGGGCGCAAACGTACCTTCGCCGCTTCCATGACAGCTTCCATACGGTTCTTGTGATTATGCAGTTGCTCTTCTTTCGCCACTTCGCAAATCAAGATACCGTGCTTGGTGATTAAGCCTACCAGCGTGATCAGCCCGACCTGAGAGTATATGTTCATCGTGGCAGCTCCCCAGGCTAAGGCAATCAAAGCACCACAAATAGCGAGTGGTACAGAAACCATGATAACCAGCGGATCTTTGACCGACTCGAACTGAATCGCCAATACTAGGAATATAATCGCCAGTGCTAGACCAAAAGTCGCATACAGGGCGCTTCCTTCTGTGACGTACTGACGTGATTCACCCATGTAGTCATGGTTGTAACCACTTGGAAGTTTAGACTCTGCGGTTGACTCAAACCAAGCAATCGCATCCCCCATCGCCGTCCCCGGCGCTGGAACGGCACCAATGGTGGCAGAATTTAGCTGGTTAAAGTGAGGAAGGGCGCGAGGCTCCGCAACCACATCAATGCTAATTAAACTGCCAAGTGGGATCATTTCACCGTCATCAGAGCGAACAAAGTAACTGTTCATCGATTCTGGGTTTAAGCGATAACGACGCTCTACTTGTGGGATCACTTCGTATGAGCGGCCATTTAGGTCGATACGGTTAACATACCCATCAGCCATCATGGTGCTCAACGTAATACCGATGTCTTGCATCGTTACTCCGTACGCACCTGCCATATCCTTGTCGATATTGATTTTCATCGTGGCAGAGTCGTAGTTCAAATCCAAATTAGAGTATACAAACATTGCATTACGTTGTACTTCCGTCAGCACTTCAGTCGCAATGGTAAATAGACTTTCAAAACTATTTGGAGTCGTGATGACAAATTGAATTGGCAGTCCTGAACCAGCACCTGGCAACTCTGGCATTTGGAAGGCAGTTACCGCCATTCCAGGGATGTTACTCACCAACTGGCCCACTCGATTAGTCACTTCTGCTTGGCTTGCTTCACGCTGGCTCCAAGGAACCATAGAGGCAATGCCGAAAGCTTGGTTTGAGTTTGGTACACCAGTAAATACCTGAGCAAACTTCACTTCTGGCTGTTCTGCCAAAATCTCATTTACGTCATTCATGGTGTTTTGTAGGTAGTCTAGGTTGGCGTTTGATGGGCCCGTACCCATTAACATCACAACCCCTTTGTCTTCTGATGGTGCTAGTTCACTAGGAATGAACTTAAACAGCATCGGTAGAGTACCGAACACAATAATCGCAAAGGCAATGATAACCGGGCGGTGTTGCATGACAGCGACAAGCATTTTCTCATAGCGTGTGGTCATTTTGTCCAGTACTCGGTGTACTGTTTTTTCGAAGCGGCTTGGTTTTTCGTTGGCCTTAAGCATCTTAGAGCACATCATTGGTGACAGAGTCAGCGCTACAATGCCCGACACAAATACCGCGCCTGCTAGAGTCAAAGCGAATTCTTTAAACAATGAGCCAGTAATACCACCCATCATCGCTATAGGAGCGTATACCGCACCTAAGGTCAGTGTCATTGCAATGACAGGAACTGCGATTTCACGGGTACCTATGATCGCGGCTCGAAACGGTGATTCGCCGAGCTTAATATGGCGGTCCACATTTTCAAGAACGACGATGGCATCATCGACCACCAGGCCGATAGCAAGAACCATTGCCAGCAGGGTCATAAGGTTCCATGAGAAACCCATTCCTTGCATCACCATGGCAACACCAATCAATGACAGTGGAATCGTCACAATAGGAATGATGACAGCTCTGAAAGAACCTAAGAATACGGTGATGACCACCAATACGATGAGCGCTGCTTCTAGAATAGTCTTGATAACTTCATTGATAGACTCATTGATGGCAATCGTTGAGTCGTACATGACGTTCATTTTTATGTTGCTAGGTAGGTTTCGTTCTAGCTCTGGCAGCATTGCCATGACATCAGCGGCGATGTTTATTGGGTTTGCACTTGGTGCCGCGTTAATTGCCGTTACTACGGCTTCCTCTCCGTTGGCACTAGCACGATAAACATCGTGGCTTTTCTCTAGCGTCACTTTAGCAATATCGCCTAAACGGATCACCTCTCCGTCGCCAGCTTTAATCACTAGGTTACTGAGCTCGTTGGTAGTAGATACTTGTGTATCGGCACTGCCGTTATACAGTACAAACTCGCCAGTGGCTTGTCCTGCTGCTGACTGGTAGTTGTTGGCGTTGAGAACGCCCATGATATCCGCTGCGGTGAGTTTTAGAGCGCCCATTTTGGCAGGGTCTAACCAGACACGTAGAGCGTATTTCATGCCCCCATAGAGATCGACTTTAGAGACCCCATTAACGGTAAACAGCTGTGGATTAACAACACGCTCAAGGTAATCGGTAATTTGGCTAGAAGCCAGTTCATTACTGGTAAAGCCAATATACAGAACTGCAGTTGTTGAGCCCGTCGACATGGTTACCGTTGGGTCTTCCGATTCCTTTGGCAGTTGAGAACGTACAGAGTTTGTCTTAGCAAGAATATCAGACAACGCCGCATTAGGGTCGGTGTTGAGCTTCATTGTTACCGTAATCGTTGACTTACCCATCACCGATTGCGAGGTCATAAAGTCAATATTGTCGGCCTGAGCGACAGCTTGCTCTAACGGTTGGGTAATGAAGCCTTGAATAAGGTCCGCACTGGCACCGTAATAACTGGTTGTGACGGTCACAACAGTGTTGGTCATTTCTGGATATTCACGAACCTGCATCTTGAAAATTGCTTGTAGACCAAGCAAAGCAATCAAAAAACTGATCGAAATCGCCAGAACTGGACGTTTTATGAAAACATCAGTAAAGCGCATATTACCTCCAATTACAGCATCGGTGTTTCGGCTGGAGGAGTTGTAGCATCACTCTCAACAACACGAACCTTTGCGCCATTACTTAAACGAACCTGACCAGAGGTCACGACCGTATCACCCTCTTTAATACCTTGTAAGATATGAGCAATATCTTCAGCACGCTCGCCGACTTTGACGACTGTTTGCTTAACGCGCTTTTCACCATCGACATCTTCTAGGACGTAAACATTGTCGCCATATAATGTGAAAGTAATGGCCGTCTGTGGCAGCGTGACCTGATTTTCGATCTTAGGCAAAATGATATTGGCGCGAGCGAACATGCCACTACGTAGCTTGCCATCGTTATTCGGGATGTCAGCTTGCACTTGGATCAAGCCGCTTTGTACGCTAACAGCAGGTTCGATCGCACTGATTGAGCCTTTAAATGGTCGGTTAGGGTAAGCGTCGACAAAAATATCCACATCTTGACCAATAGAAATACGAGAAAAATCCGTTTGGGGCACGGTAAAACGCAGTTTCATCACGCTAATATCTTCAAGTCGCACGATGCGATCGCTTGGTTGCAAATATTGGCCAAGGAACACATTTCGAATGCCCACGACACCAGAAAATGGCGCGTTGATTTCACGGCGACTGATAGATGCTTTTAGGCTTTCTATGTCTGCAGAAAGGGAGTAAAAGTTAGCTTCTGCTTCATCAAACGCTTCTTTTGAGACAGACCCTTTACTAAACAAACCTTTATAGCGTTTATATTTTGCTTGTGCGGCGGGTAGTCTGGCTTCGGCACTTCGTAGATTGGCCTTTTCAACGTCAGAGTCAAGTTGCAGCAGCAGCTGGCCTGTTTCAACTTGAGAACCAGAGGTGAAGGCTATTTTATCGATCACACCGCTGGTCTCTGAAGTCAGAGTTACGCCTTGGTTGGGTTCTACAAAACCAATCGCTTCAATAACCGGCACCCAGTCGATGGTATCGACAGTGGTGACGGTGACAGGAAATTCAGGTTCAGGTCGGTTAGCCAAATACTCAGCGATTTTTTTCTGCTTGAACATATTGAAACCTATCACGCTGCCAAATAGCAGTGTCACGATAAGTAACATGAAGATTGTCCATTTTTTCATTCTGATTAGAACTCCAACTTATTTGTGTTTTATTATTGCATCCCAACTGGCTTCGATGGCGGAATCTAACGCCGCATCGTCCAAGTGATAGAACCCTTGAGAGTGTTTTCTGGCAAGAGACACGCTTGCTTCTAAGCTTAGCCCAGAGAGAATTTCATTATCGAGGTTTTTAAATACCCCCTGATTCTTTCCTTCTGTAAATAGTCGATCTATTTGGGCAAACATTCTCCGTTCTTGCTCCCTAATTGTTCGACTATTTTTAGAAGGAACAGAGTCGTACTGTGCTCTATTTTTCAATGCGTTGAGATCGTTGGCTGCGAGGTGCCAAATATTCAACCACATTGTTCGATAACGCTCTTTCAAAGGTTTGTCTGTGGTGACGCCACGTTGTACAGCTTTTGCTATTTGCGAGGTGATAGTCATCCTTAACTCATCAAGCAGGTGATCTTTATCTTCAAAGTAACGATAGATCGTGCCTGCAGCCACATTGGCTTCTTTGGCGAGCTTTTGCATCGACAAACCCTGAATACCTTGCTCTGCTACAATTTTATTGGCAGCACACAGTATCTGAGCTCGCTTATCCATATTGGTGTTATCTGTCATGTGATACCTGCCAACTAATGAATGAACGTTCATTCATTATAGGGAAAAACTCGAGCATTTATACAAATATAGTTATCAATTTGCTTAAGAAGCAAAAAAAACACCCCGGCATGGTATTCGAAGCGATCGCGATCTATTATGTGCTCGTTCAAAAAAGCAGAAGTGTGAGCGCATTATGAAGCTGAATCCCCAGCAAGATGAAGCCGTCAAATATGTATCAGGACCGTGTCTAGTCCTCGCGGGTGCGGGCTCGGGTAAAACCAGGGTTATCACTAACAAGATAGCCTACTTAGTTCAGCAGTGTGGCTATAAAGCCAGAAATATTGCTGCGGTAACTTTTACTAACAAAGCGGCGCGCGAGATGAAAGAGCGTGTTGGACAAACCCTAGGAAAAGCAGAGTCTAAAGGTTTGATGGTATCTACGTTCCATACAATGGGCCTTAATATCATTCGACGTGAATATAAAGCGCTTGGCCTCAAAGCGGGCTTTTCGCTTTTTGACGACCAGGATCAAATGGCGCTGCTAAAAGAGCTCACAGAGCAGCAGCTTGATGGTGACAAGGATTTACTCAGACAGCTCCTAAGCTCGATTTCCAATTGGAAAAACGACATGCTTTCACCAGATACCGTGAAAGCCAGAGCACACTCTGAACAAGAACAGCTGTTTGCATTCTGTTTTGAAATGTATCAAACGCAGATGAAAGCTTATAACGCGCTCGATTTTGATGATCTCATTGCGCTGCCAGTGATGCTGCTCAAGCAAAATGAAGACGTTCGTCAACGCTGGCAAAATCGCATTCGCTACTTGCTGGTGGATGAATATCAAGACACCAACACCAGTCAGTATGAATTAGTGAAGCTTCTGGTAGGGGAAAGGGCTCGTCTTACCGTGGTGGGTGATGATGACCAATCGATCTACTCGTGGCGTGGAGCCAAACCACAGAACTTAGTGTTGTTGAGTCAAGACTTCCCACAGTTACGAGTTATTAAGCTTGAGCAAAACTACCGCTCGACCTCAAGGATCTTAAGAGCGGCCAATATACTGATTGATAACAACCCACACGTATTCGAAAAGAAACTTTTCTCCGAAATCCCTGATGGTGAGAAGGTTAAAGTACTTACCGCTAAAAATGAAGAGCACGAAGCGGAGCGTGTCACGGGAGAGTTGATTGCCCATCGCTTTTTAAATCGTACCGACTATCGAGGTTACGCCATTCTTTATCGTGGTAACCATCAATCGAGGTTGATAGAAAAAGCGCTCATGCAAAACCGAGTACCTTACAAAATATCAGGTGGGACCTCATTTTTTGCTCGAGCCGAAATCAAAGACATCATGGCCTACTTGAGAGTGCTCGTGAACCCTGATGATGACAATGCCTTTTTGCGTATTGTAAATACACCGCGGCGAGAAATTGGTCCTGCTACTTTAGAAAAGCTGGGTAGCTATGCCAACATGCGTGGTAAAAGCTTATTTGAAGCGAGCTTTGAATTGGGTTTAGAGCAGCACCTCACTGGGCGCGGGCTAGAAAACTTACGACGCTTTACTCAGTGGGTTGTGACGATAGGTGACAACGCTGAGCGTGGTAATACTGTCGAAGCGGTTCGCTCGTTGGTGCGTGATATCAATTATGAAGACTGGTTGTACGAAACATCATCGAGCGCTAAGGCCGCTGAAATGCGCATGAAGAATGTATCGGATCTTTATTCTTGGATTGTCGCCGACCTTGAAGGAGATAATTATGATAAAGAAGAGAAGAACCTTAAAGAGGTGGTTCAGCGATTAACTCTGCGAGACATGATGGAGCGTGGAGAAGATGAGGATGATAGCGATGCGGTGCAACTGATGACCCTGCACTCCTCAAAAGGTCTCGAATTTCCCTATGTTTACCTAATCGGGGCTGAAGAGGGTATTCTTCCGCATCAAACTAGTATCGATGAAGATAATGTGGAAGAAGAGCGGCGCTTGATGTATGTGGGGATAACACGCGCACAAAAAGAGCTGACTTTCACTATGTGCAAAGAGCGACGTCAATTTGGTGAGCTCATCAAACCTCAGCAAAGTCGATTTTTGGATGAACTGCCCTATGACGATGTGGAATGGGAGCGAGTGAAAAAAGTGGTTTCTGCTGAAGAGAGAATGCAAAAAGGCCAGGCGCATATCGCCAATCTACGTGCAATGTTTGACAAGAAATAACAAAGCACGGGACAGCAGCAACAAAAAAGGCTTACCGTGAGAGGTAAGCCTTTTTCTTATCGAAATTTATTACAGACCTGCAATCATATGTTCAATTGCTGCTACGATTTCGTCGTCAGAGCAATCCATACAAGAGCCTTTTGCTGGCATAGCATTGAAGCCATTAATCGCGTGATCTGCCAATACATCTTTACCTTGAGCAATACGAGGAGCCCAATCGGCAGCATCACCAGTCTTTGGTGCTCCGCTTACACCGCTCGAGTGACAAGCAGTACAGAACATACCGTAAACAGCCTTACCGTCACGTGGACCCGTAGGTTCAGCAGCAACAGGCTCACTGCCTGCTAAATAGACATTACCGACAGGTTTGATGCGTTCAGCTATCGCATCATATTCTTCTGGGCTAACATTTGCTGCTACAGAAGCAGTAGAAAACGTTAGTGCAGCGAACAACACAGTTAACATTCGTTGAGACATATCCATTAAACTCACTTCACAATCCAAGGGGCAAGTCGTCGCTCGCCAATTTATACGCTATTTATAGTCTTTTCTGATCTCACAGTGAACTGTTAAATCAATGTAAACGTTGGGTGATTATATCCTGTTAGGTTGTTGCAATAAACAACAACTTGTCAGCTTCACGGGGTTAATCACATCGTAAACCACACATTTATTGTCCCGAAGTGCCGAAAAAGCCAACAAACGATAAAAAAAGTTGAAAAAGTACTTTACGACATAGTGTGATATACGTATTATTCCACTCCGCCGATAGGGCAAGCGCCCGTAGCTCAGCTGGATAGAGCGTTGGCCTCCGGAGCCAAAGGTCGAAGGTTCGAATCCTTTCGGGCGCGCCATCCGGACAAAAATTGGCAAAGTATAATGGTGGCTATAGCTCAGTTGGTAGAGCCCTGGATTGTGATTCCGGTGGTCGCGAGTTCGAATCTCGTTAGCCACCCCATTATTTCGGTAACTTCGGTTTCCAGTCTTGATTTTTCGAGACGAAACGTTCTGAAAAGAACATTGTCGGTGAATAGCGCAGCTTGGTAGCGCATCTGGTTTGGGACCAGAGGGTCGGGGGTTCGAATCCCTCTTCACCGACCACTATTTCAGTTATCGTTGCTAACGGTAACAAAACAAAATTTGTGGTGGCTATAGCTCAGTTGGTAGAGCCCTGGATTGTGATTCCGGTGGTCGCGAGTTCGAATCTCGTTAGCCACCCCATTTATTTTGGTAGCATTGTGCTCCCTTTTGCGATTCTAGTCGTAATAAAATATTGTCGGTGAATAGCGCAGCTTGGTAGCGCATCTGGTTTGGGACCAGAGGGTCGGGGGTTCGAATCCCTCTTCACCGACCACCATTCGAAAGCCTCGTCGAAAGACGAGGCTTTTTTCGTATATAGCTTTACAGGTTTTAGGGAAAGCGCATACGAGTCGAGGGCTGAATGGCCAGTCGCATCGAATCCCTCTTCACCGACCACCATTCAAGGCCTTGTCGAAAGACGAGGTTTTTTTTCGTCTGAACGAAGATGAATTTGACTAAGAAAGAGTCATTATTGGAGTCGGGGCTGGACGCCCAGTCGTTGAGAGTGAAACCTATGCCCCTTCTGCCATTGTAAAGATGATCGCTCTGACCGTAAGAGTCGTGCTATACAACACCATAACTATCGAACCTCTTGAACAAGCCGCCGATTAAACCCTGAGACTGTGTATCATCAATAAAGGACACTGGGCGGGAGGCATTCCACCGCTTACGGTGCCGTCGGGCTCGAACTTGAAAATCACACACTCTAGAAGCAAAACGGATCCATCGCCCATTCCTGTGTATTGATTGCGGCAGATAGTCAGAATTCGTCTACAGTTAGTGCTTAGTTTTGCGAGTGAATACTAATTCTTAGCGCTTTCTTTTGTGGAAACGAGAACGAAATTCTAATAAATGGGTAAAATTTGAAATATTTCAGTAGGGATATTAGTAGTAGATATAAACAAATGTAACGTGATTGTATGGTGGTTAATATTGTAATTGGCCTCTATCATGAACGTAATTGCTATGTCTGTGACAATTGTCTGGTTTATTGGTCTGATGGCGATTGTGTTTAATTTATTATGTTTCTGTGGTGTTAAATTAATAGTGGAATAAGTATTCTAGCGTCTCTAGTTATTAATTTGGCTTAACTCTCTTTTTTTAGGTAGAAATATCCCCTATGGTGTGGGTTTTATGGGTTTATAATCCGTTCGTGAAATTGTTTTACCAACTACTATATGTAGATGTTATGCATAAATATTTACTGAAGCTGCTTTAGATTGGTTCTATTTCGAATTTTTATCCTATTTTTGTTGCTTTTCTGTGAAAGATTTGCCAAATTGATGCCCTTATAATTAGTCAGTAGAAAATGCTGCCTAAGAATGGAATCAATTTTGCAGACAGGGGCAGAAAGCTGCCAAAGCAGTAGAGGTCTGGTAATGTCATTATTAGAAGTAAAAAATCTTCGTATCGAATATCCGTCACGTCATGGGGTACATGCCGCGGTTAAATCTTTGTCGTTCAATATTGAGCGCGGTGAAATAGTTGGCGTAGTCGGAGAGTCAGGTGCAGGTAAATCCACAGTAGGTAACGCCGTTATCGACTTGCTAAGCCCTCCAGGGCGTATCGCTAGCGGTGACGTTTACCTAGATGGTGAAATAGTTTCTGGTCTTTCTCCAGAGCAAATGCGCCGAGTACGAGGCTCCAAAATTGGGTTTATTTTCCAAGATCCAATGACCTCTCTTAATCCTCTTTTTACTGTTGAGCACCAACTGAAAGAAACGATTCATGCCAACATGAAGGTTTCTGATGAAGAGGCATATCAGCGTTCGCTTTCGCTGATGAAGCAGGTAGGGATACCTCAACCGGAAAACCGCCTAAAACAATATCCTCACCAATTCTCAGGTGGTATGCGTCAGCGTGTGGTGATTGCCATCGCACTGGCTGGTGAACCCGATCTTATTATCGCCGATGAACCGACTACCGCACTTGATGTTTCCATTCAAGATCAAATTCTAACTTTGATTCGTGATTTGTGTATTGAAAAAAATGTTGGCTGCATGTTGGTGACGCACGATATGGGTGTGGTATCAAACGTAACAGACCGCGTTGCGGTGATGTATCGAGGCGATCTGGTTGAGTTTGGTCCAACAGCAAAAGTATTGGGCGAACCTGACCACCCTTATACCCATAGCTTAATTTCTGCGGTACCTCGTTCAGACCGTAAACTTGATCGTTTCCCATTGGTGAGTTACATCGAAGAAGCGCACGAGATGGAACCATTGGACGTGAAGAACCACTGGTTGGGTCAAAGTCAGGATCAGCGTGAATACACCGGTCCACTGCTCAATGTTGAGAACGTTAATCTTCGTTTTGTTACCAAGGATTCTTTGTTTGAAAGCCGTCGTGAGTTTGTACAAGCATCAAACAATGTAAGCTTTGAAGTTCATGAGGGTGAGACCTTTGGTTTAGTGGGTGAATCAGGCTCTGGTAAGTCAACGATCGCTCGCGTCATCGCAGGCCTTTATGCACCTAACTCTGGTAAGGTGACATTTGAAGGCATCGATCTGACGTCATTGAAGTCGGAAAAAGAGCGTCGTCCAATTCGTCGTCAAATGCAGATGGTGTTCCAAAACCCTTATACGTCAATGAACCCGCGTATGAAGATCTTCGATATCATCGCAGAGCCAATTCGTTTCCATAAGCTGACTCGCAATGAATCGGAAACACAGCAGATTGTGAATGATTTGCTTGACCATGTTGGTTTGGGTCGCATGGCTGGGGTTAAATACCCACATGAATTCTCAGGTGGTCAGCGTCAACGTATTTCTATCGCTCGAGCGTTAGCGACTCGTCCACGCTTGCTTATTTGTGATGAGCCTACGTCTGCACTCGATGTATCGGTTCAAGCTCAGATCTTGAACTTATTGAAAGATTTACAACAAGAATTGAATCTCACCATGTTGTTCATCAGTCACGATTTGCCTGTTATTCGCCAAATGTGTGACCGTGTAGGTGTGATGCAGATGGGTACGCTACTTGAAGTCGCACCTACTGAACAGTTATTTACTGATCCACAACACGAGTACAGTAAGCAACTGATTTCTCTGATGCCTGAATTTACGGGTTTAAGAGAAGAAATAAAAACGGCTTAAGTCGTTACATAATTGAGCCTAATCAAGCTCGAAAACAGAAGCAAACACAACAAAAGGGGTGAAATCCCCGCATGAAGGAGTTATGCAAATGAAAACCATGAAAAGCAAACTAGCTGTAGCTTTGATGGCTGCAGGTCTAAGCTTAAGTGCAGCAGCCGCAGACATTACCGTCGCGTATGACGCAGATCCAGTGACTCTAGACCCGCATGAGCAGCTATCTGGTGGCGTGATGCAAATGTCACACATGGTATTTGATCCACTCATCCGTTTTAACAAAGACATGGAGTTTGAGCCTCGCTTAGCTGAGTCTTGGGAACGTGTTGATAACGAAACAATGCGTTTTAGTCTGCGTAAAGGTGTTAAATTCCACTCTGGTAACGATCTAACGGCAGATGACGTAGTTTGGACATTCGCTCGTTTGAAAAAGTCGGCTGACTACAAAGGTATTTTTGCACCGCTTGTGTCACTAACGAAAGTGGATTCTCACACTATCGAAATCAAAACAGACGGTACATACCCTCTAATCGAAAACGTAGCAACGTACATCTTCCCAATGGACAGCAAGTTCTACTCTGGCCAAACGGCAGAAGGTAAAGACAAGGGTGAGATCGTTAAGCACGGTAACTCTTTTGCTTCAACTAACGTTTCTGGTACAGGCCCGTTCACTATCACAGCACGTGAGCAAGGCATCAAAGTACAATTCGAACGTTTTGACGGTTATTGGGATTCAGCGTCAAAAGGTAACGTTGACAAGCTAACTTTGGTTCCAATCAAAGAAGCGGCTACTCGTGTTGCTGCGCTACTTTCTGGCGACGTAGACATGATTGCTCCTGTGGCTCCAAACGACTACCAGCGTGTTAAGAGTGCAAGCAATATTGATCTTTTCACAATGCCGGGTACGCGTGTAATCACGTTCCAAATGAACCAAAACAGCAATGAAGCTCTTAAAGATGTTCGCGTTCGTCAAGCGATTGTTCATGCAATCAACAACGAAGGTATCGCTAAGAAGATCATGAAAGGCGCTGCGACTCCAGCTGGCCAGCAAAGCCCAGTGGGTTATGCAGGTTACGATGAGAAGCTGTCTCCTCGTTACGATCTGAAAAAAGCGAAAGAGTTGATGAAAGAAGCAGGTTACGCTGACGGCTTTACGCTAACAATGATGGCGCCTAACAACCGTTACGTTAACGATGCGAAAATCGCACAGGCTTCTGCCGCAATGCTTTCTAAGATCGGCATTAAAGTTGACCTTAAAACTATGCCAAAAGCACAGTACTGGCCAGAGTTTGATAAGTGTGCAGCAGACATGATGATGATCGGCTGGCACCCAGATACTGAAGATTCTGCCAACTTCACTGAGTTCCTAACGATGACTCGTGATGAAACGACAGGCAAAGGTCAATACAACTGTGGTCACTACTCTAATCCAGCAGTGGATGAGCTAGTTAATGCTTCAAACACTGAAACGGATCTGACGAAACGTAACGCGATGCTTAAGCAAGTAGAAGCAACGCTTTATGATGAAGCAGCATTTGTTCCTCTGCATTGGCAAGATCCATCGTGGGCTGCGAAGTCTAACGTTGAGATTAGTCCAATCATCAACGGTATGAACTTCCCATACTTTGGTGACCTAGTAGTTAAATAATTTCAATTTGAGTTTCAATTGAAATAATACGTATTGTGCTCAGCTTTGTTCAGTCGGGCTGAGCACATTTTAAGACTGAATAACATTTGTTTGTTATGAGTAATGGATAGTTTAAGGGGCAAGGGATGTTTTCGTTTCTGGTCAAGCGCCTGTTTCAGGCAATGGTAGTAATGTTTGTGATCAGTTTGGTGGCATTTGCCATTCAGGATAACCTGGGTGATCCATTGCGTGAAATGGTTGGTCAATCGGTATCAGAAGCCGAGCGCCAAGCTATGCGTGATGAGATGGGCCTCAACGATCCATTCATGACGAAATACGCACGCTTTCTAAGCAGTGCGGTTCAAGGTGATTTAGGTCAATCCTATTTCTTCAAGCGTCCAGCTGTTGACGTGATTTTAGATAAGTTAGTTGCCACACTAGAACTGGTGTTTGGTGCAACACTCATCATTATTTGTATGTCCATCCCACTAGGGGTGTACTCAGCTATTAACCCAAAAAGCTTTTTCACCAAAGTCGTGATGGCGGGTAGTAGCGTTGGTATTTCGATTCCTGTCTTCTTGACAGCGATTATGTTGATGTACGTTTTCTCTATCGAGCTAGGTTGGTTCCCGTCGTACGGACGCGGTGAAACAGCGAATATTTTGGGATGGGATTCTGGTTTCTTCACACTTGATGGTTTAGCACACTTGGTGCTGCCATGTATTGCACTGGCGTCAATCATGTTGCCACTGTTCATTCGTCTAGTGCGCTCTGAAATGCTCGAAGTACTCAGCTCGGAATACATCAAATTTGCCAAGGCAAAAGGTTTACCTCTTCGTAAGATTTATTATCAACATGCTCTTAAGAACACCATGCTGCCTGTATTGACAGTCGGTGGTGTACAGATTGGTACCATGGTCGCATACACTATTTTGACTGAAACAGTCTTTCAGTGGCCAGGTACAGGCTCGCTTTTCCTTGAAGCGATTAACCGTGTAGATACGCCACTGATTACCGCATATGTCATCTTTGTGGGGCTTATCTTTGTTGTTACAAACACGATTGTTGATTTGATGTATGGCGTCATCAACCCAACGGTTAATCTTACAGGTAAAGGAGCGTAATCATGTCTCAAGTTTCAACCACAACATCGCACGTTCCTTCTCGCTGGGAGCGCTTCAAGGAGTCAGATTTTTTCTACCACTTCAAGCGCGACAAAGTTGCGATGGCGAGTTTCACAGTCTTTATGGTGTTCTTATTGATGGCGTTGGCGTCGCCACTTATTGCACCACACAACCCGTATGATCTCAGCACCATTGATATTATGGATGCGGAGTTACCACCTTCTTGGATGGAAGATGGCGACGAAAACTTTTTACTAGGAACCGATGAACAAGGGCGCGATATTTTCTCGACCATGCTGTACGGCTCGCGTTTATCGTTGACCATTGGTTTCCTTGCGGTAGGTTTGCAACTGTTTCTTGGCACCATTATTGGTCTATCGGCAGGGTATTTCGGTGGTCGTATCGATAGCTTCTTGATGCGTTTCGCGGATGTCCAGCTATCGTTTTCAACCATGATGGTTGCAATCATCGTCTCTGCTATCTTTAAAGCGAGCTTTGGCAGTGACTTTTACAGTCAATATGCGGTTGTGATGCTGGTGGTGATCATTGGTGTGGCAGAGTGGCCTCAATATGCGCGTACCATTCGTGCATCAGTATTAGCAGAGAAGAAGAAAGAGTATGTAGAAGCGGCGCGAGTGATGGGCTTTAAGGCCCCACGAATCATGTTCCGTCACATTCTGCCTAACTGTTTGTCACCAATCTTGGTTATCTCAACGGTACAGGTTGCTAACGCGATCATGTCAGAGGCGGCGCTGTCATTCCTAGGGCTTGGTCTACCGGTTGATCAGCCGTCATTGGGCGCATTGATCAGTATCGGCTTTAACTACATCTTCTCGGGCGCATGGTGGATCACCGCATTCCCTGGTGTACTACTGGTAACACTGGTACTGGTGATTAACCTATTGGGTGACTGGCTACGAGATGTATTTAACCCGAAAATCTATAAAGGGTGATCCAAAGCGATTGATTTTTAACCCTGTTCATCCCTAAACTAAGAGCCACATATTTATGTGGCTCTTTTTATTGGTTTAATAAATCATAGTGAGCAATATATGAAACACCGCTAGCTGCCAGCGTATTACTCATCTGCGGCTAGATGATTCAGAGCGTAAGAGGAAGTATATGAGCTCTTGTATGGTTAGAAATGGACGTCGACTATTGTGGTTAAGCTTTCTATCGTTCACCTTAGTCTCGCATTCGATGGCGTCGCACGCGGCAGATGCGCTGTGTAGCGCTTCCCAAGCATCCACAAACGAATTACCAGTATTGGAGCAAGATTGCCCCATCGGTAAAGGCATTTGGGGGCAAAAAGCCCCGAGAAGTGCCGAGTCGGTTTATTGGATACAATGTGGATTATTGGATGCCCCATTAAGTTTAAAGCAGGCTAAGCCTTTGTACGGCAAAATATCAACAGACATTTGGATGAAACCTGAATCCAAAAAATACCGCTGCCTAATCGGGCCCTACTCAGATGTTGATGTGTTAGAAGAGGAACTGCAGCAGGTGCGTTCATTAAGAGCAAACAAAGATGCATTTGCCAGACAAGTCAATCCGCAACAAGATCAAGCCAAGCAATCATCATCTGCAGCCGCTGAGCCCATCGCAAAAACAGTCCAAACCATAAAACCGATGGCAACCCAGGCTCAGCCAGACTTAATTGTGAGAATCAGTACCTCGATTGATGACAAAACCTATGTTGCGCCATACTCCTCTAAAGGCAGTCATCAGTTTTATATGGAGCACGATAAAGCATGGAATAGAGTCAGTTATAACGAAGCTATTGAGATGTGCAGTGCGTTGGACATGCGACTGATCGATGAAAAAGAGTGGCAGACGCTACGACTTAATAGCTCAATGAGAAAAGACAAATGGCCAGAACAAATGCCGTATTGGGGTAGTGGCCAGAAGGGCATGTTCAGTAACGGAAGAATCGCGCCACTAAAAGGCAACACCTTGCTCAATGTGGCCTGCATCAACTAAGAGACACTCACCTAAGCACAGCACGGCGCTGTGCTTTTTTATACCAACCGCGTTATGGAAGTAGCCAGCGAAACTTTGGGGATTTAGATATCCACCAGGTTAGCGTCAGTGAACCGGCACCACTTAGCGTCACCCAAATGGGGATCATGATCAATGCAGGGCCTTGGTGTAACTTGAACTCAATCATTGGCCATAGAAACAGTGGGTGTAATAGATAGACGCCTAAACTGTGTTTGCCGACAAACCTGACCATGGTTTTAAGTGACTCAGGTAAGTGATTCGCGCTAGCTCTGCACACAACAAACACTAAACATGCCGCGAGTACGGTGTTGATTGTCTTGTAGGAGAGCCAGCGCCCATAGGTGTACTTACCTGCCTCAATGCTGTTGGTGACTACCATATAGGCGGTAAGTATCATCGCCGCACCGCCCAGTAGCAGAGAAATACTCACTGACTTGGCAGACAGTGGCAGCTTTTGATAAAGCAGATACCCTAGTGGTAGATAACCCAGAAATAACCAAAATTGTTCATTCCATATGCCGTTGATCCTAAATAAGAACAGCGTGGTAGTAATGAGCCAAATGGCCGTAAATGCATACAAAACGGTATCGTCACCCTTGCGGACCATGGCTTGCAGGAAGGGAACGGCAATGTACAGCGGAATAAAATAGTAGAAAAAACCAAGGTGGTAGTAGGTTTGGTGATGGTAGCTCTCAGACAGCACCATTTTTGTCGTCTCTAGATCAAATCCCTGGCTTGTCCAGCCCGATAAATAGGCATAGAACAGCGACCAGATCAAAAATGGCACCACCACCTTGCTCACCCTGCGTGACAGGTAATATTTCATGTCGAATGGGCGCTTATCACTGAGCAGCAGTGCGCCAGAAATTAAGATAAAGACAGGAACTGCCCAGCGGCTGAAACTATTGAATGTAATGGCTGTCGCCCAGTCAAAAAAAGGGATCTGCCCGAATTCGTGTTTGAAGGGGCCGAGGGCATGAATAACGATAACGGCGATAGCAGCCACTGTACGCAATAAGTCAAAGAAAAAGATATGTTTTTTCAAGAGCGTCAACCTTTATGAAAGTGCGCTTCACTATAGGGAATTCAAATCAATAAGAGAAGATGTTTGGTTAAATAGCGGCAATTATTGATATCTACACCTCGACCTAAAACAATAAAGGCCAGCAACTTGCTGGCCTCTAAATTCAATATGATGATCACCTCATGGTAACAAATTCCTCAGAACCCGTTGGGTGAATCGCAACGACAGAGTCGAAGTCTGCTTTAGTCGCACCCATCTTCATGGCAACGGCAAAGCCTTGAATCATTTCATCAACGGTAAAGCCGATGCCGTGTAGGCCAACAACGGTTTCTTCAGGGCCTGCACATACCAACTTCATCTTACATGGTTGACGGTGCTTCGTCACAGCAGTGTACATAGCAGTAAAGCCAGACGTGTACACCTTAATGTTGTCTTTACCGTATTTCGCTTCCGCATCTTGGGTTGTGAGACCAATCGTGCCGATAGGTGGGTGGCTGAATACCACAGTCGGGACTAGGTTGTAATCCATTTTTGCGTCGGCTTTATTGTTAAATAGGCGCTCAGAAAGTTGGCGACCGGCTTTCACTGCAACTGGCGTTAGCTCTATACCACCTTCCATAATGTCGCCGACACAGTAAATGCCTTCAACGTTTGTCGTTTGATACTCATCCACCTTGATGTAGCCACGGTCATTGGTGACAACACCGGTTGCCGCTAAATTGATCGCATCCGTCGCAGGGTGGCGACCGATAGCCCAGATAAGCTCATCGACGTTTTGGCTTTCACCGTTTTCTAGGTGTAGAGTCAGGCTGCCATCGGCTTCTTTAATCACTTCTTTCGGTACAGAGTGAGTATGAAGAGTTGGGCCTTCAGTGTTCATCACCTCAACCAGAGTGTCGATGATCATTGGGTCAAAGCTGCGCAATGGTGATTCTTTACGGCAGAACAGGTGTGTTTCTGTGCCCAGGGCATGCAGTACGCCAGCAATCTCAACGGCGATGTAGCCCGCACCGATAACCGCCACACGTTTTGGTTGCTCGTTTAGTTCAAAGAAACCATTTGAATCGATGCCATACTCTGCGCCAGGAATGTTTGGAATCGTAGGACGACCACCAACGGCGATGAGGATGTGATCCGCAGTGTAGTGCTCACCGTTGACTTCAACAGTCTTTGCATCAACAAACTTAGCAAAGCCACGGATAACGTTAACTTTGTTGTTACCCAGAACACGATCGTAAGATTGGTGAATTCGGCCAATGTACGCCTGGCGACTTTCGACTAGCTTGCTCCAGTCAAAACCTTTAACATCGACATCAAAGCCGTAGTCTTCTGCGTACAGATTCATTGCTTCCGCAACTTGAGCGCCATGCCACATTACCTTCTTTGGCACACAACCCACATTGACACACGTACCGCCAAGGTCTTGTGCTTCAATTAGCGCGACTTTAGCGCCATACATTGCTGCGCGGTTTGCAGAAGCGATACCGCCACTGCCGCCACCAATACAGATATAGTCAAAATGCGTTGCCATTACGTTCTCCGAGAGCTTATTAATTTTTTGATTGCTTGTTGCCAATACATTGGGGTGAGCATCGATGAACTCAATATCACTGTCATGTTTTGTTAACAATCGCTATCCATACTATAAATTGAGTCTAGCAACTTTAGCTAATGGGAAAAAGCACAGTTGATTATGACTAATAACGATGAATGAAGAGCCGTTGGGACGAAAATAGGAAGTGGCTTGTCCTTTGTTATAAAAATGGGCGCCGTAGCGCCCATGTGAATGACATTATCGAGAATGTACTAAACTTGTCCACTCCTCAAACAAGCTGACCGCTAGATCTTCGTTTTCAGTGATCAGGCGAGGTAGTTTGGTGCGCCCGGTGCCTTCTTCATAGTCATAAGCCACATGTAGGCCATGATCAGAAAGATCGGTAAAGTGGAAAGTCCAATCCTGATCTTTTGTTAATGAATCGCTGCTCTCACCAATCACCAATGAACCGTCAATGACTGTCCAGAATCCGTCGTGAGTCGCTTCAGGGGTATTTGAAAGATAACTCTCAAGGCTGGCAAACTCTGTAATCGTGCCTGAGCCGTTTTCTGCTAGTGATAGAACTGAAAAATATGGCTTGGCCGTGTAGTCAAGAGCACCCGCATCATCCCAGAAGTGGTAAAGCGTTTTGCCTTTCAGTGCCTCTTCGGTGTAAGGTGCATTAATGCGGAAATCTGCATAACCATCAGCAGCGCCCGCAAGGTCTTGGGTACTGCCAACCTGTAGGTCGTTGTCTGCCGTCACGGTTAACGCGAGGCTATCTCCCAGGAAAATCACTTCTTCAAGGCGCGGTCCGCCTTCTTCGCCAGAAACCATGAAACCGTTGTAGTGGTACTCAGTTGGCATATCAGATGGGTCTTCACCTTGAACGTGATCATCGACTGTGATGGTGGAGTCGTTGAACGTGAGGGTCATGAAACCCTCTTGTGTACCGTAGGCTTCATTGGTTGAAATGAAGTCGTACGTTTTACCAACCAGTGCTTCTTTGAGTGGTTTTAGTGCCTCGACAACCACACCTTCGCGCACAATATAGTTGTTTAGATCATCGTCGCTGCCGTAGCCTTCGACTTCAGCAATACCAGCAACAATGTTGGTGATGTGGTTCTGCCAGTCACTAATATCGCTGGCATCGCCTTTGGCAAAGAGTTCTGCGAAAGAGCGAGCGGCGAAGTGAACTTTGCTAGCATCATCATTTTTTGTTGTCTTAGCAGCAACGTAGTCCGATGTCAGTAACTCAGTATTATTCACACCAAGCTGCTGAGCAATTTCTTCTATAGTGACATCATTTTTCGCGGCGATAAGCGTGAAAGGGTTCATGACTTCCATACCCGCAGCTGTCGATAGTTCATAGGTGTCGGTTAAGCGGCCCCCTTTGTCGGTATCGTAAGTTTTGCCAGCAATCGCTCGAGCAATGATTGGGAACTCTTTATCTTCAACGGGCAGGGTAATGTAGCCTTGCTCATCAGTCAGTGCGGTGACTTTTTCATTTGCATCCGCAACGCCGTTTTTATTGCGATCCACGTAGACTTCAGCGTCCACAAGGTAACCGTCTTTGATTTGCACCTTATAAGTGGTGGTTTCGGTACCACCATTGTTACCACTGCTGTCATCGCTACCGCCACCACAGCCAGTCATTGCCAAAGAAATGGCTAAAGCCAACCCTGTTGTTTTAAACAACCTTGAATTCTTGTTATCCACTGATATTTCCTTATTGATAATCTTATTGTTCTGTTTGCATATCAAATGCAAGAGTATTTAATCACACTGGGTTGTGTTTTTATATGCAATTAAGTGACTTTTATCTAATTTTTATCCAATAAAAACAAGGCAATAGCAGTATGGTGTACTTTTGTTCGCGCAGCGGGTGCCAGCAATAAAAAGATGCCTTATATAGTGAGATAAGGTCATTGAAAGAAGTTGATGTTGGGAGGTTAAGTGAGCCAACCAAAATGCTGACTCACTAGATGTTGCTATTCAGGTACAATCCATTCCACTTTAAAGTGGCCGGTTGCTGGGGCTATCTTGTCTTTTAGGTAAGGAAGGATATCGTTCATCTGCTTTTCGAGTGTCCACGGCGGATTGATGACAATCATGCCTGATGCGGTCATGCCTCGTTCGTTGGTGTCGGGGGAGACACCCAATTCAATTTGCAGAATTTTACGAATGCCAAGACCTTCGAGGCCTTCGATCATGTCGTCAATGTCGTAGCGATTCACCACTGGATACCAAATGGCGTAGATACCGGTTGCCCAACGCTTGTAGCTTTGTGCGATAGCGGTCACCACATCACGGTACTCTTTGGCCAACTCATACGGCGGGTCGATAAGCACTAAGCCACGGCGTTCTGCTGGAGGCAAGCTGCCCTTCAAACGTTGGAAACCATCGTCTTTATAGATTTTAACCTGGCGATCGCGGTGAAATTCTTGTTCTAGCAATGGAAAATCACTAGGGTGCAGTTCGGTGAGAACCATGCGATCTTGCGCGCGTAAGTGTGCTCGAGCCACGCGCGGTGAGCCCGGGTAATAGCGCAGCGTATCGTCACTATTGAGCATTTCGATCGAATCAATGTAGGAAGCTACGTCTTGTGGGATGTCTTTATTTCCCCATATGCGAGCGATCCCTTGTTTGTATTCACCCGTTTTCTCAGACCATTCGTGAGTAAGATCGTAGCGCCCGACACCGGAATGCGTATCGTGGTAAACAAACGGCTTTTCCTTGTTTTTTAGAGAATTAAGGATAAGACTTTGTACTATGTGCTTGATGACGTCGGCGTGATTGCCTGCGTGAAAACTGTGTCGATAACTCAGCAAAATGATGACTCACTTATAAAAACCAATGGACGGATTATATACGCAAATCGCTTTGGTGGCACAGTCTGTGTGAGGAGTTCCGTCATCGGCCATTGAATTTTAGGCCAACAGCCTACATCTTATTGATAACACTTATCTCAACGACTCACCCTATGTCGAGTAAAGGTAAGATTGATAACTGATAACACAAAAAGGATGCTGCATGTCTAACCCACTTCTGAGTATTACTGACTTACCTCCTTTCTCACAGATAAAGCCTGAGCATGTAAAGCCAGCGGTAGAGCAAGCTATCGAGGCTTGCCGTAAAAAAATAGAACAGGTGCTTGAGGGAAATGACACGCCAACTTGGGATAACCTCGTCGCGCCAATAGAACAGGTTGATGATAGCCTGAGCCGTTTATGGTCTCCGGTGAGCCATATGAATTCGGTCGTCAACAGTGATGAATTACGTGAAGCGTACGAGAGCTGCTTACCGCTGCTGTCAGAGTACGGCACTTGGGTTGGTCAGCACAAAGGGCTCTTTGAGGCTTACAAAGCAATTAAAGACGCTAAGAGCTTTGCTGCTTTGTCGCAAGCTCAACAAAAAACCATCAAAGATGCGTTGCGTGATTTTGAGCTGTCTGGGATCGGCCTACCTGCGGATGAACAGCACCGGTATGGTGAAATCAGCAAGCGCATGTCAGAGTTAGGCTCGCAGTTTTCGAACAATGTGCTCGACGCAACTATGGGGTGGAGCAAGCACGTTACCGATGAAAAAGAATTGGCCGGAATGCCAGAGTCTGCGCTGGCGGCAGCACAAGCGGCGGCACAAGCGAAAGAACTTGATGGTTACTTGCTCACTCTCGATATCCCATCTTACCTTCCGGTACTGACGTACTGCGATAACCAAGCACTGCGCCAAGAGCTTTACGAGGCTTACGTCACCAGAGCCTCAGACCGTGGTCCGAATGCGGGTCAATGGGACAACACCGAAATTATTACCGAGCAGCTAAAACTGCGTCACGAAATAGCTCGCTTGCTGGGCTTTGCGACCTATAGCGAAAAATCACTGGCGACCAAAATGGCAGAGACTCCGGCTCAGGTTCTTGGTTTTCTTAATGATCTTGCGGTGAAGGCTAAGCCACAAGGCGAGCGTGAAGTTGAAGAGCTGCGTCGATTTTCTGAGAAAGAGTTTGGTGTTACCGAACTTAATTTGTGGGACATCGCTTATTACAGTGAGAAGCAAAAACAGCATTTATTCCAGTTTTCTAACGAAGAGCTGCGCCCTTACTTCCCTGAATCAAAAGTCGTGAGTGGGCTGTTTGAAGTGCTCAATCGCGTTTTTGGTATGCAGATCAAAGAGCGTGAAGGGGTTGATACCTGGCACGAGTCGGTACGTTTCTTCGATATCTTTGATAGTGAAGGTACGTTGCGCGGCAGTTTCTATCTCGATCTCTACGCACGCGAGCACAAACGTGGCGGTGCGTGGATGGATGAATGCCGTGTGCGCCGCACAAACCTTGATGGTGAGCTGCAAACGCCAGTGGCGTACCTAACGTGTAACTTCAATAAACCTGTAGGCGATAAGCCTGCGATGTTTACTCATGATGAAGTGGTGACACTTTTCCACGAAACAGGTCATGGCATTCATCATATGCTGACGAAGATCGATGCAGGGGCGGTGTCAGGGATCAATGGAGTGCCATGGGATGCGGTTGAGTTGCCTAGCCAATTCTTAGAGAACTGGTGTTGGGAAGAAGAAGCGCTAGCCTTCATCTCTGGACACTATGAAACGGGTGAACCATTACCGAAAGAGATGCTCGAAAAAATGCTGTCTGCTAAAAACTTTCAGTCGGCGATGTTTATTTTGCGTCAACTCGAGTTTGGACTTTTCGATTTCACGCTGCACACCGAATATGATCCAGAGGTTGGAGCTCGCGTTCTAGAAACGTTGGCTGAAGTGAAAGGCAAAGTGGCCGTATTGCCAAGCCTTGAGTGGAACCGCTTCTCGCACAGCTTTAGCCATATTTTTGCTGGTGGTTACAGTGCGGGTTATTACAGCTACCTGTGGGCAGAAGTCCTGTCTTCAGATGCGTATTCTCGCTTTGAAGAGGAAGGCATTTTTAATAAGGAAACGGGTCAAAGCTTTTTGAACAACATCCTGGAAATGGGTGGCAGCGAAGAGCCAATGGAGCTCTTTAAACGCTTTAGAGGCCGAGAGCCAGAAATCGACGCCTTGCTGCGTCACGCTGGTATTAGCGCGTAACTGAAATGGCTCCCCAAAGGGAGCCATTTTTTATAGTCAAGGCATTTATGGGTCGACGTTGCGACTGATGGGGTTTTGCAACGAAATCAGCGTTTCGGTCGATTGCACCTCACTGATCGCTTGCAGCTTTTCGATCAGAACGTGCTGTAGCTCTTCAATAGAGCGACACATAAGTTTAACGAAAATATTGTAGGCTCCCGTGGTGTAGTAAGCCTCAACCACTTCATCAAGGGCGTCGAGCTTTTCCAATGCCGAATGGTAGTCGCGCGCAGCATAGAGGTTAATGCCAATAAAGCAGCACACGTCATAACCCAGCTTTTTAGTGTTCACCACCACTTCGGTTCCTTCAATGATGCCTGCCGCTTTCATCTTCTCAATACGAACATGAATCGTTGCTGGGCTGACATCGAACTGCTTAGCCATTTCTGCGTAAGGCCGGCGTGCATCTTCCATTAACGTTTTTAAAATAGCACGGTCGAGATCATCAAGGGCGTTATTGCCATGCATAGCGTATCCTTAGCGATGGATGAATCATTATCCACTAAGCTTACCATTAAACTTACATATGGGGGCAAGGTGATCACGCTTATTGGTTGCACTGAGCAGTTCAGGTACACTTGCGCTTCCTAGTTATTCCTTGTCGGAGCCACCCGTGCAAATTCAGTTAATCAGTGAACATGAGAATCGTCAGCAAGAACTCGAACAGCTCGCCACTCGTTGGGGGCTTGTCGCTTGTGAACAAAGTGTCTTTGCACTGGTATTGACCGACACTCGTTTAGAGCTTCGTAAATTGGACGAGCCAAAACTTGGTGCTATTTACGTTGATCTGGTGAGTGGCGCTGTGGCGCATCGTCGCAAGTTTGGAGGCGGTAAGGGACAATCTATCGCTAAAGCGGCAGGGCTTAACAAAGGAGTGACGCCGACAGTACTCGATGGTACCGCCGGTCTCGGACGTGATGCGTTTGTGCTTGCGTCGTTAGGATGTAAGGTTCAAATGGTGGAAAGGCACCCCGTTGTAGCCGCTTTGTTGGATGACGGCTTATCCAGAGCTCAACAAGATAAAGAGATCGGGGCGTGGGTGACAGAGCGAATGTCATTGATTCATGCATCAAGCCACGATGCGTTGGAGAAGCTGGCCAGTGACCCTGATTTTGAGCAGCCAGATGTGGTGTATCTTGACCCAATGTACCCGCATCCAGAGAACAAGAAAAAGAGTGCTCTGGTCAAAAAAGAAATGCGTGTTTTTCAATCTTTGGTTGGCGCCGATAATGATGCTGATGCGTTATTAGCGCCGGCACTGCAGCTGGCATGCAAGCGAGTCGTTGTTAAACGTCCCGACTATGCCGACTGGCTTGATGGTCAAAAGCCGAGTATGGCGATCGAGACCAAGAAAAATCGCTTTGATGTTTATGTTAAAGCGTCAATGAGTTAGCGAAAGTAGGTTACTTTTTGTTCCAGTAACCTGAGCGCTGTTACTTGCAACCATATCCATTTCCAGTTATATCTAATTAAGAATCATTGTCATTCTTATCTGTAATTGGAGCCACAGGCTCATCGCTGTATCGGAGAGTGGGAAGTTGTATGAGTAAACGTCTATGCAAACTAAATCGACATGAGATCAACGCCAACCTAGGTGAAATCTACACCTTAGTCGCGGAAGCCAAATACCTGTGTCGTTCATGTTCTCGCTCCTCTAGTGATTCATCACGATTGTGCAAGCCGGCAGCTATCCCACCGAAACAGTGTCAGGGAAAACCCATGATTGAGAAACAGCAGTGTGCCGTGCTGGCCGAAACATTGGTACAACCCGTGCCTATAGTTGTTGATATTCAAGAGCCTCAACAACAGCAAGAAAATAAAGCGGAAAAGAGCGCTAAAAAGGCACTGAAGAAACAGAAGAAGGCGCAGAAAAAGCTTGCTAAGATTTTGAAAAAAAGTGCGAAGCTGGCTCGTAAGCAAGCAGAGTTAGAATTGCGCTATGGTTTATCACCCAGCAGCGTGGAATTACGAGGTGAGTCAGTGCAGCGCGAGGCGCTACACTGACTTTGACGACTTTAAGGATTAGCGGAGCCTTGGTACTGAGCTTGTGCGCGAGGCTTAACCCATATTTCATTGATCACCAATGACGCTAAGATAATGGCGCCACCAATCGACAACCTGGCGACATCGACGTCGCGATTCCAAATGACAATGTTTACAATAAGGCCTGCTGGAACTAACAGGTTGTTCATCACAGCTAATGCTCCTGCATTGACCAGACACGCCCCTCTGTTCCAGATAAAGTAACCCAAGCCTGAAGCGATGACGCCAAGGTAGGTCAGTACTACCCACTGAGTCGTGGTGGTTGGTAATTTATTGATGTCACCCATTAGAGCAAAGGCCACCGTAGCGACTATGATGGCACCTATATAGAAGTAACCAAAAATCGTATGTTGAGGCAGCTCGACATCACTCTTTTCCATGACGTATTTGTAGCCGACCTGGCCAATAGCGAAACAGACGTTGGCCCCCTGAACCACAAGAAACCCCGTCAAAAACTGCTCATTGATACCGGCAAATTTGATAAACGCCGCGCCCGCTACCGCAATTGCAGCCGTCACCAAATACCACGGTGAGAAACGGCCTTTAAGAAAGTCGTAAAACAAGGTGACATAAATAGGTGTGAAAACCGTAAATAGTAACACCTCAGGAACTGATAGCAGCAAAAAGGATTGGTAGTAAAAGCAATACATCAAGCCAAGTTGGATACCGCCAATGGCCATCAGCTTGGCTGCTAGAGCCTTAGGTACGCCCTTAAATTTCAGAAATGGTAAGAACACCACGCCTGCAAGGACGACACGCATCAGAACGGAGAACCAGGAGTCAACCTGACCCGCTAAATACACACCAATTAAGCTAAAGGAAAATGCCCAAAGCAGTGTGACAGAATAGAGATAACCCATAGATACAACTTACAATTAAGAATTTGCGCGCAGTATATCACGACAAGATACGCAAAGAGGTAGGATGAAAAAGGCTCCAGTTAGGAGCCTGAAGACGGTTAGTCCTTGATCGGTACCACCAGTAAATCAACAGGCGAGGTATTGATAAGTTGCCTTGTGGATGAAAGCAATTTACTCCAGAAATCCTGATGATGACCACAGACCACAAGATCGATATTGAACTCCTTGATGGTGTCGGTCAGCTCATTGCTTAAATCGCCACTCCCGACCAGAGAGTGCTTCACTGGATAACTCGCGTAGTCAGCAAAAGCTTGTAACTGTGCCAGCGAGGCTTCCATTGTTTTATTTTGGTTCTCCGCAAGGTTTACGTCGATCAATCCAGTGTACAGCTCGGTATAGTTCACATCGATATGAATGAAAGAAAGCTCGGCATCAAGCGGTTTGGCTAAGGAGACTGCCTTATCGATGAGCAGTTTGCTTTCATCTGAGAGATCTAATGCGACTAAAATGTGTTTGTAACTCATGTGCAATGCTCCTTTTTGAATGTTCCAGTTAAAACATAGCACTTCACGCAAGTTTTTTTTGTTGTCAGGATCTCATTAACTGAGTGGATGACAGATGTGAATGTTGATCGTTGATATGGGCAGCTATCTACTGATTTTCCATTTGATTTTGAACTTTGATTTAAACGTAAATGTAGATGATATGGGGGCTACAAATGTGATACGCCATTCAACGACGAGCACACAAGTTGACTACCTGTTTATAAAGCATGGTATAGTAATTATTATTTAGCGCAGAAAATTAGGAGCTTCAAATGCTATCTCCATCCATGGTTGAACACTTGAATGAGCAAATAAATCTAGAATTTTTTTCATCCAATCTATACTTACAAATGAGTGCTTGGTGTGAAGACAAAGGATTCGAGGGTGCAGCGGAGTTTTTGCGAGTCCATGCTGTAGAAGAAATGGAGCACATGCAGCGCCTATTTACGTATGTTAGTGAAACGGGTGCGCTGCCAATCTTAGGTGCGATTGACGCTCCTAAACATGACTACAACAGCCTTGGTGACGTATTCCGTGAAACTTACGAACATGAGCAAATGATTACTGAAAAAATCAATAAGCTCGCTCATGTTGCTTTCACCGCTCAGGACTACTCAACGTTTAATTTTCTTCAGTGGTATGTTTCTGAGCAGCATGAAGAAGAAAAACTGTTTAAAGGGATTTTGGATAAGCTAGAACTTGTTGGTGAAAATGGTCAGGCTCTGTTTTTCATTGATAAGGACCTAGCACAGTTAGCAAAAGAAGGTTCTTCTTCCATTATGGATGCCTCTGCTGAGTAATATCAGCGACTAAAGTCGACCTGTCGTCTTTTTCTCTTGGGCATCTCGGAAGATGTAGGGAGGAAAAGATGATCAGTGGAGACACTATTTTATTAGTATTGATGTTAATCACTTCGGTCAATATGGCTCGGTATCTGACGGCACTACGCTCTCTCATTTTTATCATGCGAGAAGCGCATCCATTACTTTATCAACAAGTGGATGGCAGAGGTTTCTTTACCACTCATGGTAATATGGCAAAACAAGTGCGCCTGTTTCATTATCTGAAAAGCAAAGAATATCACCACCATCATGATCCTGTTTTTATCCAGAAATGCGATAGAGTAAGAGAGCTGTTTGTCTTGTCGTGTTCTTTGGTTGGGGTGAGCTTGCTTGCGGCGATGCTTCTTTAGCAGACCGCTTCGAGTCATTACATTGGCGTTTTGACACTAACGCGACATTGGTGTTAGGTGTGGGTTGTTGCTCAAACATTGCATTAGCAGAAAGAGTCGCTACAATAGCGCCAGATTGTATAAAGGATGTGCTTATCGGCACATCCTTTTTTGTTGAGAAACGCAAGTGAAAAGCTGGGAATGAGTGTGGCTATGAGTAATAAAGTTGACGTTGTCATTATAGGTGCTGGTGCTGCAGGCCTAATGTGCGCTGCTGAGGCAGGCAAACGTGGACGCAGTGTGCTGGTGCTTGATCACGCCAAAAAACCTGGACGCAAGATCTTGATTTCGGGAGGCGGTAAATGCAACTTTACCAACTACGATGTATCCGCCAACAACTTCCTCTGCCAAAACCCTCACTTTGTTAAGTCGGCTTTGTCTCAGTACACTAACTGGGATTTCATCTCCATGGTCAGCAAATACGCTATCGATTTTGAAGAGCGCGATCATGGTCAGCTGTTCTGCCTTGAATCGGCCAAAGACATCGTCAAGATGCTGCTAGCGGAATGCGAAGCACCCAAAACGCAGTTTCGTTATCAAGTTGATGTACATAGTATCGCAAAAACCTCAACGGGTTTTTCGTTGCACGCAGACACCGATGTGATCGAATGTAAATCGTTGGTGGTTGCGACAGGTGGTTTGTCTATGCCCAAATTAGGTGCGACGCCATTTGGTTACAAGATCGCCCAGCAATTTGGTTTAGAAGTCATCCCCACGACCGCAGGGCTGGTTCCATTTACCTTGCATAAGGAAGACAAAGAAGACTTCGCTGAGCTGTCAGGCATCGCGATCCCTGCTGAGATCACCGCCAACGATGGGACACTCTTTAAAGAAGCCTTGCTCTTTACCCACAGAGGTTTGTCAGGCCCGTCGGTGTTGCAGATCTCGTCTTTTTGGAAGCCGGGGCAAAATGTATCAGTCAATCTAGTGCCTGAGGCCGATATTGATGAATTACTGTCGAATTCTTTGGAAAAACATCCAAATCAGAGCCTGAAAAATACCCTGGCGCGAGTACTGCCTAAGCGTTTGGTCGAGGTATTGATAGAACGTAAGGTGTTCGCAGATAAGCCGCTTAAGCAATACAATCCGAAAGAGCTCACGCAAATTCGCGAGTCCTTGGAAAACTGGAGTATTGCACCCAATGGTACAGAGGGCTACCGCACTGCGGAAGTGACCTTAGGAGGCGTTAATACCAACCACTTATCGTCGAAAACCATGCAATGTAAATCGGTAGAAGGGTTGTACTTTATCGGTGAAGTCATGGATGTGACTGGTTGGCTAGGCGGATACAACTTCCAATGGTGCTGGTCATCGGGCTTTGTCGCCGGTCAGCATGTGTAGTCGCTGTAATAGATAAGAAAACGCCGAGAAAAATCGCTCGGCGTTTTTAATGGTGATTACATTATCCATTTCCAGAGCGCTTGGCAGCTTATCTGTAAACATCAGAATGTCATTTAGCCGTGTAATTAAAGATGCTGTGAAGGATTATCAATTACCCATTCACTATAGCCAGTCATGGGATCGTGCTCTCTGCTAAAGCTGAGTTGTTCATATTGGTGAATAATGAGTTCTGCGGTGGTGTCGATGATGTTGCCCTCAAGAAGGTGCCCACCAAATACCTGACCACGAGAGTCGGCCACAGAAATGTGGATATGCTGGTGTTGTGGCGTGAGCGTGCCCATGATTGAGACGATTTCAAAGGGCTGCTGCAACGACAGTGTGCTTGTCGCGCCTGCGAGTCGAATATTGAGAGTTTGCAAACAACCCACGCACGAAGCGATGCTCCCTGCCTGGATCCGGTGTTGCGTCACGAGCGCTTGAATCTCGGACTTCAAATCCTGCCCCCTGGTTAAGCGAATCGCGATAATATCATTCATGCTCGTGGCGTCCTCCTGTCATGGCGTTGATTTTAATGTGAGGCGGCATGAAAGAGCCTCAAACCGACTCAAGAAACATTAAGCTTTGCGTCGCTTTATCTGCTGGACAATCAAACCAATCACAATGAGAACCAAACCAGCCAAGGTCGATGGATGGATTTCCTCACCAATGACATAGGCCAACAACATCAAAGAGATAAAGGGTGAGGCAAATATCAGGTTACTGATGCGAGCGGTATTTTGTGTCAGTTTGAGAGCACTCAACCACAACACAAACGTGATGCCCATTTCAAATAAGCCAACGTAGCCAACAGCAAGCCATCCTTTCAGGCTGATCGTTGACCACGCGGCACCCTCATAGAACGCCACGCCAAAAGCAAACGGAAGAGCGACTAAAAAACCGAGCAGTACACCAACAACGGGATCTGCCGTGTTTTTGGTGTTCAATATCCAATAGCCTGCCCAAAGTAGAGTAGAAAGCAGCGCAAGGCCAACACCAAGCGGACTGTCAAACTGCAGAGCCAGCACGTCGCCTTTGGTGGCAATCACCACAACGCCAAAATACCCCAGGGCACAAGCGAACCAATCTTGTGGTCGAATTTTCTGTTTTAAGAAAACAGCGGCCATCAAAGTTAGGGTAATGGCCCAACTATAGTTAATGGGCTGAGCTTGTGACGCTGGTAAAAGATCGTACGCTTTAAAGAGAATCAGATAGTAGGCAAAGGGATTAATCAGGCCCAAAACAACGTAATACCAAGGGTTGGAAGTAAAGGTATTAGCAAGTTGTGAGAGGGTGCCTTGATAAGCGCAAACCGCGATCAAAGCCAAAGTGGATGCAAGTGATGCTGCGGCTACCATCTGAGCTGGAGTAAATTCCGCCAACGTCAGTTTAAAAGCCGTGGCGACCGTTGACCAAAGCAGGACGGCAGCCAAGCCAAACAGCAGTGCATTACGTTCATTATGCATTATTGAATTCATAGTGTGGTGGTTCAGAATGTGAGCATCTTACCAGTGAATGTGAATCAACAAACGAAAAACTTTACCCAATGGTGCAGGAATAAATCGTCAGAGAGAAATGAGTGCAGGCAACGGTGAGAGATCGATCAGAGGCTTTTTTTGCCACTGTTGTTGGCCTGCAAATAATAGTATCGGTTGAAAGTTATCATGGCGCAAAGATGAGACATTGATGAGCGAATCAAGCGCGTAAAAACGGCGCACATAATGCTGGGTTTCTCTAGGTAAAGGCAGCTGGTGGAAAGGGGTGTTCGGAGAGGCTCTGAGAGTGCGCTGTACTCGTCCTTCCCCTGCGTTGTATGCCGCCAGTGTTAAGGTTAAATCCCCTTTAAACTTGCGATACAAAAACGCCAAGTACTGGATGGCAGCGTCAGTGCTGGGGGCTATTTCAAATCGCTCATCTCGTTGGTAAGAGACTTTCAAGCCAAAGCGCTTGGCCGTGGCAGGCATCAGTTGCCATAACCCCGCCGCCTTGGCTGGAGAAATGGCTTGTGGGTTGTAGGAAGACTCCAGCATTGGCACCAATACCAGATTGTCGGGCAAATCGTATCTGTCTAATTGTTTGAAGATCTCTTGCACCAAGGGGTCAAATTGTTGCAGCTTTTGCTCAATTTGACGTTGATAAGGACTCAACACATCGATGTGCGATTGAATGAGAGCATCGGGCAAGGCTGATGCGGCAGCAAACCGACAACCAAGAGTCACGCTCATGATTGTTATCAAGATCAGATGGTTAGCAGGATTTACCAGCACAGATCGCGATCGAATGATTAGAACTGGTTTTCACCATAGGCATGTTGAGGTTCTTGGGTCAGCTGCCCTAATAACTCGTGGAATGCCGCAGAGCTCTGGCCATTCTGGTTATTGTATTTTTGGCAATGTTTGATCAGAGTTTCTAGAGATTTCCACTGCATCTTTAGCGGTGTTTTGTGCTTGTCCGGTAGTGCGCGGATCAGCTTTTCAACCCCTTGCTCAGAGCTTGGTAAGTGCAGTTGCTGTAGGCAACGAGAACGCTCGGCTGCACTGCGCCCTAGCTGCTTAAGAATAGGCAGTTGTTGGTGGATGTTTTCACTGAGTGCTTCGCCATCAAACTTGAGGTACAAAACACTCTGATCTTGGAGTAGATGAAGTAGCTGCTTGTAGTGCTTAATGTCCTCGTTAATCGAGAAAATAAAACGTTGCACTAGCTGTGTCTTTGTCTCGGCCATTCATCGTACTCCTTGAAACTATAGATATATTGGAGCAAGCGACGCTTCGGCTTATTCATGACCTGTGTGAAAGCGCATGACGGCTTGAGACAAAGATTTTACGTCTAAGCCCAATTCACCCTTAACCAAAGCATTACGAACTTGCTCGACTTTCGCCATGTCGACATCAGGTAGCTTTGCCATATCAGCTTGCGCTTTATCCAATGCCGCAGTGTTTGCATTTAATGCGGGCTCGGATACTGGCTTGCTGCTCACGCTTGCGCTTGGCTTTCGGCTCGCTTGATCAAGTTTGGTTTGTGGAACGTGGCCACCCGCAACTTTGTCGATTTTCATTGCTCACTGTCCTGTATTTGTGTCGTTACCAGTATAGGGCGACAAGTGGACAAAATAGATTAAACATTTTGTCCACTTTTTTGTGAAAATTATGGAACCACCATCAAATCTACGTTGGTGAACTGACCAAAGCAAAGGGATTGGGTGTTGCCATCATCTTCTATCATCGTCGTATCTGGCAACTGAAACACAAGTTGCATGGTTTAGTTTGTACTAAAAACATTTTCGAGTGGCGAGGTGACATCTTCAATTTTGATACCTTGAGTCAAGTAATTGAACTCAAATCCGCCATTAGAAATGAACTTGCTTACATATAATAAATGGAAAAATCTAAGTTTTAAAACTGTGTGTGCACCTGGTTTAATCCGCTGACCACGGCGCGAATGACTTTTTTTGAGCGTAAGTTTTGAACATCGATTTGGTCGCCTCGACTTCCACGCTCCAGAGCGATGCCTTTCGTGGACGCATTAAAGCCATCTTTAGAGGCGATAATGATCACTTCATTGCCTTTTTGAACCAGAGGGGGCGCAATTAAAAGCGCACCGTCCAACACTTGTCCTGAGCGTATGCGACGTGTTGGTCTTTGCCCTGCGGCATCTGCAACAGAAGTTAAGAAGTCTGTTGCGCGAGATAAGGTACGGGTTTCGAGTTTGAGCTCTTTTGCTGAGATTTCCTCATCACGATTTAATGTTGACTGCGCCACCACGACAGGCAGCGAAAGCACTGACTTAACCGTGACGTTCAATCGCCAATCATGACTGCCATCATCGCAACGCACCATGCGTTTAAGATTACCAACAGGAATGGTCTGATGATTTCGCCCTTCGATAACTAAATCAGAGTGGCATAAAGGCAGATGCTTGACCGAACTGGGTACCCATAGCGTAAATTGAGCCTGATATTGCTGCCAATGGCGCTGGCTGGCCAATATCGACAGCTCTTCATTTAACTGCGCAGTCACCGCCTGCTCAATGAGATCTTGGTTCATAGTCGCCGTATTGGCGAGACTGAACGACATTCCAAAGACCCAGCCTGCGAGCAAGATCACCAGTCGTTTTATGTCGGAACTCATCACTTCCCCTTGTGGTTTTAACGCTTCCGATAAACGGAAGTTCAACTTCCCTTTGTTTTTTAAGTTGTTGAATTTTAAATGTTAATTTTATGGCACGTATCTTGAAGATACCTTTGGTAACTTATGCCGACTTAAGGAAAGCAGCATGGCAATCAACTTTAACAATGCACTTGGCGTCCATCCAGATGCTTTAAATTTTCGTGTTGAACGCACCAAGGTCCTGGCCAGTAATCTAGCAAATGTTGATACGCCTGGATACCTTGCTAAAGATTTGAGCTTCAACACGGTGATGAGCCAGATGAAGCCAAACGGTGTGAACACGCCAGTGCCAAAGTTGGATGTATCCGCTAAATATTCAATTCCTTATCAAAACAGTAAAGACGGCAATACGGTTGAGCTTGGCGTAGAGCAAGCCAAGTTCACTCAAAACAACATGGATTTTCAAACTAGCCTGACCTTTCTCAACATGAAGTTTAGCGGGCTGGCAAAAGCGATAGAAGGACGTTAATCATGGCATTTTCTGATATTTACTCCATTGCTGGCTCTGCGATGACCGCGCAGACCGTCAGACTTAACACGGTGGCAAGTAACTTAGCCAACGCCGATGCAGTGGCAGCCAACCCAAATGATGCTTACAAGGCGCTTAAGCCGGTGTTTGCAACGGTATACAGCCAGACACAATTGGCCGCGGGTGAAAATGTGTACCCGAACGCCGAAGTGCGCATCGTTGATGTGGTGCAGCAGCAGGGGCAAGCCGATAAGCGCTTTGAACCAAATAACCCGCTCGCCAATGAAGAAGGGTATGTGTTTTACCCTGATATCGATGTTGTGACCGAAATGGCCGACATGATGTCAGCCACTCGCAGTTTTGAAACCAATGTAGAAGTGCTCGCCAACGTTAAAAGCATGCAGCAAGGTTTGTTGAGATTAGGAGAAGGACGCTAATGAGTATTGCTCAATTTACCGCACTGACGTCAGACACACCACCCGCGGCGCAAGCCGATGTGGCAGTACAAGCGAACCCGCAAGACATGAACAGTGGTACTGCACTGCAAAATGAATTCATCACCCTGATGGTGGCTCAAATTCAAAACCAGGATCCACTGAACCCTCTAGATGGTACCGAGTACGTTAGTCAGCTCGCTCAGTTCTCGCAAGTGCAAAGCATGGAGAACATGTCGGGTTTGATGCAAAACAGCATGGTGCTGCTCGACAACATGCAGGTACTGACCACGGCTGGTTTAGTCGGTCGCACGGTATACGCAGTGGGGAATGAGTTTGAATTGGGTGAAGGTACCCAGGGTGGCCGCATAGAGCTTGAGCACTCATCGAGCCAGGTGACGTTAGAAGTCACCGATGAGTTCGGTAACAAGACCGAAGTCCCTCTTGGCGCACACCCAGCAGGGGATGTGGATTTTTCCCTTAACCCTGAAGAGCTTGGCCTAGAGCCAGGTAAATACACGGTGTCTGTCAAAGTTCAAGAAGGACAGTCAGATCCCACTATTTTGCTCGCGGGTGAAGTGGAGCAGGTCAGAATTCCGAGTAACGGTGGCGCAGCAATGGTGCACATTGCTGGCGTAGGCAGCGTACCGTTCTATCAAATAAGTCAGTTTGGTGCTTAACCCACCCCGTACTTACTCAATTAATAACAAGGATTAGGGAACATTATGAGCTTTGATATCGCATTAAGTGGCCTGGATGCCACCAATACTCAACTTAATACCATCAGTAACAACATCGCTAATGCATCCACGTACGGCTTCAAAGGATCGCGTACTGAATTCTCATCGGTGTATAACGGCTTACAGGCTGGTGGTGTACAAGTGGCTTCGATCTCACAGAACTTCGATAAGAATGGTTCTGTGACGGGCACTGGCCGAGCAATGGATTTGGCGATCAATGGCAACGGTTTCTTTGTGACGAAAGACACGGCAGGTCAAGTTCAGTACACCCGTTCAGGTGTATTTGGCACTGATAAAAACAACTTTGTGGTTAGCAATACAGGCTCGAAGCTGCAAGGTTATGCGGTGGATGGCAACAATAATCTGCTGAGCGGCTCTATTGGTGATATTCAAATCAGCACCGCGTCACTGGGCGCAAAAGCCACGGACAATCTGGACTTTGTTGCTAACTTTGATGCAAGTTCATCGGTAATTGACCAAGCGGTTAACCCATTTGACCCTGCCGATCCAAACTCTTTCAACTCATCTTATACCAGTAAGGTATACGACTCATTGGGTAACTCGCACACCGTGACGCAGTACTTCACTAAAACGGCTGACAACACGTGGCAGGTCAATGTAGAAGTTGATGGTGCTCCGACCGTACCCGCGACAACTCAAGCGGTGTCTTTTAACCCTGACGGTACCCTTGCCGCACCAGCAACGCCATTTAACATCGCTTTCCCTGCAGCGGGCGCTAATGGCATGAGCATCGACATTAGCCTAGCAGGCAGCACGCAATTTGGTGCGTCATTTGGTGTAAGCACCAACAACCCGAACGGTTACACTTCGGGTGATCTGACAGGTGTTCGCGTTGAAGATAACGGCATGGTTTACGCCACTTACACCAATGGTCAATCGCAGCTGCAAGGCCAAGTGGTGCTAGCCGAATTTGCCAACCCACAAGGCTTAGCGAATGTAACAGGAACGGCTTGGACACAAAGTTTCAGCTCAGGTGCGCCAATTATCGGTGTTCCGGGCACAGGCATACTGGGTGATTTAACACCAGGAGCTTTGGAAGGTTCGAACGTTGACCTAACCTCTGAATTGGTTGGTCTGATGACCGCGCAACGTAACTACCAGGCGAACGCGAAAACCATTTCGACGTCAGACAAATTAACACAAGCACTGTTTAACGCAGTTTAAGGTTTTAAGACATGGACAGTTTGCTATTTACCGCAACCACAGGGGCAAGTCGAGTTCTTAAAGCTCAACATGTTCGTTCGAACAACTTGTCGAACGCCGACACCGCAGGCTTTCGTGCTGACATGGAACGAGTACAAAGCGTTCCGCTGCAAGGCTCCGGTTTTGATGGCCGCACTATGGTGGTTACGAACTCGGCGGCGACACGATTTGATTCTGGGGATGTAGTGAAAACAGGCCGTCCACTTGATATTGCCATCATGGGTGACGGTTACATTACGGTGCAAACACCCGATGGGAATGAGGCATACACCCGTGCTGGTAACATCAAGGTCGATCAACAAGGGGCATTAAGCATCAACGGCTTTGCCGTGATTGGTGACAATGGCCCGATGGCCTTACCTGAGTTTCAAAAAGTGGAAATAAGTGAACGTGGACGCGTTTCTGTCGTCCCTCCAGGTGGTGGCGCCGAAGTGGAAGTCGGGCAACTAAAATTGGTTAAGCCTGACATCACTCAACTGCAGAAAGAGAGTGACAGCCTACTGCACAGTGTCGATGGGCAACCTTTTGCTGCAGATGCGACGGTGAACTTAGCACCTGAGCATATTGAAGGCAGTAACGTGTCAGCCATTGATGAGCTAATGAACGTGATGTCACTGACGCGTAACTTCGAAATGCAAGTACGCATGATGAAAACCGCAGAAACTCTGGCGCAAGCTGGCAACAAATTAATGAGCGCTCGATAAGCATAGGCTTATTGAACGTACCAAGGAGAAGTACACATGCATTCAGCACTCTGGGTCAGTAAAACAGGGATGGCCGCTCAAGACACCAAAATGACGGCAATTTCCAACAACTTAGCCAACGTGAATACCGTTGGCTTCAAGCGCGATCGCGTTGTTTTTGAAGATCTGTTTTACAGCATTCAACGTCAACCAGGGGCGCAGGTTGACCAGGTTAACCAATTGCCAACAGGGGTACAGCTGGGTAGTGGTGTTCGTGTGGTCGGCACGCAAAAAGTGTTTACCCAGGGCAGTGCGCAAAACACAGGGCAAGAGCTGGATCTGGCGGTCATGGGACAGGGTTTCTTCCAGATCGAAAACTCAGATGGGCAAATTATGTATACCCGTAATGGTCAGTTTCATGTCAACTCAGAGGGTTTAATGGTGAATAGCCAAGGCCTGCCGCTAGAGCCTCAGGTGCAAATTCCCGAAAATGCGTTGAGCCTGTCCGTGGGTTATGACGGCACCGTTACTGCCACTACGGCAGACAGCACCGTTCCGCAAAACCTGGGACAAGTGACCCTAGCGAAATTTGTTAACCCAGCGGGCCTTGAAGCGGTCGGCGGCAACCTGTTTAAACAAACTGAAGCCAGTGGTCAAGCGGAAGAACTGATCCCGGGCGAAGAAGGCTCTGGCAGCATCAAACAAGGCGCATTGGAAGGTTCTAACGTACAAGTGGTTGAAGAAATGGTGGATATGATCACCACGCAACGTGCTTACGAGATGAACGCCAAAGTGGTTTCGGCCGCGGATGATATGTTGAAGTTTGTAGCACAAGCACTGTAGTTCGGTAGTAGGTTAAAGGATAGTACGATGAGATGGCTTTCTAGAACATTTGCGATGTCGGTATTGCTGGTATTAGTGGGGTGCGCGACTCGCCCAGAGTTTGTGCCGCCAGAGCCTGATGATCAGGATTACGCGCCGCCGAAGTTAGACTATGCCTTACCACAGGCAAAAGATGGAAGCCTCTATCGTCACCAGTACACCATGACCCTATTTCAAGACCGCCGCGCCTATCGCGTTGGTGATGTCTTGACCGTTTTGCTGGCAGAAGAAACCCAATCAAGCAAAAAAGCCGATACCCGCTTTGGTAAGTCTTCGAATGTCGATTTTGGCGCGGCAACCATTGGTGGTACCACCATCGATGGCACCAAGGTTGGCATTGAAGGTAATCGCTCCTTTGATGGTGGCTCGGCAAGCTCGCAAGGTAACAAGCTTGAAGGTGCAATTACCGTCACGGTACACGAAGTACTCCCTAGTGGCGTGCTGCGCATCAGTGGTGAAAAGTGGATCCGCCTCAACCAGGGTGACGAATTTATTCGTGTGACAGGAATTGTGCGCATCGATGATGTGGATCGCTACAATCAGGTCTTTTCTCATCGCATTGGTGATGCGCGCATTACCTACTCAGGGCGTGGTGCCTTAGCAGACAGTAACTCAGCGGGTTGGTTAACTCAGTTCTTCACTAGCCCATGGATGCCGTTCTAATGAAAAAACAGACAACATTTTTAACCACTATTTTGCTTGTTGTGTCGTTAGGGTTTGCTGCGACGGCTCGGGCGGAAGTGGAAATTCCGATCATGGATCTGGTCGATGTGCAGGGCATTCGGAGCAACCAATTGGTCGGCTACGGTCTGGTGGTTGGTTTAGACGGTCAAGGCGATCGAAATCAAGTCAAATTTACCGCGCAATCCATCATTAATATGTTGCGCCAATTTGGGGTGCAAATCGATGATGCTTCTAATCCAAAATTGCGTAATGTCGCCTCAGTGAGTGTGACCGCAACCGTGGATCCAATGGCAGGTCCAGGTCAGACACTGGATATTGTGGTGTCATCGATTGGTGATGCAAAAAGCTTGCGAGGCGGTACGTTACTATTGACCCCTCTGCGCGGTGTCGATGGTGAAGTCTATGCTGTGGCTCAAGGTAACCTGGTGATTGGTGGTGTCTCTGCAGAGGGACGCAGTGGTTCGAAAGTTGCGATAAACACCCCAACGTCGGGACGGATCCCCAACGGTGCAACGTTAGAGCGTGAAATCCCGTCTGACTTTAACTCGCGTGACAACATTACCCTAAACTTGCGCAAACCAAGTTTTACCACAGCGAAAAATATTACTCGTGAGATCAATGCGATGTTTGGCCCGGAAGTGGCGGTCGCAATCAGTAAAGGTCGCATTGATATGCGCGCACCGAAAGACTCTCAGCAGCGCGTCACTATGATGTCGATGCTAGAAGAAATGAGCGTGGTGGAAGGTCGTAAACCAGCCCGTATCGTATTCAATTCTCGTACTGGCACAGTGGTGGTTGGTCAAAACGTAAAAGTGAGTGAGGCAGCAGTGAGTCACGGCAACTTGACCGTCACTATCTCTGAATCGCAGCGTGTGAGTCAACCCAATGCTTTTGCCGATGGCGATACGGTGGTGGTCGAACAATCTAAAGTTGGCATTAGTGAAGAGCAGGCTCAGATGGTGATTTGGCCTCCGGGTACTGAACTCAATACCATAGTGAATGCAGTAAACAGTTTAGGTGCGACACCAACAGACTTAATGTCGATCTTACAAGCATTGCACGAAGCTGGCGCTCTCAATGCTGAACTTGTAGTGATATAGGAGGCGGTATGACGATTGATGGAATGAACGACCAAGCTAAGGTCAACAGCGTGCTCTATCACGATAATGCCGCACTAACGAACATCAAGCACAGCTCGCAACAAGAAGGTGCCTTGGAAACGGTTGCTGGGCAGTTTGAAGCGATGTTTTTGCAAATGGTGTTAAGGCAGATGCGCAGCAGCAGTGATGTGCTTGCCGATGAAGACAGCCCATTTGCCAGTCAGCAACAAGGCGTATTTCGTGACATGTACGATGGACAATTGGCGATCGAAATGGCGAAGAAGCAGAATTCTGGTATCGCAGACATGTTGGTCAAACAGTTAAGCCCTTCTCACGCCGACGTTCAGTTTGAACCTAAGTCTGCACAGGCACTTTCATCGGCTAACGAACCTATGCCAATGACCGCTAATTTGGAAGGCAAATCACACGATGCTCAAGTGAGCGTTAACTCGGCACCGCTATCGGTCGCCTATAACAATACACCCCTGCAGGATGCGGCTTTCGGAGCCGCATTCTCGCAACCTTTAATTAGGACAACGGAGCAAGAATTACTATGAGTATGGTGAATATTGCACTTTCTGGTTTAAACGCCAATCGAGTGGCGATGAACGTGACGGCACAGAATGTCGCCAATGTGAATACACCAGGGTACAGCAGACAGCAGGCGCTAACGGCCGCTGTTCATGGTGGTGTATCCAATGCGCAGAGCCCCGGCATGGGGGTCGAGGTGACGAGCATTCGACGTGTCACCGATCAATTTGTAGTGAAACAGACATGGTCAACCAATACCATGTCGTCTTACGCAGAAAAATTCACTACCAACATGAGCCTGCTGGAAAATACTTTAGGGGCTGACGGCTTTAGCCTTTCAGCTGGCCTTGATAGTCTTTTTGCTTCGCTGCATGACGCGACCACAAAACCCGAATCTATCCCTCTGCGTCAGCAAATTATTAACGAGTCAGAAGCATTATCAAGACGCTTTAATACGCTAAACGAGTCTTTGTACAACCAGCACAAAGACATGAGCGATCAGCGTACGGCTGCTGTGGCTCATGGCAACAGCTTGATTGAAAACATCGCAGAGGTGAACAAAAAGATTGTCGAGATGCAAGGCACCGGTGGCAACCCTGCCCAGCTCATGGACACCCGAGATGCCCTAGTGGGTGAACTGTCTAAAGTGATGGAAGTAAGAACCACCGAACAAGCTGATGGCAGCATTCAAGTGGCGCTGGCTTCTGGGCAGCCGCTAGTCATGGGAGGGGATTTTGGCCAGCTAAAAGCCACGCCTGATCCGACAGACCCATATTTGGCCGATATGCATATAGAGTTTGCCAAGCAGACGTTCGCAATTGCCGATTCGGTGGGTGGTCAACTTGGCTCAATCAATGATTACCAAACAGAAGTGCTCAAACCTTATCAAACCGCGATTGATGACATGGCGCGCTCGTTGGCTGATGAATTTAATGCAGTACTGGCAACAGGTACCGACCTTAATGGCAACCCTGGTGCGCCGCTGTTTACCTACGATCCGGCAAACCCAGCCGCGAGCTTAGACATTACCAATCTCAAAGCCGCTGAATTGGCGTTTTCGTCAGACGGCACGCCGGGTAACAGTGACGTGTTAAAAGATCTCATTGATATCAGTAGCAAGCCCGTCGCGATTACCGGCTTTGGCTCGTTGTCTTTGAACGATGCTTTTACTGCTATGGTGGGCGAAACCGCCATCAAAGCTCGTCAGGCAGAGGCCGATTATCAGGCGAAAAACTCAATGAGTGAACAAGCGATTGCGGCGAGAAATAACCTGAGTGCGGTTAATAGCGATGAAGAAGCTGCCAACCTGATGACATTTGCCAACGCGCACAACGCCAACATGAAAGTCATAAGTACAGCGAATCAACTGTTTGATTCGGTTATTCAGTTGTTCTAGGAGCGACCATGAGAATTAGTGATACTCAATTTAGCCAAATGATGATGCAAAGCTTGCAGAGTAACAACGCAGGTTTGGGTAAGGTAATGCAACAAATGGCCACGGGTGATCGCCTCACCAAGTTATCTGATGACCCGATGGCGTCTATCCGCTTGCTCAACCTTGATCGAGAAGGCAGTGCCATTAATCAATACCAGCGCAATATCGAAAACGTAAAAACGACACTCTCTAGCCAGGAAGTGTATTTGGATTCCGCAAATGAAGGCCTAAAGAGCATGCGGGAGTTAGTGTTGTGGGGTGCAAATGGCACCCTGACTGACGAGGACCGTGCAGGTATGGTTGCGGAGCTTGAAAGCTTAAAAGATGCTTTAGCAGCTTCTTTTAATGCCCAGGATGAAGAAGGAAACTATCTGTTCTCTGGCACCAAAACAGACACACCGTCGATTTCAAATGGTGGCGGCGGTTACGTACTCGATGGCAACAGTGACAAACGCATAGTGACCGTGGCTAAGGGCGTGACCATGGAGTCAAATTTGACTGCGCAAGATATTTTAGATCTTGGGGGCGGCGCCAATGTACTCAACCAGATTGACGCACTGATTGTCGAATTTAAGAACCCGAGTCCAAATTTTCAAACGGAAGTGGGTGACACACTAGATGCGATCGATGATACCTTGGCTAATGTGCTAGGGGCGATGACCACAATTGGTGGGCGTCACAATAATCTGGATCTTATGGACAGCGCTCACGGTGATAACCAATTGTTTGTCGATAAAGTTTCTAGTGATCTCTCAGCACTGGATTACGGTGAGGCTTCGGTGCGCTTGAGTAACTACATGGCTGCGTTACAAGCGACACAAGCCAGTTACATGAAAATCAATGATTTATCATTATTTGATCGACTATAAAGAAAGGATATCAGCATGGCAGTGAGTACGGTTGAAGTCAGGCCGCACAGTGTAAGATTAACCGGGCAAGAGGCGGCAACGATAGCGCCTTCCCAAGCCTCTAATTCGGCCACCTCACTGACCCAGCGCTACCTTAAACCTCAGGCTGACATGACGTCGGCCTATTCCTTATCTGGCGTTCTACTCACCCAGGGGCAGCAACACGCCACGTCAGTGCAGATCGCCAGTAAAGCGCTCCAGAGTGTCGGTCGCGAGCTGACCATGGTTAAGCGAAACTTAACCCAAGCCATGGGGCGTAACGTGAGCTCCAATACGGGACTAAATGAGAGTTTATCCCAGTCAAAGCGTCAGATCGTCGGTACGCTTGAACGAGCACGTTTTGATGGGCAACGCGTCGTGGATAACGAGCTGCGCCTAAAACTCGATAGCGCTGATGTCAGGCGTTTTTCTGTGCCGGGACTCAATGTTCATCGTTTGAGTGATAAGCCTGAACAGGTGCGCTTGGACTTTCCACAGGGCGGATCGGTCATGATGCGTTTTGACGGTGATGCAGACAGTGCTAAGACCATTAAAATGCTTGATAGAAACCTGATTCCAATGGGGATGAGAGCTTCCCTTGCCGCTGACGGTACTGTGCTATTCGAAGCAAAAGAATCGGCATTTAACCAAATGCAGCAAAAGGTGATGGTGACAGGTCAAGGGCACCGCTTTCCCGCAGGGCAAGCGAATGTGTTTGGTATCAAGGCTGAGCCAGATGGTATTGCAGAGCTGCAGTTTGATACCGGTTCGCGTGAGGGCATTAAGCAGACCATTGTTAAGGTTAATCAGCACATTAAACAGGTGCAATTGAGCCTAGAAGATGCCAAGCAATTTAATAGCCAGCTTAATCAGCAAATGCACAAAATCCAAAGACAATCTAACGTGGTTTCTGAGCAGCAAGTGACTCAGAAATTGCAGCAAATCCAATCCCTATCCAATGACTTCACCTCGACCTTTCAGGCTGTCAATGCCCAGGCAAACGTAAGACGACACACAGTGGTCGCATTGCTTAAGTAACCCCCTCAACAAAACACTCTACGAGCACAAACTGATGCGTCACTGTCACAAGTGACGCCGCTAAAGTACATTTTCACATAGCGTATTCCCGTGCTGAAACACTACTGCACTCAATAAGGTGACCATTGCAGATGGTGCAGGCATGCTATCAATCGGCTATGTGTCGTCCTTGTATCATTTAACTACGATTCTCTTGTAAAGATGTTCTTAAGAGAGGGCCATTAGATCAAAAAGAAAAAATAGAGAAAACAGATAAAGGCCAGCAAAGTGGCTGATAAGGTTGGATAGATGATGTGGGAATCTTGTTTACCAGTGCGTTGAAAGCACAGAAAACTAAGTAAAATATTGTAGACCACTAACAGTAAACTGATCATGGTACCGCTTCGCAGAGACAGCGAAGTGAGCTGTGAGAGGAACATCGCCAACAAAACATAATCGATCACAATCAGCCACATAAAGGCTTTTTGTAAGCTGTCCTTTTTGTCGTGTTGAATGTGTGGTTGAGTTTGGCGCATAGCAAACTGACCCTAGTTAGCAAATAATGAAGACAACAGCTCTCATCGCGCAACGCCAGATAGGCGCCGCACTGATAAGCTCATGAAAATGCTAAAACTCTTGAGAGTTCTGTGTGCCGCTTTCTGGCAGTATAGAATAGCGAATCGTATCTTGCCTCAAAACAGGCTGATTAAAGATGGCTTTTTCTTTGGCCTGATTCAATTCACTGTCTTGCTGGTTGCCAAATAGGGTATCGAGGACCTGGGCTGCTGGTGTGGTCAATACGAACAACTCGATGCGGCGGTTTTCACTTGAGTCAGGTTCTGCAGGGTTGAGTAAGGCGCGATCTGACATGCCTGTGACTTGCATCACCCGAGTTTCTGGCATGCCACCGGCAACCAGAGTTTGACGAGCAATATTGGCGCGAGTCGCGGATAGCTCCCAGTTAGAAGTGTGGCCAAAACGTTTCTTAAACTGCGTTGAATCAGTGTGACCACTTATGATGATTGGATTTTCAACACGTTGAAATACTGGCGCAAACGCGAGTAATAAGTCTTCGAAGAAAGGCGTTAATGCAGAGCCGCCGCGATCAAACATGTGCTGTTTGTAGTCGTCTTGCAGCACGACACGTAGGCCTTGTGGTGTTATGGTGACATGTACATTGCCTTGAGCACTGATCTGCTTGGCTACGTGATCAATCACTTGTGCTAATACCGCAAGCTGCTCTTGAGTATCAAACGTGCCGGGGATTAAAGAATCGCTCTCAGGGCCATTACGGTCACCGTTGAAAAATGACGTCACTACATGGTTAGAGTCATGCTTGCTTGGCACCGAAGAATTCGATGCCAAGTCGATAGGCGATAAACTTTGAGACGTATCAAAAGGGTTACCACTACCTTGGTCAAAGACACTGGCCATTTGCAGATGAGCCACAATCGCTTTGCGCTCATCTTTATCAACGACCTGCATAACCCACAGAACCAGGAATAGCGACATAAGAGCAATCATAAAGTCCGCAAACGCGACCTTCCAGGCGCTACCATGAGATTGTTCGTGGCTTCTTCGAGAAGCGCGCTTAAAGACCACATGCTCTTGTTTTTGCATTATCCCTCCTGTTCAGCTAGCCACTTCTCCATTTGATTAAATGTCGGTTTGATGTCTAGCTGAATGTGTTTACGGCCTGCATCGATAGCTAACAATGTCGGCTTTTTGGCTACATACGCAACCAAAGTGGCGCGGATGCAGTCGAACGCGGACATGTCTCGCTTAACTCGTTGAGCCATGGCGTTACTTGCAGGGTCTAAACAGCAGTAACAGCCAAAAATTCCTAAAAATGTACCTACAAGAGCAGCGGCGACATGGTAGCCAATTAAAGCAATAGAGCCATCAATCGCCGACATTGTGATGATGATGCCTCCCACGGCGGCAAGAATACCAAATCCAGGGAGTGCCTCTGCTGTGCGCTGCATTGAGCGAGAAGGGAGTAATAAGTCTGCTTCTATCGCTTCAATTTCTTGTTCAAGTAAGCCCTCTAATTCATGAGGCGACATTTGTCCCATTGCCATTAAACGTAAATTGTCGGTAATGAAAGAAACCAAGCGATAATCTTGGCGAACCAGCGGATAACGGGCAAATATCGGGCTCTGTTCTGGGTTTTCGATGTGTCGGTCTAACGCTTTGAAGCCACCACTGCGCACGGTTTCTAACAGCGCCTGCAATAGAGCCATGAGTTCCATATAGAACCCAGCTTCGTCTTTTGGCGGAGAAACGATGGCGCGCAGCTGTAGGCGCATCTCTTTGAGCACCTGAGGTGGGTTGCCGACAATTAGAGAGCCAACCGTAGCGCCAATAATGATCAGGAATTCAGCAGGTTGCCAAATTGCTGCCATTTTGCCTCCGGCCCAAACGTAGCCGCCGAAGACACAAATCAAAATGATGATTGCGCCAGTAAACTTTTGCATATCTGACTCCTAACAGGATAAATGGTGATTGAGTTGTTTTAGCGCTTGTTTGTGGAGCTGACAGATCCGAGGTGGTGTCAGTTCTAGCACAAGAGCGATTTCATGTAAGTTAAGATCGTGCTGATAGAACAGGGTGAGAAGCAGTTGCTCGCGTTTGGCCAATTTGCTCAGCGCCACTTCAAGACTGCGGCGCATGTGCTCATGATTGACCCCATCAAAAGCATGATCCGATTGAGCTTCAAAGCCAGTTTCCAGCAGTTGATCTAAGCTTTGCATTTCACCGGCAAGCGACGCATTCAGCCGGGATTGATAGTCGGCGTTGTCAGTGCCAAGCGCGGCAATGATTTCAGCGTCAGAAGGTGGTCGACCCAAAGCCTTGGTTAAATCTCGAGTGATGTCATTGAGCTCATGCGCTTGCTGCCGTGTTTTTCGAGAACGCCAGTCGAGTCGCCTTAACTCGTCGAGAATCGCGCCACGAATACGGCACACGGCATAGGCCGGAAAGTTAGGGTCGTCGATATTGCCGTAGCGTCGACCGGCTTCAAGTAAGCCAATCAGGCCAATTTGCTGCATGTCTTCGTAGCTGCAATGCGTTGAAGTGTGATTACGCAGTTGATTGACCACTCTTTTGACCAAGATTTGATGCTGGTTGAGCAGTTTATTCTCATCAATAGCTGGCGAGGAGGACGCAACGTCATTGTCCTGGCCATAGCTATCGGTTAGGTTCATATCCAGCATAAGCCCCCTTACTGCACAACGTATTTGGTCAGCAAAATATCATCAATGTCACGCACGACATCGGTTCTTGCGAAGGCATCAAGGACCGTCTGCTTCACCTCGGCCTGCAGTTTTTCTATCTTGTCTGCACCATGCAGGTCATCGTAGGTCTTTTGACTAAATAACTTTAAAACCGCATTGCGAACCACAGGCATGTAGTTGTCGATCTTTTCGATTCGGTCAGGACGGCTGGTTTCTACCGCCATTTCGAGCATGACGAAGTGAGTTTGTTTTTTACCTTTAACGCTAAGCACCAGCTTTTCCAGTGGGTGGAAACTTGGTCCTTGGTAGCTGCTACTCTTGTCTGTTAAAAAGGAAAAAGGTGAGTCTGATAGCTCTGAACTCGGCGAGTTTTTAAAATACCATGCTGCGCCAAACACAGTGGCACCAGAGACCACCACGCTGGTGATAATCATCATAATAAACATGGCGAAAAATTGTGGTTTCGTCATCATTGCTTTCCTTGTTATGACACTAAGCTTGGGTATTTAGCCAGTGCTCAGATTGAGTAAATGTGGTGCTATCGTCATGGTGGTTGTTGGCAGAGAACACGGTTATATCATCGTCAGATTGTGGGTCGTGTTGTCCTTCTCGTCCTTTGTCTGAACCCACATTCACTTCGACATGAACGAAATTTTGGTTTTGCAGTTCGGCTCTTAATCGTTCTGATACTTGCATCAAAGCTTCGCGAGTCGCCGCGGTGTTGGCATTGATTTGTACGCTCAACCTGTCACCCTCAACACGAACCATCAGATCGAGTTTGCCCAGATCGGGCGGGTCAAGGCGTATCTTCGCTTCTTGAAGATTTTGCTGTGCTTGCAGAGTGACGCGATCGTTAAGCACTTGCAGCATCTGCTCGCCCCATTTTCCTGCACTGGTGTCGACACGAACGCTGGCCCACTCAGCACTTGTTGTCGCAGATGTTGTTGCCAGAGCCTGAGATGGTGGAGAAGCGAGATCATTAACCACATTGGCTGAGCCGTTTGCGACCGCCGCTATCGCTTGCAGTGGTGTTTGCAGTGCCGGTTGTGAAGAGAGAGCACTGACACCTTCAAGATTCATTAATCTATTTGGCCCGGCCTCTTTTGCGGTATGAACAATGCTGTACTGCATTTGGCTGAGGCTGCGCTCATGGCTCACTTGATCAAGGTTGATGGATGGATTGGCAAAAGCGCTCATGGAGGTGCGAGTTTGTGATGCCAAGCCTCGCTCAAACGTTTGTTGACCAAAAGCCATCAGGGGCTGAGTAGATTGCGCTCTTGTTTCACCAAATTCACCAAACCCTATGGTAAGGGATGCGATGAGCTGCTCGTCTGCATTAGTCTCGCTTTCTGCTTTGCGAGTATGATTATCTATACTCGTATCCTTGCCTTTAGACTGTGCAGATGAGCGCTGTTCATTTAAACGAAAAGCGGCCTCTGAACCGGATGGCTCGCCAGTGGATTGGGCCGGTTGGACGTTGTGCTCTTTAGCGTCTGCAGTGTTTCGGTTGCCCGAGTTGTGGTTTGCCGGCTGCGTTAACGTTGTATCTATCATCGCGATTACTCCAAACTCATTGCTAGCTGATACGCCAGAGCACCTTCACGCTGTTCGCCCAGATTCTTGAGCTGTCCTTCAACCTCTTTTGCCGCCGCTTCTAACGCTTCAAAGGCGTTTTTATGTGCCTCTTTCGCCTTGTTGATTTCTGGGGCTAAACGAGGGTCATGGAGGTATGGCCTATGGGTGGTCAAAAGCTCACGAAGCTGTAAGTCGTAGCGCTTTAGAGCATTCCAATCCTGGGTTTTAGTCGCGACCTGGATCAGATGAGACAGGTGACGAAATCGCTCCGGAGAGACTTTATGCTTGCTTGCCAAAATTCAGCCATCCTTCTCGTATGTTGCTCATTACTCGCTCGACATTACCAAGCTTGTCTACGTCGTTCTGTACGCTTGCTTGATAGAGCTCTAGCTGACAAAACTCATACAACTGGTGTAGATTCTCAGCTACTTCGCCCCCTGTTTCGGTATCGAGCGCGCTGTCTAGACCAACGAGGATGTTCATACACTTGCTGATCCCTGCGCCTTTTTGCTCGAGTCGCCCAGCTTCAATGTGGCCGCGCACGCGTTCAACTTCGTCTAGCAGCCCGTCAATGAGCATCACCACCAGTTGGTGTGGGTTGGCCGAGGCCGCCTGCGCGTCTAAGTCGACCTGTTGATAGGAATCATAGCCAGAATCCATTAGCATAATTGTTCTCTCCTAACTTTGACCAAACATGCTCATGGTTTGGTTCATTTGCGTCATTAGTATGTTCATTTGAGTAAATTGTTTTAGATAGCGGTCGTACGACATATCGTATTTACGCTCTAAGCCCACTTGTTTATCATCAATACGCGAGATGTTCTGCTGCAAGGTATCTTTGCGATTGCTGAATAAGCCACTGTTACTCATGAGAAATGGTTCGGCCATGGTATCGATGGAATCGAGCAGGTTGCCATCACCATTAAACATCGCTTCTAGAGCAGCGCTATTGTTGTTTTGAGCGTCAGAAAATTTAGCAGCATCGAGTTCCATTTTACCTTCACGGTTAATGGTAATACCGACGTCATTTAGACTTAAGCCATCATATTCCCCACGAATCAAACTGGTCAGTTGACTATCAATGGAACGCAGTGTGGGATCGTTTGCCAGTACCCCACGAGCTGAATCTTCACCACCGATATTGGTGAAGTCAGATAGCGTTGTCGCCAATGTGTTGTAAGCATCGATAAAGTTATTGATTTGCTCTTTGGTGGCTTCATCATCAGGGCCAATTTTCAGGGTAATCGGTGCTTCACCGGAGGTTTGAGCGTTACTGACTGTGAGATCCACACCATCAATGACACCGGTAAAGGTGTTGCTGCTGTTCTCAAGCTTAAGACCTGTGCCTTCAGCGCCAAGCCAAATCACTGCATCTTTAGCAACGCTGATGTCGGTGGTGTTGGTAAAGGCATCTTCAAACCAGGTTGCGCCAGTGCCCGAAGCGGTGACATTGATTTGATTAGCCACTCCGGTTTCTTCGCTCGATAACATAAAGTGCGTCTGGCCATTAGAGCGCACTAACGTGGCGTTGACCCCTGGGTTGTCAGGGTCGTTATTGATCGCTGACACCAAGTCACTGATGGTGGCTTTACCGTCGGCATCGGTATCTACCGTCGACAAGTCGAGCGTCATGGTTTGACCATCAACGGTAAACTCTAGGGTGCCCGTGGTTGGAATTTCAGTGGATGGATCAAGATCGGCGGGCATGCCCGTCGAAAGCTGATGAGCCGTGGCGATTTGCTCGACAAAAATTTGATAGCTGCCCGTCATGGCGCTGGCATTGGCATTGGCCGAAAAATAGCCATCTTGCGATACGGTGGCACTGTTTTTAATGATGTTCGAGCTACTGCTGTTCATCGCATTTACAGCGGTGCGAAAATCTCTCAGTGCTGATTCAACCTTACCTAACGCCTCGAGCTGACCTTGATACTTATCAGACTGTATTTGATAGCGCTGTTGAAAAGCTTGAATGTCATAAGTTGCCAGCTGGGTTGCCATCGTTATTGGGTCAAATGAACTCATTTGATCGCTCCTTGTTTTTCAGTTAGGACATCTTGCGCCTAACGCTTATTAGTTGCAGAAATTGCGACTAATTGAATACGTTTAATCTCAACAATTACTACAAGATGTATGCCAGTTTAAATGTGCAATGTTTTCAGTGCTTTATGTTCTATTTGTTCTTTTGCGGAAGTTGAATTTCCGATGAGCGTTTCCGCAACTTCCACAATAATAGAGAGATTGTCAGTTAACTAAGGCGACGGCTTACTCAAAAAAGTTACTGATTATAGTGGGTTATGAGATCTTGCTTCAGGTGGGATATTGAAACAAAGGCAGTGAAAAGCATAGAAAAAAGCCTCCCGAAGGAGGCTAAAGGACGGATGAATTATTAACGAAGGAAATTCATCTTTTGCTGTAAGTGGTGTTTTAATCCTAAAGAGATGTCCAGCGCTATTAGCGCAGTAGTGACATCGCCATACCAGGCAGTTGGTTGGTTTGCGACAGAACCGTTGTACCTGCTTGCATCAGCATTTGGTTCTTCGTCATATTTGAAGATTCAACTGCGAAGTCAGCATCCATGATACGACCTTTCGCTGCCGCGGTGTTTTCAGAGATGTTTGCTAAGTTGCTAATTGTGTGCTCTAGGCGGTTGATGTTCGCACCTAGCGTCGCACGCGCTTGGCCAACGGTACTCAATACGGTCTCATTGGCGCCAATAGCTGTCTGCGCATTGGCTTGAGTTGTTAGATCACCTGCTAGGCCGAAGAATGTATTAAGAGCAGTTACCTCTGTACCTATAGAAACGTTTAGCTGGTCGCCAGCAGAGTTGTTCGCGCCAATTTGGAAAGTAACCCCCGCCGCTTCAGAAATTGTACCTACTGTGCCGTCAAGCATTTTAACGCCTGCACCGTACGATGTTTCCGATAGAATACGCGCACCCTCTGTCGCCAGCTCTTGGTATTCAGCGTCAAGGGCGGTAAGCTCTTCAGTGGTGTTGATGCCGTTTGCCGCTTGTGTTGCCAAGTCTTTCATGCGGTAAGCAATGCTAGACATTTCATCTAACGCGCCTTCAGCAGTAGACATGTAAGAAATGGCGTCTTGCGAGTTACGCATCGCAACGCCCATACCACGAGTTTGTGCTTCTAGACGGCTTGCAATTTGAAGACCCGCTGCATCGTCAGCTGCAGAGTTAATGCGGTAACCTGTACTTAGGCGCTCCATCGCGGTGTTAAGTAGGTTGTTTGTGCTGCTTAGAGTGTTTTGTGTAACTAGCGAAGCGTAGTTAGTGTGCATCGATAGAGCCATGTGTATTCTCCTAGATTCTTTATCAATGTGGGACATCTGCCCCGCTCAATATCTAAAGGCGGACACTTGGTTTTGAGAATTAATTGAAAAAGTGAAAAAAAACGCTAAATGGTCAACTTGCCAGAGAAAATGCGATCTTAGTTCAACAAAATTAGCAAAGTTGAGGGGAATGTGACTACTGGTTAAACCAGATAGCATGCCACGCCCCAGTGGAGGGGCGCAGTGGCAGGGGGATCAGTTGTCTTGCTGCTCTTGCTCGGCCAGTTGAATCACGCGTGACAGTTCGTCGTCCTCAAATTTTGGTTTGGCGCTGGCATAGAGGTTATCTATGCTGGCATCGAGTTTTTCTTGCTGTGCTAAACGCTCAGCTTCTTCTATCGCCAGTTGATCTTCAGCGGCATCCTTAACGGGTGCTTTTTCTTGCTTTAATTTGTCTCTTTGCGCTTTACGCATGGCCGCTTTGGGATCGTCAAAGCCCTTAAATTTCACAGGGGTGGGAATGTCCGTGACATAGCCAAAGTAGTATTTAGCGCCCAGCATTTTGTACTGCTGCAAGGTGATCTGGCTGGTGACCCGACCTGCAATGAGCGTGGTTTTAGTACGCTTTAGATAACGAATGATGGGCAGAAGCGCGCGCTTTTCGCTTTGGTCTTCAAGTGAGTTGGAGACTTTTATTACGCTTGGGCGGTAGGGCGCGAGATAATCCAGATTCGTCACAGGCAGGTGCACATCAAAGTAAATCTCGTGCACCTTTTCTTGCAGTTTACTGACCCCTTCGCGAATTTGCGGCAGATGAGCCTGCTCTTGCGTGATGTAAAGGCTTGGCACGATCATCGACAGCGGCTTTTTGTGATGAATCATCAACTGTTCAACAAAGTGCTGGCCTTTGGGCCACAGCAGGGTGCTGGCATTCACGGCGACCACCACATTGTTGAGCAAATCGGGGTGGAAGGTTTCCAGCTCAAATTGAGTTTGGCGAATGGCCAGGTAGAGGGCAAACAAGTCCAGTGCCGAACGTACTTTCTCAGACAAGTCTAAGGCAAATACGCTGTCGTCTTTCTTCTCGCCATAGCGCAACGTGATGTATTGGTACTGAATATCGTCGCTGCGACAGCTACGAATAGGTTGGCTGGCATGGCAGATCTCGTCCTTAGACAGCAACTCTGCAAGCTTCTCGTCATCTTCAGTTTCTGCACTGTCCTCTATGAGTCGCAACACATAGAGAAACAGCGCTTTGTAACTCGTTAAATTATCCAAGGTTCCCTACCACGTTAATCTGTTTGTTTTCTGGGATCTCGTTATACGACAACACGGCAAGTCCTTGTGAAAATGTTCGTGCATAACGAGAAATTAGCGGCCTTAACTGAGGCATTACCAATAAAATAGGTGCCATACCTTGCGACTTAAGTTGCTGTTTTATAAGTGGCAAGTTTTGCTGAAATTGACCCAAGATGTTGGGTTCAATCGGGAAACTATCCAAAATCACATTACCATTAGCCTGAGCTTGCTGCAGTGAAGTCAGTAGCATTTGTTCAAGTTCGTCCGATAGAGCATAGACATTTAGCTCCTTATTTTGACCCGCTACCAGATTCACCAGAGTACGTTTAAGCGCGCAGCGAACATCGGCAGCCAACAAGATGGGATCTTTGGTGTTTTCCGATGATTCCAGCATGGTGTTGGCAATGGTACGGATGTCTCGCAGTGGAACCTGATCAACTAGCAACTGCCTGTACACCTTTAATTGCTGTGCAGGGTTTAAAGCTGCACCTAATGCTTCAGCCAGTTTTGGTGCTTGCTGCGTCAAACGCAAGTTCATGGCATCCACGTCATCGTGAGTAAAGAGCTCAGAGAGATGGTTTTTCATGATTTTGCTGATATGTGTGCCAATCACGGTGGCGTCATCCACCACCTGATAACCCATGTTAAGTGCCTTGGCTTTCTGTGAGTGTTCGATCCACACGGCGGGCAGATGATAGGCTGGGTCGCTACCTAAAATACCGTCGATCTCACCGTAGGTTTCGCCAACGGCAATGGCCATCAAGCGCTCAGGTTCAATAAAGCCTTCTTCAATGATTTCGCCATTGAGCGAGACCGTATACTGGTTCGGCTTGAGGCTGAGGTTGTCGCGAATACGCACTTCCGGAACCAGGTAGCCCACTTGCTCTGACAAATTTTTACGCACGCCACGAATACGTTGAGTCAGCGGCGCGCCTTGTTCTTTGTTAACCAGATGCACAAGACGGTAACCCAATGCCAGCGACAATGTGTGCACGTGCGGAATGTCTTCCCATGACAATGGCAGCTCATCGTCATTTTGCATGGCATGAGAAATGGCCTCCACTTCTTGCAATTGATTGTCGTGCTTGGGTTTTTTTAGCTGTCGCCAGGCTGCAAACCCCAATACGGCAGAAAAGGTGAAAAACGCCAAGTGAGGCATTCCGGGTACCAGGCCAATGATAAACATGATGCCAGATACGGTAAACAGCGTCGCAGGGGTGGCCAGCAGCTGCTGTTGCATGGTGTCGGCCATGCCGTTTTCGGTATCGTTGATGCGAGTAACGATAATGGCAGCGGCCGTTGCAAGTAGTAGCGACGGGATTTGTGCCACGAGGCCATCACCAATGGTCAATAGTGCGTAGGTTTTGAATGCTTCTGAGGCTGGTAGGCCATGTTCAAACACACCAATACTGATACCACCAATGATATTGATAAATAGAATCATCAAGCCGGCGATGGCATCACCACGAACGAATTTGGATGCACCGTCCATCGAGCCGTGGAAGTCGGCTTCGTTTGCGACTTCTTTTCGACGTGTTCGAGCTTGTTCTTGATCGATAAGACCGGCGTTTAAGTCGGCATCGATCGCCATCTGTTTACCCGGAAGGGCATCAAGGGTAAAACGCGCCGAGACTTCTGATATACGCTCGCCACCTTTGGTGATCACCACAAAGTTAATGATCATCAAAATAACGAAAATCACCATACCGACAACGTAGTTACCACCGATCACTACTTCACCGAAGGCCTGGATAACCTTACCTGCAGCGTCACCACCGTTGTGACCTTCAAGTAATACAACACGCGTCGATGCGACGTTGAGGGTAAGACGCATCAGCGTTGCAATCAACAAGATGGTTGGAAATATCGAGAAATCCAACGGTCGCTTCGCGGTGGTACTGACTAAGAGCACCAAAATAGCTAAGACAATATTGAAGGTAAACAGGGCATCGAGTAACAGCGGTGGCAACGGTAAGATCACCATCGCCAATATCATCAGCAATACGACGGGAATACCAATGTACCCTTTGCTGGAAAGTTGAAATTGTTTTAGCCGATTCAACATGCTGTGTCCTTTCTTACTGTTAACAGTGATCAGTGTTGTAAGTGTTTTGGTATCGCTATCTGAGGGATAGGCAGCGGTTGCTCGCCTTGTCCTTTACGAAACGATTTGAGTTGTAAAACGTACGTTAATATATGAGCCACCGCGACATAGAGTTGGCTCGGTATTGCTTGTTCTAATGCAGTCGTATGGTAAATAGAACGAGTTAGCGGAGGTGAATTGATCACTTCTACTTGATTCTCTCTGGCAATGCGCTGAATGTGCATGGCGGTTTCATCAATGCCTTTAGCGACGACAAACGGCGCATCTGATAGGCTCGCGTCGTATTTTATCGCCACGGCGTAGTGAGTTGGGTTGGTGATCACCACGTCTGCTTGCGGTACCGTTTTGTCTATCTTACGACGCGCAAATTGCTGCTGTATTTGGCGGATACGCTGTTTGACTTCAGGGCGACCTTCGTTATTTTTATATTCTTCTTTGAGCTCTTGCTTAGTCATTTTCAGCTGTTTCATGTGCTCCCATCTCTGGTAGGGGATGTCGATAACGCCAAAAATGAGCAAGGCGAATCCCATCAGCAGCAGACCTTCAAACAAAATGGTCATAATGGCGACCACCCCTTCATTGAGAGAGAGCTTTTGCATGCCCATTAAGTGCTCTAAGTTGCTACTTAGGTAACTGTATAAAAAAGCAAAAATAACGCTTACTTTGAGAGTCGACTTGATGAGCTCGGCCAGCGATTTGGTGGAAAACATACGCTTGATGCCCGACAGCGGACTGAGCTTACTTAATTTGGGTTGCACGTTAGCAGGGCGAAATAACCAGCCGCCAAGGATCAAGCTACTGGCCACCGCTAAAATGATTATCACCATAAACATCGGCAGTAGCATTTCGACAATCATGCCCAGGCTGTGACCCAGATGTTCCACCATTCTTTGTGGATCTTCGAGGTCGCGCTTGGTGAGCGTCATATTAAATTTGAACACGCCTGACATGTATTCCCATATACGCAGAATTTGGCTGTAGAAATACAGTGCTACCCCAAGAAACAGAACGGCGGCGGTGAACTCTTTGGCGCGTGGGATCTGACCTTCCTGACGCGCCTTTTTAATTTTCTGCGCTGAGGCCTGTTCGGTTTTGTCTTGTGACGATTGATTACTCATACGCCCCCCACAACAAAAGAGCTCATATGTTGCAGAGCTTCATGAACCAAAATGTTGTAACGACTTGGCACACCAGAGACCGAGAGCAAGACGCTAAATAATCCCAGTAACATGGTCATCGGAAAGCCCAAAGCATAGACATTTAGGCTGGGCGCGGCGCGATTCATGACACCGAAGCTGATGTTGGCGAGCAGCATAGACACAATCGCAGGCAGAGCGAGAGCTAAAGCCGAAGCAAACATCCAGCCAAACAAAGAAATGACAGCCTCCAACGACGTGGTACTCAAACCAGAGCCGACAGGCCAGACGACAAAACTCTGGATAAGAATATCAATAACCAGTAGGTGACCTTCTAATGCCAAAAATAGCAGCGTACACAACAGCAAGAAAATTCGCCCCAATATCGCCACCGACATACCATTGACCGGATCATTCATCATTGCCATGCCGAGGCCCATTTGCATCGACACAATCTGACCTAAGGTGGTGAAGATGGAAAAAAACAGATGAAGAATAAGCCCAAAGAACAGCCCCCACAGTGCTTGCTCGAACGCCAGAAACAGTGATGTCATTGAGAACAAATCGACGGCAGGCATGACAGGCATTAACGGGGCGGTGACAACCACAATGGTTAAAGCCAATAGGCTGCGCACCCAAATGGGGATCAAGGCATCGCCGAAAAATGGCATAGACAAAAAAGCGGCACCGATTCGAAAGAAGGGCCACCACAACTGTCCTATCCAGCTCGATAACTCGGCGAAGGTGATCAACATTAGCCGATCATCCCTGGAATGTTATGGAACAGGTAATCAAACAACTCCATTAATTTTCGCAGCATCCAGTGACCCGAAAATATCACCATTAACAATGTCGCCATCAAACGCGGTAAAAAACTGAGGGTTTGTTCGTTTATCTGAGTAGCGGCTTGAAATACCGCGATGACCAGACCCACCAATAAGCCGGGAATGACCAGAACCATAACCATATTAATGATGAGCCAAACCGCGTTCGAAAAAAGGGCTACCGTCATTTCAGGTGTCATAGCGATCTCCTCATCTGATGTCAGCCAAAGCTTGCTGACAGTGTACCGACCGTCATCGCCCAACCGTCCACCAACACAAAGATCACCAGTTTGAACGGCAAGGAGACGATGAGAGGTGAAAGCATCATCATACCCATGGCCATCAAGACGCTGGCGACGACAAGGTCAACGATGAGAAAGGGAATAAACAGCATAAAGCCGATTTGAAAGGCGGTTTTTAGCTCACTAATGACAAAGGCAGGCAGGATCACCGCAAAAGAAATATCTTCAACCTTTTGATCAAGAGGTTCATTGGCAATGCGCAGCATTTGCTCGAGTGAGTTTTGCTGTGTTTGTGCCAGCATGAAATTGCGAACGGGTTTTTCAGCGTTCGAGAACGCCTGCATCAAAGTGATTTCACTGTTGTCATACGGTAAAAAGGCATTGTCATAGATGTCGCTCCACACTGGGCGCATGATGAGAATGGTTAACGACAACGCGATACCCACCAGAACCCGGTTTGGTGGGCTTTGTTGCAAACCGAGTGCTTGACGTAATATCGCCAATACTACAATGATGCGAGTAAAGCTGGTGGCCATCAGGATAAAAGCAGGCAGGAAACTCAGAGCTGTCATCAGCAGCAAGATTTGCAGCTTCACACTGTATTCTTGTTCTGTTTGGCCATCAGAAACCGTCAGAAATGATAGGCCGTCTGCCGCAAGACTTGAGGCTGAAAAACCAAGTAGCAGCAGTGAAAGGACAAGCCAGGGAGTGAAGCGACGTGCAGTTTCCATGAAGAATTTTCTATCCATTTTGATGAGCTCCCAACACTCCAAGTGTGGGCTGGGGTGTTTAGTCACCCATTGAGCTGAGTGCTGAGTCAACGACATCAATCAATCGCAAACCGTACTTGTCATTAATGACTACGACTTCGGCATGCCCCATTAAAGAACCGTTCACTTTTACGTCCAGCGGCTCGCCATTGAGCTTGTCGAGTTCAATGACACTGCCTTCGCCCGCTTTCATCAGATCGCCCAGCGGAATTTCTTTGCTGGCGACTTCCAGAGTGACGGTGACTGGAATTTTTTTGAAAAAGCTTAAGTCCCTTTCTGGAGTAAAGGGCGAAGCGATTGGCGCGTCTTCAGATTCAAAACCGTCTATCTGAAAATCATCGAATCGTAATTCATCACCATCGAATGTGCTTTGCTCTGGCGTGTCGCTCATAGTCGGGGTTCCTTGTCATCATTTAAAATTAAAACGAGTTGTCCCTCTTGCTCAGCAACGCGGCCAGAAAACAGTGTTTCCGAACCGATGCTGGCTGGCACTGTAGAGAGCAGCTCAATTGGAAGAATGTCGTTAGGAGCAAGATCCAATACATCACTTAGAGGTAGGGTTTTCTTACTTAACAAAACGTTAAGCTTCACGGGTGTTGAATGCAAAGCGTGTTGGAAGTCTTGCTCTAGGTTGAGATTGCCAGAAAGTTCCAACTCATCAATGAAGGTCTGGATGATCGTGCTATCAAATTCGACGGTGAGTTCGCCGGTGATATCGCCCAATTTGACATCAATGATTGCCTGAACGCCAATGCCGGTGCTGGTTTGATAGTCACATAAGTGCCAGGTGCTCTCAGGCGCTACCCAGTGCGATAGACTCTGTGCAATGCGTTCTTGCAGGCGAAAGTCACTGCTGGTCAGCAGTTCGCTACTTCTTTCAATGTTTGCGCTATAAAATTTGTCGGCCAGAGTGATTAACAGGGCATTATTGACATGAACATACATAAGGCCGGCCCCACGATGGCGCATCGTCGTGGTGCTCGCTTTGGCAGAACCTGCATGTGAATGATTATGCAAATTGATGTTACGTAACGAGAGGTCGATACGATCGACCTTTACCCAATTTTGAATGTCGTTGATGAGTGCAGGACAGGCGCTGTTGAGCAGAGATTCCAATTTGTCTCGGATCACATGAATGGGCTTACCGAGAAGCTCGACATTCAATGCTTTTAGAGAACCACTGGATGTTTGGTCTTTTTTGTCCATTTGATATGCACCATACATTCGCAAATTAATATTTTGTAACCACCATAAAAGGCCGTGGGAGCCAGTCTACTCCGTTTTTTTTATATGTTTTTAGCCTATGAATGTAAAACTGTGAAGTTAGTTCATATGTTAGTTTAATACTCTAAGTTTGCTCTTTAATTAGTAATTAAATAACGTTAGTTTTATTTATAAATAAAGATTAAATAATTATAAAGCGCCTATTTCTTACCAAGCCTTTACATTATGTTTTGCTTAATTAATAAGCGCCATAGACTTGGTTTTTCCTCAAATTATTGTTTTTACTGTTTATGTTCCTGTTGTTTGATTATCTCTCCATTCAATATGACACGCAGTGCTTATATCGGGTGTGAATAAAGCGGGTTGAAATAACAATATGAAATTCGATTTTTTTAAAAGACTAAATCTGGAATTGGATTCAAATTTTTCCATGTCAGTGCTGAGTGAAAAATATACTAGTTATAAAAGTGTTAAATTAATTGCGGTTCTTTTGTTTCTGATGTTATTTCCTTTTGGAATACAGATCTCATTTGCAAAAGATATAAATATCCCAATGGATCTAACCAATTGGCAATTTAAAGGGACACCTTTTGAGTGCCAGCTGATTCACAAGGTCGCACCTTATGGTGACCTTTATTTTCATGGTTTACCTAGCAATCGATTACAACTCGTGCTGAGTCAGGCAAACCGCTATGGCGATTGGCAGACGGGCGTCCTATCTCAACTTTCAGCTCCCTGGATCAAACCTCATCGCGCCATGGAAGTTGATAAGGGCGAATACCAGCAACCTGCAAAGTTGGTGTTTAACCACAACATTGCTCAACTGCTATCTGCCATGTCTTCAGGTGCCTGGCTTAAGGTTACGTCCAATCAAAAAGCGCAGTTGCACAGCCAGTCTGTGGTGGTACCCGCAACCAATATGACGACAAGCCTCGCGAAATTTAATCAGTGCCGAGCAAGCTTACCAGACATGTCGATTGCTGAAGCGCGTGACTTAGTGTTGCGCTTTGAATTCGGTCAACGAGTGGTGACCGCCAAGCAGCGCAAACAACTCAAAGCACTGGCCAGTTACATCAAAGTGGATCAGCAAGTAGAAAAAGTACTGATTGATGGCCATACCGACAATGTTGGTACATCAATCAGTAACCTACAGATTTCAAAAGTACGTGCCGACGATGTTGCCAGCGTACTGCTTGAATTGGGAACACCAATGTCGCTGGTCGAAGTGCGCGCCCATGGCGCTCGGTACCCGGTCAGCGACAATAATAGCGAATACGGTAAGGCAAAAAATCGTCGCGTGACGATTCGAGTCATTCGAAATACCACACTGGCCAGCAATAAGGGCTCTTCTAGGATTGAAGACACTAAGGTTCAATAATGAATAAGGATATTTTGCTGGTCGAGCCATCAGACCATTTTGCTCAGCCAATGATTGATGTTCTTCAGCAGGCTGGCTATCGAGTTAATCATATTCGTACCGGGCGAACTGCACTGTTGCAAACCAGTGCCGCCATCACTTTGGTGAGCTCTAACCTGCCTGACATTAGCGTTCGTGAGTGGGTCGATTGTCACCAGAAGAAAAGCGGTGCAGGTGCGGCGATTGCAATTGTGGATCAAGAGCAAGGCTTATTGGCCGCTGAGGCCATGAAAGCGGGCGCCACAGATTACCTATTAAGACCGTTTGAATCTAAGCAGCTCATCAACTTACTTCATCGAGTGGAAGCGCTTGAAAAGCCAATGGCGAACATTGTCGCAGAGTCCTGGCGCAGCAAGCAGGTGTTGCAACTTGCTCATCGCGCCGCGTGTACCAGTGCCAGTGTGTTAATCACGGGTGAATCCGGTACAGGCAAAGAAGTACTGGCACGCTATGTTCATGAGCAGTCACCACGCGTGAACGGCCCTTTTGTGGCAGTGAACTGCGCAGCGATACCAGAATCAATGCTTGAAGCGGTGCTGTTTGGTCATGTGAAAGGTGCCTTTACCGGAGCGACCACATCGCAAAGCGGCAAATTTGAAGAAGCACACGGTGGCACGATTTTACTGGACGAGATTGGTGAAATGTCTCCGGCTGTCCAGGCCAAATTATTGCGCGTGCTGCAAGAGCGTGAAGTGGAGCGAGTGGGCAGCCATAAAGCGATCCAGTTGGATATCCGTGTCATTGCTGCGACCAATAAAGATTTGCGAGAAGAAGTGCAACGCGGACAATTTCGAGAAGATCTTTACTACCGACTTGACGTATTGCCTTTGCATTGGCCCCCTTTGCGTGAACGCAGCGAAGATATCCTGCCTATCAGCCAGTTCTTTATTCAAAAATATCAGGAAAACAGTGAATGCTACCTGTCGGCAGACGCGCAAGCCACGCTCAGCCAGTATCACTGGCCGGGCAATATTCGTGAGTTGGAAAATGTCATCCAGCGCGCACTGGTCATGCGTCACGGCGATTACATTACCGCGCAAGATCTGATGCTACCGGTGGATCACGTACCCGCAGCCATCACGCCCACCCGCGCTCATGGTATGGGGCATGTCGAAGCGAAAAAACACGCAGAATTTCAATATATTATCGAAAAATTACGTCAGTTTGGTGGCAATAGAACCAAAACGGCGAACGCTCTCGGAGTGTCCACTCGTGCGCTGCGCTACAAGTTAGCAGCCATGCGTGAACAGGGAATCGATTTACAGTCAGCTCTCGGCTCAGCTGCATAAAGGAGGTCTTAGAATGGCAACTCAAGCAATAAATTCCGCAACATCGGCTGAGCAATTAATGCTGGTCAAAATGCAAAATATGCAGCAGCAAGTGCAGCCTGACTTTGTCGTCAGTGCCAATCCACTTGATGTCAGCAAAGTTCAACAGCCACTGTCTTTTTCGGGTGCAATGACTCAAGTACTGGATGTGGTGAATGAGCACCAATCCATTGCCAGCAAAAAAATGACCGCAGTCGAAACAGGCCAGAGTGATGATCTTGTTGGGGCTATGGTCGCGAGCCAAAAGGCCAGCTTGTCGTTTTCTGCATTGATGCAGGTACGAAACAAGGTCGTGTCGTCCTTTGAAGACATCATGAAGATGCCGGTGTAGATCATGTCAGAGTTAACTCCACAGACAGCAGGAAGCGCTGCTGCAATCGATATCTCGCCTACTCAGGCACCTCAAACGGGTCCAAGCAGCATGGATTCGATGAACAACAAACTTAAACAGTTGTGGTTTAGCGGTCAGCGCAACCTGGTGTTATCCGCTGTTCTTGCCGCCATTGTAGCCGCGATTATTGTCGTTGCTCTTTGGAGTTCAACTCAAAGCTTCCGACCTTTGTACAGTCAGCAAGAGCGATTTGATACCGGTGAAATTGTTTCGGTTCTCGAATCTGAAAACATCAACTACCGCTTACAAGAGCAAAATGGTCAGGTTCTGGTGCCAGAGGGTCAAGTAGCCAAGATCCGCATGCTACTGGCAGCCAAAGGTGTTAAAGCGAAATTACCAACGGGATTGGATACGTTAAAAGAAGACAGCTCGTTGGGCACCAGCCAATTTATGGAAACGGCACGTTATCGCCACGGTCTTGAAGGTGAGTTGGTTCGTACCATTATTTCTCTAAATTCGGTCACCAACGCACGTGTTCACCTCGCAATACCAAGGCAGACCCTGTTCGTTCGTCAAAATGCTCAAGCGCCTTCTGCGTCTGTCATGTTAGAGCTGAAAGTCGGTGAAGATCTAAAAACCGAGCAAGTTGAAGCCATTATCAACCTTGTGATCGGTAGCGTTACAGGTATGAAGACTGAGAATGTGTCGGTGATTGACCAGTACGGTCGTTTGTTGAGTGCCGATGTGGGCTCAACCGAGTCTGGTAAAGTGAACGCCAAGTATCTGGATTACCAAAAGAGCGTTGAAAAACAGATCATTCAACGAGCAGCTGACATGCTAACGCCAATCTTAGGCCCAAGTAACTTCCGCGTTCAGGTTGCGGCAGACATGGACTTTAGTCAGGTTGAAGAGACCCAAGAAATTCTGGACTCAAACCCTGTCGTACGTAATGAGCACAGCATTCACAATAACACCATTGATAAAATTGCGTTAGGTATTCCAGGGGCGCTAAGCAACCAGCCACCGGTAACGGGTGAAGTGCCGACCACCGACAGTCAGAATACCAATGCACGAAGTGAGCTTAACCGTCAGTACGCTGTGGGCAGTAGCGTCCGTCGTACTCAGTATCAGCAAGGTCAAATCTCTAAGCTGAGCGTATCGGTGCTACTCAATACCGCCGCCGCTCCTAACGGCACCGCGTGGAGTGAGCAAGAACAATCGCAAATATCAGCCATGATCACCGATGCGGTAGGCATTTCTGAGGAGCGTGGCGACAGCTTCAGCTTAATGAGCTTTAACTTCACGCCAGTAGAGATTGAGGCTCCACCTGAGATCCCTTGGTGGCAAGATCCTACGATTCAGCAACCGCTACGCTACGTTATCGGTGGTATGTTGGGCATGGCGATGATCTTCTTTGTACTGCGCCCTCTTATCATGCACCTAACGGGCGCCGACCGCAGAGCCAACAATCTGGAGTTTGCCGATGCAGTAGAGACCAGTGAGTATCTTGATAACGTTCAAACTCGCGAAGAGCGTGAGCGCGAAGAGACGCTGAATCGAAAACTGTCAGAAAAAGGCATTACCTCGGCGTCATCTGGATTGGATACCAGCAGCGATATGTTGCCACCTCCAGGTTCGCCGCTTGAGATACAACTGAAACATCTACAACTAATTTCGACAGAAGAGCCAGAGCGCGTTGCCGAAGTCCTTAAACAGTGGGTAAATATCAATGAACACAGCACAGTCGATGACAAAGCCAGCGCTTAATCACGTCGAGAAAACCGCACTGGTACTTTTGGGTATGGGTGAGGACGCCGCAGCGCAAGTACTGCAGCATTTTAGTCGAGATGAAACGCAGCGCGTGACGCGCGCGATGGCCAAACTCAGTGGCATTAAAAGTGACAATGCCAAAGGGGTTATTCAAGCCTTTTTTGAAGATTTTAGGCAACACAGTGGCATTCGCGGTGCGTCGAAAGAATACTTGTCGAATACGTTGCGTAAAGCGTTAGGTAACGATTTGGCCAAAGGCTTGCTTAATAATCTTTATGGCGATGAAATCCGCAATAACATGCAGCGTTTGCAGTGGGTCGACTCGGAAATTCTGGCGCGCTTTATTTCTCGAGAACACCCGCAGATGCAAGCCATCTTTTTGGCGTACCTTCCGGCTGAATCGTCTTCAGAAGTGTTGCAAAAGCTGTCTTCAGAATGTCACGACGATCTGTTGTTTAGAATTGCGCGCTTGCAAGAGATTGATCATCAGGTTGCGGGCGATCTGAACGAACTCATCGAGCGCTGTATTGAGCAGGTTTCTGTCACCAATAGCGCCCCTCTTTCTGGTGTCAAACAGGCGGCTGATATTATCAACCGCTTCGACGGCGACCGAGCTCTGCTGATGGAAATGCTTAAACTGCATGACGAAGAGGTGGTTTCGGAGATCGAAGAAAACATGTTCGACTTCATGCTGATTGCTCGTCAACGCGAAGAAACCATGGACAAACTGGTGCAGCAAGTACCATTAGAGCTATGGGGTATGGCATTGAAAGGCGCGGATATCGTTCAGCAACAAGCGATCAAACGTTCGATGCCACAGCGTATGGTGAAAGCGCTTGAAGATGACATGGCATTGCGTGGCGCAGTGCCAATCAGCAGTGTTGAGCGTGCTCGTCAAGAAATTATGCAGATCGTGCGTGAGCTATCCGATACCGGCGAGATTGAATTGTTGCTTTATGAAGAGCCTACGGTGGAGTAATCAATGAAATCGAAACACGTATTACGACTGCCGCCCAGTGGCTACCGCTTGCACCGCTTTCCTCCTTTGGCCCAATCCGTGGTCAAAGAGGGTGAGTTTGATGACGAGAATTCATGGGAAGAGTCCCAGGTGGACGTGCAAGAGCGGCTGGAAGCGGGGTTTCAGCAAGGCTTAGAGCAGGGCCACCAGGAAGGCTTACGACAAGGTCTGGACCAAGGCAAGCAACAAGGCTTGCTTGAGGGAGAGAAAGAAGGCTTTCAACAAGGCTTTGTTTCGGGAGAGCAGTCGGGTAAACAGAGCTTTCTTGAAGCGGCTAAACCCGTTAACAACCTCTATCACACCTTATCCAAGTGGCAGTCGGAACGTGAGCAGCAGCAACGCCATATTATCTGTGAGTTAGTGCAAAAAGTGGCCCAGCAAGTTATTCGTGCAGAGCTGACGCTAATGCCTCAGCAAATTCTGGCCTTGGTGGATGAAACGCTCGATGCCATGCCGGGTAAAACCGAGCGCGTCACCGTGCACCTCAACCCGCAAGATCTTGACAGAATTAGGCAAATCAATGCTGAACTGCCAGGCAGTTGGAAGCTGGTCCCCAAGGCGGATTTACCTGTGGGTGGCTGTCATCTGGTCACTGAAGAAGCCGAAGCCGATGCCAGTTGTGATTCACGTTTAGAAGCCTGTATGGACAATGTGAAAGAGCACTTGCTCGATGAAGTGGGCCCCGTCGAGTTAGAAGGTGACAATGAGTAGCACTCGCGCCCACAGCATTTTATCTGAACGCTTAACCGATGCGATAGCCTCGTTAGATTCTGTGCCGGTGGCTCGTGTCACTGGGCGGTTAGTGAAAGTTAATGGCTTGATGCTTCAGGCGGTTGGTTGCCGCTTCAAGCTTGATCAGCGTTGTCTGGTTGAGACCTCTGATGGAGACATGATTGAAGCGCAAGTCGTGGGCTTTGATCATACCATCGCTTATTTGATGCCTATTCGTCGCCTTGGCGGGCTTTTTGCTGGTGCAAAAGTGATCCCTTTAGATGGTGACAGCTCAGTGCATATCGGTGACGATTGGTTAGGACGCGTAGTGAACGGTTTGGGTGAAGCGCTCGACGATGGTACAGCGCTTAAAGCAGGCGACAGAGTGTCGTTAGAACCAAAGCCGATTAACCCATTAAAGCGCCGTCCAGTCGATACGCCACTGGATGTTGGTGTTCGCGCCATTAATGGCTTGCTAACCGTCGGTAAAGGGCAGCGCATCGGTCTTATGGCAGGCAGTGGTGTGGGTAAAAGTGTCCTGTTGGGGATGATCACTAAAAACACCGCAGCAGATGTCATTGTCGTCGGCCTTATTGGTGAGCGTGGCCGTGAAGTGCGTGAATTTATTGAGAGAAATTTAACACCTGAAGCGCGTGAAAAAGCGATTGTGATCGCAGCTCCCGCCGATGAGTCGCCGTTGATGCGTCTACGCGCAACTTTACTTTGCCACCGAGTAGCAGAGTACTTTCGCGATCAAGGTAAAGATGTATTGATGTTAATGGACTCGTTGACCCGATACGCCATGGCGCAACGTGAGATTGCATTAGCCCTGGGCGAGCCTCCTGCGTCTCGCGGTTACCCACCTTCAGTATTCAGCCTGCTCCCTCAGTTACTCGAGCGCGCAGGAAACAGCGAGCATCCGAGTGGCAGTTTAACGGCCATTTATACCGTTTTGGCCGACGGTGATGACCAGCAAGATCCGGTCGTGGACTCTGCAAGAGCGATTTTGGATGGGCACGTGGTATTGTCACGTCAGCTTGCTGAACAAGGGCATTATCCTGCCATTGATATTAACGCGTCGATCAGTCGTTGTATGAACACCTGTACTGAACCTGCGCACAGTACGATTGCCAATCAATTTCGTCAGTTGTATTCCAACTACCAGCAAGTGAAAGAGTTGTTACCATTAGGCGGTTATCAGCCAGGGCAGGATCCTGAGTTGGATCAGGCAGTAGCTATGTATCCAAAGTTAAAGGATTTTTTACTTCAATCCGCGAGCGAGAACGTGGACTATCCGACGAGTTTAACGTCGCTGGCGACGTTATTTCAGACGGCAAACTAGCGTAAGTTGGGTGTCGATTTCGACCCAGTACACAACAGCACAAGGATGACAGCATGGATGCAAAAATTAAGGCGGTCGGCAAGCTGACTCAAGTGGCGGAAAAACGCCGCGATCAAGTGGGTCAACAGCTTGAGTCGATGCGCCAACAAAGCCAGCATTTAGAGCTGCAACTGTCGCAATTGTCGCAGCTGCGAACACATCAAAGTGGGGAACTGCAACAGAACACCACGATGACCAGTGCCAACCTGATGAATCTGAATATGGTTGACCAAATGCTGCACAAAATGCTGGTGCATCATCGACACGAACACGCCGTCATGGAAGCCCAATGTTCATCGGTGCAAAAAGAGTTAGAGCACAAACACGCCAGAGTGAAAGGACTAGAACAGGTCATGGAGCGCTGGCAAGCCAAACAAAACTACGAAAAGGCGCGCAAAGAGCAAAAGATGATTGAAGACATCATTAACTCTCGTATTCGCAAAAGAGTGCTGTAAACGCGGCCAGGTCTATATATCTTCTTGATATCCACTCATTTTGGCTCGAACATCTGGACATTTATCCAGTATAAATTACCATTAGCTTTAGCATCGTTTTCTTTCTAATGGTTAAGCACTATGCAATGGATCCTCGAGCACCAAACCTCACTGCTATTATTCACTTCGCTTTCTACCACCCTTGCAGCTCTTACTGCGGTTGTTATTCGTGTTAAGGCACGAAGTGAGCAACAACTGCAGATGCGCTCTCATGAGCTTGAACAGCAATCAAACCAACAAGAGTTGCAGCGACTCAACAATGCGCTGACCCTCGCCAGACAAGAGCTCGATGAGCTAGATGATGAGCGAGATAAATCGGCATTTGAACTTAAGCAATTGCACGGCAAGTTAATGGCAGCGGTCGAAAAGTTGCGTTACTTTGAGGCGGTAAAGCAAGAGCGCCAGCACTACGCCGATGAGCTTGAGCGGGTTAAACACGACCGAGCGCAGCTCGAAGCACAACTGCGAGAGCAAAATGCTACCCATCAACAGCAGCAACAGGCGAATCTAGAAAAATTCGAGATGCTAGAGCAATCAGAAACTCGCCTCAAAGAACAATTTGAACGACTGGCAAATCAAGTGTTTGAAGCGAAAACAGCAAAAGTGGATCAACAAAACAGGCAAAGTCTGGATGGGATTTTAAGTCCGTTGAAACAGCAACTTGAAGGATTCAAGAAACAGGTTAATGACAGCTTTAATCAAGAAGCCAAAGAGCGCCACACTCTAGTGCATGAGTTAAAAAACTTACAACGATTGAATGATCAAATGTCTCGTGAGGCGATGAATCTTACCCAGGCATTAAAAGGCGACAATAAACAACAAGGCAACTGGGGTGAAGTGGTACTTGCTCGGGTACTGGCAGAGTCAGGTTTGCGTGAAGGTCACGAATACCAAACTCAGGTCAGTTTACAAAATGAAGCGGGCAAGCGTTATCAACCGGATGTGATTGTTCACTTACCTCAGGACAAACAGGTTGTCATCGATTCAAAAATGGCACTGGTGGCTTTTGAGCGCTATTTCAATGCCGAAGATGACCAGCAAAAAGAGTTGGCACTGCAAGAGCACCTGATCGCGCTACGCAATCACATTAAGGGATTGAGTATTAAGGATTATCATCAACTCAAAGGCATTCAGAGCTTAGACTATGTATTGATGTTTATTCCGGTTGAGCCTGCTTTTCAAGTCGCGATTCAAGCCGATCCAAATTTGGTCAAAGATGCCATGGAGAGCAACATCATTTTGGTGAGCCCAACCACACTGCTGGTTGCGCTGCGTACGATTGATAATCTATGGCGTAATGAGCGCCAAAATCAGAACGCTCAGGTGATCGCCGACAAGGCCAGCAAGCTGTATGACAAAATGCGATTGTTTGTAGATGATATGGAAGGTTTGGGGGGGGCCCTCGATAAAGCCAACCAGAGCTATCAAGGGGCTATGAACAAATTGGCCACCGGACGGGGCAACATGATCCGCCAGGCAGAAAGTTTTAAAACTTTAGGGGTAGAGGTCAAGCGTTCAATCTCTTTATCAGTGACAGAAATAGCACAAAATGATGCTTTGGTGGAAAGACATACAGCTGAGGATAAAGTAAACTGAGGCATCTCCCTGCCATTGCAAAGACCATGCATGGGAATGAAGAATCATAAGGACAGGTAAACGTGCAATCGAATCAAGCAGTACAAACTGAAGAAACCACACACTTTGGTTTTGAAACCGTCGCGAAAGAAGAGAAAGTGACGAAAGTAGCGCAAGTCTTCCACTCTGTTGCCGCTAAGTACGACATTATGAACGATCTTATGTCTGGCGGAGTTCATCGTCTTTGGAAGCGATTTACCATCGATTGCAGTGGTGCGCGCCCAGGTCAGCGTATTTTAGATTTAGGTGGTGGTACCGGCGATTTGACGGCGAAGTTCTCGCGCATTGTGGGTGACAAAGGTCATGTTATTTTGGCTGATATCAATAATTCTATGTTGAACGTTGGCCGTGATAAATTGCGTGATACCGGCATTGTTGGCAATGTTCATTATGTTCAGGCGAATGCCGAAGAACTGCCGTTCCCTGACAACTATTTTGATTGTATTACGATTAGCTTTTGCTTGCGTAATGTAACCGACAAAGACAAAGCATTACGTTCAATGTACCGCGTGTTAAAGCCGGGCGGTCGTCTATTGGTTTTGGAGTTCTCTAAGCCTATTTTGGACCCGTTGTCTAAAATTTATGACGCGTACTCATTTCACCTACTGCCTAAAATCGGTGAGCTGGTGGCGAATGATGCAGACAGCTATCGTTACCTTGCAGAGTCCATTCGCATGCACCCTGATCAGCAAACACTCGAAGGTATGATGCAGCAAGCGGGCTTTGAGCAGACCTCTTTCTTCAATTTGACGGGTGGCATTGTTGCCCTTCATCGTGGTTATAAGTTCTAAGGGAAGCCTCATGCCGTTTGATCCTTTAGTGACCGCAGTGGTCGAAACGACGCTCAATACCTTGATTAAAGACGATGACGACCTAGTCAAACGTCTTGCTCGTCTTAAAGGCAAGGTGATTTCGCTCAACATAAAAGAGTTCGGTAAGACACTGACGTTTGTATTCAGTACGCAACTCGACGTCCTCGCTCAATATGAAGGAGAGCCTGATTGCTACCTCTCGGTGAGCTTATCGGTCTTGCCAGAGCTTCGCGAGCAAGCCAACATCACCAAGTTGATCAAACAAGATAAATTGGTGTTAGAGGGGGATATTCAACTGGCTCAGAAGTTCTCGCAACTGCTGACCGACTGCAAACCCGACATCGAAGAATGGTTATCGAGAGTGACAGGGGATGTGGTCGCTCATACCTTATCGCAAGGTGCTAAAGATGTGTTTGGTTTTATGAAAACACGCTTTGCAACGCACCAGAATCACTTAGGTCAAGTGCTGACCGAAGAGTGGAAAATTGCGCCAGCACCATTAGAAATAGCGGCATTTTGTGATGCGGTGGATGATGTGAAAAGTGGCACCGAACAATTGCAAGCTAGACTTGACCAAGTTTTAGCTCGTGCTAACTCGCAAGACAAAGGGACACAGCTTGCATGACGCCAAGTGAAATAAAACGCCTCTATCGAATCATCAAAGTTCAACTAGAATACGGGCTCGACGAACTGTTACCGACCCATCAACTGACCAAAGCCCCTTTGTTGGCTCGCCGTTCGTTGTTTTGGGTTAAAAATCAACATCCAGAAAAACCACTGGGCGAGCGATTGCGTTTGGCATTGCAGACCTTGGGTCCAGTGTGGATCAAATTTGGTCAGATGATGTCGACGCGGCGTGATCTGTTTCCTCCCCACATCGCCGATCAACTGGCACTGTTGCAAGATCAGGTTTCTCCATTCGATGGGAACTTGGCTAAGCAGCATATTGAGCAAGCGCTTGGTGGTGATCTTGAGCAATGGTTTAGTGACTTTGATATCACGCCATTGGCCTCTGCATCGATCGCACAAGTGCATACCGCAAAGTTAAAACCTTGCGGGCGAGAAGTGGTGCTCAAGGTGATTCGCCCTGATATTCGTCCGGCGATTGATGCGGACATAAAGCTAATGTATCGCATGGCACGCTTGGTGGCGAAGGCGCTGCCAGAAGCTAGACGTTTAAAGCCCGTCGAAGTCGTCGCAGAGTATGAGAAGACACTGCTTGATGAATTAGACTTGCGTCGTGAAGCAGCGAACGCCATACAACTTCGTCGTAACTTTGAAAACAGCGAAGAGTTGTATGTACCGGAAGTGATCCCAGAGTTTAGCTGTCCGAATGTGATGGTGTCTGAGCGTATCTATGGGATCCAAGTTTCAGATATCCCGGCGTTGCAAGCCAATGGTACCAACATGAAGTTACTGGCTGAGCGTGGTGTGAGTGTCTTCTTTACCCAAGTATTTCGCGACAGTTTTTTTCACGCTGATATGCATCCAGGCAATGTGTTTGTTAGTTATGAGCATCCAGACAATCCCCAATGGATAGGCTTAGATTGCGGCATTGTCGGCACGTTAAACAGTGACGATAAGCGCTATTTGGCGGAAAACTTTCTGGCCTTCTTTAATCGTGATTATCGTAAGGTCGCAGAGTTGCATGTCGATTCAGGCTGGGTGCCACAAGATACCAATGTCGATGAGTTCGAGTTTGCTATCCGTATTGTGTGTGAGCCTATCTTTGCTAAGCCTTTGTGTGAGATTTCATTTGGTCACGTATTGCTTAATCTTTTCAATACGGCGCGCCGTTTCAATATGGAAGTACAGCCACAGCTGGTGCTACTGCAGAAAACCCTGCTTTATGTTGAAGGGCTAGGCCGGCAACTTTATCCACAGTTAGACCTGTGGGAAACCGCCAAGCCATTCCTTGAAAAATGGATGGCAAATCAGATGGGGCCGCAAGCCGTATTGAATGGAATCAAGGACCGTGCGCCGTTCTGGGCAGAAAAATTGCCTGAATTACCAGAACTGCTGTACGATAGCCTAAAACAGGGTAAAGCCATGAACCAGAGAATGGGGCAGCTTTATCAAGGTTACCGTGACTCAAAACGGCAACATGCAACTGGTAAATTTTTGTTTGGTGTCGGAGCTACGTTAATCGTATGCTCTGCCATATTATTAGAAGGGCCCTATCAGCACTTCTCTGTGACGTCAGGTATCGTAGGTGTCACATTTTGGTTATTGAGTTGGCGTACTTATCGTCGTTAAGGGATAAACTTCTTATCTTTCATATTGTTTAATAAGACCCGAGGAACTGAAAATGGGTGGTATTAGTATTTGGCAACTTCTGATCATTGCTGTCATTGTCGTTTTGCTGTTTGGTACAAAGAAACTTCGTGGCATTGGGGGTGACCTAGGTGGCGCTGTTAAAGGCTTCAAGAAGGCGATGAGCGAAGATGAAAAGTCAGAGAAAAAAGAGCAGGACGCTGACTTTGATCCTAAAAGTCTAGAGCAGAAGAAAACTGACGCGTCAGTTGAAACTGACACGAAAAAAGACAAAGAGCAGGTTTAGACCGTGTTTGATATCGGTTTCTGGGAGCTGGTATTAATCTCTGTTGTTGGGCTTGTGGTTCTTGGCCCTGAGCGTTTACCTACGGCAATTCGTAGCATTTCTAAGTTTATTAGTTCTGCTAAGAATATGGCCAATAGCGTAAAAGATGAGTTGTCTCATGAGCTGAAGGTGCAAGAATTGCAAGAGAACTTGCGTAAGGCGGAAAAAATGGGCATGGAAGACTTGTCTCCAGAACTCAGAAGCTCTGTTGAAGAGCTTAAGCAAGCCGCGCAAGAGGTCACCCGGCCGTACGCGAGCGACAAAACCAAGTCGCCATCTGCTCAATCAGCGGAGCAAAGCGAAACGGCTGACGTACCATCTGACTCAGTTAGCGCTGAGAGCACAGAGAAGAAATCAGACTAGGAGCGGGGAATACCGCTCTTCTTTTTAATACTTACCCTAATCACAAGGGTGAACTTCGAACGTTCACACGAGGTTTGCATGTCTTCTGTTGAACAGACACAACCATTAATCAGCCACCTACTCGAACTTAGAAATCGACTCTTGCGTGCGATAGCGGCTGTGCTTGTTGTCTTTATCTGCCTTATCTATTTCTCGGGCGATATTTATGACTTTGTTTCAAAGCCTTTAGTCGAACGACTGCCTGAAGGGGCGACAATGATCGCGACCGATGTGGCATCGCCTTTCTTTACGCCACTGAAGTTAACCTTGATTGCATCGGTATTTGTCGCCGTGCCATTTATCCTGTATCAGGTGTGGGCTTTCGTTGCGCCGGGGCTGTATAAGCATGAACGCCGATTGATCATGCCACTGATGTTCTCTAGTTCATTGTTGTTCTACTGCGGTGTGGCGTTTGCTTATTTCGTGGTATTCCCATTGGTGTTTGGCTTTTTTACCGCGATTTCGCTCGGTGGGGTTGAGTTTGCCACTGACATCTCTAGTTACCTGGATTTTGTTCTCGCATTGTTCTTGGCATTTGGTATTGCGTTTGAAGTCCCTGTCGCGATCATTCTTTTATGTTGGACAGGAGCAACAAACGTTCAAAGCTTGAAAGAAAAGCGTCCTTATATCGTAGTGGCGGCTTTTGTTATAGGCATGATGCTGACACCTCCGGATATGATTTCTCAAACCTTGCTTGCCATTCCAATGTGCTTATTGTTTGAAGTCGGATTGTTCTTTGCGCGTTTCTATACGCGTAGGGGAGAGGACGATGAGCAAGAGGCGGAAGAGTAATAGCAACAAAAAAAGCGGCGAAAGCC
>NZ_JAJNNZ010000019.1 GCF_022836845.1 Vibrio gelatinilyticus
CTTGCTGGGGCTTGGTGCACTTGATCTAAACATAACGTCAGATCCGGTTGGCGAGCTTTAAGAACCTTTTGAATCCGAAGGTAGCGTTCAATATTCATCCGTGATTTCCAAAACAAAACGGGCTCGATAATAACATCGAACCCGAATTCAGTTTGAGCGTAAGTTAGTTTTTACGTCGTCGTACTCTTAGTGCTGTTGGCATCGTTTTGATGCGCTTCATGATGCTGGCAAGGTGAATACGATCTTTGGTTGTGAGTAATACCGTGACCGTATACAAGCGTCCATCACGCTCCTCAGTAGAGATACCGTGAATGTTCGACCCTGTACTTGCAATAACATTGGTCAGCTCAGCAAGGGCACCTTGGTGGTTTTGAAGATCAACCTTGAGCTCCGCGGTAAATTCTTGCTCGAAGTCATCGCTCCACTCCACCGCCATGTACTTGTCGGGCTCTCTTTGATAGCCACGAACATTTGGGCAGGTTTCGCGGTGAACAACCAAGCCACGCCCAGGTGAAACATGCGCAATGATGTGATCGTCTGGGATAGGGTGACAACAGTTGGCAAACGTCAACAATATGCCTTCCGCACCACGGATTGGCAGCTTCTTACCGTTCGATTGAATGGAGCTGGTTTGAGTCAGTTCATCTGTATCACCTAACAGGCGACGAGCAATCACAATACTCATTAACTCGCCAAGGCCAATGGCCGCGAGCAGATCATCGGTTGATTCGAGGCGAAGATCGCTGAGAACTTCACTGATGTTCTCTTCGTAGATGCTGTCGATGTTATGACGACCAAGTGCATGATTGAGTAGGCGGCGACCAAGCACAATCGAATCTTCACGGCGCATGGTTTTCAGCACCTGACGGATCTTGGTTCGAGCGCGAGACGTCACCACGTAGTTGAGCCACGCGGCATTAGGACGAGCACCCGGAGCACTAATGATTTCGACTGTCTGGCCGTTCTTCAGTGTCTTACTCAGTGGGTACGGATTGCGATCAACGCGAGCCCCCACGCAGGTATTCCCCACATCGGTGTGAACCGCGTAGGCGAAATCAACCGCTGTCGCGCCCAGTGGCAATTCGACGATGCGACCTTTCGGCGTGAATACGTAGATTTCGTCAGGGAACAGATCCGATTTAACGTTCTCGATAAATTCGAACGAGTTACCCGCACTTTGCTGCAATTCCAGCAGGCTTTGCATCCAGCGCTGCGCTTTGACTTGAGCCGTCGTACCTGTGCGGTCACCATTACCTTTATAAACCCAATGCGCCGCAACACCTTTGTCTGCCATTTGGTCCATGTCTTCGGTACGAATTTGTACTTCAACAGGAACGCCGTGTGGGCCAACCATAGAGGTGTGTAGGGATTGATAGCCGTTGGCTTTTGGTACCGCAATGTAGTCTTTCATTCGGCCAGGACGTGGCTTATACAAGCTGTGTACCTGACCCAGAGCGCGATAACAGGTATCGGCAGAATCCACGACCACTCGGAAGGCGTAGATGTCCATAATGGTGTGAAAACGCTGCTCTTTAGTCTTCATCTTGTTGTAGATGGAGAACAAGTTCTTTTCGCGACCAAACACGCGAGCTTTCAAGCCTACCTCTTCTAGGCGGCCTTCGATCTCACTGTGAATGCGAGCGATCATCTCTTTTCGGTTACCACGCGCCGCTTTCACGACCTCTTTGAGGACGCGATATCGGTTCGGGTAAAGCGCTTCAAAACCCAGCTCTTCAAGCTCAGTTTTGATATTGTGGATACCCAGACGATGAGCCAGCGGAGAGTAGATCTCTAGCGTTTCACGAGCAATACGACGCTTTTTATCAGGGCGAAGCGCCCCAAGCGTGCGCATGTTGTGGGTACGGTCACTGAGTTTAATAAGAATAACGCGAATGTCTTGCACCATGGCAAGGACCATTTTACGGAAGTTTTCCGCTTGCGCTTCTTTTCGATCACGAAACTTCAATTTGTCGAGTTTCGAAACGCCGTCAACCAGCTCGGCGACCGTAGTGCCAAATTGTTCTTCTAGCTCTTCTTTGGTGACTTCAGTGTCTTCTATAACATCATGCAACAACGCCGCTTGCAGGGTTTCGATATCCAAACGCATTTCCGCGAGGATACGAGCAACAGCTACGGGGTGAATGATGTATGGTTCTCCGCTTGAGCGGGTCTGCCCTTCATGGGCATCTCTTGCTACCACATAAGATTGACGCAGAGCCTCAAGTTGAGGCTCTGTTAGGTATTCTTGGGCAACGTCTTTGAGGCTATCGAATAGATACAATTTTTAGGCCCGAAAGTCGATGAAACTTAGATAGGTTATAGCGGTGCGACAAATTAGCGAGTGTGAGCGATGCTGCTTACAGCGGCTAGTTCTGCTGCTTCTTGCTCTTGCTGCTCTTGACGCTCACGTGCATCAAGAACTTCTTTCGTGATCAAGCCTTCTTCGATTTCGCGTAGTGCGATAACCGTTGGCTTATCATTTTCTTCTGGCACCAATGCATCTTTACCACCGATTTGCATTTGACGTGCGCGGCGAGCCGAAATCAGAACTAGGTCGAAACGGTTACCAACTTTTTCAACAGCGTCTTGAACAGTTACGCGTGCCATAAGAACTCCAATAGTTAACTAAATTTTTGAATGACGAGAAAGTATACAGTCTATTAAGTTTAGATTCTAGATCACAAATGATCCTATTAACGACTGTTACTTCTGGTTTAATCGTATGCGACTACTATCGTAGCACACTTGTCATCCCCTTGAAAAAGGGGATCTCTGGCTGCAAGTGATTGACATAAATTGAGCGCAATACCCGCTGACTAAGATCCTCACATTCGTAAGGATGACGTTTGTAATTCTTTTGTTTTGGTGCGTTGTGGTAAGAGTGGTTTACTCAGCCAGTAGCGCGTCCAACATACCTTTGTATTTCACACTTTGCTTGTCTTGCTTAAGACGTTCAGCTCGTAAAATCGCTTTAAAATCAACGAGTGCACCGTCAAAGTCATCATTAACAATGACATAGTCATATTCATTGTAATGCGACATTTCTGATTTTGCTTCGCTCATGCGTTTAGCGATGACTTCGTCGCTGTCTTGACCGCGCACATTTAAGCGGCGCTCAAGTTCACCATTTGATGGTGGCAGAATGAAAACGCTTTTTGCGTGGGGCATTTTTTCTCTAATTTGACGAGCACCTTGCCAATCAATATCAAGGAAAACATCAATACCTTTTTCAAGTGTTTCTTCGATCCACTTACGAGATGTGCCGTAATAATTCCCAAACACTTCAGCGTGCTCTAGAAAATCACCTTGCGCAATCAGTGATTCAAACTCACTCTTTTCAACAAAGTGGTAGTGAACACCGTCTTCTTCGCCCGGACGCATGTCGCGAGTGGTGTGAGACACAGATACTTTCATGGCGTAGGTTGGGTTTTTTTCCAACATCGCTGAAATTAAGCTCGATTTACCAGCGCCACTCGGTGCCGATACAATATAAAGCGTGCCTTTACCTATCATTTGTCGAAGTCCACATCTTGAGTTGAAAACGGTGAGAATATCTCGTTGATATTCTTATTCTATACATAACTCTAGCCAAAACGTGTAAATTTCGGCCAGAAAAATGGAGGCGAAGAGTAGCACGATCATTAGGGCATTCTCAATAAAAAACTGCCGAACAGTGGGTGCATGGGTTGACGATTGAAACATGTCTGTCTGGTAATGCAGATATAAAAAAGCAGGCTGAGGAGCCTGCTTGAAAGGTGTTGATGTCAGTTGATTACAAAATATTATTCAATATTCTGAATTTGTTCGCGCATTTGCTCGATAAGAACTTTAAGCTCAACGCCAGAAGCTGTGATGTCAGTGCTGATCGATTTCGATGCTAGTGTGTTCGACTCACGGTTGAATTCTTGCATCATGAAGTCTAATCGACGACCACATGCGCCGCCTTTTTTCATGATAGCCGTGGTTTCTTTAACGTGAGAATCTAAGCGATCAAGCTCTTCTGCAACGTCAGACTTTTGTGCTAGCAGGATAAGCTCTTGCTCAACGCGGCCCGCGTCAAGTTCTACTTTGGCATCTTCAAATTTGGTGAGTAGGCGCTCACGTTGCCATTCAATGATTTCCGGCATGCGCGCACGTACTTTAACCACTTCAGCGGTAATGGCTTCTAGGCGGGCAACAATCAGCGCTTTCATATTCTCGCCTTCGCTTGCTCTTGCCTCGATGAAATCGCCAATAGCGGCGTCAAAGCCAGCCAGCAATTGCTTATTGATGCTATCCATGTCTTGCTCTGGCGTTTCCATGACACCGGGCCAGTTCATCACTTGAAATGGATTTAAGCGGCTCTCTTCGCCGGTCAGTGTCATGACTTGTTTCGCAGCATTGACGACCTGCTGAGCCAGAGCTTCATTAATACTCAGTTCGCCTTTAGCAGAAGGGTTGGCTTCAAAACGCAGGTGACATTCGACTTTACCGCGAGCAAGGCGCTTACGAAAACGCTCACGCAGAACAGGCTCTAAACCACGAAACTGCTCTGGCATACGGAAGTAGGTTTCTAGGTAGCGTTGATTGACAGAGCGGATTTCCCACACTGCGGTGCCCCAGTCACCTTTGACTTCTTTACGTGCATAAGCGGTCATGCTGTAGATCATTTGTAATTTCCTTGCTGACGGGTTCAATAGGTAAAGTTAACAGTATGGTAGCACAGCCATATGAGTGAGTCATAATATTGAAAGCGCGGTAGGGCATAGAAGACTTATGGCGAGCGTCGTGACCGTGATGGTCTCACCTAGATCCGCAAGCGCATTTGATCTATAATCTGCGCCCAACCAAACCCTCTTCCCAATTAAGGTAATGCCAATGCGTCCAAATGACCGCGCAGCAGACCAAGTGCGCCCAATAAAAATGACCCGCAACTACACCGCATACGCAGAAGGTTCTGTGTTAGTGGAGTTCGGCAATACCAAAGTCTTGTGTAATGCCACAGTGGAAGAGAACGTGCCTCGCTGGCTAAAAGGCAAGGGACAAGGCTGGGTGACGGCGGAATACGGCATGTTACCTCGCTCTACACACTCAAGAATGCGTCGTGAAGCGGCCAGCGGCAAGCAAGGTGGCCGCACCATGGAGATCCAACGTTTGATTGCACGCAGCCTTCGAGCTGTCGTTGATCTAGAAGCGATGGGTGAATTTATGGTGACGGTAGACTGTGACGTGATTCAAGCCGATGGCGGTACGCGTACAGCGGCTATTTCTGGTGCCAGTGTGGCGTTAGCCGACGCGTTCGATAGCTTAGTTGAGCAAGGTAAACTTAAAGCCAACCCAATGAAAGGTCACGTGGCGGCGGTCTCTATTGGTATTCTGGGCGAGAACATTCTCTGCGATCTTGAATACGTAGAAGACTCAGCGGCTGATACTGATATGAACGTTGTGATGACCGAAGACGGTCGCATGATTGAAATCCAGGGCACTGCCGAAGGTGAACCGTTCACCCATCAAGAATTGTTGGCTCTGCTTGAGTCAGCCAATAAAGGCATTGCCGAGATCGTGGCAGCTCAGAAGCTGGCATTGGAAAAATAGTTTATTTGGTAGCTCCCGCAAGGGGGCTATTTTTTTGAGTAAGAATACGTTCGCGCATTGCTTGTTACCAGCAATGAATAAAGGTGTCATTCCTGCGCAGGCAGGAATCCCCCTAAAGCGAGCGACATAATGACGTAAGATCCCTGCCTACGCAGGGATGACGTGTGGATAGTCATTCCCAACAACCTATAGAGAGAAGAAAATGAAAGCATACCAGCGTGAATTTATTGAATTTGCACTAGAGAAAGAAGTTCTTAAGTTTGGTGAGTTTACTTTAAAATCAGGTCGTACTAGCCCTTACTTCTTTAACGCTGGTCTTTTCAATACAGGTCGTGATCTTGCTCGCCTTGGCCGTTTCTACGCAGCAGCGCTGGCAGACTCTGGCATTGATTTCGATGTGCTATTTGGCCCAGCATACAAAGGTATCCCAATCGCGACGACAACAGCCGTAGCACTTGCCGATCACCATGATGTTGATACGCCGTATTGCTTCAACCGCAAAGAAGCAAAAAACCACGGTGAAGGTGGAAACCTCGTGGGCAGCGCGTTAGAAGGGCGTATCATGCTGGTGGACGATGTGATCACAGCGGGTACCGCGATTCGTGAGTCGATGGAAATCATTAAAGCAAACGGTGCAGACCTTGCTGGCGTATTGGTGGCTATCGATCGCCAAGAAAAAGGCAAAGGTGAGCTGTCGGCTATCCAGGAAGTTGAGCGTGACTTTGGCTGCGCAGTGATTTCGATTGTCAGTCTCACGGATTTGATTACTTATCTTGAAGAGAAGGGTGGCAATCCAGAGCAGCTAGAGGCGGTGAAAACCTATCGCGCACAGTACGGGATTTAACGACTCGACGTAGCAGTGACTTGAGAAGGCAGTCGTTTCTGCCTTCGTTGTCATTCCTGAAGCATTCGTCATTCCTGAAGTATTCGTTATTCCCGCCCATTTATTATGTCATTCCCGCGAAAGCGGGAATCTAACCAAAGCGTGCACCAAGCCGTGAGTAGAATCCTGGCAACAATGCCAACGTCCTGCGGTATGATAAACACCAGTGGGTGCATTGTTTCTGGGATGACGATAAAGGGGCGTTGTCGATGCCACTTGATTCTAGACTTTCTTTTTCTCTTCCAGTGCCTTGGCTACCACATCGGGCACAAACTGAGCCACATCACCGCCGTGAATCGCCACTTCTCGCACTATGGTTGATGAAATAAACGCATGCTCCTCTGCTGGGGTCAAAAAAACACTTTCCAGACCTGGCATGAGTCGACGATACATGTTGGTCAAGCCAAACTCGTATTCAAAGTCGACGGTGGTGCGTAAGCCTCGGATCAGAACATTGGCTTTTTCGTCTTTAGCAAAATCAACCATCAAACCAGAAAACCCTTTTGCTGTGACATTGCCTAAATGCTTCGTCACCGCGTGTGCAAAGTCAACGCGCTCTTCAAGGGTAAACATGGTGTTTTTACTTGGACTGGCGGCAACGGCAATAATCACCTCGTCAAACATGCTAGCAGCACGTTCAATCAAATCTAGGTGGCCATTGGTAATTGGGTCAAAAGTGCCAGGGTAAACTACTCTGGAAATTCTTTTCTTCGTCACTGTCTTTGCTCTGTTATTCAGTATTTTATTCAGTGTAACAAAGCGGCAAAGAGTTATCATTATTGCGTTCACTTGTTATGATTAGCGATGAGCACAAAAATCAGCGTGAAGTAGGTAACAATGAAAAAAATACTGGTAGTAAGAAACGACAAAATCGGCGACTTCATGTTGGCGTGGCCAAGCTTTGCTATGCTCAAAGCATCGCTTCCCGATTGTCATATTACCGCGTTGGTGCCTAATTATACTGTTGCACTGGCAGAGCTTTGTCCGTGGATTGATGACGTATTGGTAGACCCAGGAAAAAACAGTGATAAGTTGGCTCAGCAAGCACTGGTTTCAGACATAAAAGCCGCTGATTTTGAAGCGTCTCTTAACTTGTTTTCGACCACCTACAATGCGCTGTTGGTTTGGAGGGCTAAAATCCCTTACCGCCTGGCGCCAGCGACCAAATTGGCGCAAATATTCTATAACAAGCGAATAAAGCAAAAGCGTTCACAAAGCGCTAAGCCAGAATATGAATATAACCTTGATCTCATTCGTGCATTCCTAACGGACATCAAGCAGCCCATTGTTGAACCGACAACGCCTTACTTGCAGTTTAACGAGCAAGATCTAGAGCAACAAAAAGACAAGTTAGCCAAGTCACTTGGGTTAGACAGAGGCAAGTCGTGGCTCTACGTGCATGCGGGCAGCGGAGGCTCAGCAAATAACTTATCTATCACGCAATACGCGACGTTGGTGGCCAATATCGATGGTGATTTCGAGGTCGTGTTAACGGCAGGCCCAGGAGAAGAAGAAAAAGCGCGTGAATTGCACGTTGCTTTGGCAAACATGGCGACACGCAGCGTGGTCTATGATGAAAATGACGGACTGGTGGACTTCTCACGCTCAATAGCGTGTGCCAGTGCGTTCGTTGCTGGCTCTACAGGCCCATTGCACATTGCTGCGGCCCTTGATGTACCTACAGTGGGCTTTTTCCCAGCTAAGCGTTCAGCAACGCCATTGCGTTGGAGACCGCTTAACTCAGAGGGGCGGCATATTGCGTTTTGCCCGCCAATCGCCGAAGACAAAAAGAGCCAAGAAAACATGGCTCGAATTGATGTTGGTGAGGTAGCAAAAGAGCTTAGCTTGTGGTGCCGAGAATACTGCTAATAGTACACAGAAGAGGAGAGTGAACTTCTAGTGAAAGCTACTTTTCTGTGATTTTTTGCAACTCTTCAAATTGAGAAATAACGACTTCTGGATATACGGAGTTGGTACGCTTACACCCATACTCATCAGAAACCCCATATTCTGTATCAGTGCCTCTAATAACACGCAGGCAATCGGCCTCGTGCAATGCGGTTTCTACATGAGTTGCAAAGCAAATGGTGGGCTTTTTAAGAGTGAAAGCCAAGTTATACATACCTGAATCGAAGCCAATAAGAAGGTCGCAGTTTGCTACAATCTCAATGGTTTCTTTCAAGGATGCTTTTGATACCAAGTTTTGTAGATTCTGCGCTTTATAGTGTTTTTCAATCAGCTTGGTATATTTGTCGTCGCGCTTTCCAAAACCAATTAAGGTAAAGTGTATATTTGGATACGCAGAATATAAGGCTTCCATTATTTTGACGATATTCGATATGCGCATCATTTTTTCGCTAGCGGCAGCCCCAACGGCTAAGACAACATGCAACTGTTCTTGTTGAGTATTGATAATTTGGGGCTTGATATCTGCGATAAATCGAGACAAAAAATCGGTGTTATCCATGAGCTTGACGTCCGAACCAAGGTGTTGGCTCATATTCGTTAGCGCATCTCCTGCATATCCAGGATTAGTCACGACTTCAGAAAGTTGACGGTCATTCTCTGGGTTACCATTGTGTGAAAACCCGATCTTGTTTTTCTGAACAATCAAATCGATAAGATCTTCATTTCGCGTGAACTCTAAAGCAAGTACTTTATCTATTGGAAGGCGATTGAGCTCATTGACTAGCGCTAATCGCTTGAAGGGACTGGTTCTATTCCGGTCGGTGTATTTAATTACTTGAATACCCAACGCTTGATATAGTGGAATCGCTGGTGGCTTGGAAACGACCCAGACATTATCAAAACCATTTTTCTGGCACAAGTGATAAACCAGGGACAGACGCATAAATGCATCCCCAAGCCCATCTGTAGAGGTAATGAGAATACCATTTCCCAGGGTTTGGTTATGTCGTTTGAAGACTGAGACGAATAGCTGACTAAATCTTGCTTTGATGTAACTTGATTTCAGCCATTTTGGTTTAGACATTTTGAAAAATCTCACTTTGTTGGTTTATCTTGAGTTTGTCTCACCCATAAATCCGCGTATTTCACAAAGGTGGAATGCGCAGACAGTAACGATAGTAAAAAGCCCTGCTTGCCATCTAAAAAGCCCGCTTTAACAATGTACATTTTCACAAAACAGGCGAGGGCGTGAATAATGCCCTGGCTGATGCTGGATGTTTTTCCACGCTTTTCCCGCTGCTCGGCCCAGGCTTTGGCATAGCCCGCTGACTTGACCAGGTAATGATTCATATCATCATAGGTGTAGTGGATAAGATCACCCTTAAGAGTTTCAACCTTCATTGACTTGGTTGTTTCTACTTTTTCATGAACTAACGAATCATCATACTGGGTGAGCTTAGTCGGGTAGAGGCGTAGTACGCGATCGGGGTACCAACCACAGTGTTTGATAAAGCGTCCAAACACCCAGCTTAAGCGCTCAAACTGAAAAATAGTATCGGCTTTTTGCTGTTGAACCGCATCAAGGATACGTTGTTTCAGCTCTGGTGTGACGCGCTCATCGGCATCAAGCCAAAAGACAAAATCGGACTCAACATGACTTTGCGCCAGTTGACGTTGAGGGCCAAAGCCTGGCCAGTCAGCATTAACATGAAATTTGGCACCAAACTCCGCCGCTATTTCAGCGGTGTCATCGGTACTGCCAGAGTCCATAATAACGATTTCATCGACCCAACCTTGAACCGTTTCAAGGCACGCTTTGAGATGTTTAGATTCGTTTTTAACAATCAATGCTACAGCAAGTGTTGGTTTGGTCACTTTGTTTACCTTAGACTAAAATTTTGTCATTCCCTTGAAAAAGGGAATCTTTAATAGCGAGCATAGCACCTTATTGAGGCCGGGTTTACTTTGCCGAGACAAGTGCTAATTTCTCGGTTTCAACTACATGGTCAAACATCGCGATGACTTGCTTAGTACTGATTCTTTGCATTGCCGCTTTATCTTTGACTCGTGCCCGCCAACTCAACTCACTGCTCGGCTTGCCAGTTTCTGCTTGAATAGCCTCTTCATAAGCGGAAACCACATAATCTTGATAGTTATAAGGGCCTGTGCGTGCCGGGTTGTGGTGGGCGTACAAACCAATGACCGGCGTTGCCATTGCATTTGCCATATGAGTAGGCCCGGTATCGGGTGCTATGAGCAAGTCAGCGAGATCAATCAACGCGAGCATCTGCATCAATGAGCTCTGGCCGACAAGATTGGTCACCTCAAAGCTTAGCTTCGATACGATCTGCTCTGCCAGCTCCACTTCAATACTTGCTGGGCTGCCAGCCAAGATAATATTCCAACCTTGCTGGTGAGCATGAGCAAGGACATCAGCATAGCCTTGCGCTGTCCAATTTTTATAGCCTTTACTGGCGGCAGGTACCACAAGAAGGTTTTTCTTTATTTGCAAATACTGACTTGCCCAAATCTTATCATCAGCTTGATAAGTGAGTGACCACTGCGCAGCTTGTGCTTGCAAACCAAGCGTTTCATTAAACGCCAATAAACCATCCAGGACATGAGTCTTTGCAGGAGAAGGGACTTTTACATTGGTAAACAGACCTTGAAAATCCTGACTGCGTTTAGCATCAAACCCTAGCTTGTAGCGCGCCTTGATACCCAAAGTAGCAATGCTAGCCCTAAAGGCATACTGCATGTGTAACAGCGCATCAAAGTGTTCACCATCCAGTGTTTTCCAGAGTGCTTTGTAGCCCTGCCAGCCGGCTTTTTTATCAAATACGACGACGCGAATGCCTGTTATCGCCTGAAGCAGCTGAGCTTCCAACTTGCCCGTCACCCAGGTGATTTTAGTCTCAGGCCACTGACTTTGAATGGCTTGCACAGCGGCAATGGTGTTACACACATCGCCAATCGCGGAAAGGCGTAATATACAAAGAGATTTAGGAGGAGTGCTAAAAAGCGCCATAATTAATTCAAAGCGTTGGAAACATTTAAGGATTATGCAGATAAGCCGTTTGATTGTAAAATCAAGCTAACGACATTAGGACTCAAACCATGAAGAAATTGCAACGCGCTAACACCGTCGTTTGGTATGACGACACACTATTAAAAGAAGCCCCTCTGCAAGTTTTTGACCCTGAATATTGGCAGCAACAAGGGAAAGTGATTGGCAGCGCGCTAGGGCGAGGAACCACCTGGTTTGTGCAAACACAGACAATTGAAGCAGCGTTGCGTCATTATCGCCGTGGCGGTCTGTTTGGTAAATTAGTCAAAGACCAATATTGGTTCTCTGGGTGGGAAAACACTCGTAGCTACCAAGAGTTTCAATTGCTGAAGACACTAATTGAAGCCGGAGTGAACGTACCAAGGCCCATTGCCGCAAAAGTTGAGAAGTCTGGGCTTGTGTATCGAGCGGATTTACTCAGTGAAAAAATACCGAATGCTCGTGATTTAGTGGCCATCTTGCAAGAACATCCACTACCAGCGGAAATGTATCAAAAAATCGGTCAGGAGATCCGCAAGATGCACGACGCTCAGGTCAATCATACCGATCTCAATATTCACAATATTCTCATCGACGACCAAGATAAGGTCTGGATCATCGACTTTGATAAATGCTGCCAGCAAGAAGGTGACGATTGGAAGCAAAGTAACTGGGATAGACTCAAGCGATCGTTTGAGAAAGAGTTAAATAAGCGTTCGATAAACTGGCAGCAAAATGATTGGTTGTCTCTTACTAAAAATACAGCGATTTAAAAGTGGCTCGTCACCAAAATCATATACTGAAACTCTAAGCACTGAAGGTAGTATGTTTACCAAGCAACTAAGCACACCGTTTAACAAAGTATTAGCTGGAATAATGCTGTTTGTTTTTGCATTAAGCTATTTTTTCCCCCTAGTGGCGGATGACTTCTGTCATCTTAACTTATCCATGAATAATGGCGGGTGGGCGAGTGTAACGGACTCTTATTTGAACTGGAATGCTCGTTTTGGCGATCTGCTAATACTCTTTGCCGGAGGCAGCCTAACAGGAATATATCTTCACATAGGTAATGCATTAGCGTGTGGGGTGATTTTCTATTTTAGTCATTATTTAATTTATGGCTATAGCAGAAAAGGCGCGAAAGATGCGTGGTTCTTGTTGGCGAGCTTTGTGTTAGTTTCTGTGTTTAGCTCATTTGGCGCCATATTTTTGTGGAGGGCCGGAGCGCTCAATTATTCCTGGGCACTGGCCATCATATTGATCCACTTTAGTGCAATACTAAGCTGCTTTCGGCGAGATGTTAACTGGTACCAAGCATCATCCCCCTTATCGGTTGCCTTGTTCTCGGTGATGAGTTTTTTTGCCGGGTTAAGTTCTTTTGATTTGGGGGCGATTGGTTCAATCCTTAGCGTATTCGCTTGTGGGTTTGCACTAAAATCTAGAGCGAGTACGTGGCGCGTTGTCATACCTTCATTGGCTTATATTATCGGCTTTCTTGTTCTCTATACAGCGCCGGGAAATCAAGTGCGAGCAGCCAACAACCCTGATGAATACACCGCAATCAGCGATATTCTAGCGATGCTTATCAGTGGGGATGTGGTTGAGGTGATTTACCATTACTTGCGATCAATTGGCAACGCAATGTATACGACAAACTATGGGGTGGCGTTAGCCTGTTTGTTCGTTTTGGTGAGTTTGTTTAAATTTTCTTTTAAGCAACTTGATGTCAAAGCGAATAGAAAACTATGGCTAAACTATCTATTCATCTTATTGTTGTTGCCGCTTCTCCTTTTTTATTTTTATGAAAAGCCATCTGGGGATGCTCTAGGGGCTATTGTACTTTTCAGTACCTTATTGCTGCCAATCATCGTTTTAAATCGATTATTAACGGAAAATAGTGGCTTTAATAGCCGCTACTACATCGTATTATCTGTCTTATATATTCTCCTGATTGTAGATATTTCAGCATTCACGATTGGTGTACTGCCGTCTCGACGAGCTTATTTTCCAGCAGCTCTGATTTCATCGTTGTTACTTGCATTCATGTTGGTTGAAAACCGTAATGTTCGGCTGAGAAATTATATTGTGTTACCCATAATGATTTTCAGTGTGACGGTCTTGACTCTAGAGACATATGGAATGTATGGGGCCAATATGAACAGAATCAGCAAACACCAGGTAGGTAGTGATACTGTCTTCGATGAGCCATCTTATCGGTTACGCATGCCTCAATACTATGGGTGGGAGGCATTATCAGTCGATACAGATAGTTGGTCGAATCAATGTTATGCCGATTACTACAAGCTTCGCAGCGTCAAAGCGGCGAAAGAAATGAAAGAGTTGCCAATCCTCAAATACCTAGGCCATTTAATTGCTATGTAGAGTTATGGGTAAAGTAGTTATTGATGTTAATACTTTACCCATAAAGCGCTATTCAACCGGGGTGCTTTTATTGAGTATGTTGGGCGAGGCCAACGCTATCGCGATTAAGTAGATCTGCGAGTAAATGGCATAGTCTGAGAAGTTACTGTAGAACGCGTTAAAAACCACATAACTTACAAGTGTGGTGGCAAACATGCTCGGTAGATAGTGGTATTGTTCTACGGTCTTTAAGCCTTTGAAAGCTCTGAATGTAACTTGAATGATAAGCCAGTAAAACAAGATGGAAAAAATCACACCGCTTTTCAACAGTTGGTCCAGGTAACTGTTATGTAAATCGGTATGGCCCCAATGTTTGCCGCGGTAGATTAGCGCCTGATTCTCTTGATCAGGTAGCTTATCCAGAGCATTCTGGAAGGGCTCTTCTGGGTTTTCAATACCACCACCGAAAAGAAAATACGCGATGTCGTTTTGTAGGTTATTTACAGAAAGCGCTGCGCCAGTTTTAATCATAACCAGTCGCGCCTGAGTTGAACTCGATGCGGTTATTGTTTCAGTATTCAGGCCACGTTGACCAATGGTTTTTTGAAATAGCTCAGAGTTTACGCCCACAAAGACAAGCAAGAGAACAACCGGGGCAATGAACCAATTTTTCTTCGCCAGAATTAACAAGTAAGCGAAACCGACCACCCCAACAGCCACTATGCCGCCTTTTGACCCGCTTAATGCTAGCCCGACCAGCGCTAGTGCGACAAATAGCCAAGCTAACCCTTTGAGTAACCACTTTTTAGTATTTAGCTCAACCAGCAAAGCGATAGTCATTGCCGTCACCAGAACGATGGGCCAACGACTGTAGCCAATTTGCCCCCATAAGCGAACGACCCCCCTGTTGTGGAAAAAGTCATGAATGATCGCAAAAGAGTACAAATCGATAGATAAACAGACGATGACGCTTAGTATGAATGCGCCAATTGACCACCATGCGAAACGCTTTGACTTGTGTATAGAGATCAACAATGCCCCAGGAAAGAGCAGGTAAGCGTACTTCTGGATATAGACTATCGCGTCCTTATCAAATCCTTTTGAGAAAAGAGCGAGAACAATCCCTAGGCCAAATACGATAAGAGAACTTTTCAGTACCCAACGTGATGAGTCATTCAATTGCACATTATCAAAACGCAGTAGAGCAAAGGAGCTCAATAAATAGGTATAAAGGAATAAGTTCATTCCCGCTTTAGATGCTGGGATGGATATCGAGAATCCAATCAAAAACAGTAAGTTGACTCGGCTTAGTAAGGACAAAGATTTCAAGAGGTGCTCCTAAGAAACCAAAAGTTAGTTATTTAAATAAGAGTTAAAATAGGTCTGCGTTATTTACATTGTAGGCGATATTCGTTTTTCAATAAATTGCAGTGTTGTGGCAATGGCTCCTGCATTTTTTTGCACGTATTGTTGCGCTTTTTCCCCCGCGCTGTTTCTTATCGCCTCATTAGACAGTAACTCCCACAGCCGTTGAGTAATGGCCTCGTCATTTACCGTTACCTGGCAGGCATCAATAGAGAGCAGTTGTTGGGTTATGTCTTTAAAATTAAAGTAGCTCGGCCCTGTCAGCGTGGGAAGCCCCATTATAGATGGTTCGAGTAGGTTGTGCCCTCCTACCTTATCTCCCAGCAAGCTGCCACCCATGAAGCAAACATCCGATGCGGCAAGTAGCGTCATCATTTCGCCCATGGTGTCTGCTAGAAAAACCTGGGTTATTGATGTGATCGGTTCTTTACTGGTGCGGCGAATCGTCGTTAATCCCCTTTGCTTGATTATCTCAAAGACTTTGGTAAAGCGTTCAGGGTGCCTTGGTACGATGATCATCAACGCATCAGGGATCTGCTCTAGTAGACTCTGGTGAGCATCAAGTAATTGTTCATCTTCACCTTCGTGAGTACTAGCAGCGATCCACACAGGGCGTTGTCCAATTTCATCTCGTAGCTTCTTGCCAGCCTCAATGTCTTTATCGTCAACAGAAATATCAAATTTAAGTGAACCAGTGACCGCGACTTTTTGACTATCGACACCCAGGCGAATAAAGCGCTCGGCATCGTCTTCGTGCTGACATAGAACCAGAGAAAGGTTTTTTGACAGCAAATTAAAAATAGGCTGCACTTTCGCGTAGCGCTGGCAAGAGCGCTCAGAAAGCCGGGCATTAACTACGGAGATTGGAATATTCGCTTTAGCGACCCAGTGCAAAGTGTTTGGCCAAAGCTCGGTTTCTACGATCAGTAACTGGCTAGGCTTGATAGCTTGCAGAAATCCCTTAACCGCGAACCCAAAATCAAGTGGCATATAACGATGCTCTACCAGATCCTTCAACTTACTGGCTTGCGCGGCACCCGTAGGGGTCGTGGTCGTCAGTACGATTTTTATCGAAGGCTGCTTTTCTTTGAGGCGTTTAATCAAAGGAGAAATCGCGATGACTTCGCCTACTGAAACAGCGTGGATCCAAAGGGGTTGAATACTTGAATCGTCTAAGCGGGGAGTGGCGCCAAAATGTTCTTTCCAGCGCTGGCTAACACTGGGTTTTCCAGGCTTTTTCTTAAATAGGCCATATAAAAAAAACGGGCTAACTAAAACAAGCAACGCGGTATAAAAAATGCGAATCATAAGTTATCAACGCTCACTCAAATTATATTTCTCTGGGCTCTGCTCAAGAAAAGCTTCGACCTGTTGTGCATAATTCACATCGTAGGAGAACTTAATACTGTCGTGTGAGGCCAGTATATTGATCAACAATAGATAGCAGCACAGAACCCCAACAGCTTTTAACGTCAATGTTGGTTTTGTATTGAGCCATGTATTCGCGGCAAACAACATCGGTATTAATGCTAGTGGATAAACCAGGATCAAGTGCCAGTATGAAAAGGTAATCGGTGATAGCGCAGCACTAACCAATACACCGATAAGAGCACCAAATGCATAGAGTTTTAGCCATTGTGCTTTGTCTGAGCAAACATCGCTATTAGCTTGTCTTTTAATGCTTCCTTTGATGGATTTCCACCAGTCCCAGGTGACTTTTGCCGAAAGTGCCACACTTAAGCCACCAATGATGAAGACAATGCCTTTCCACAGGTACAGAGCACTCACTTTTAACCATTCAATGCTGGTTAACCAGTCAAAATCACTGTAAGCAATTACTTTATTGGAAAACAGCAGTGAGGCATAACGTATCCAGTAAAGCAGTGCTTTTAAAACAGGGTACACATGTACTAAGCCATAACCGATATAACGGTCGCTTTCGCGGCTCAGTTGTTCATTGGCCATATACTCGATGATGTAAGGGATCAAAGAGAGCCCCAGAACGAATAAGGCTGAAAATACGCCAAACCATGATACTTTTCCCATGCCTCTATAGAGCAAGAAGACAGACAGTACAGCAAGCACCGGCCAGGAGTAGTGTAGCTGCATCGCAAGCCCTATCGATAAGACGTGCAAGAAGGTGAAAATGAAGGTGTTGCCGCCTTCACGCATCTTAAAGGCGCTCCAAAGATGCAAAGAAGCAAAGAAGCACAAGTAAGATGGGTTATACAATATGCTGTCATAGAGCAGCCAAGGATTGAGCCAGTAGAGTACTAAAAAGAGTAACCGGATTGGTTTATCAAAGATTTGCTTTAATACTGAATCTAAAAGAACGAGTGAAACAACCCGCAAAGCAAATAACAGAACCATTGGTGCCCAGGGGGAGTCCCAGATAAGCAGTGGCCCGGCAACTAACCAGGTTGTTAATGATCCTGGTACGCTGCCTACAGCGCTTGCCGCATTACCAAAATTGGTCCAGATATCAGAGTACACTGCCAGATAGCCTTTCTCCAACATCTGGTTTTGGTCACCAGTTAAGATCTGGTTGTTGGCATAGATAAAAGCAAAGGCCAGCCCAATGGTGAAACCAATAAAATAGAGAGCAGAGAAGTGCTTTTCTAGGAATGCTTTTGATAACATGAGTTCACTCTAGAGGTTAGGTTACTTATTAATGGTTGCGTTGTTTGGCTCAGAAAAAGTCCAAACCTTATGAACGATATAGGTAATAACGGGCAATATCACCACCACGATCAACACTCGAGCATAACTGTTTACATCGGAAAAGATCTCGCTGATGCCTTGCGCGGCCATCAGTGAAGAAAATTGAACCGCGAAAAATTTGATCGCGTTATTCCAGTTTACTTTGTGCTTAAATACAAGCAGTGTTTGCGCAAAGTAAGAGAAGAAGAACGCGATGGTAAAGCCGCAGATATTGGCATACAGCACGCTATCCTGAGCGAACCTGAGAAATAAAAAAGCAACGGCAATATGAATTGCCGTGGCCATACCACCGGTCAAGATGAATCTTATGATCCGGTATTGTAATAGCCTGTCAAGCAGAGCAGTCATCTTGCTTCTCTTGTTTCGCGTTAATGCTGTCTTTGCCTTGATATTGATCACTTTCAATAATGTAGGTTGGGCGGCGCTTAGATTCCATATAAAGCCTGCCAACGTATTCCCCTAACACACCAATACCGATTAATTGCACCCCACCTAAGAATAAGATCACGGTGATTAATGACGCGTAGCCAGGTGAGTCGATACCAAATATCAACGTTTTAATAACAGTGATGCTGAGGTAAAGGAATGCGAAAGCAGAAATCACGCTGCCAATATAAAGCCAGATGCGCAGTGGCGCAGTACTAAAACTGGTTATGCCATCAAGAGCAAAGTTCCACAGCTTCCAACCATTAAAGCTGGTTTCGCCCGCTTCGCGAGATTCACGTTTGTACTCAACCACAGATGTTTTAAAGCCCACCCAGGAAAATATCCCTTTCATGAAACGCTGGTTTTCGGGCAGCAACTGAATTGCTTTAAGTACGCGTCTGTTTATTAAGCGAAAGTCCCCGACGTTTTCTGGGATCTCGACGTGAGCGACGGCGTTATGAAACTTATAAAACAGTTCAGCAGAGAGCTTTTTAGCCCACGAATCGGTGCTGCGATCAACACGCTTGGCCACCACCACATCAAAACCTTTATTCCATTCGCGCAGAAAATCGTGGATCAGTTCTGGTGGATCTTGTAAATCGGCATCAATCGGGATGATAACTTCACCACGCGCCAAATCAAGCCCAGCAGTCAGCGCCGCTTCTTTACCAAAGTTACGCGATAGGTTTACCGTACGCACGTGATTATCTTGTTCTCGCAAAGACTCCATCACACTCAGTGTGTCGTCTTTACTGCCATCATTAATTAAAATGACTTCATAGCTGTACCCGGTTTCTTGCAGTACAGTGGAAATTCGTTCCATGAAGATATGCAGTACCGCTTGTTCGTTATAACAAGGACAAACGATGGAAATGGTTGGAGCGGAGTTTGACATAAGTAACCTATAGGGCCTGTTTAACTGCATCTATAATTTGTTCGTTTGATGGGATTGTACCATCGGCGTTCATAACAATATGGTGGCGTCCATCCATCGGAGTATAGCGAAATGGGACGGTTGAATAAAAAATACCAACAGTTGGAGTATGCGTCGACACGGCGACGTTTCGCACGCCAGTATCTGGGGCGACGACCAATTTCGCTTTTGAAATGTATGTGACTAAATCATCCAAAGGCAAACAGGGCTGGATTTTGAAGTTGTCATGTGTTTCTAGGTGACGGACAAAGTCGCCTTTTTCGAAGTCATTTTTTCCTTCCAAATAGACATGTTGGTAATCTGGAAGTTCCGCTACAGCAGCCTCTAACAGCAACTGCATTTGTTGCTCGGATAGTATCTTTGATTTAGTTGAAGCGCCATTGAAGTATAGTATCTGAGGCTTTTCTCCTTTGGGCTGCTCGATCTCTAAATTGCTAGGGTAGGCAAAATCTAAAGGCCTTGCTGGAGAGTGACCGAGCATCTTCAACATATCGAGCATGCATTCGACTTCGGGTTGGTAATCTGAACGAAACACTGAAATATTGTAGAGGGTGCCATTTAGGTAAGGCTTATATGGAAAACCAAATTTCAATTTGGCCTTGCTCAAGAGCATCATCCAATAAGAGCGCGCGGTACCTGCTAAGTCAAAAATGATGTCTTGTTCAGGAAGTTGAGAGAACTCCTGATACTTCTTTTTGAGCGTCATTTCCGATTTTTTTTCTCGACCAGAAACAATAATGGTTTCATCGGCCAGATCTGAAGGTAGCCCGTATTGGTAGTTCGAAACACCGACCAGGGTGATTTTGGCATTTGGAAAGAATCGTCGAGCTTCTGTTAGGAATGGGCGAACGATCACCAGATCGCCCAACGCTGCTTGTCGGATGACGGTGATGTTTTTGACCTTCTCTGGTGAAAAATCGTTGTTTAAATATTGCTGGGCTTTATTTGAGACATAGCCACCACGCTCACACCAGTAGTATTTCATTGCACATTCTCTTTTTTGTTGAGTTGCTGAATTGCCTCTAGGATACGTTTTGGTGGCAAATCCACCAAACATTTTAAGTGTCCTAAAGGACATTCACGCTTAAAGCATGGTCGACATTCAATATCAGTATGGACAATTTTGACATCATCGCCGAGTGGCGGCGTATAATCTGGTGAGCTTGAGCCATAAATTGCGACGATCTTGCAACCCACGGCAGCAGATACGTGCATTAGCCCAGAGTCATTGCTGATCACGGTGTCGCAAGCAGCCAGCAAGTCTACAGCTTCTGTTAATGAGGTGCTGCCCGCCAAGTTATGGCAGTGTTGAATTGCTTCGGGTGTCAATGCTTGGCGTATTTTCTCTGTGACCTCTTGGTCTTTTTGAGAGCCGAACAGCCAAACTTGATTGCCCTCATCAATAAGGGACTGCGCGACCTTAGCGTAGTGCTGTTCAGGCCAGCGCTTCGCTGGGCCAAATTCGGCACCAGGGCACATGCCATAGACTTTTCGAGAGGTCGTCAAGTTGAACTTATCGAGTGCGTTTTGCTGCGTTTTAGCCTCTATGGCAAATTTTGGACGAGGGCAAGACTGCAATTCAACTTCGTGCGTCATTGCCTCTTTGGTTGATGCTAGTGCAACAAAGCGTTCTACGTAGTATTGAAACACGCGTTTATTTGGGCGCAAATCATTAAGTAGACCATAGCGCATTTCACCCTTCCAACCCGTGCGCTTGGGAATGCCAGCAAAGAGCGGAATCAGTGCAGACTTTGCCGAATTTGGCAGCACAAAGGCGTGCGTATAGCGTTCTTTTTTTAGTTGGCGACCTAATTGCCATCGGCCTTTCAAGTTGAAGGCGCCGTGACCGATGGGCATATCAATCGCTTTACTGACTTGCGGCATCCTTTCTAATATTGGCTTGCACCAGGCTGGAGCCATTACATCGATGCTTGCTTCTGGATGCAATTCCTTAAGGCGAATATAGAGGCTTTGCGACATGACCATATCGCCGACCCAGGAAGGGCCAATGATTAGTATTTTCATTGTGTCGGATCTTTTGCTTTGGTGACTAAGTGTGCAATTTTACTGTTTACATCTTCCCAGTCGAGACTATTAATATCAGGGACGCTGGTAGATTTTGCGATGCTCGTTAACGCAAGGTCTGAATTTGGATGCCACTGAGAAAAGTTCTCTTTATCGTCATGATAAAAAGCCAGCTGAGGTCGAGATAGGCCTGTTGTCATATGCACTGTAGCAGTATCCACACTAACCACAAACTCAGCGAAATTAATGACACTTGAAATATCAAAAATAGAGCGACTTACATTGTAGTGCAGAGCATCTATGTCAAATTGCTTTATGTATTGATCAGCCAACAATTTCGTTTCTGGAGAGGAAACTAGCACTACCTTGATATCGGGATCGTGGCGTGAGATGGACTGAGAGATCTTTTTAATCGATTCGCCTGTCAATTTTCGTGCATTACCGCTGCCAAAAGCATTAATCACACAATATCGGCGTAGCTTATGGTCATGGATAAAATCCTGTGCCGTTTGCCTAGACTCTTTGGTTTGTGGGATCACATAGTGCGTTTCGACAGGCTTGATACCAATCTTGTCGAGCAGATACATAAACTTTTCAGCAAAATGTTTCCCTTTTGTCGCAGAACCCAGCTTTAAGTCGATGAGTTTTAGCTCATCATCGAGGCCCGCGACGTGTGAAGCCTGGCAGCAACGTAAAAAATAGATGTCTTTCATTTTCATATTCAGGCTAAGTGAAACCACCAGATCGCATTGTCCAATTTCCTGGCAGGCTTTGCGAATATCACTGTATTTAGGTCTTTTTTCTAACATGACAACGCGGTCGGCACCTAAATGGTCGGTAAATAAGCTTGCCATGTTTGGCGAGGCGACAACGGTTATTTGGATATCACGATTGAATCTCTTTATCGCCGAAAACACAAAAGATGAGACAAAAGCATCGCCTAGCTTAGCGTCCGTTCGAACAAATACAATGTGCTTGATTTTGTCGGATTGCCACTGTTGATGGTTAGACTCTATTTTTGCTTTCGATTTGTCAAATAGCCAAACCCCGACTTTACGTCTTAGCTGGTCTCGGAATAATTGCAACCTTGAAATGACTTTGCGCATAGATTAGCTTTTAACCTTTCTAAACAGATAATTACCGCGAACTTTACGCCATAACCCAAATACATCCGTTTTCGGGAAAATAGCAATACGGCGGATTTGATAAGGGTCCTGATGGAATTTGAGTGGGCCTGAGTCAGTCGCCACCGCAAATTGGTAGCCTGCATCTTGAACGATGCGTTTTGAAGCTTGATTGTGATCACCGAAGGGGTAAGCAAAAGAAATCACTGGCTTGCCCAAAATAGATTCTAGAGATTCTTTATTTTCAACAATTTCTTTGAATTGTTGCTCATCACTAAGCTTGCTCAGTCTCGGGTGAGAAAGGGTATGCCCACCTATTTCAACGTGGTCTGAATCAGCCAGTTGCTTTAATTGTTCTGCATTCATTAAAGGAACGGATTTTTCTGGGTTGCTTGGGTTTTCAACATCCCAACGATTAAAAGTTTCCCCAGTCACTGCGTAGACGACAGCCTTAAAACCGTATTTTTGAAGTACAGGTAGCATGAGTTCAAGGTTGTCGATATAGCCATCGTCGACTGTGATCATCGTATAGCGCTTGCCAGCCTCTAAACGACGAATTAAATGTCCGTCTTGTAAATCTTCGAAGGTAAGGCTTGCGAATCCCATGCGTTTGAGCAGCTTAAGGTGCTTTTCAAACATGTCTATATGAAGGTAAGTCCCATGCACCCCCTTGCCACTCTCATCTTTGATAAAACGATGATACATAATGACAGGCATTTCTTGACGCAATGTATCCACATACACATCCTGATAAATACGCTCTATCTGGTCGACGATATGTGGTAGTGAATAATGGTTACGAACGGTTTGACTAGTAGACTCAGAACAATGTGGCGAAGCCAAGCCTTTTTCGACAATCGATGCGATACTGGTAAAGTCAATATCCAAATCTTTAGGGCCAATATCACCAAAGTTCGTGGCCATTGCTTGTGAAATATTATTGTCATCAACAATGCCAACACATGTTGCTTCGCCTATCGCTAGGGTCGGGCGCCCACACAGAAGAGATTCCATTGCAACGCGACCCGCACCAATGACCAAATTGGCTTCACTGAGCATTTTGGGGACATCGTCGGTGTATCCAGTAAAGTTTACCGAATTTTTAAACTTATCAAAGCGAGGCTCAAAAGCTGAACCTGACACCACTCGCACGTCGAAGCGCTCGAGATCCAAACACTCATTGAGCAGTCGAAAACACAATTCCCCTTTCGGTCCAGTTAAGCGGCCAACAATAGTAATCACAGGCTTAATGTTTGTTGGCGATTGTGCCCACTGGAATCGTTCGGTCTCAATACCATTGCGACTGACTTCCATTTGTTGTAATGGAACAGCTAAGTCAGAAGCTAATTGCTCTTTAATGGCCTCACAAACCGGTAGTGCCTTACTGCCCATTGCATGGAACTTTTTCCGAGATGCATGAACAGGTTGTCGGCCATGCACTGTCGTTACCATTGGTGTTCCGGTAATTTTGCAAGCGACATGACAACTCCAGCTTGAAGCTCGAGAGTGAGCGTGAACCAGTTGGATATTGTGTTTCTTAATAAGGTAGATTAAATAGCCCACATGCCAGAAACGGCGAAAAATACTACGTTTGTTGAAGCGCAACTTAAAAAATGGCCCGGAATGTGGTTTTGTTAAAGTATCAGAAATATAGAAGACATTATGGCCTCTTGCTGTGAGTTCATTTCCAACAGTTGTGGCGTAAACTTCAGCCCCAGTGACTTCAAGTTGGGAGAGGGCCATAAGGATATTCATTATCGGTTCCATCTAAAGTTGAAAGGGGGAGCCAAACAATTTGGTTTAGCTTGAGTGTATCAGGTTAGTATATCAACCTTGTACTTTACGAGGAAGAACGTTGGGCTTGATGTCAAAAGCAATACTGGCAGTATTGGGTGAAACTATTCAGCCAAAAAGCTGCTTTAATATTTTTCGATTAGTATTCCAATGCTTAATTCGTTGGTAGAGGGCGTAGAGCTCTCTCGTTGGTTTTATATACAATGGCGCTTTGTCAGGATCATCGTGCTGAATTGTGCTTGCAAAATCTTCAGTGTTTTTAACAATTTCGGGTTGATATTTGTATGAAACAACTCCGTGTACAAATGCTGATCCAATGTAATTATCTACTGGCGAATACCAGCGTTTGGCGTGCGCCAAAAGTTTGTTCGCGATGCTTGGAGTCAGAGTATATGACACGGTACCGCGATAATTCGCATCCATATAACTGATCGAAAATGCCTCACCTTGTTCTACTGGATATAACGTACATTCGTTATTTTCATGTTCAAGACGAAGAAAACCATATTTTAGTACTGATTGTTGGAGTTGCTCAAAATGCTGGCCAAATTCAGGCTGGATTTCAGAATCATCTTCTATAATTAAAATTGGCTCATCAAGCTCGACGCAACGCTCCCACAATAAGTAGTGACTGGCAAAGCAACCGAGCTCCCCTCTAGAAGGCGGGCGTCCGCTAGTTAACCATATTCTTTTTGCTAGATTGTAGTTAGCCCAAAGCTCATGTTCACCTTCGCGACCGTCAATAGCATCGAAGAATTCAAAAGGTATCTTTTGCTTGTTTAATTCCTCTGCAATATTTTTTCGCCTATCCTGGCTGCGTAGCAAGCTAACAATAAAAACTTTCATTATAATAAGTGTATCTTTTGGTTAGTAATACCTAGAAGTGATTTAGATATTATAGGCGGAATATGAAAAAGTTTTGTCGCCCCTTTGTTAAAGGGGCGATTCAGAAACGATGGTAATTACTTGCTATTCACAATCGCCAGGTACTCGGCCACGCCTTCAGCAACAGTCTTAAACTCAACATCACAGCCAGCAGCGCGCAGCTTGGTTAAGTCTGCCTGAGTAAACTCTTGATAGGCACCTTTCAAATGTTCTGGGAACGGGATGGTTTCAATCTCACCTTTACCGTGGTGCTTAATAGCTGCCTCGGCAATGGCATTAAAGCTTTCGGCATTACCTGTACCGCAGTTAAAAATGCCCGATACACCGTTTTCCATAAACCACAAGTTTACCTTGCACACATCACCCACATAAATGAAGTCACGCTGAAAATGGCCACTGCCTTCAAATAATTTTGGATTTTCACCGGCGTTCATTTGGTTGTTCAAGTGGAAGGCGACAGACGCCATGCTACCTTTGTGTTGTTCGCGTGGGCCATAAACGTTGAAGTAACGAAAACCGGTAATTTGAGACAGCTTTTCACCGTGCGCTTCGGCATCAGCGGTTAAGCGGCGAACGTAATTATCGAACTGCTGCTTTGAGTAACCGTAAACGTTGAGCGCACCTTCGTATTGCTGCTCTTCCACAAAGGTATCGGTATCACCGTAAGTGGCCGCTGACGAGGCGTAAAGAAATGGAATTTTGCGCTCTAGGCAATAGTGAAGCAATTCTTTTGAGTACTCGTAATTGTTGAGCATCATGTACTTGCCATCCCACTCTGTCGTAGCAGAGCACGCACCTTGATGGAACACCGCTTCAATTGGGCCGAAATCATCACCAGCCATGATTTGGGTTAGGAAGTCATCGCGATCCATATAGTCGGTGATATCGAGATCAACAAGGTTCTGAAATTTCTTGCCATTCTTTAGGTTATCCACCACCAGAATGTCGTTATGACCTGCTTCATTTAACGATTTCACAATGTTGCTGCCAATCATGCCAGCGCCGCCAGTTACGATGATCATAGTTTACTTCCATTTTCAAAAAAGGTTATCTGACTAAGTATATCAATGTCTTGGTTATCGGGAAAGAAACCATTAGATACGCGTTATGAAGGGCAGTGAAAGTGATATTTTTCTGGCTACGTCGTGTCGTTTTGGTTACAGGCAATAAGACCTTGTTGATATAACTATCAGATTTTAAAGGGGTACTTTTAGTGACGCGTTCGAGATCTACAGAAAAATAGCGTGATACAGTTCACAATATATTTTATTGGTGACGGGATAATTGGAACCGCTGTCATAGTATATTGGGCGATATGCACTTTTGTGATTATCTTGGCGGGCACTTTGTTGGCCAATTAATAATTTAAGCTTGTTTAACAAGGATGTTCGTCCAACCATGAAAGGTTTTCGTTGTTGCCGATTCGTGAGTATCTATGTACTCACAGCGGTATTACCTACAGTTATATCTCGCAGTCTGGCTTCAGTGTTGATTTTAACTATGTCGCTTTCTAGTTTTGTTGCTCATGCATCAGAAAGCAGTTCGGATTATCCTCAGTTTGCTATCCCGACCACAATGGCGCAAACGGGGGGGGCTGGGTTGTTGCGTACCCCCCATGCACAAACTTTGGGTTTTGGGCAGATCTCGCTGAACTACCACAATGAAGCGAACGTCGATAAAACAACACCGTATGGACGAGGCGCACATAATACCTTTTTAATGGGGGTAGGTGTGTTGCCGCATATTGAATTCGTCGTACAAAACACGCATAAGGAAATCAACGGTGAGGCCTGGAAAACGGGCAGTGACTTGTCTTATTCCGCTAAGCTCGATGCGGGCTGGCTCATTCCTAAGGACTGGTTTCAGTTGGCGTTTGGCCTGAGTGACTTTGGTGGACAAGCCAATCATCACGAGAGTGCCTATGTGGTGACATCAAAACAATTTTCAAGCGTTCGTTTTTCTTTGGGATATGGTCATAATCCTGAAGCGTCGACTCACCAGATGGGAGAAGACTACCTTTCAGGCGCATTTGGCGGCATTGAATTTCAAGCGCTGTCCTGGCTACAGTTGGTGGCCGATTATGACGGGACGGGCGCGAATGCGGGCTTGAAGCTCTTCACGCCAGACTCATGGTTGCCGTATGGTGTGAAAGCCAATCTAACCTATCAAGCATTTTCTGATTCCGCTACGTTCAACCGAGATAACCAATGGCTAGGCCTTGGATTGTCGCTGCCGCTGAGTGGTCCGAACGCTGCACCTCGCTATCATCGCCCTCAAGACGCTGGCGAGAAAGTCGATCAAAGAGCATTAACGCTCACCCTGCAAGAAGCCGAACGGCAGACCCACGAGGCGGCCTTGACGACAACGTCGCGGCCTAAGGCTGTAAACAAGAGTGATAACGTTAAGGCGCAAGAGTCAGCAGAGCGACCATTAAGCGTACTGAGCCGTAAGCTAAGCCAGTATGGGTTTGAGAATGTCAGTGTTGGTATCTATGAAGAGCAATTGATGGTACGTGCAGAAAACAACCTGTTTAACCTCAATGAGATTGACGCAATTGGCGTGATACTGGGCTTTATTAGTGAGCAAATCGCGCACCCGAGCTTCTCGCTAACATTACTGAATAATAACTTACCTGTTGTCAATATTTCCGGCTCTAACGAGAACTTGAGACGTTTGTTCCACGATAATTCGTTGCACAAAGATGCAACGTTACCCAAATTAATGGTTTCAACGAGAAATCTCAATCAAGGTGCAGACCAGACACAATGGCTAGAGCGTGACGAGAACAGCCACCTATACAAGCCAAAAGTGATTTTCTCACCGAGCTTATATTCAACGATTGGGTCTGAATACGGTGTTTTTGATTATTCTTTAGCGTTGTCGACCAACGTTCAGGTGCCTGTCTGGAAAGGTGGCTTGGTCGATGTCAGGCATATGTTGCCGCTCAGTCACTCGGATGATTACGCAGACGGAGAACGCTTTGGGCAAGACAGACACACCAGTACAGTCGATAGGATACTGCTGCATCAAGGTATTGCCTTGCCAGCAGGAATGCTAGCGCAAGTGAGTGCGGGTCAAATCGCCAGTCATTATCAAGGTGGGACGTCTGAGTGGCGCTGGCAATCGACACAAGGTACGCACAAGCTAGGTCTCGAAGCGTCCTATTATCGTGACAAGCGAGATGATAACGCCGATGTCGTCAAGCCCATGTTGGCACACTACCGCTATTACATCGATCAATACGATTGGGCATTGGAAGCCAATGCGGGTCAATATTGGGCCGGTGATAAGGGCTTTACCGTGACCAGTAAGCACTGGTTCGGTGATACCAGCGTCAACCTCTACTATCAGAAAACAGACAAAAGTTTTGCGGGGCTGAGCCTCTCCATTCCACTTTCATTTCGTAAAGACATGTCCCCCGCACCGCTGCAAATTCGCGGTATCGAGCAGTGGACATACGGTTATCGAACCATGGTCAATAACCCATCTAATGACCTCAATGGCTCATTGGCGGCAACCAGCGATCTGCAAAATAGCATCGACAGGAATTACTACAACCGAGATCGACTTTCGGCCAGTTACATCAACGCCAATTTGTTACGTTTAAAAGACGCATACATGAAGTATGGCGAGCACTAAAGGAACAACACTCATAAAGCATAACGCAGTGGAGCTATAAGTTAACGGGTTTTATGAAGCGTTGAACAAAAACATAAGTTGAGGGAGAAAACAATGCTAGGAAAAAATAAGACATTACTGACCCTGCTGATTGCTTCAGCCGGGCTGCCTGCTGCGGTGTTAGCGGATCAGGCAGAAGCACTGTCTTCATCAGAGCGTTCGCCATGGTATGCGGGTGTGAAGCTAGGTGGAAGCCAAGTCACCAATATGGACAACGACGTTACCGATGTGACGGACATCAAAAAAGACAGCACCGCATGGTCTATTTACGGTGGTTATAAAGTGCAGTCGTGGTTAGCGCTAGAGCTAGGCTATACCGACTTAGGCAAAGTAGAACTCAAAGACGTATCGGGTGAGTTTAAAACCACAGGTATTGATGCGGCACTTAGAGCAACGTACGACATCAACGAAAAGTTTGATGTGTTTGCGACGGCAGGTTTGTTCTTCTACGACTGGAAAGCCTCTGGTGGCGGCGTTTGTTGCAGCGATAAAGACACAGCAGGCACCTTTGGCGTGGGTGGTGAATACAAACTCACTAGCGACTGGGGCGCTCAGCTCGAATACAAATACTACAACAATGTGGGCGGTTCGCCAGATTTTCATACTTATAACATCGGTATCAATTACTACTATTAGTGAACACTTTTTTGCCTAATAGGCAGATAAAAAAGGATGAATGAGGATTTATAATGGATAAACGTTGGTTAGCAATTGCTGTCTCCCTTGGTTTAATGGCCGGGTGTAACAGCAATAATAGCAATAGCGTCACGACTGATTTCGCTATTCAGGCTTTTGATGGCCCAGTTTGGGGAATGGACAGCAAAGCCATTTGTGATGATGGTCAAACCTATTTAGGCACACTTACGCTACACAGTGGATACGCGTTTTTTGATGATGCTTACCCAAGAGATAATCCTGGAAACTGTAGCTTCGAGTTCGGGGATTTCACGGGCGATGACAGACAGATCATTGATACCACCAACAGCAAAGACATGTCTAAAGTATCGTACAAAACACCAAAGGGAATGTTCACGAGTGGACAGTCTGCGGCGGCATCACCTTTAACAACGCTGATCACAGAGTTTCTTGCAGAAAGTGGTGAAGAGACGTATTCCACAGCAGCAGCTTCTCAGGTATTGACCGATCTTGGGTTAGACAATGTGCAAGATGTTGATGCATTCATGAAAAACCCAGAAGAAGAAATCAAAAAGCTGAAAACAGCGGATCCGGCAACATATAAACGTGCTTTAGCGGTGAACGCGACAGCATCAGATGTGGTGCAATCGTTGCAAACCAGTAGCGATGTTCAAGCAGAAGTGGATACGTTTGCGAAAATTCTTAACCTCACTAATAACCTGGCTGACACTTTAGAAGCCGATCCTGGCTTTAGTGACTTAGTTACACAAGGCAAGCCAATTAAAGTTGAACTGGCTGACACGATTGTTACGGCAGCAGAAAGCAATGAAGGGCTTGGCGATGTAGTGACTAAGCCGCCGGGTGAATTTGTACCCGATGACGATTTTAAAGGCGTGATTGGTGGTGGCGTTAGCGAAGGCGAAGTCGTGCCAGAACCAGAAGATCCAACTGAGCCAACGCCTCCGGGCACTGGCGGAACCGGCGGTACTGGCGGTTCAGGTGGTACGGGCGGCTCTGGTGGCGGCGGTGGTAACTAATCAAAACCACCGTAAAGTCTAACGAGTAAGGTGTTAGGCCATGAAGTTCGGCCTAACACCTTAGCAAGAACACTAGCCTGAAATTGAATAAACCAGCTTAGCTCTTTGTATGTTTTTCAATCAGATAGAGTGAGTTTTGTGTCAGTTATTTGTAAGAGTGTGACATTCGTTCATTTTATATATCCACGAAATCCTCTAGACTGGCTACTGGAAAATAATGCCATGTTCACTGATTGGTACGCTGCTTTTTACGGTCTTGCTTATCAATGAGTTGATGTGTATTTAATAAAGTTTTTTATGCCTATTGTTTCATCTTTTGTGACGTGGATAATAGGGATGCTTTAAAGGGATTTTTGAACCCAGTTAACATTCTGGGTCGGCAACTGAAAAACAGTGAAGTTTTTTGCTTACTGCCAAGGTTGCGGTTAGGTAAAGCGCACAAACAAATAACAAAGCGCTCCTTTCAATGGCTTACATCTCAAAATAAAACTCCCCTTGATATAGAAAATCACAGTTCTATCAAAGACACGATTGTGCTTTGAGCTGCTAGATAGAACAAGAAAATCAGAAATCTTATGCAAATTTCGGTTGAGTGCAAATAACCGAGGGGCGGTAGCATACCCAAATGTCATGTTGCTAAACATCAATCAGCCTGAGATATGCATAAAGAGCATGTCGATAGGGTTAGGTAGTAAAATCAGGATCCAGAATAGCAATGAGTATGTTGAAAAAATTGGGCCTAGCAGCCTTGCTGTCGATGATGCTAGTAGGGTGCTCGCTCCCTGGTGGCCACATATCCACAAAAGACAAAACAGTTGTCACAGAATCCGCTAATACCAAGGATTTGTCACAGCTTGTTGATGTTTACCCTCTTACGCCGAAACGGATTGCATCCTTTAAAAGTCCAGAGCCCAGGTCGCAAGCAAACATAAAGCTGGATTTGGACATTGCGCAGTATGAATACCGCGTTGGCCCGGGGGATATTCTAAACGTTACGATTTGGGATCACCCAGAGTTAACCATACCTGCAGGCTCTTACCGTAGTTCGGCAGAAGCGGGCAACTGGGTAAATTCAGATGGCACCATCTTCTACCCCTATATTGGTCTGGTGCATGTTGAGGGTAAAACCGTACGTGAAATCCGCTTAGAGATGACATCTAGACTGAAAAAGTACATTGAAAGTCCTCAAGTCGATGTCAACGTGGCCGCTTTTCGTTCAAAAAAGGTCTACGTGACTGGCGAGGTCGCCGCACCGGGACAAAGGCCCGTCACCAATATCCCTATGACCGTGCTTGATGCGGTGAACCAGGCGGGTGGACTCAAAGGAGATGCGGACTGGCGTAACGTCACCCTGACACGCAATGGTGAAGAAGAGCGCATTTCGCTCTACGCGCTGATGCAAAAAGGCGACCTGAAACAAAACCGCCTGATGCAACCGGGCGACATCATCCACGTACCACGCAACGATGCACAAAAGATCTTTGTGATGGGTGAAGTCGGGCAGCCACAAACCCTGAAAATGGAGCGCAATGGCATGAGCCTCACCGAAGCGCTCAGCTCTGTTGGCGGCATTAAAGAAGTGGCCGCCGATGCAACGGGCATTTTTGTGATTCGACCTACGCGCTCAGATGAAGCTTCCGAGAAAATAGCCAGCATTTATCAACTTAACATGCAAGATGCGACAGCGCTGTTCTTAGGTACAGAGTTTGCCTTACAACCTTATGATGTGGTGTACGTAACGGCAACGCCGCTAGCGCGTTGGAACCGACTGATGACCCAATTGCTGCCAACATTAACTGGAATGAAAAACATCGCTGATACGGGCGTTTCGTATCAAAACTGGGGTAACTAAACAATGCGAGCACTGGTTTATGTTTGAAAAAATACTCGTTGTTTGTATGGGCAATATTTGCCGCTCTCCTATCGGAGAGCGTCTGCTGACACAACGCCTGCCAAATAAAGCCATTGCCTCCGCGGGGCTTGCTTGTGAGAAAAGTCGATTATTGGGCAAGCCAGCTAACGCAATGGCCATGGAAGTGGCCCGTGAGCATGGCGTTTTTCTTGATGGTCATGCTGCTCAGCAGCTAACAAGAGAGTTGTGTCGAGAATACGATTTGATTCTTGTGATGGAAAAAGATCACCAAGAAGCGCTGACGACAATGGCACCCGAAGCGCGCGGTAAAACCATGCTTTTTGGTCAATGGATTGGGCAAAAAGACATTCCTGATCCTTATCGCCAAAGCAAAGAAGCGTTTGAACATGCCTTCAAGCTGATAGAGCAAGCTGCGTCAGCATGGCAACAAAAACTCTAATGTGAGCACAAACGAGTTCACCGAATTAAGACTTAAGAGAGTGGGTAAAGTGATAGAGCACAACACAAAAGCGTACAGCATGGCAGCTGATGAAATCGATCTCGGAAAGTTGTTGGCAACACTTTTAGAAGCGAAATGGCGAATCTTGCTGATTACTTTTGGCTTTTCTTTGCTTGGCGCTGTCTACGCGATGTTGGCGACGCCAATTTATAAAGCGGATGCATTGATTCAGGTAGAAAGTAAAACCAGTGGTATGTCATCACTGATTGGTGAAGGGCTGGGCGATATGTTTGCTCAGGACTCTTCCGCTACGACTGAAATTGAAATCATTCGCTCTCGAATGGTGCTGGGTAAAACCGTCGATAAGCTTAATTTAACCACCATCGCAACCCCAAACTACACCCCGGTTATTGGCAAAGGCTTAGCGCGTCTCGCGGGGCAACAGCAAGCTATCGGTATTGGGCGCTTTGAACTCGATGGTGAGGCTCAAAATGGCCACACTATCACCGGGCCACTTTCACTGGTGATTGATCATCGTGAACGTGGTGCTTACTCACTGTATACACAAGATGGCACACGCTTACTTAGTGGTGAAGTAGGGATGCTTGCCCAGGGAAACGGAATTCGATTGTTTGTTAGCCACATAGACGGTGAGGTTGGGGACAGCTTTTCTCTGTATAAACGCTCGCGTTTAGAAGCCATTGAGTGGATTAAGTCGATTCTCTCGATTTCTGAGCGAAGCAAACAAAGTGGCATTTTGCAATTGAGCGCAACGGGTGAAAATAAAAGTAAAATTGAGGCGATATTAAATAATATTAGTCAAAATTATTTGTTACAAAACGTGGAGCGCCAGTCCATTGAGGCAGAGAAAAGCCTGACATTTTTAAAAGAGAACCTTCCTAATATTAAACAGGCGCTAACAGAGTCGGAAGATACCCTAAACCGATATCGTCAAAAAAACGAATCGGTTGATTTGGGGTTAGAGGCACAATCGACACTCAGAGTGATGGTGGAGCTAGAAGCACAACTTAACGAGCTTACTTTTAAAGAATCGGATGTGAGCCAGCGATTTACTAAAGATCACCCTTCATACAAATCGCTGTTAGATAAGCGAGACACATTATTACAAGAAAAGCAGCGCTTAAATAAGCAGATCCAAAAATTACCAAAGACGCAACGTGAAGTGTTGCGCATGACAAGAGATGTAGAAGTTAACCAACAGATTTACATTCAGCTGCTTAATAAAGTGCAAGAGCTGAGCATTGTGAAAGCAAGTGCGGTAGGCAATGTACGTATTCTTGACAATGCCCAAGCCTACTCGCTTGCCATTAAACCGAAAAAGTCGTTAATTGTGGTGCTGGCAACGTTGCTGGGGGGAATGCTTGCTGTGGCACTTACCCTTATCAAAATGGCGTTAAGAAAAGGGGTGGAAAACCCTGATGAGATCGAAGCAATTGGCCTTTCTGTGTACGCCAGTGTGCCGAAATCGGATATGCAATTACAGCTAAGCAACCGTGCTAAAAAGAAAAATTCACCATTGACATTGTTGGCCACCGAAAACCCTGCGGATCTTTCGATTGAAGCGCTGCGCGGCTTAAGAACCAGCCTGCATTTTGCCATGATGGAGGCGACAAATAATGTGGTGATGATATCTGGCCCAGCGCCCAGTATCGGTAAGTCGTTTGTGTCTGCCAATTTTGCGGCCGTGGCGGCAAGCACAGGGCAAAGGGTGCTGCTGATTGATGCCGATATGCGCAAGGGGTATTTACACAAGCAATATAATCTATCGCTAGAGTGCGGGTTATCGGATCTTCTTGCGGGTAAACAGAGCCTGAATGAGGTCGTTAAAAAAACGGACATAGACACATTAGACATCATGACACGTGGCGCAGTGCCGCCAAACCCTTCAGAGCTGTTAATGCACCCGCGTTTTTCGCAATTGATTGACGAGGTGTCTGGGCTGTATGATTTGGTGCTTATTGACACGCCCCCAGTACTGGCGGTAACGGACCCTAGCGTTATTGGCCGCCTGGCTGGAACCACATTGATGGTGGGGCGCTTTGGTCAAAACACGATCAAAGAGATCGAGGCTGCGGCGAATCGTTTTCATAAATCAGGCATCGTGGTGAAAGGCGTTATTTTGAATGCGGTAGAGAAGAAATCGGCCAGTAATATCGGTTATTACGAATACGCATACAAATAGGCCATGCATAGCAAATAACCATTCGCTTGCTCACATCGTAATCGCAGTAAGGGCGGAGCCCTTGGAAGTGTGACCTGCTGCGAGTTTATGATGAATGAAACGCATTGGTATGACCGGTGAATGTATACGGAGCCTCGCTTTTACGCGGTTAGTTGGGTAAAATACGCCCCTACAATTAAACGTTACAAGCGTAATGCCTATTTGGCAATTATGCTTTCGATGGCTGTTTGGGAGCTAAACCCAAGGGCGGTAGCGTAAAAAAATTCCGGAATACAGCTTCGCAGTCACCTCCCTAAGTGCTGCGAGCGGCATATAGGCATCTAATGGACAAGAATACACAGCACCTACAGCACTCCCCGCAGTTACCACCACAATTTTTAGCAAACCAAATTCAGAACAATGATGAAATTGATTTGCGTGAGCTGTTTTTAGCACTGTGGAAAGGCAAGCTGATTATTATCGCAACGACTGCAGTATTTATGATTGCCGCCGTAGTGTATGCACTGAATGCACAGCAGTGGTGGTCTTCTAAAGCGACAGTCGCAAAACCACAAAGCTCGGACTTTTCGGCTTATCGGGTGCAGGTAAAACAGTTTCAACCGATTTTTGATGTGTACCAAGACGATGGTACGGTGCTGGTAAGTGGCGCGTTAGATTATTTGATTAGCCCGAGTGCTCTGTTTCAACAGTTTGTGACTGAATTTAACTCTGCGAACAACAAGAGAGCATTTTTGGATAACAGCATTGAATTTCAAGCGTTTCGAGAAAAATTGGATGCTGATGCTGATGCCGATGCCGATGCCAGCAGAAAATTGTATGCGGAATGGTTTAAAAAGATCACCGCTAGCGCGGTTGATAAGAAAGATAAAGATGGACCATATACGTTAAATTTGCAGGCCACAACAAAACAAAGCAGCTTTACGCTTATTAATGAATATATCAACGTAATTAAGAATAAAACGTTAGATAACGCGCTAGAGAACTTAGAATCTCTGGTTGATGCGCAGCAACACGAACTGGCACAGCAAAAACGGATTTTAGAAGCACAAGCTCAGAATCGCCTAAATATCGAGATTGAGCGCGCTGAGTACTCACTCGAGATAGCCAAAGCAGCAAGCGTAACCCAGCCGATTCAAACCAATACGGATCAAAGTATGTTTTCTATCGATTTGGGCTACAAAGCGATAGAGGCAAAAATCAACGCATTGAAATCGATCAAAAACTTGAGCGTGATTGAGCCAAGACTTCAGCAGGTAGACGCAAAGTTAGCCATGTTATCGACACTGTCTATTGACCCGAACATTGAATTTCAAACCTTCCGTTTTCTTGAAGATGTAGAGCAACCTATTACTCGCGACAAACCCAAGCGCGCGCTGATTGCAGTGCTGGGCACCCTGCTAGGCGGTATGTTAGGTGTGGCGATTGTTTTGGTGCGCCATGCGTTTCGTAAAGAAGACGACGTCGAGAAGAAATAGCACTGGAAGAACCTATTGGGGCGGGTTTGAGAAGATAAGAAAAATTAATGCATTACAAAGGGTTGGCCCGTTTGGGTTGTCTCAAAATGAATCGAAACTGTCTCAGCGTTTAATATTCACTGAGACAAAACCTTGATGATGTCAACGCACAACCTTTCAAACCCTGCAGGACCCATTTTTATTCAAGGGGCTGCCGAAAGAAAATCTTAGATAAAGAAGCGGATTATCTATTGGCTATAAAGGGTAATCAAGGAATGCTAGAGCAAGCGTTTGATGATTATTTTCGAATGGAGATGCTTCAAAACTTCGATGGCAGTTCTTACAGCACACAAGAGAAAAGCCATGGTCGGATGGAAACAAGAGTGGCTTTAGTAAACTCTGATTTGACGGTCTTGGGTGACATTGAGCATGAATGGCCTGAGTTGAAATCCATGGGTATCGTTGCTGCTATTCGTCAAGAATCGGCAGTAGCGACAGAGCAAGATGTAAGCATTCGATATTACATTTGCTCTAAGGAACTAGAAGCTAAAACGCTACTTGAAGCGACACGTTCTCACTGGGGCGTAGAGGTCATGCATTGGTCTCTAGATACCGCATTTAGTGAGGACAATTCTCGCATTAGAGCGGATGATCGAGCAGAGGCTTTTGCTAGGATCAGACAGATGTGTTTGAACCTATTAAAGAGTGAGACCACGTTTAAAGGTGGCATCAAACGTAAACGGATGAACTGTGCAATGGACGAAAACTACCTAAGTAAGGTTCTTGTAAGCCTTACGTAGCGGGGATGTTCATGCGGTTTCCGTGTCCTGTCGAGCCTTTATTGACGGGGATGTTCATGATTTTTCCGTGCTGGGGTGTAGAGGTCATGCACTGGTCTCTTGATACTGCATTTTGCAAAGACAATTCTCGTATTAGAGCGGACGATCGAGCAGAGGCTTTTGCTAGGATCAGACAGATGTGTTTGAACCTATTAAAGAGTGAAACCACGTTTAAAGGTGGTTTCAAACGTAAACGGATGAACTGTGCAATGGACGAAAACTATCTAAGTAAGGTTCTCGTGAGCCTTACGTAGCGGGGGTGTTCATGCGGTTTCCGTGTTACACAGAATTATTTAAAGGGTCAAAAGGCTTAAAAATTTTGCGCCTTTATCCATAAAGTATGGCTTTTGTATAGGTATTTGATAATGAGCAATATGCATTCATTACTAAATTATAAAATTACAACATTAGTATTTGTTATTGCTACTATTGCGATTGCTCCATCATTAACTTATGTAGTGCTGAATTTAAGCTCTTTAGGGATAGGCAATTTAATATCAATGATAATTTCACTATTTACATTTTCTGTAGTATATAGAAAATTATCAAAAGTAATTTTATTTTACTCTGTGCTGATATTATTAGTAACATTGTTCTTCTCAATTGGTGGGCTATTGGATAAACCAATAAAAATATTAGGTTCTCTTGTTGCTCTTTCATTAATGATGTTAAGTGCTAATATAATGTCCAAATACCTAATTAATATGACTAACGGTGAAGTTTATAGTTCAATTAATTATCTTATTATATTATTTTTAGCATTAGGGATTGTTGGTGTATTGGTTCCCTTTAACTTTTTAGGTTACGAAAGTTTTCCTAAATCCATTTTTACCTTTTACGAACCCTCGCATTATGCAATTACTGTAGGGCCAATTTTTGTAGCTTCAATGATAATTTTGAAAAAAAACAGATCGTTAATATGTTTTTTATTCTTATTTATATCATTGTCTTCACAAAATCTAACTATGCTTGTCTATTGGGCTATAGGTACTTGGTTGGCAATAGAAAATAAAAAAGTTAAGTTAGTGTTTTCAGTGATTGTGATTTCTTTTATAGCCTTTTTTTACACATACTTTAGTTCCAGCTTAGTTTACTACACAGATAGAATAGACATCTCAGAAGATTCTAGTAATCTATCTGCGCTCGTATATCTTCAGGGATGGCATGAAATTAGTAAATCACTCTATGATTCGTTTGGTTTTGGGTTAGGTTTCCAGCAAGCTGGTTCAAATGAACCCGGAGAAATTTCAGAGAGAATATATGAGTTAGCCGGGATTTATAAGAATAGGCAAGATGCTGCATTTCTTTCGGCTAAAATAATTATTGAATTCGGAGTGGTCGGCTTAATTATCATATGTCTATTCCTAAAAAGCTTTATTACTACGTTTAAGAATGTTTATTCATTAGATCGTAATGTAGATAAATTTATTGCGGGAGTCGTACTTTCGATATTCGTCGAGATGTTTTTTCGTGGTCAAGGTTACTTTACACTTGGCACTTACTTACTCTTCGTTAGTGTCAATTATAAAATATTAAAGAGCAGGGTTGTACTGTGATCAAATCCATTATGATGCTTTTTTCTAGTACAATTTTCAGTTCGGTACTTACTCTATTAACACAGACAATCGTAGCTTCAGAACTTGGCCCCGAAGCCTTTGGGATATTTTCTTCATCGTTAGCCCTCGTGATGTTATTGAGTCCTATTATAGCAATGGGAAGCGATGGTTATTTATTAAAATTTGTGACAAATTATGACCATGATTTGTCAAGATTTAACTTTAATTGGATAATATACTTTATTCTTACATCATTCCCTGCTGTAAGTGTTTTTCTTCTAATTGACTTATCGCAAAGCAGCTATCTTTTAATACTGATGATAAGCCAGTCATTGATAAACTTTTCTGTGGCAATACTCCAATCAAAGAATCACTTCATTTCTGTATCAGTGCTCTTAATTTTGCAAAGTTTTTCAAGAATATTAGCCTTAGTATTGCTTATACTCTTTACCGATAATGTGACAATCAATATAGTTATTATTTTATATGTATTCGTTGCAATACTTATGGTAACTATTTGCTTGATCTTGCTTAATAAACACGGCTTTGGTTTTAAATTTATAACTAAAGGTCAATTTAAGAAGTATGAGTTATTATCTTTTATTAAGTCTGCTGCGCCATTTGGATTTACCACCTTATTGCACTTGGCTTATTTTCAGAGTGATATAATTATTATAAATCGATTGTTTTCTTCGGAAGAAGCAGGGCTTTACAGTGCAGCATTTATGATTCTTACTGCGGCATATATGATACCCTCTGTTTTATATCAGAAGTACTTTCTTCCTATTGCGCATCAGATATCTTCAGCTGGAGATCTAATAAGAGAGTTTAATTACTTCAGGAAAGGAGCGAAATATATATTTTTATTATCTTTATTAACAGCTGGTTCTTATTATCTTCTGTCGGATTTTATTGTTATGAAGATATATGGCGAAGATTATGTGGTGTCTTCTATGTATATAAAAGTTCTTTCAATATGTATAGTATTTAGGTTTTTGTCATCAAACTCAGGAGTGTTTTTAATGACTAAAGATCTTGTGCATAAAAAAAATAAGTACATGTTTATTTGTGCAGTGTTCAATATAACTTTCAACTTTATTCTTATTCCACGTTACGGAGCAATCGCCGCAGCTACAACAACAATTCTTACTGAAATATTGCTGTGTGTTCTTTTCTACAGAGGGATTAGGAAATACAAATTTTCTAAAATATATGCGAGTAGTTTATGTTAAGTAAAATAAAACCATTTGGTCGGTTGATAAAATGGATCTTAGGTGCTAGCTATGATTTCTATCGATACGCAAGGTTTGGTGGTTGGAAAATAGACCTTAAAAATAAGGAACAGAGGAATTATTATTCAGCCAAGGTTTACCATAGTTTAGAAAAAAGCATGAGTTTTACTAGAAATAGGCCAAGTTCAGGATGGGGTAATGCGCTGTTTTTAGTCGAAGTTTTAGAGTATGCGAAAAAATTTGATAATGTTGGTTACCACGACCTTTTAGGCTATGATGTACTTAAAAAGTTTATAGAAAATAACGGTGGGCAAACCAAATCAAGTTTGGCTGATCAAGTTAGGCATAGATTTAGTGCACTAGATGGTTACTTTGAATCAAACAACGATCCATCCGGGACTATTGTTATGACAGAAAAAGACCTAAGAAAAGGTATGCTGATTCAGCCAGATGAGTTTTTTAATTCAAGATATAGTGTTCGCGAGTTTTCTAATACTAAAATCTGTAAAGATAAATTAAATGAAGCTATTTCATTATCACTGAAAACTCCTTCTGCATGTAATAGACAACCTTGGCATGTTTACCACATATCTGATAGCAAAAAAATACAAGAAGCCTTAGTTCATCAATCTGGCAACAAAGGTTTTAATGACAAGGTTCAAGATTTGTTGGTTATTTGCTCAGATATTCGAGCATTTAACCCTGGAAGTGAACGGTACCAGCACTGGATCGATGGTGGTATGTATTCAATGTCTTTGGTTTATACATTACATTCAATGGGAATTGCTTCCTGTTGTTTAAATTGGAGTCACCAAGGAAAAAATGACCTAGCTTTTAGGAAAGATTTTGAAGAAATATCACCCTCACATACGATAATAATGATGCTCGCAATCGGTGAGCCCCAAGAATCTAATAAGCTATGTATATCGCCAAGACGACCTATCGAAGAAATTTACACGGAAATTTGAAATGAAAGTTGGAATTATAACTATCCATAATGTAAGTAATTATGGCGCTGTTCTTCAAGCTTATGCCTTGAAGGAATTAATAAAAACAAAATATGATGTTAGTATTATTGACTACGACAACCGTCATGTTTCAAAAAGCTTGGATTATGTTCGTTTTGGAGCAAGTTTTCATTCTTGTTTGGGGACTGTTAAAGATATTTTTAGAATTATTCCCAGAATGCGTGTTATTCCTAAGTTTAAAAGGTTTATCAGTGAAGACATGGATATTGTTCCTTACAACACGGATCAAGTAGACAAGTTTAGTACATTAATCTCTGGTAGTGATCAAATCTGGAACCCTGCTTGTGTTTCTAGTGATAAAACGTTTATACCAGAATACTTTCTTTCATTTGCAACACCAAATCAAAACAAAATAGCTTACGCATCTAGTTGTGGTGCCTACCAGTACTCTTCTGCTGAAGAAACTGTTTTAGGTGATTATTTGGGCGCCTATGATGCGCTATCCACTCGTGAGAGCAAAACTAGTAAGTACTTGTCTTCAGTAGTAGGGCGAGAAGTTGAACACGTTTTGGATCCTACTCTTTTACTACAAAAAGATGAATGGCTTGATCGCCTAAGCGATAATAATTTCCGCGAAGGTGACTATATTCTTCTATATGTAATCAAAAAGACACCTTTGTTGAAAAAAGTAATTAATAAGTTAAAAAACGAACTTAATGCCAAAGTTATCTTATGTGAGCAAGGTCTTCACTTCGACAGTATTGTTGATGAGCATATAAGAGATGCTGGACCAAGGGACTTCATCAGCTTATTTAATAACGCAAAGTTTGTTGTAACGGATTCATTTCATGGGACTACATTCTCATTGACTTTTAACAAGCCTTTCTTCTCTGTATCGCCAGGTGCAAATGTAAACCGTATTAGTAGTTTGCTAGAAGTAGTGGGCTTAGATTCTCGTATTATTCATGATGAGGATTCATTAAAGTCTATTAATTCTAGCCATTACACTTTAGATTTTTCGGAAGCGAATGAGCGTTTAGACGCTGAAAGACAAAAATCTAAGGACTACTTGTTCTCAAATTTAGAGATGTAGGATTATGCGCGTCTTTGTAAGCGCAACTTCTATTGTTAGCGGTGGTTCTCTCAATATCTTGAAGCAGTTTATATTAAACTGTAAATCAAGTGTTGATTTTATCATTGCTATTAATAGCAAGCTTGAGCTAGAGCCAGAATACACCAATAAAACAAATGTATCTTTTATTAAGGTTGTCGAGAATAGCCGTTTAGATCGTGTTAAATGGGATTTTTTTAAGGCTAAGAAAGAAATTTCAAAGCTAGAAGGTGATGTTTGCTTAGTTATTTCTTTACAGAATACTACTTTGAATGTCGGTGAAATTCGCCAGATGGTTTATGTTCACCAAGGTTTATTTTTACATGAAACGTCTTGGAACCCACTAGTAGCCAATGAGAGAAAGTATGCATTCTATAAGTATATTTATCCTCAGTTTATTTTTGCGTTTTCAAAATCTAACACGCAGTTCATCGTTCAAACTGAGTGGATGCGAAATGCATTAATTAATAAGTATAGAGTCCCAAAATATAACGTATTTAATTTTAAGCCAGAAATTGTTCCTTGGTCAGATAAAGAGTTACTGTCAGTTGATACTAATAACGATGAGTTAACTTTATTTTATCCGGCTACAGGTGAAGTGTTTAAAAATCACTTGTTACTTTTGGAGTCCATTAAGCTACTGAGTCATAAATACTCATTGCTAAATAAAAGCCTGAATTTGAAAGCAACATTTACTCTCGATGTAAATCCTGAAATTAACACACATATTCATAATTATCTTGAAGAAAACCCTAGCGTAAGGCAGTTCTGTGAATTTACGGGACCAATTTCTTACGACCAGGTTAAAAGCTACTATGACTCATGTGATGTAGTTACTTTTTCGAGCTCTATAGAGTCATTCGGTCTACCTCTATTAGAAGCCGCAATGCTTGGTAAACACGTACTTTCCTTGGATACTGGCTTTGCAAAAGAAGTTTTAAAAGGTTATGAAGGTGTTGACTTCATAGAGGATGACCCTAGTTTATGGGCTGAACATCTGAATCAACTATTAGAAAACGGCATTAGCCATAACCCACGATTCGTTCCAAAGTATCAAACAAGTTGGTACGATTTCTTTGAATTAATGTAGAAAAATCAATATGTTTAAAAATAAAGCTTTGCTAATTACAGGTGGTACAGGTTCTTTTGGTAATGCTGTGCTTCGTCGCTTTTTAAATACTGATATTAAAGAAATTCGCATTTTTTCTCGTGATGAGAAAAAGCAAGATGATATGCGTAAAGTTTTCCAGTCGGATAAGCTGAAATTTTATATTGGTGATGTTCGCGACCCTCAAAGTGTATCTAATGCAATGCGTGGTGTTGATTACGTATATCATGCAGCAGCTTTGAAACAAGTGCCCTCTTGTGAGTTTTACCCTCTAGAAGCAGTAAAAACCAATGTCTTGGGTACTGAGAATGTTTTAGAGGCTGCTATCAATCACGGTGTTGAGCGAGTAGTTTGTTTAAGTACAGATAAAGCTGTCTATCCAATCAACGCTATGGGCATATCTAAAGCAATGATGGAGAAAGTCATTGTAGCTAAGAGTCGAAATCTAGAGCATACGAATACAACTATCTCTGGTACTCGTTACGGTAACGTGATGGCCTCTCGTGGTTCTGTTATTCCACTATTTATTCGTCAGATAGTGAATGGTGATCCAATTACGATTACAGATCCTAACATGACACGTTTCATGATGACTTTAGATGATGCTGTAGACCTAGTCCTCCATGCATTTAATAATGGCTCAAATGGTGATATTTTTGTTCAAAAGGCACCAGCTGCAACAATAGAAGTGCTTGTACGAGCTATTTTAGAAATTATGGGCAAACCAGAACATCCGGTTAATGTCATTGGTACTCGTCATGGTGAGAAACAATATGAGGCGCTTTGTAGTCGTGAAGAGATGTTTGTTGCAGAAGACCAAGGTGAATTCTATCGTGTGCCAGCCGACAATCGTGACCTAAACTACTCTAAATATTTCGAAGAAGGTGAGAAAGATCTTTCCAAAGTTGAAGATTACAATTCGCACAATACAGAACGTTTAGATGTTGAGGGTATGAAGCAGCTATTGAGAAAGCTTGATTTTATTCGTGAAATTGAAGCTGGCAATATCATTGTTCCAGAAGGTGTATAATGTGAAAGTTCTTGTTATCGGGACGACAGGGATGCTGGGCTACAGCATCTTCGCAAACCTCTCTGAGTTATCAAATCTTGACGTTTATGGCACTGTTCGCACCGTAAATGGTTTGGAGAAGTTTTTCCCATCAACCGATAAATTGATTCCTAACGTTGATGTTAAAGATTTCGAAACTCTGGAAAGAGCGATCTCAGCAGCTAAACCTGACGTTGTTATAAACTGTATTGGTTTAATCAAACAACATGACGTTTCTAAGCAGCACGTTGAAGCAATCGAGATCAATGCTTTGCTTCCACATAAAATTGCGCAGCTCTGCGATACCATTGATGCACGCTTAATTCACTTTTCAACGGACTGCGTGTTTGATGGTAAAGTGGGTGACTATTTAGAATCAGATTTACCAACTGCAACAGACCTCTATGGTAAATCTAAATGTCTTGGTGAAGTAGATTACGGCAAACACGTAACTCTGCGCACTTCAATTATCGGCCATGAGTTGAAATCTTCAGTAAGCTTAATTGATTGGTTCTTAAGTCAAGAAGGCTCTGTAAGAGGCTTCTCGAAAGCTGTATTCTCTGGCCTGCCAACGGCCTATGTTGCAAAAGTTCTTGCAGATTATGTACTTCCAAATTCATCTCTATCTGGCTTATATCAATTATCTGTAGATCCTATCGATAAGTACTCTTTGATCTCAAAAGTTGCTGATGTCTACAATAAGCAGATTGAAATTGAGAAGTTTGAAGACTTTGTCATTGACCGTTCACTTAATTCATCAAAATTTCGTGAAGAAACGGGTTTCGTGCCACCATCTTGGGATGAGCTGGTAAAATTCATGCATAGCGATTACGTCAAGAGATATAGCAATGAGTAAATTAAAAGTAGTAACAGTAGTTGGCACTCGCCCCGAGATTATCCGCCTTTCAAGAACAATCGCTAAGTTAGATGAGTATACTGAACATACTTTAGTACATACCGGTCAGAACTACGATTATGAACTGAATCAAATCTTTTTCGATGATTTGGGTATTCGTTCTCCAGATATATTTCTTGAGTGCGCGGGTAGTACCGCTGCTGAAACAATGGCCCAGGTTATTAGTAAGTCAGACAAGCTTTTCGAAGATATTAGGCCTGAAGCAGTATTAATCCTAGGTGATACAAATAGTGCCCTGTCTGCAATTTCAGCAAAACGTAAAAAGATACCAATCTTCCATATGGAAGCAGGTAACCGCTGTTTCGACTTGCGAGTGCCAGAAGAAATCAACCGCAAAATTGTCGACCATATTTCTGATGTAAATCTGCCATACAGTGATATTGCTCGTGACTATTTATTACGTGAAGGTATTAGCCCTGATTTTATCGTGAAAACAGGTAGCCCAATGGATGAGGTTTTGAATCACTATGAAGATAAAATCTCACAATCTGACGTATTAGAACGTCTTGAGCTTAAGAGTGAAGGTTACTTTCTAGTTAGTGTTCATCGTGAAGAGAACGTAGATTCAGAGCGTAACATAAACAATTATGTATTATCTCTAAATACTATTGCAGAAAAGTACAATCTACCAATTATCGTCTCTACTCACCCTAGAACGAGAAAGAAAATTGAGTTGCTTAATCTTGTATTCCATCCATTAGTTCGTTTAATGAAACCACTTGGGTTCAGTGATTATATCCGCCTCCAAAAAGAAGCCAAGGTTGTGTTAAGTGATAGCGGTACGATTACAGAAGAATCTTCTATCTTGAACTTCCCTGCAATTAACATTCGTGAAGCACAAGAGAGACCTGAAGGTTTCGAAGAGGGTGCGGTTATGTTTACAGGAATGAGCGTAGAAAGAATTCTTCAAGCAATAGATATCTTGGATGACCAACCTAGGGGTGAAAAGCGCTTACTTAACAAGGTTGCTGACTATATTGCTCCAAATGTATCAGACAAGGTACTTCGCACCATTCTGAGCTACACAGATTACGTCAATCGAGTGGTTTGGAAAAAACAATAATGCACTTAGCTCTAATTATTGATGACTATCTGCCACACAGTACACGTGTGGCAGCCAAAATGTTTCATGATCTAGCTAAAGAAATGATCCAACAAGGGCATCAAGTGACGGTGATTACCCCTCATTTTGATAAGGAGCTGCCAAGACTTATTGAAGATAGTTTAGAGGGAGTCACTATATGGCGCTTCTTGTCTGGTGAGATAAAGGACGTGCCAAAGGTTACCCGAGCGATTAACGAAACGTTACTCTCACATAATGCTTGGCGAGCAATCAAAAACAAGATAGAGAAAGATACGTTTGATGGAATTGTTTACTATTCGCCTTCAATTTTCTTTGGCTCATTGGTATCGAAAATAAAGAAGCGATGCCAGTGCCCAAGCTATCTTGTCCTCCGAGACTTCTTCCCTCAGTGGGCAATTGATTCAGGCCTTATGCGCAAAGGCTCTTTTATTGAAAGGTACTTTAGGTATTTTGAAAATCAGTCATATTGTACGGCAGATACTATAGGTGTTATGTCAGAGCGTAACCTTCAGATTTTTGAAGAAGCAACGAGTTCGAGCTACCACTCATCAATTCTGAGAAACTGGGCTAGCTTAATACCGCATCAGTTGCCAAACGATGCTGTGTGCCTGCGCCAAAGACTAGGTTTGACAGACGAAGTTATTTACTTTTATGGCGGCAATATTGGCCATGCCCAAGATATGGCGAATTTGATGCGATTAGCAAAGGGGATGCAACAGTATGAAAAAGCGCATTTTCTTTTTGTTGGTCAAGGGGATGAAGTAGATTTAATCCAAGAACTAGCTACCGATTGGAAGCTTGATAATTTTAGCTATCTTCCTTCAGTCAATCAGGAAGAGTTCAAGGATCTTTTGGCTCAAGTTGATGTAGGGCTGTTCTCATTGTCGGCTAAACATACCGCTCATAACTTTCCTGGCAAGCTATTGGGCTATATGGTTCAATCCCTGCCTATCCTGGGCAGCGTCAATCAAGGTAATGATTTGATGGATCTTGTTAATGATAATAAAGCGGGTTTAATCAGTGTTAACGGTGACGACGATCTTTTCTTAGCTAACGCCATTAAGTTGCACGAAAGTGTAAAATTGCGAAAAGATATTGGAGAGGCTGGTAATCGCTTACTCGAAGCTGAGTTCTCGGTCACCGCGATAACCTCTAGCGTCATTGATGCACTGACCAGAGAAAGCTGGGTAGAAAAATAATAATGAGAGTCTTTGATCATCAATATCTAAACAACCTCGAGGATAAAGCAAGCAGCAGCTATCGTAAAAGGGCACACTTAAATTTACATGGTGACTTTAATGAAAAGGTGCAACGTCTGTTTATATCTCTTACAAAAGGGAGCTATGTTGAGCCTCATTACCATGAGCTTCCCCATCAGTGGGAAATGTTCGTGGTAATTCAGGGTATTGTTGAAGTTATTTTCTATGCATCAACCGGTAAAGAGATTAAGCGTTTGTTTGTTGGTGAAGGTCAAGCTTGTAAAGCGATTGAAATTGATCCTCTTGATATCCATAGTGTGGAGTGCATTTCTGACAAAGCATTAATGCTAGAAATTAAGGAAGGCCCATTTAAGCCCGAGACAGCAAAAATCTCGGCCGCTTTTTTAAAATCCTAATTCAAATCATATTTTCCATTCCATCACTTTTATTCCATAAATGGCAATAACAACCACCTCGGTTTAAACAATCCTATGAATTTTAGCGCAGTTATCCTTGCAGCAGGTAAAGGCACAAGGATGTATTCACATTTACCCAAAGTACTTCATACCTTAGGTGGCAAACCTATGGTAGAGCATGTCATCAATGCTTGTCAGTCGCTTCAGGCACAATCGTTACACCTCGTCTATGGGCATGGAGGGGATACGCTTAAATCCGGGTTGGCAGATTTGCCACTGAATTGGATTGAACAAGCGGATCAACTAGGCACTGGCCACGCTGTATTGCAAGCGGCGCCTTCCCTCGGTGACGATGAGAACGTAGTGGTGCTGTATGGTGACGTACCGCTCATTGCGCCACAGACCTTGCAAAACCTGTTAAGTGCTCAACCAAATGGTGGAATAGCCTTGCTCACCGTCGCCGTCGAAAACCCAACAGGATACGGCCGCATTATTCGCGAAAATGGCCCTGTTGTGGCGATTGTTGAAGAGAAAGATGCCAACGATGAGCAAAAGCGCATTGGCGAGATAAATACGGGTGTTTTGGTGGCCAATGGGGCCGATCTAAAGCGTTGGTTATCCAAGCTTACCAATGATAATGCTCAAGGGGAATATTACCTCACCGACATTATCTGTATTGCACATCAAGAGGGAGGCGCGATTGAAGCGGTGCATCCACAATGCAGAAGTGAAGTCGAAGGAGTGAATAACCGAGTACAGCTTGCGGAGTTGGAGCGTATCTATCAAGTTACACAAGCTGAAACGCTTCTTAAGCAAGGGGTGATGATCCGTGACCCACAACGCTTTGATTTACGTGGCACGTTGAAATGTGGCATGGACGTAGAGATCGACATCAATGTCATTATCGAGGGGCACGTGACGCTTGGTGATAACGTGACGATCGGTGCTGGCACTGTGCTAAAAGATTGTTACGTAGAGGCCAATACAATCGTTCGTCCTTATTCAGTGATAGAAGGTGCAACCATTGGGCAGCAGTGTACTATTGGTCCGTTTTCTCGCGTACGTCCAGGAACGGTATTAAGTAATGATGCGCATGTGGGTAACTTTGTGGAAATCAAAAATGTCCAGTTGGGTGAAGGCTCAAAAGCCAATCACTTAAGTTATCTCGGCGATGCCGATATCGGCAGGCGTGTGAATGTTGGTGCGGGTGCTATCACGTGCAACTACGACGGAGCGAATAAACATAAAACCGTGATTGGTGATGATGTGTTTGTTGGCTCCGATAGTCAGTTAATCGCTCCGGTTGAGATTGCTAATGGCGCAACCATTGCAGCTGGCACAACCGTAGCCAAATCGGTTGCTGAGCAAGAGTTAGTATTAACTCGCTCTAAATCCACTATCAAAACACACTGGCAACGACCAGTGAAAATAAAAAAATAACAGAGACAATTTTTTCGTTTGTTGGCTTGTAAGGAATGATCATGACAAGAAAATATTTCGGCACCGACGGTGTGCGCGGAAAAGTGGGTACTTACCCAATCACACCTGACTTTGCATTAAAACTAGGCTGGGCGGCCGGGCGCGTACTCTCACGTATGGGTACAAAAAAAGTGATCATCGGTAAAGATACGCGTATTTCTGGCTACATGTTGGAATCGGCACTGGAGGCGGGCTTTTCTGCTGCTGGCGTAAACGCGGTAATGACAGGGCCTATCCCAACCCCCGCGGTTGCTTACTTAACGAAGACGTTTCGCGCGGAAGCGGGCGTGGTGATTAGTGCGTCACATAATCCTTATTACGATAACGGTATTAAGTTCTTTTCTGAAACCGGTGAAAAGCTATCTGATGAGATAGAGTTGGCGATTGAAGCTGAGCTTGATAAAGAAATCGAATGCGTGCCGTCGGATAAGCTTGGCAAAGCAAGAAGAATGGATGATGCAGCAGGGCGCTATATTGAATTTTGCAAAGGTACGTTCCCTTCAGAATTAACGCTCGAAGGCTCAAAGCTGGTAGTCGATTCCGCACATGGTGCGGCTTATCAAATTGCTCCAGCTGTTTTTAAAGAACTGGGTGCAGACGTAATTTCCATTGGTGATAAACCCAATGGATTAAACATCAATGAGCAGTGTGGTGCGACCGACCTAAAATTATTGCAGAAAACTGTTGTTGATCTAGGTGCTGATATAGGCATCGGTCTAGACGGTGACAGTGATCGTATTATGTTAGTGGATAACAACGGCACGGTTATCGACGGTGACCAAATCCTGTTTATTCTTGCCAAGCAAGCACTTAAAAACGGTACACTGCAAGGTGGCGTTGTGGGTACGCTGATGTCTAATATGGGGCTTGAGCTTGCTCTTGGAAAGTTGGGCATTCCGTTCATTCGAGCGAATGTTGGTGATCGTTACGTCATGGAGCATATGTTGGCCAACAACTGGTGGCTTGGGGGCGAAAACTCTGGGCATGTGATTTGTCGCGATAAAGTAACAACGGGTGACGCGATTGTAGCTGCGCTCCAAGTCTTAGCTGTCATACAGGCTGAAAAAGTCTCTCTGGCACAGCTTGCGAGTGAAATGCCAATGCTACCTCAAGTCCTAGTGAACGTGCGTTATAGTGGAGAGAGTCAACCACTCGAGCAAAAGTCAGTGCAACAAAGTGTTGCGGATGCAGAACAAGCCTTGGGCTGTGCAACTCCTTCACCGGAAGGGCGCGTATTGCTACGCAAATCAGGTACAGAACCGCTTATTCGCGTTATGGTCGAAGCAAAGAGCAACGACGCGGCCCAAAAGTGGGCTGAACATATCGCTGCTGCGGTGAAACTAGCCTAGCCTTATCGCCTTCAATACCGTGCGCCAGTTTATTTTGGCGTACGACAAGTCTCTATACTCATTCTAAAAAACACAGGGCTGCGCTAGGCGCTTCACACGAATAGGGCTTCAGGGAAACCTCATGAATATCGTTGATATATTAGGGCTGCAGAGGCAGAGGTGCTATGAATTCGCTTGAAGCGACTCTTTCTCACTAGGGGGTAGAGGTCATGCATTGGTCGCTTGATACCGCATTTTGTGAGGACAACTCTCGCATTAGAGCGGACGGTCGCGCATAAGCTTTTGCAAGGTCCAGACAGATGTGTTTGAACCTATTAAAAAGTAAGCTTCGTGTAAGCCTTATATGACGGCGATGTTCAGCTGTTTCCGAGCCAGAGTTATTCTTCACTAACCCCTTTCTCCACACCCAACCACTTCCTCACCTTTGCTGAAATCACCCAGATATAGCTAAGTATCACGCAGTACAATACAAAGCAGATAATAAAACTGTATAACATGATGTACTCAGGTATCTCTGCCAATTCCCCATATACCCCAAAACCAGCATATGCGATAGCAATGAGCGCGATAGCCACTAGCGTTTGCTTAGTGTTTAGGCCTAATCGCTGAAATATGTGGTGGAGATGCTCTCTGTCGGGTTTGAACGGTGAGTCGCCACGCCTGACACGTCGTATCATGATAGCAGCCATGTCCATTAAAGGCACCGCAATGAGCCACAAAGCCGTCACTGGGCGCAGTGGCGAAGGGCCTTCGTTTTGACTTGAAAGCAACAAAAGCCAAATGACGGTAAATCCAATCAACATACTGCCCGCGTCGCCCATAAAGACCTTTCTCTTTTGTCCGAATAACCCTAGATTAAATAGGATGTACGGCAGCATGATAACGACAATCACTAAGCAGAGATAAGCAATATTCAATTGCCAGTCAAGCATGACCAGTAAGCCTAGCCCAGAGAAGGTCACTGTAGAAAGAATTCCTAATAGCCCGTCAATTCCGTCTACCATATTAAAAGCGTTAATCGCCCCGATCACGGCAAAAATCGTCACTACGTAGCCCGCAGGCCCAAGGGTTAGTTCAACAGGATCAAATAAGTAGCCTAGTGTATGCAGCTTAATTCCGGCTAGATACATCATTCCAACTGAAAGCCCGGCCTGTATAAGAAAACGAAGCTTATAACTGACATCAAATTTGTCGTCGAGCGCTCCTACCGAAACAAGAATGACAATACATAGCGCATAAAGCTCTACATGAGGGATGATCATGGGATTGTTGATTAAAAAGAACAACAGCGAGATGCAAATCGAAATACCGCCCACCAGTGGGATGGCACCGTCGTGATGTTTTCTTGCGTTAGGCTTATCCACCAAACCGATATGAAGCGCAACTTTACGGAGCAAAAACAGGGACGCAAAAGAAAAGAAGAAATGGAATGTGAGTTCGGTTATTGAAATGAACACCCTGAGACCTTGTAGTGATGAATACTGCTTGTTCGATAATAAAGCAATTAGGCTCAAAACAAAAATGCTGCTGGCTTTCAACGAGTGATTTTCGTCAAGATTTCCATCAGATGCGTTTACCGATGTGACGAGTTCAGCGCGCTGACTTTAGCTTTGACGGCTATAGCTGCACGCGCTGGTTTATATTGGGGAATATGAAAAAACGTTGGGTTAAGAGTTTTGAACGGCCAACTTTTCCTCTTTTCCTACTCGTTTTCGGACAAACTTGGTGATTTTCCAAATATGTGACAAGCAGTAAGTGTACGCGACAAAGCACACTACAAAAGAGTAAAACATGAAGGCCTCTGAAAGTTGAGCCACTTCACCATAAAGCCCAAATGCCGTGAGAAGTGAAGCCAGGCTGCAAATGGCCAGTAACGTCTGACGAGAGCTGAGCCCAAGTCTTTGACATATATGATGTAAGTGCTCTCGGTCGGGCTTGAAAGGCGAATCGCCACGACGAATACGGCGGATCATGATGGCGGCCATATCCATCAGTGGAAGGGCGATCAACCAAAGGGCTGTAATTGGGCGCATCAGTGGCTCACTGGCATCTTGGCTGGCACTTAAAAGTAGCCAAATTACCGTAAACCCAATCATCATACTGCCAGCATCGCCCATGAACACTTTTCTTTTTTTACCCACTAACCCCAAGTTCATGAGAATGTAGGGCAATGCAGCGCTAATAAACAACAAGCAAATATCGGATAAGGTGTGATGGTCATTTGAAGACAGTAACCAGGCCAATGCAGCAAAGGTGACGATTGAAAGCCCGCCAAGAAGACCATCGATACCGTCGACCATGTTAAAGGCATTAATAGCACCAATGACCGCAAATACGGTAATAACATAGGCAAACCCACCTAGTTCGACAGCGCCCAAACCAAATAGATTGCCTAATGTCGATAGCTCTAAGCCGCCGAAGTACATCATTGCGACAGACAGAAGAGCTTGAATTACCAGTCTGACTTTAAAGCAGACGTCAAACTTGTCATCAAGCGCCCCTAATACAGTCAGCGCACCGATAGAGGTTAAAAACAAGGGTTGATGTTTGATTGGAAGTTGAAACAGTACGACGGATAAAGTCACTGTTATACATATCGCAATGCCACCCACGAGTGGTACAGAGCCTTGGTGATGTTTCCGCGCATTGGGTTTATCCATTAAACCTAATTTTGGAGCCATTTTGCGGCAGATCGATAAGACGATAAACGCAGAGAAGAACGTAAAAGTGAGAAGATAAAGCATCCTAGCCTAGCCTTGATAGTTTTTATAAATTTAATAATTTGGCTGAGGTATTCTAGCGTTCTTTATAGTCAAGATGAAGCATATTATGAACCAAGATCATGTTTTACATGCAACATATTGACCAACCTCTTATTTTAGGTGGTTATCTGTCAAAGATTGTTTGATATTTTTCCTTAATTAGTCACGTGGCTGAGAAATAACGCGACGGACCTTTTCTGCAGAGCTAAATAAAGAGAAGGCACCAAAACAACACAGTGCTGTCGTTAAAGCGGCAAAGGTGAGTAGGAGGTTTTCGGCCGTGAGCAGCGTGGCAATGCTTGAAAACGCCATAAGGATAAATGCTAACTCGATCATGCGGCCAGTAATGGCATTCTTTTGGCGGAAAAATGCGTATTTTAAAGTCAGTGTCATTGGCTTAACCATCCTTAGTTCTTGTTCTCTTATTGGTATTACGCCAAAGATCACCAGGGCTTAAAAACACAGTGCGTAAAACTTGGAATAGGTCTCAAATTATTTATTGATTAATTAGACATTGAGCCAAAGTTTCACCAGCCTCAATAGAAGAAAAAGGGTCGAAGACAGCTGTCTTCGACCCTTTTTCGTTTGACGTTTGTGGTCTGCGGAGCTTACCAGTACACATCCAAATCTTGGGTATCGAGCATCATCATGTCATCCACCAGATCCCATTGGTGCAATAGGTCGGTCACCACGGCCATATCAATTAACTTCGCATCAAAGTGCTCACCGGATTCAGTTTGCACTAAGGTATAAGACGTTTCTTTTTTTGCGCTGGTGGCGTTATTCCACGCTTCTAAACACTCCTGTTCTGTCAGTGCTGGGGCGTTTGCTAAAGGCAGGCTGTGATTGCCAACTTTGAGATAGATTGCCAGTGATGTCTGCGCCATAAACAAGTCCTCCATGACTCGATTCTTGAAAATGAAATGTCGACTACGAACGGTACCATGTTAACCAATGTTGCCATATTGTTAACTTATCGTATTTTGCGCCTGCTGCCTAACGCGCACGTTTGAAAATTGACCTTGATCAAATTACGGCTGAGAGTATCGCTCATAAATGGTATTAGATTCATATAATGACGCGTTTTCAGGGTGGTTATTCATTTGGTGAATGTTTTGTTTGTTGGTCTTTGTGTTTTTCGATTTTATTGATTTTTCGTATGTAATTGTTGGGCTAATCTCTTTTTAAAATAAAGAGTTAAGTATAAAATGGCACAGCTCAATAAATTTGCGTTGATAAGCGCTTGAGTGACTATTAAATAATAATTCTAAGGATAGAAAATGCAAAAACCTATCAAGACGCTAGCCTGCCTTGCATTGGCAACCAGTCTAATTGGCTGTGCGTCCACATCGTCAGATGAATCGCAACAAACCGTTACCACCAATGTTCAGCTAGAGCTGTTTGATGAGCTTAAAGCCAGATTAGATACGGCGGTTAAGCAGCACAGCGACGAAGAGTTGCAGTGGTTTGCCACCCAAGCTTATGCATCGATGACAGAAGCACTCAAAGAAGCCCGTGACGCATACTCGGAGTTTGAACATGATCCGAAGAACATCAACGAGTCCGGACTGTTCTCTAGTCAGACTTATGGCCAGGAAATGATAGCGTCACTTAATGTCTTCGAGATGGCGTACAAAAGTGCTGAAAATACGAAGCAGCGCGTGTTGACCGTGATGGCAGTGGCGTTTGAAAACCGCGAGTATTTGCACAAGGTGAACGCTTCGGCTATCTACCCAAATGATTTCAGACGTGTTGAAAAGCAGCTAAAGCAAGTGGTTGACCATGTCGCCAATAACGCAGAAGTGGATAATGATAAACTGGTTTCCCTAGAGAAGAGCCAACATAAGCTGGAGGCGAAATCGGTCACTAAGCACTATCTTGGTGAGCCTCAGGAAACATTCAAAAAGCAAAAGCAGCAGCAATTTGCCAGCGATGCTCCATTGGTCATGGCTCGTTCTGAAGCTGCATTGATGCAAGCTAAGGCGTTTATTCAGGGTTCTCCGCGCCAACATGACGAAATACAACAACGTGCTGATGCCGTTGAGTTTGCCCTGCAGCGAGCGGAAAAGATCGTCACGCAGGTACGCGAGCTTAAAGCTCTGCCTGAAAAGCAATATGAGCGTTATATCCTTAACCTAGAGCAAGCACTGCACGGCATTGCAACGGCGTCGGCCGCAGGGGACTTTAGAAACGAGACACTAAAAGATCACGCAAAACTGATCGAGCAGGCGATGGTTAAAACGTCGCAAAGTGATCAACAGAAATGGCAATCGTTGGCGGTGGAACTTGAAAAGGTGAAGCAAGATTGGCAGCAAGATGTTCAAACATTCTCTGTTCAATCAAAGACTCTAACTCAAGAAAAGAAAGCGCTGGAAGCTGAGCTTCTTGAAGTTAAGGCCGTGAAAGCCGCGATGTTGACGTCACCTAATCAAGAGCAGCCAGCGGCGTTGTCTGTGGTTGATGACGCTGTTGAATCTGCACCGGCAGTTGAAACGCCTGTGAATGATGGGTCAGTCGTCCCTGTGAGCGACATACCTCAAGCTCAAAGTGACGTTGAACTTCAGAAAACCGCGCCGACCAGCGAAGCGCAGGAGCAAACTGTGAGCTCTTAGGTGGTATCTAGAGCGCTAGCTTTAATGCTCATAACAAGCCCACTTCATTGTGAAGTGGGCTTTTTACTTCTAGCGCGAATGAAATTTGCGCGGCTGAGTTCTATTTAAACTCAGATCATAAACTTAGAACGTAAACGCTAAATTAGCGGCGGCTCCTACTTGATTGCTGCCAGCGTAGTTCGCGGCGATGTCGAAGCTCACCACATCGAATGGGCTGATGCCAATACCGGCTGTTATCGCACTGTCTGCAGTCTCTTGCAGGTCGATTTCATAACCAGCGCGCAATTGTGCCCAGCCCCATGCGTTGCCTTCTACCCCAAAACGCAGGAACTGCGTTTCGTCAGCAATAGAAGCAAATCGTTCGTTTTTCGTCAGCTCTAGATCGACCGCTGCGCTAATAAGGGAGCCATTATAAGCCGCGCCCACGGTGACCATTGGGTTGAGTTTATAGGTGTCTTTCTTTACGCCATTATGGTCATTCACATCCACTTCTTGAGCGATCAAATCACGCAGGGTCAGGCCAACGCGCCACGCATCCAGGCTCCAGGAGGCGCCCAAATCGAAGTTAAACGCATTCTTCTCTGTTAGGCTGTCATCGACATTCTCTACATCAAAATCGGCAACGGAAGCGTTGAGGTAGTAAGTTCTGAGCTGCTGAAATTTCGGCGTGATGCCAAACGCGATGTCTTGTTTCGCGATGTTAAAAGACTTGCCCAATGCCAGGCCAAATTCAGCGTAGGCGAAGGCTTGAAGCGCAACGCTGGAGTTCTGGTAACGATTTTCAATATCGTTGATTGGGTTGTCTGTGGCATTGTAAGGCGCGATGATGGGTGCTGCGATGGCTTCGGCATAACCGCGCGAATACAGGTTACTTGAAACCAGCTCAGAGGGCAGTGCAACGGCAAACCCTAAGCTGGCGCTAACCGTGGTTGGTTTGTTGCCTTCAAGATCATCAAGAAGGCGGTTGATGTCATCAAGCTTGCCAAGTGGATCGCTGAAGGCGCTTTCGTAGTCGTCGATGGCTTTTTGCAGATCATCCAGTGTAGAGACGGTATCGTCACTGTCGCGATACTCCATCCCAAACGCTGGTAATAGCAAACCGACATCGTCGTTATCTTTGAAACTGGCGGTTAAAGCCGGGTTGTACAGGCCTGCTGTAAGGTAGTCGGCCGACGCCACTCCCGTGTTGCCCATTGCAGCGCCACGCGCTTCAATCATATTGTTGGATGCTGTGGCCATCACCGGAGCCAAAGCAAACAAGATCCCAACTGCTAATTGTGTCTTATTATTCATGCTGTTCCTTGCGAATAAACGCTTTATAGTCTGGTTCAATTGATTGAACTCATTGTTTGTTTTCTGGTGTGTTACACCATTCTGATAGTTTGCTCATTAGCAGGGATCGCCGATCACTTTGTGACTGCTTGCTAATTCTCATCAATTACAGGCGACCAAGCGCGAAAAACAGTAAATCTGATAGTCAACATTTTGGACGTGCAAGGTTGCCGTGCTTGATTGGGCTACCTTGTTATTTGCTTTAGGTTTGGAAAAAAACGGGCGTTTATGCAAATGTATGAATAGAGGAATAGAGGAATAGAGGAATAGAGGAATAGAGGAATAGAGGAATAGAGGAATAGAGGAATAGAGGAATAGAGGAATAGAGGAATAGAGGAATGGGAGAATAGAGGAATGGGAGAATAGAGGAATGGGAGAATAGAGGAATGGGGGAATAAGTTGGAGGTTTCGTGATGAGATTCACGAGCTTTGCTGGCACAGGGGAAAAGTCGACCTGGCTAGGCCAGTATAGGTCTATGTTTATGTGAGCCAATGAGTTGGCGTAAGGCTGTTGCAAGGACGAAGAGATGCAATTAAACGATAAGGTTGCTGTGATTCATCACGGAGGCAAAGGGACGGTCACGGGCTCTTGTCATGAGCTAAAAATCGGTCGCGATGCCGTGTTGGTTGATTGCGGTCTGTTTCAGGGGGAAGATGCACCGAATAAAGCATTGTCGGCACTTAATATTACCTTTCCGATTCAGCACATTGCTGCGTTAGTACTTACTCACTCCCATATTGACCATATAGGTCGTCTGCCATGGCTGCTGGCAGCGGGCTTTTCTGGGCCCATTTACTGTACGAAAGCCACGGCTGAACTGGTGCCACTGATGCTAGAAGATGGGTTAAAATTGCAGTTGGGTTTCAATCGAGGTCAGCAATCGAGAATCATTGAGCTTGTGCGTAAACGAATTCAGGCCGTAGATTATAATGTTTGGTTTCCAATCAAAAGCAAAGTCAGTGGTTACTTTACCTATGGGCGCTTTCATCATGCTGGGCACATTTTGGGTTCGGCGTATGTGGAGTTTAAACTGCCAAATCAAGAAATGGCCGTCTTCTCAGGGGACCTTGGGCCGAATGATACGCCTTTGCTGCCCGATCCTGTGGCGCCGATGCGTGCCGACTATTTATTTGTAGAGTCCACCTACGGTGATAGCAATCATCAAGACATCGCGTCTCGAAGTGAGCGCCTGCTTACTATCATCAAACGTAGTTTACAAGATGGCGGCGCAATCATTATCCCTGCTTTTAGTGTTGGCCGAACTCAAGAGCTGCTGTTTGATATTGAACAGTTGATTGCCAAGCATCACCTCGATGATCGCTTACCTATAATCTTGGATTCACCGTTAGCATTGCGAGTAACAAAGTCCTATCGGCGTTTTAAAAAGTTGTGGGGAAATGAAGCGAAAAAGCGCCTCGATGCCAGACGTCACCCGTTGAACTTTAAGCAATGCATTACCGTCGATTCGTATTCTCAACACAAGAAAATAGTCAATCGTCTGCAAGGCTCGGCAGAGCCAGCGATCATTATTGCTGCGTCTGGAATGTGCCAGGGAGGGCGCGTTATGGACTATTTGAAAGCGTTGCTCCCCGATGGGCGTACGGATGTGATTTTTGCCGGCTATCAAGCAAACGGGACACTGGGAAGAGACATACAAGATGGCAAGACAACGGTTTGGATTGATCAGGTGCCCGTGAATGTAAACGCCCAAGTGCATCAGCTGTCTGGGTATTCTGCGCACGCTGGGCAAGAGGACTTACTCCGCTTTGTTGAAGCCATTCGAGCGCCAATAACGCAATTACACCTTATCCATGGCGAGCCCAGCAGCAAACGTGAACTTAAAGAGATGTTAATGCGCAGAGGGTTTGAGGGCAAAATAGTTGAGTAGTGAGCGCCCGTGCTTTCTTGAACTGTAATGTAACAATGACAAATCGTCACTTGACGCAGTGACGTTGTGCCGAGACAATTGCAACCAGTTACTTTTGGGCACAGATTGCACGTTAAGCCTATGATTAGGGTTGTTGTAATCGCACGAATAGAATTGGAATCGAATATGAAAATTGCAGTTGCTGGTACCGGTTACGTTGGTTTATCGAATGCCATGTTATTGTCTCAAAACCATGAGGTGGTGGCGGTAGACATCATCGCTGAAAAGGTCGAGATGCTGTGTAACAAGCAGTCTCCGATTGTGGATAAAGAGATTGAAGCGTTCCTTCAGCGTGATGATCTTAATTTTACCGCCACTCTGGATAAAGAGGCGGCGTATCAAGGTGCTGATTACGTCATCGTGGCCACACCAACTGATTACGATCCGCAATCGAACTACTTCAACACCAAGTCTGTCGAAGCGGTGATCAAAGAGGTGATGGCCATTAACCCCAGTGCGGCAATTGTGATTAAGTCTACCGTGCCTGTGGGTTATACCGAACGTGTGAGCCAAGAGCTTGGCACGGACAATGTATTTTTCTCGCCAGAGTTTTTGCGCGAAGGCAGCGCACTGTATGATAATTTACACCCGTCGCGCATTATCATTGGTGAGCGCAGTGAGCGAGCGAAAGTCTTTGCCGATATGCTGGTGGAAGGAGCGATAAAGGAAGACATCGATGTGTTGTTTACCGAATCGACCGAAGCCGAAGCGGTGAAGCTGTTCTCAAATACCTACCTTGCAATGCGTGTGGCGTATTTTAATGAGCTGGACTCGTACGCAGAAGCGCACGGTTTGGACTCTCGTCAAATCATCGAAGGCGTGGCACTTGACCCGCGAATTGGTGGTCATTACTGCAATCCATCGTTTGGCTATGGTGGCTACTGCCTGCCAAAAGACACCAAGCAACTTTTGGCGAACTACCAGGATGTACCTAATAACATCATTGGTGCGATTGTTGATGCTAACCGGACTCGTAAAGACTTTATCGCCGAAGCGATTTTAAAACGCGAACCTAGAGTCGTCGGTGTCTATCGTTTGATCATGAAATCAGGTTCGGATAACTTCCGCGCTTCCAGTATTCAAGGCATCATGAAGCGCCTGAAAGCCAAAGGCGTTGAAGTCATTGTCTATGAGCCAGTACTAGAGGAAGACACGTTTTTCCATTCTCGTGTTATCAAGGATGTGGATGCGTTTAAACAAGAAGCGGATGTGATCATCTCTAACCGCATGCTCGCTGAACTGGAAGATGTGAAAGACAAAGTGTATACCCGTGACTTGTTTGGTAATGACTAAGCGTTAGTTACCGGCTAATAAAGCGATAAAGGCGAGATATTTTCTCGCCTTTTTTGATCGCGCGATGTCGGTCATGACCGCGTGTAAAAGTACGGTTAGGTAACATTTTGTACATATGAATTTGTCGTGTACAAAACGTTACACGGCAGAAAGTGACATCCAATCCCCTTTCCCCCACATTAATATATGTATCACCTGCAGTACGGATAATTCGCTTCAAATCAGGAGTCGACATCGTAGGTGAGGTTTGCCAATAACATCCATAGATTACAAGCATTACAAAGGAATTGGCAAAATCGAACATCATTCAGGAGGAATACCCGTGAAACATGCTACCCCAAAAAATACCATCAAAACATTAAGTCTGACATCCGCAATTATGGCTGCACTCTCGTTCCCCGTACACGCTGGTGAAGTAGAAGTTCTGCATTATTGGACTTCTGGCGGCGAGGCTGCGTCACTGAAAGTGCTCCAAAAAATGATGAGTGAAGAGGGGCACTCGTGGACTGATTTTGCCGTTGCTGGTGGCGGTGGAGAAACTGCGATGACGGTACTGAAATCGCGTGTTATTTCGGGCAACCCACCTTCGTCATCAATGATTGCCGGTCCGGAGATCCAAAATTGGGGAGAACTAGACGTTCTGGCCAATATGGATGAAGTCGCCAAAGCGGGCAAGTGGAATGCATTGCTTCCTGAAAATATCGCCGATATCCACAAATACGAAGGTCACTATGTCGCAGTGCCAGTCAATGTACACCGAATCAACTGGATGTGGATCAACAAGGCCATCTTAGATGAAGTCAATGGTGGCAAAGTACCAACCGACTGGGATGGTTTTTTTGCGTTTATGGATAACGCTACCAAAGCGGGCTATATCGGCTTCTCTCACGGTGGTCAGGATTGGCAAGATGCAACTGTCTTTGAGCAGATCGCGCTTGGTACCGGTGGTACGCAGTGGTATCAGAAAGCCTTTATTGAACTCGATCAGGATGCTCTTAAATCGGATGAAATGACCCAAGCTTTCGAGCGCTTTAAAAAACTAAAATCGTATATGGATTCAGGAATGCCGGGCCGTGACTGGAACCTAGCAACCGCGCAAATTATCGAAGGTAAGGCGGCGGTACAGATCATGGGTGACTGGGCTAAAGGTGAATTCACCGCAGCAGGCAAAGTTCCTGGCGAAGATTATGTCTGTGCAGCCGTACCGGGTACAACCGATTCATTTACCTTTAATGTCGATGCGTTCATGATGTTCAATAACCAAAGTAAAGACAACATTGACGCGCAAAAAACCTTGGCGAAATTGCTTCTTTCGAAAGATTTCCAAGAAGAGTTTAACTTGAGAAAGGGCTCTATTCCGGTTCGTCCTGATGTCTCTCTAGAGCGCTTTGATAGTTGTGCAAAACTGTCCATGAGCGATTTTAAAGCGGCGTCTATAAACAAAACGTTAATGCCAAGCTTCTCGCATGCCATGGCGATGCAGCCAGAGGTGAGTGGTGCGGTGTATGACGCTGTGACCAATTTCTTCAATAACAACGAGCAAACTGCCGAGCAAGCAACTGAAAAGCTAGCCTCTGCTATCGCGTCTGCACTTTAGCGTCATTGAGCAGTTGGTGTAAGCCAACTGCTCATTCTTTGAAGTCCTCTTCTATCGCTCATTAGTTCCACTGAATTATCATGGGTTGACTGGTCGCATATGAACACACAAATAGAACAATTCTCACGCCCTGAAGAAAAACCGAAATACGACGTTATGAATCAGTTGCAATCGGCGCTGCCCAAATTGCTACTCGCCCCCACGATGGTAATAACCGTTGTATTTATCTATGGGTTCATTATTTGGTCGGCGGTGCTGTCGTTTACCAAGTCAAAAATGCTTCCCAACTATAACTTTGTTGGATTCGCCAATTACGAAAAGCTATTTGCTTTAGATCGTTGGAGCGTTGCTTACACCAATTTAATCGTGTTTGGCTTCTTGTTTATCATCATCTGCATGATTGTCGGCACATTACTGGCGGTGTTCTTGGATCAAAAGATCCGTTTTGAAGGTACGCTAAGAACCATATACCTGTATCCGATGGCATTGTCTTTGATTGTTACGGGTACCGCCTGGAAGTGGATACTTAATCCCGATATTGGCATCCAAAGCGTGATGCGCAGTTTAGGGTTTGAATCGTTCACCTTTGACTGGATTATTGATCCCAATATGGTGGTTTATACTTTAGTCATTGCCGCTGTTTGGCAAGCTTCCGGGTTTGTTATGGCATTAATGCTAGCCGGACTTCGTGGTGTCGATAGTTCCATCATAAAGGCGGCACAGATTGATGGCGCAAGTACGGTTAGAATCTATTGGCGCATCATCCTTCCCATTTTAAGACCTATCTATTTTAGTGCGTTTATTATTTTGTCTCATCTAGCGATAAAGAGCTTCGATTTGGTGATGGTTTTGACCGCCGGTGGCCCTGGATATTCTAGCGATCTGCCTGCTACTTTTATGTACACCTATACTTTCTCGCGCAGCCAAATTGGCCTAGGTACAGCCAGTGCGATGTTGACATTAATGGGGTTCCTGGCGCTCCTCATTCCTTACCTTTACAGTGAATTAAGGAGTAAAAAATGAACGCTATGTCATCGGCAAATGGTCTAGTTTTCAATGCTAGAAAGCACATCAGTCGTGTGTTTGTTTATGCGGTGCTTGGGTTGTTTGCGGCGTATTTCTTGTTACCTTTGTTTGTCATGTTGGTGAACTCATTCAAAGACCTCAGTGAGATACGGGGAGGTAATCTGCTGATGCCGCCCAAATCGCCAACGGCCGAACCTTGGATTAAGGCTTGGGGAGAGGCTTGTACGGGACTCAATTGCGACGGTGTAAAAGGGTATTTCATTAACTCAATGGTGATCACTTTGCCTGCAGTGTTTTTGGCCTCAGCGATTGGTGCCATCAATGGCTATATTCTCTCGAAGTGGCAGTTTAAAGGTAGCGAAGCGTTCTTTGCGCTAATGCTTCTTGGCTGCTTTATCCCATTTCAAGCGATATTACTACCGATGGCGCAAACATTGGGTTTTTTGGGGCTCGCAAACTCAGTGCCAGGCCTTATTCTGGTACACACTGTTTATGGGATCCCATTTACAACTTTGTTTTACCGAAATTACTACGTGGGTATTCCTACGGAGCTGATCTCTGCTGCGAAACTTGATGGTGCGAGCTTCTTTCAAACTTTCTTCAAAATCATTTTACCGCTTTCAACGCCGATTATCATCGTGACCGTTATTTGGGAGTTTACTAACATCTGGAATGACTTCCTTTTCGGGGTCATCTATTCAGGTCCAACCTCTCAACCGATCACGGTTGCACTGAATAATTTGGTGAATACCAGCACCGGTGTTAAGGAATACAACGTCGATATGGCTGCCGCAATGATTGCGGGGTTACCAACGATTTTGGTTTATATCATTTCAGGAAAATACTTCTTGCGCGGCCTTGTTGCTGGCGCAGTTAAAGGATAACAATTATGGCTGAACTTCATATTAGTAAGGTGTCTAAGCACTATGGTGACTTCAAAGCCTTACACAATATCGACATTCAAATTGATAACGGTGAGTTTTTGGCTTTAGTCGGGCCTTCTGGTTGTGGTAAGTCGACGTTGATGAACACCATCGCAGGGCTTGAGGATATTTCTGATGGACAAATCAGAATGGCAAATAAAGACGTTACCAACCTTGCACCAAAGGACCGTGATATTGCGATGGTCTTTCAATCCTACGCGCTTTACCCCAGTATGACGGTGTACCAGAACATTGCTTTTGCTCTTGAAATCCGTAAGCGACCAAAAGATGAGATAGACAAAGAAGTTAAACGAGTCGCAAGGCTGTTAAAAATAGAGCATCTCTTAGAGCGAAAGCCAGCCGCGCTGTCAGGAGGGCAACGTCAGCGCGTTGCAATGGGGCGAGCACTAGCGCGTGAACCTAAAGTGTACTTGTTTGATGAACCGCTAAGTAATTTAGATGCCAAGTTACGTGTGCAAATGCGTACGGAAATCAAAAAACTCCACAAGCGACTCAATACCACCACAGTCTATGTCACGCACGACCAAGTAGAGGCGATGACGTTAGCTGATCGAATCGCAGTCATGAAAGATGGACATTTACTTCAATTAGGTACGCCTGCTGAAATCTACAGTCGACCAGTGAATATGTTTGTAGCTGGGTTTATGGGATCACCAGCCATGAATTTTATTTCGACAACCATTTCTCGCAATGACTTGGGTGAATTTGTTATTGAACTCACAGCTTCTCAGCAGGCAAGCTACTCTCTATCGTTGCCAAATGGGACCGATTACTCTGATTGGGTGGGACGAGAGATTATCATGGGGATCCGTCCAGAACATATTCTGGCCGATCCACAGCAATTGCCAGCAGTTTTGTGTGACATCGAAGTCACCGAACCGACAGGTGCTGATCTCCTTATAACAACGTCTGTAAACGAAACGGAAATTATCGCTCGAGTGTCTCCAGAAAGTGAGGTAACCGCCAGTCGAGCACATGAACTGTTTTTCGACTTGAAGAAAGCGGTTTTCTTTGATCCTCAATCTCAAGACCGACTTAATCTTGCATCCACGAAATCGCTTTAACGCTCTTTGCGAAAGTTGCAGGTTATTCAATCAGTGCCGATTGACCGCTGATATTGTCAGTCGTGTAAAATCGGCACTTTACCTCAATGTGAAGCATGATTTACCTTCGATATGTTGCTTTAAATCGAGGTGGTCTAGTGAACGTAAGGTATTGTTGGAAAAGGTTCACTATGAGTGAGCCCCTTTTTATTCTGTTATTGGAAAGTGCCACCACAAGTGCTCTTTGTTGTTTTGGTGATACTTCACACAACCTTGGCGACAAGTGATAGATCAACGCGGTATTTTGGTTTGTAATACACTTGTGAAACGGGTGTTGCAAATTTCTTTGCTTATTCAATTAATACCGATATGGAAATCGAAATTTTATGGGATTTAAGCACATCGTGGTGGTGGATGATGACCCTGATATTCAAGAGCTGCTTGTAGAGTACCTGCAAGATCAGAATTTTGTTGTGTCCAGTGCGGAAAATGCACAACAGCTTGATCATGTTATTGGTACCGAAGATATTGACCTTATAATCTTAGATCTGATGCTTCCTGGGGAAGATGGTTATTCTATCTGTCGCCGCCTCTCTGTTACTCACGGTATCCCAATGCTAATGTTAACCGCTAATGGCGATGATATTAGCCGTATTGTAGGGTTAGAAATGGGGGCTGATGACTATATGGCGAAGCCGTTTAACCCTAGAGTGTTGCTCGCCAAAATTAAAGCTCTGTTAAGGCGCTCGGAGAAAAGGTCGATAAATGCTGAAACAGCAGTGCCCGTTAGCAGTGTCATCACGCATGAACAAAATAAACTTAGCCACTTCGAACACTGGACACTCAATCACGCGAATCGACAGCTAAACCACACCAATGGTGATACGTTCGTACTAAGCAGTCAGGATTTTCATTTGATGGTGACATTACTGGCGTTCCCCAATCAAGAGCTCTCTCGGGACGTTCTGTATGACAAAACCCGTGGTCATGAGCATTCACCGTACGAGCGGAGTCTTGATGTACAGATTTCCCGTCTGCGTCAACGGCTTGAAGTGGACGTGAAGCAACCGAAGCTGATCCAAACCGTTCGAGGCGTTGGTTACTTGCTGTGTGCCAACGTGAAGGTCAAGTATCAAAGCTATGGCTAATACATGAAACGCTTTACCAGTCATCGCAGCCGCATTTTATTGACCTTGCTTATTGGCGTCACATTGACTCAAACGCTGAGCTATATCATTTGGCGAGATCAAGAGAATCAAAAACACTACTCACTTGTTAATCAGGTGACGGAAAACTTAGCGTATCGCATATTGTCGACCATTGAGTTTTTTGAAGAACTCCCAACGTCTTATCGGCATGTGGTTCTGAATCAATTGCGACAAATGGGTGGGGCTCGATTCTATGTCAGTATCAACAATGACTATTTGAAGCAAGAAGAACTACCACCAAGAAAAGACAAGCAGATTGCCAAGGACAATTTTATTGAAATTCTTGGTCAAGCTTATGATCCAAAAAATATTCATATCAATTTCACTACTGCCGAAACGTTAACGGTCCATAAAGACAGCACTAAATTGTCTGATCTTCCGACTCGATGGTCGGGGAGGCTTGTGCTTGCCCCTTTAGATAGCCCGATAACGGTCATTCAAATTCGGTTTGATGATGGACAGTGGCTCTATGTGGCCACCATGTTACCTATATCCGATTTTATGAACATTTCATTTGTAGACAGGCACGACATCATTTACTTGCTATTTATACTGACTGGAGTCGCAATTATTGGTGCCATTATGGTGCATTATCAAACTAAACCTTTGCTTGCTATCCAAGTGGCAGCTCAGAATTTGTCGCAAGATATTTACCATGCCCCTTTACCAGAAAAGGGCTCTTCAGAGCTGAAAGATGTTGCCTCTATGTTTAACCAACTTCAATCGAAGATTCAAGGCTATTTGCAAGAGAGAGAAACCATTTTTTCTGCGATGTCTCATGATCTAAAAACGCCAATTACTCGCTTACGATTGCGCGCAGAGATGCTTAATGAAACTAAGCATCAAGAGCGCTTAATTCGCGATATCGACCTAATTGATGACATGGTAAAAGATGCACTTTCTGCACTGAAAAACGAGCAAATGAGCACTCCTGATAGCAGGATAGAGTTGGGTGAAGTGTTGGAGGCTATTAAGCGAGAAGTTAATTCGAACTTGTGGCCAATCGTTATAAAGTCGAGCTCCGTTTGTATTATCTCTCAGCATTCATCAATAAAGCGAGCGCTGACTAATTTTATCGATAATGCGATTAAATACGGGCAAGGGTGTGAGATTTCTATTACAGATCATAATGATACGGCGGTGATAAAAATCAGAGACTTTGGCCCAGGAATTCCTCCATCTCAGCAAGAGATCGTGTTCAGTCCATTTGTTCGATTAGAGCACTCTCGAAATCGGAATGAAGGGGGGACGGGGCTTGGTATGGGGTTAGCGAGGTCTATGGTGCGAAAACTGGGTGGGGAAGTAGTGCTAGAAAATCATGCTAAGCAAGGGCTAGTTGTGAACGTATTTATACCGAAATCTCGGGAATACATTACACTCGAGTAGACTGTAACTACAACAAACCCGTTGTCAGAACAAACCGAACCTCAAAGGGCCGGTTTGTAAACCGATATACTGTTATTCAGCGCCTTCTTCATCATCAAGTTCCAAATTCACATCTAGAGGCTCTTGCGACAAAATGATGCCAGTACTGTCGGCATAGAGGTAATCTTCTGGTAGGAAGGTAACGCCACCGAAGTTGACCGGAATGTCCGTTTCACCGATATCACTTTGGTTTGCACCAACAGGGATAGAGGCCAAAGCTTGAATACCTAAGTTGATATCTTCGAGTTCATCGACTTCACGCACGCTGCCGTAAACCACAATGCCTTCCCATTCGTTCTCTTCTGCAATGGCTGCAATTTCGGCATCAATTAATGCTTTACGCAGTGAACCACCACCATCAATCAGCAGTACACGGCCAACGCCGTCTTGTTCTAAGATATCGCGGATCACGCCGTTATCTTCGTAGCATTTCACGGTGGTGACTTGCCCAGCGAAAGAAGCGCTGCCACCAAAGTTACTGAACATAGGCTCGACAACGTCCACTTGGTCGAGATAGATATCACATAGTGCTGAAGTACTGTATTCCATAGCGGCTCTTTTGTGCAGTGAGAACAATTAGTATCTTTCGAGTATATCGGGTCAATGAGTCAATGCAATGACAAGGCTCAATTATGTCATAAGAGTTTGAGCTATAACCACTCCAGAAAAAAGGAGATTGGTGACCAGTGAGCACTTCACAACGATGGGCATCATGGGCGCAATTTGCGCTGGTGTTGTGGTTCGCCACACAGCTTTACCATGTTTTATCACAGCAAAAAGACTCAATAGAAAGGGTAAGCTGACCCATAAACTGGAGGTGTTTAAGCTTAGGTACAAGGTAAAACAGAACACCGCGCTAAACAGCAGGGCGAAGTGATAGCCTTTTGCGCGCTGCTGGCCTAATCGCACCGCCATGGTTCGCTTACCACATGCACTGTCGTTTTCGATGTCTCGCATGTTGTTGACGTTAAGCACGGCAACCGCCAGTAAACCACAGCCAACCGCAGGAAGAAACAAGCCAATATCCACTTGCCCGGTGTGCAGAAAGTAGGTGCCAGAAACACCCAGCAAGCCAAAAAAGATAAACACAGAGAGATCGCCAAGGCCGACATAGCCATAGGGTTTATTACCCACGGTATAGGCAATGGCCGCAATAATGGCGAGTACGCCAAGACCGACGAACGCGAGAATACTCTGCAGCGAGTCTAAAGCATGAAAAACGAGCGCGAGCCCAGCCACGACAGTCAAAATGACGTTGAGAATGATGGCCGTTTTCATCTCTTGTTGCGTGACTGCGCCAGATTGCATCGCACGCATTGGGCCTAAACGCTGCTCGTTGTCGGTGCCTTTGACCGCGTCGCCGTAGTCGTTGGCAAGGTTTGACAATATCTGCAGTAGCGTGGCCGTCAACAAAGCAAGCTGTGCAACAGACCAAGACATTGCGCCATGAGAAAAGGCCAAAGCACTGCCCGTGACGATTGATACGAGCGCTAAAGGTAAGGTCTTTGGTCTTGCTGCATCAAGCCAAATGCGCAGTGATTGATTCATAACTACTCTGTTGTGTTAAAGCAATAGACCCAGTATACGCAATTTAGTGGCGAGTCCAAGAGAAGGTCACGTATCGCCTGTTATCTTGGAAGTATTGTTTAAGTTTGATTTTTCCTGAAATGAGAAAGCTATGAGGTTTCCGGCAGAGTCGTTTGGCTATCATTCGTTAATTTGAAGAGCACTCAGCGATGAAGCAACCTTGTGTTTATATTCTGGCATCTAAAAGTCATGCTGTTTTATACATAGGAGTTACCTCAAATCTGCAACGACGTGTGTGGCAGCACAAAAATGGTGTGGTCGCGGGTTTTAGTCGCAAATATAACGTACATCAGTTGGTTTATTACGAAGTTCACCAATCGATGCAAGCGGCTATTTTAAGGGAGAGGCAACTGAAAAAGTGGAAGCGTGAGTGGAAAGAAAACCTCATCAATGGGCTGAACCCGAATTGGGACGATTTATCCATGATATTTGAGTGATTAGTTCCTCTTCGTCATCCCTGAAACAATGCACCCGCCGTGGTTAATGTGTGTGAGATTACTTTGGCATTGTTGTCAGGGATCTGGGCTTGC
>NZ_JAJNNZ010000002.1 GCF_022836845.1 Vibrio gelatinilyticus
ACTATGACTACAGAATTGATGCGGAAGTGGCGGAATTGGTAGACGCACCAGATTTAGGTTCTGGCGCCGCAAGGTGTGAGAGTTCAAGTCTCTCCTTCCGCACCATCATTAAGAAAGCTCGTCATTTGACGGGCTTTTTTTTCATCTCTATCTCCAGACAGCTGCGAAAGTTTCACCGTTTCTTTTTGTTGGCGATCCCATTCACAATACCCAATAAAGCGTATTTAAAAGCGTTGACGGATCAGTCATGCTCAAAAATAAAAGGAGCAGAATATGACGGTATCACCTCTATTCTTATGGCTAGGCCGTTACACAACATCTGACAACTTAGGGCTATCACGTTGTATGCTAGTCAACGACACAGGGCAGTTCGAGCAAACGTATTCATCCACAGAGATACAAAACCCTTCCTACATATGTACATCATCGAGTAATACTTACTGTGTTAGCGAGCTGAGTAAGCACGATGCCGCAAGTCTTCATCGATTAGATGAATCTGGCAATGAGCAACAAACCGTCCCACTGGGTGGAGATTACCCTTGCCATGTTAGCCTATCGCATAACAAAAGGTGGCTAGCGATTGCTCACTATGGAACCGCAACATTTGAGATTTTCTCCGTTCAACCTAGCGGCGAAATAGGTGTTAGAGCTTTTTATTGGCAAAATGTGGGCAGCAGCGTTAATCAAAGCCGCCAGGAGGCCGCTCATGGACACCAAATTGTCTTTGCCCCAGAAAACACTGTTGTTACGGTGGATTTAGGGATAGATGCCCTTCATTTTTACACTCTTGATGACACCGGCGACACTCCAGCGTTAGACCTGCAACAAACTCTCGAGATGCCCCTAGGAAGTGGGCCAAGGCATGTCGTATTTACGCAAAACGGCTTAAAAGGCTACGTTGTGTGTGAATTAACAGAACAACTTTGTGTCATTGAAAAAACGTTGGAAGGCTATTGGCAGGTCATCCACGTATTGGATGCATTTCCTGAGCACGAAGAGAATGGCCAGGCAGCCGGAGCGATTAAGCTCTCTCCAGACGAAAAGTTTGTTTACCTCTCAGGGCGTGCCCAGTCGGTGATAAGTTGGTTCGATATAACATCGAGCCAAACTCCTCAATATCGAGGCTACGTGAGTAGCGGTGGCGACTTCCCTCGGGATTTTGAGATTACACCTGACGGCCAATGGATGGTGATTTCAAATCAGCACAGCCACAATGTGGTATCACTGAAAATGAACCTGCTTACAGGACAGCCTGGAGAGCAAAAAGGTCAATTAGAGCTCAATCAACCCGTATGTGTGGTTTGTCACTGAGCTCAATAAACGCAATTGGCCTGATTAGTTGAGGCCGATTGCGTATTTCAAAATCCTTTTCTTTAGTGGCCCTGCATTTTCCGCCACTTTAAGCAGTGCATTGCGAGCGAGCATCAGAGGGGGAAACGACTCTTTAAAACCTTTATAAAAGATATCCATCCCCGTTTGCATCAATAGATTATCGGGCTTTCTTGCCCACTGATAAGCTCTGGCGGCACCTTCCGATAAGCCTTGTTCTTGCTCTGTGACTTTTAATAGCTGTGCGACATCTTTAAAGCCCAGATTCACCCCCTGCCCAGCCAAGGGATTAATGGTATGAGCCGAATCACCGACCAAAATGCAACGTTGCTTAAAGTATTGCTGCGCGTGACGACGCGTCAATGGAAAAGAGCCGACTTGCTCAACCTCAACACCACCTAGTTCATTAGGGAAGTGTGTTTCAATCTCTTCTTGCAAGCGCTTGTTATCCATACTTTTGAGTTGGCGAATACGCTTTGGTGAATCATACCAAACCAAAGAACCTTTATGACCAGGAAGAGGCAGAAACGAGCGAGGCCCTGAAGGCGTAAACCACTGCCAGGTGATATCTTGCTGCGGTTTTTCGGTCGTGACATTGATCAGCATACATTCTTGGCGGTAGTCCCACGCCGTAACGCCGATTCCAGCGATATCCCGTACTTTAGAATTTGCACCATCCGCACCGACAACCCAGCTTGCACTAAACAGTGTGCCATCCACCAAGCTAATTTGATGTTGTTCGTCAGTGAGAGCAATCGAATCCAACGCCCCAGACTCAATCACCGTCAGATTTTCAAATGCCGAAAACTGCTGCCATAGACCAAGTTGAATTACTCTGTTTTCGGCAATGTAGCCAAGAGAATCCAGCCCTAGCGCGGCTGAATTAAAGCGGGTGCGGCAGCTATCAATTTCCCAGGTTTCTAATCTTGAATAAGGACAAACACGCATAGATTTAATGCTATCCCAAGCACCCAACTCATTGAGCAAAGTCACTGATTGATGAGAAATGGCGGAAACACGCAAGTCCATCGGCTGATCAACACTAAAGCTTCTTGGTGGATAAGGTTCAACCAAAACAACATTACGTCCTTGTTTAGCTAAGCCAAGCGCCGTAGCGGCCCCCACCATACCTCCGCCTATCACGGCTATCTCATATTGTTTCATCTGTTCTACTTGATTACACCTGAATTGAGCTATTGTACGTGGCAAACCCAAAAACGTGAACGCTTCGCTTATCATTTCCATCAAAATCAATACATTTAAAGAGGTTATTAATTCAACACCCCTTGCTATTGTTACTGCGTCGTAGCTCCCTATATATAAGCGTTCAAAGAGATTTTCACGCCCTACTAGTCAGGCGGTTTTTAAAGCAGTACAATACGCCGCTTATCGCCGCTAAGGCGACATTACACAACTGAAGCACAATCGCGTTTTGGACGCCAATGTGAAGGTGTGTATATAATTTGAACAATAGTTCACGAATCAAATGAACAACTGATGAGCGAAAGTGAGATGAGTAAGAAACTGCTAATAAAAACCTGGGGCTGCCAGATGAACGAATACGATTCATCAAAAATGGCCGATCTGCTTAATGCTGCAAATGGCTACGAGCTAACGGAAGAGCCAGAGGAAGCAGATGTATTACTTCTTAACACCTGCTCCATCCGTGAGAAAGCACAAGAAAAAGTCTTCCACCAACTTGGTCGTTGGAAGACTTTGAAAGACAAAAAAGAAGGTGTTGTGATCGGTGTAGGTGGCTGTGTAGCGACTCAAGAAGGTGATCACATCCGCCAGCGTGCACCATTCGTAGACGTTATCTTTGGCCCTCAGACATTACACCGCCTACCTGAGATGATACGCCAATCTCAAAGCGACGACGCGCCTGTTATGGATATCTCTTTCCCTGAGATCGAAAAATTCGATAACCTACCAGAGCCTCGCGCTGAAGGCGCTACCGCCTTCGTTTCCATAATGGAAGGTTGCTCAAAATACTGTACTTACTGCGTGGTACCTTATACTCGTGGTGAAGAGGTTAGCCGCCCAATGGACGACGTATTATTTGAGATCGCGCAGCTTGCCGAGCAAGGCGTACGTGAAGTGAACCTACTGGGGCAAAATGTCAACGCATATCGTGGTCCAACACACGACGGCGAGATCTGTTCATTTGCAGAGCTCCTGCGTCTGGTTGCATCTATCGACGGTATCGACCGTATTCGTTTCACCACAAGCCACCCACTGGAGTTTACAGACGATATCATCGCCGTATACGAAGACACTCCGGAGCTTGTTAGCTTCCTTCACCTACCAGTACAAAGTGGTTCAGACCGCATTCTGACTATGATGAAGCGCCCGCACACGGCGATTGAGTATAAATCTATCATTCGTAAGCTACGTAAAGCACGCCCAGATATCCAAATTAGCTCAGACTTTATCGTTGGATTCCCTGGCGAATCAGATAAAGATTTCCAGGATACAATGAAGATTATCAAAGACGTTGATTTTGATATGAGCTTTAGCTTTGTCTTCTCTCCACGCCCAGGAACGCCTGCTGCTGATTACCCTTGCGATCTTTCCGAGCAAACGAAGAAAGAACGTTTGTACGAGCTTCAACAGCAAGTGAACAGTCAAGCTATGCGCTACTCTCGTCAAATGCTCGATACTGAGCAGCGCGTATTGGTAGAAGGGCCTTCTAAAAAGAACTTAATGGAGCTACGTGCACGTACCGAAAATAACCGTGTGGTTAACTTCGAAGGTGGCGCAGAACTTATCGGTCAGTTCGTCGATGTGACAATTACCGATGTCTTTGCGAACTCTTTGCGCGGAGAGCTCGTAAGAACTGAGAAAGATATGGATCTTCGTACCGTCATTTCTCCAACTCAAATGATGGCGAAGACAAAACGCGAAGATGAGCTAGGTGTAGCAACCTTTACGCCTTAATGCCTGTACCCAAACCATTCCAATGTGCTATTTTGGGGTTAATTGGGAACGAATGCGGAGCCTAGCGAACACTGGGCTCCACACATAGCCTTAAGGGGCAAAATGCGAGGCAACATTGAGTAATCAAATCGTAACTCTAGAGATTCATCTAGAACCTTCTGACAACCGCCGTCTTTCCAGCTTGTGCGGTCCTTTCGATGACAACATCAAACACTTAGAACGCCGATTAGGTGTCGAGATCAACCACCGAAGTAATTTCTTTACTATCGTAGGCAAACCTCATACGACGGCTGCGGCTCTGGATATTTTAAAGTCTCTGTACGTTGATACTGCTCCAGTCAGAGGTCACATACCGGATATCGAGCCTGAGCAAATCCACCTCGCCGTCAAAGAATCTGGTGTTCTAGAACAGTCTCAAGATGCCACTATTGAACACGGTAAAGAAGTCTTCATCAAGACCAAAAAAGGTATCATCAAACCACGGACACCTAATCAAGCCCAATACTTGGTGAACATGGTGACCCACGATATCAGTTTTGGTATTGGCCCTGCAGGCACGGGCAAAACCTACCTTGCTGTCGCCGCTGCTGTCGACGCATTAGAGCGTCAAGAAATCCGCAGAATTTTGCTGACTCGCCCAGCCGTAGAAGCTGGTGAAAAGCTCGGTTTCTTACCCGGCGATTTGAGCCAAAAAGTCGACCCGTATTTGCGTCCGCTCTACGATGCGCTTTTTGAAATGTTGGGCTTTGAGCGCGTAGAAAAGCTCATAGAAAGAAACGTCATTGAAGTCGCTCCTCTCGCCTATATGCGAGGGCGCACACTAAACGACGCATTTATTATTCTCGACGAAAGCCAAAATACGACCGTTGAACAAATGAAAATGTTCTTAACCCGTATTGGTTTTAACTCTCGCGCTGTGATTACTGGTGATGTCACACAGATCGATCTTCCGCGTGGTGCCAAGTCGGGTCTTCGCCATGCTATCGAAGTGCTCAATGAAGTGGATGAAATCAGCTTTAACTTCTTCCAATCTGACGATGTGGTTCGTCACCCAGTTGTTGCTCGTATCGTTAACGCCTACGAAAAATGGGAAAGCGAAGACCAAAAAGTTCGTAAAGAACAAGAACGCCGCCGCAGAGAAGAACGTGAAGCTGCCGCAGCCCTGGTCCAAAGCACTCCCGCAACAACCCAACAATCTTCTGGTGATTAGATGACTATTGAACTCGATTTACAGCTTGCTGTCGACGATGAGCAAGGTTTGCCGACACAGCAAGAAATCCAATTGTGGTTAGAGAAAACCATTAGCGAATTTCAACCTGACGCCGAAGTCACCGTTAGGATTGTTGACGAACAAGAAAGCCATCAACTCAACCTAGACTATCGAGGTAAGGATAAACCTACGAACGTATTATCCTTCCCATTTGAAGCACCACCAGGCATTGAGCTAAACCTACTTGGCGATCTCATTATCTGCCGTCAGGTCGTTGAAAAAGAAGCTATTGAGCAAGGTAAGAGCTTGAATGCACATTGGGCTCATATGATTGTACATGGCAGCCTTCATCTGCTAGGTTATGATCATATAGAGGACGAAGAAGCAGAAGAAATGGAAGCATTAGAAACTGAGATCATGCTTGCGATGCACTTTAAAGACCCCTATATAGATGAAAAGGGCGACTGGTAGCATTTACCACTTGCTATGTGAGCTATCACACATCTGATAGCATTTTTGATAGAGACGTCATGAACGCAGACACTCCCCCCCCGAGTTCAGAGGGAAACAGTAAAAAATCAGAAGGTCCGAGTAGAAAGTCCTTCTTAGAGCGCCTAGGTCAAATGTTTCAAGGTGAGCCAAAAGATCGCCAAGAGTTAGTGGATGTTATCCGTGACTCTGAAGTCAATGAGCTAATCGACCACGACACCCGAGACATGTTAGAAGGTGTTATGGAAATTTCGGAGATGAGAGTAAGGGACATCATGTTGCCTCGCTCTCAAATGGTTACGATCGAAAAGTCTGACGAACTAGACCAGTTGATTGGGCTAATGACGGATGCGCAACACTCTCGTTATCCGGTGATTAGTGAAGATAAAGACCATGTTGAAGGCATTCTCTTAGCTAAGGACTTACTCAAATATTTGGGCTCTGACAGTGCCCCATTCGATATCAACGAAGTTGTTCGTCCAGCGGTTGTTGTCCCTGAAAGCAAACGAGTCGATCGTTTGTTAAAAGAGTTTCGTGAAGAACGTTATCATATGGCCATTGTTGTTGATGAGTTTGGCGGTGTATCGGGACTGGTCACAATCGAAGATATTCTTGAAGAAATCGTTGGTGAAATCGAAGATGAATTCGACGATGCGGATGAGCTTGAGATTCGAAAACTCAGCAAACATACCTTCACTGTTAAAGCGTTAACCACAATCGAAGAATTCAACGAGACATTTGGTTGTGAATTCAGTGATGAAGAAGTCGATACTGTGGGTGGGTTAGTGATGACTGCGTTTGGTCATCTGCCTTCAAGAGGCGAAATTGTTGAAATCGATAACTACAGCTTCAAAGTAACCGCTGCTGATAACCGACGCGTCGTACAACTCCAGGTCACTATCCCCGACAGTGAAGTGGCTCCGACATTAGGCGAATAAAGTCATCAGCGCCACAGAGCGTTACTATTCGAGAGAATTAAACTAAATGAAGAACATAACTCGTCTTCGCTTACTGCGGCCCATTGGGGCCGCTTTTGTTGGCGCAAGTACAACACTCGCTTTCGCCCCATATCAATGGTGGCCCATTGCCATCTTAAGTCCCTTTATTCTTCTGCTTTTGTTGCGTGAGCAAAGTGCACGTAGTGCATTCTGGACAAGCTACGCGTGGGGGTTAGGCCAGTTTGCAACGGGCATTAGCTGGGTCCATGTCAGCATTGATACCTTCGGAGGTATGCCAAAAGCAGCCAGTCTGTTTTTGATGGCGCTGCTCGTTGGTTACCTAGCACTCTATCCCGCGCTTTTTGGTTGGACCCTTAACCGCTTCTTCCCAAGTGATTCTCGACCACGTTATTTCTTAGCCGTTCCATCATTGTGGCTTTTGTTCGACTGGGCTAGAGGCTGGGTGCTTACAGGCTTTCCGTGGCTCTGGCTAGGCTACAGTCAAATCGATTCACCACTCGCCCACTTTGCACCAATTGGAGGCGTCGAACTGCTAACGTTTGCTTTAACGATGAGCGCTGCCTCGCTAGCCTATGCGCTGACTGCACGACGTCCGGTTATATTGCTGATCCCTGCTGTTATCTTCGCCACAGCTTATGGTCTAAGACAAGTCCATTGGGTGGAGCCAAGGAAAGATGAAACAAAATCAATCGTATTGATCCAGGGGAATGTTGACCAAAACCTTAAATGGCTACCTAGCCATCGTTGGCCAACGATCATGAAATACACCGACTTTACCCGTGAAAACTGGGGCGCTGACATCGTGGTATGGCCCGAAGCCGCTATTCCGGCTATGGAATATGAACTCCCGTCATTCTTAAGTAACCTCGATTCAGCCGCCAAAATGAATGACACCGCCGTCATTACTGGCGTGATCAATAAGACAGAATCTGGCCAGTACTACAACAGTATTCTTGTGGTAGGGCAAACGCCTTATGGTGAGTATGAGTTGGATCTAGAAGAGCGCTATCACAAACACCACTTGTTGCCATTTGGTGAGTTTGTCCCTTTTGGAGATCTGCTAAGACCGCTAGCTCCGTTTTTTAATCTGCCAATGTCTTCTTTTAGTCGCGGCAGCTATGTACAACCCAATATCGTTGCCAATGGTATGCATCTCGCGCCTGCTTTATGTTATGAAATCATCTTCAATGAACAGGTTCGCCAAAATGTCACTGATGACACGGACTTCCTCCTCACCCTGTCTAACGACGCATGGTTTGGTCGCTCAATTGGCCCAATGCAACACATGGAAATCGCCAGAATGCGAGCCCTGGAGCTTGGATTACCCTTGATTCGCTCCACTAATAACGGCATTACTGCTGTCACTGATCACAAAGGCAATATCACTGCACAAATCCCACAATTCGAGACCGCTGTACTAAAAACGGAGCTCACACCAACAAACGGATCGACCTGGTATCGTACTATCGGCTCTTGGCCTCTTTTCGTCTGGGTTGCCTTAAGCCTATTGGTTGGCTGCTGGTTTCGACGCAATAAATAGGCATCTCTCCCGCTCGTAATGAGTGGGAGAGGCTTAGCTCAGGCTAGCTATGTGAGTGCTATCGCCGGCATCGATGAAACTCCACTCCTTATAAAATCATAATATATAACTTTTTGATCCTTTTTCCTTTTCAAACAAGATCATATGCTAGTCGAGTATTTACGAATGAATTAGACCAACTGAATATTACGTCATTTGGCTTACGATTGAAGGAACAAAAGCATGAGCAAAATATACGAAGACAACTCTCAAACGATTGGCAACACACCTCTTGTTCGTTTGAACAAAGTAAGCAACGGTAAAGTATTGGCAAAAATTGAAGCTCGTAACCCGAGCTTCAGTGTCAAATGCCGTATTGGCGCAAACATGATCTGGGATGCTGAAAAAACAGGCCTGCTAAAGCCAGGGGTTGAGTTGGTCGAACCTACCAGTGGTAATACCGGTATTGCTCTTGCTTTTGTTGCAGCAGCTCGCGGCTACAAACTCACATTGACTATGCCTGAATCTATGAGCCTAGAACGCCGTAAGCTACTTAAAGCACTCGGTGCCAACCTCGAGTTAACTGAAGCTGCGAAGGGCATGAAAGGCGCGATTGCAAAAGCGGAAGAGATTGTTGCTTCTAATCCTGATAAATACCTATTGTTACAGCAGTTTAATAACCCTGCAAATCCACAGATCCACGAACAAACTACGGGTCCAGAAATCTGGGAAGCCACCGACGGTCAAGTTGATGTGTTCGTTGCTGGCGTGGGTACTGGCGGTACAATTACAGGCACAAGCCGCTATTTCAAAGGCGAAAAAGGTAAAGCTGTGGTCTCTGTAGCTGTTGAACCAGCAGAATCTCCAGTAATTTCTCAGGTTCTTGCCGGAGAAGAAGTACAACCAGCACCACACAAGATTCAGGGTATCGGTGCAGGCTTCATTCCTGGAAACCTAGATCTCGAACTGCTTGACCGAGTCGAAACGGTAACATCTGATGAAGCAATTGAAATGGCACGCCGCCTGATGGAAGAAGAAGGTATTTTGGCGGGCATCTCGTCTGGCGCAGCCGTAGTGGCAGCCAACAGACTGGCAGAACTACCTGAATTTGCTGGAAAAACCATTGTTACGGTACTACCTAGCTCAGGTGAACGCTACCTAAGCACAGCATTGTTCGCAGGTATATTTACAGAGAAAGAGATTCAGCAGTAATATGTTGCCAAATCAATTTTTATCCTAAAAAAGCCCCTTTATGGGGCTTTTTTGTTGAATCTATCACAGCCTTTGGTAATATCAGGGCTGTTTTATTTTTAGCTTCAAAATAAAAGAAGCAATGCAAACATATTCATGGGTTGTGAATAAGGTGAGAACTCTATTCATAACTCTTAAATCAAAACCAACACGCTTTTTAACAGAATTTAACCGCGGATTCCTAGCGAAACCTCGAGTTACCAGTTAAGCTTGCTTGGTTTAGAAACTAAACAAAAAATAAATCAATTGGGGTATAAAAAATGTACGAGAAGCAAGTAGAAATCACAGCTGAAAACGGTCTACACACTCGCCCAGCAGCTCAGTTCGTTAAAGAAGCTAAAGGCTTTGACGCTGATATTACAGTGACTTCTAACGGCAAAAGCGCAAGCGCGAAAAGCCTATTCAAACTACAAACTCTAGGTCTTGTCAAAGGCACTCAGGTAACAATCTCAGCTGAAGGCCCACAAGCTCAACAAGCTGTAGACCACCTAGTTGCTCTAATGGACGAACTTCACTAAGTCGACCTACTTCTTTTAAAGCCATTTTGATGATTCAAAGTGGCTTTATTGGAATTTGAGCCAAGATTCAGCTACAAATTATTGATAGCGAAAAGATCCAATCCCTTTTTACAGTTGACCAAATTAAGGTAAGGCTATGATTTCAGGCATCCTAGCATCTCCTGGTATTGCTTTTGGTAAAGCACTACTACTTCAAGAAGACGAAATTGTTCTTAACACCAATACAATCTCCGACGATCAAGTTGATTCAGAGGTTCAGCGCTTTTTCGACGCGCGTGAGAAATCATCTCAACAACTTGAAATCATCAAGCAAAAAGCGCTTGAGACTTTCGGAGAAGAAAAAGAAGCCATCTTTGAAGGCCACATAATGCTTCTTGAAGATGAAGAGCTAGAGGAAGAAATCCTAGCGCTCATCAAGAAAGACAAACTTTTCGCAGACAACGCAATTCACACGGTTATCGAAGGGCAAGCAAAAGAGCTTGAATCCCTTGATGATGAGTATTTGAAAGAGCGTGCAACAGACATCCGTGATATCGGTACGCGTTTTGTAAAAAATGCACTCGGTATCAACATCGTGTCGCTAAGCGATATCGACCAAGAAGTTATCCTAGTAGCGTACGACCTAACCCCATCTGAAACGGCACAAATTAACTTAGATTACGTTCTTGGTTTTGCATGTGACATCGGTGGCCGTACATCTCACACATCTATCATGGCTCGTTCACTTGAACTGCCAGCTATCGTGGGTACCAATGACATCACTAAACAAGTGAAAAATGGTGACATGCTAGTATTAGATGCGATGAACAACAAAATCATCGTAAACCCATCTGAAGCTGAACTTCAAGAAGCAAAAGATGTACGTGACAACTTCATTGCTGAAAAAGCAGAGCTAGCAAAACTGAAAGATCTTCCAGCTGAAACGCTAGACGGTCACCGCGTTGAAGTTTGCGGTAATATCGGTACTGTAAAAGACTGTGACGGCATCAACCGTAACGGCGGCGAAGGTGTTGGTCTATATCGTACTGAGTTCCTATTTATGGACCGTACAGCGCTTCCTACAGAAGAAGAGCAATATCAAGCTTACAAAGAAGTAGCGGAAGCTACGAATGGTCATTCTGTGATTATCCGTACTATGGATATCGGCGGTGATAAAGATCTACCTTACATGGATCTGCCTGAAGAAATGAACCCATTCCTAGGCTGGCGTGCAGTTCGTATCAGCTTAGATCGTCGTGAAATCCTTCGCGATCAGGTACGCGGTATCCTTAGAGCATCTGCTCACGGTAAACTGCGTATCATGTTCCCTATGATCATTTCTGTTGAAGAAATTCGTGAGCTTAAGAAAGCTATCGAAGAGTATAAAGCTGAACTTCGTGCAGAAGGCTACGCATTCGATGAAAATATCGAAATTGGCGTAATGGTTGAAACTCCTGCCGCTGCAGCAATCGCGCACCACTTAGCGAAAGAAGTTTCTTTCTTTAGTATTGGTACTAACGACTTAACTCAGTATACTCTAGCAGTAGACCGTGGTAATGAGCTGATCTCTCACCTTTACAACCCACTGTCACCTGCCGTACTCACTGTTATCAAACAAGTGATTGACGCATCTCATGCTGAAGGTAAGTGGACAGGTATGTGTGGTGAGCTTGCTGGCGACGAACGTGCAACTCTATTACTACTAGGTATGGGCTTAGACGAGTTCAGTATGAGTGGTATTTCTATCCCTGCAGTGAAGAAAGTTATTCGTAACGCTAACTTCGCTGAAGTGAAAGCTATGGCAGAAGAAGCTCTTCAAATGCCAACTGCTGCAGAAATTGAAGCGCATGTGGAAAAATTTATCGCAGAAAAGACAAACTGCTAATATAATTCAACAGAATAAAATCAAACCTTTAGGAGCACGACATGGGTCTGTTTGACAAACTTAAGAAGCTAGTATCGGACGATAGCGCTGACACAGGTGCAATCGAAATCATCGCACCTCTTTCTGGTGAGATCGTTAATATCGAAGACGTGCCTGACGTTGTTTTCGCAGAAAAGATCGTTGGTGACGGTATCGCTATCAAGCCAGCAGGCGACAAAATGGTAGCACCAGTTAACGGTACTATCGGTAAGATCTTCGAGACAAACCATGCGTTTTCTATCGAATCTGACGACGGCATCGAGCTATTCGTTCACTTCGGTATCGACACTGTTGAACTAAAAGGCGAAGGCTTCAAGCGCATCGCTGAAGAAGGTCAATCTGTTAAAGCTGGTGACACTGTGATTGAATTTGATCTTGCTCTTCTAGAAGAAAAAGCAAAATCAACTCTAACACCAGTTGTTATCTCAAACATGGACGAAATCAAAGAGTTGAACAAACTTTCTGGTTCTGTAACTGTTGGTGAAACACCAGTTCTACGTGTAACTAAGTAATTAGGCTACATAAGAAAAACGCTGCCCTGTGCAGCGTTTTTTTTATTTGGAGGGTACTAAATTTCGATGGAGGCCAATACGTTATTGTCAAAACTAGTCACCGACAATACGTTACCATCCAATAAGCCATAGCTCGGCTCAAAATCACCTCGAGGAAATGTAATGGAGCCGGGGTTAAAAATGATTTGCTCCCCTTGCCACTCCGCAATTGGAATATGGGTATGACCATGTACAATCACATCACCATGTTTTAGTGCAGGGCGCTTATCAGCGTTATACAAATGCCCGTGTGTGACAAAAAGACGGCATCCTGAAGGTAACATCACCCAAGCGTAATCACTCATCATCGGAAACTGCAACAGCATCTGATCGACTTCACTATCACAATTACCACGAACAGCGATAATTTGCTCTTTGTAACGGTTTAATAGTTCAGCGACTTTTGGTGGATTATAATGGCTAGGAACCGCGTTCCTAGGTCCATGGTTAAGCACATCACCCAAAATCACCAGATGCTCAGCACCCGATCGCTCGTACGCTGCCAACACTTTGGTCGTCGCATCTAAACAACCATGCAAATCAGAGGAAAAAAAAAGCTTCACAGATCATCTCCTATACTTATTCTTTCCGTATTGTACTGGATCTTAGCGGCCACGGAACAGAGGAGAATAGCAGTAGGCACTACTCACCCTTAACCATACCGTTGACGACAATATTATTGTAACTCACCATTCCGATGACCTTTCCCTCTTCGATAACTGGCGCACGACTGATACCAAAACGCTCAAAGAGCCGGGCACAGTACTTAACGTTCATATTAGGATCGACGCTTAATGCAGGTTTAGTCATCACTTCATAAACATTCGTTCGGTGTGCAGAACGATTTTGAGCAAGCACCTTTTTAGCAATGTCATTCATCAGCACAATGCCATACTCATCATCATCATGGCGTTTATTCACCACTAACGCTTTCACCTGATGTTTCTTGGCTAAAACAATCGCTTCGTGAACCGTAGTCAGACCATCAATCATTACATAGCTGTTGGCCATAACATCCCTTACGCACACCTTATCATGTCGGTTCATAGTTCATCCTCAACTACCTTAGTCAACGTTTCAACTTGGTGGGCTACCCCTACCGCGTCTTCTATATCTATTTGAATGGCGATTCCCTGTCCTGGGGTATCATCAAACTCTCCAACATCACAAATAGTTTCCAAGATATGCCTTGATAAGTGCTCTTCGACAACAAACAAAAGTACATCTTTTTGCACTTCTAAGGTTAATCCAAAAAATGTTCGCTTCTTGTTTACACCTTCACCGCGAGCATTATTGATCACCGTCGCCCCCGTTGCTCCCGCGTTACGCGCAGCATCAAGGACCTGATCGGTACGACTATCTTCCACAAATGCCAGAATAAGCTTAAATCGCATTTTCGTTCTCCTTAGAAGCTGCTCGACGAGTCAGCCACTGAATAATTTGAGCGTACGCCATCACGGAAATAATTGGGAATAAGCTGGCGAAGGCTATTAGTCCAAACCCGTCGATCATCGGATTACGACCAGGTACGGTAGAGGCAAGGCCTAGTCCAAGTGCGGTGACCAGTGGAACGGTTACGGTGGATGTCGTTACACCTCCAGAGTCGTAAGCCAAAGGCACAATCAACTTGGGTGCGTAATAGGTTTGGATCACCACGACGATGTAACCGGAGATGATGTAGTATTGGATAGGATCACCGACGACAATTCGGTAGCTCCCCATAGAAATCCCTACGGCGACGCCCAGCGCTACCGCAATTCTCAACCCATTGACCGAGATAGCACCGGCTGATACTTGATTTGCTTTAATTGCCACTGCTATCAATGAGGGCTCTGCAATGGTCGTGCTAAAGCCTATACAAAAAGCAAATATGTAAATCCAGTAGTAATCGACCCACTCTAGGCTCTCTCCTATCGACAATTTCATTTCCATGAGAAAGGCTGGCGTGGTCAATTGCATTGCCATAGTTTCGCCTAAAGGAAAGAGCGCCATTTCAAGCCCCATAAGAAAAAGACTTAAGCCGATAAGAACATAGATAAACCCTGCTGCGACTTTTAGCGGATTGCTAATTGGACGGCGCAACACCGCAAACTGGAACCCGATAATAATCGCCATAATAGGCAATACATCACGTACAGTGATCAGCAAGGTATGAAGGAAATCACTCAGAAAACTCAAGTCACCACCATTCCATATACCATGACAAACATCATTGGCAACAATGATGCAAAGGCGATTAAGCCAAAGCCATCTAACATTGGGTTCCGTCCTTTAATCGAACTGGCTAAACCGACACCGAGCGCCGTTACCAGTGGAACCGTGATTGTTGATGTTGTTACACCACCCGAATCATAGGCAACCCCTATGATTGACTCTGGCGCAAACCAGGTCAGGATCACAACGCCAATATAGCCAGAAATAATTAACCGATGAATCGGCCAACCTTTTAAAATTCGTATTACTCCCAGCACGATTGCAAGGCCAACAGAAAGAGCAACCGAGACCCTCAGGCCATCTGCGTAATCTTGCATTGCCTCCTCGGTCATCTCTATCATCCCCCCTTCTGCAGCCACCTCTGCAGCCTCCGCCGAGACCGCGGTCAACGCCGGTTCAGCGATAGTGGTACCAAAACCGAGACAAAACGAAAATAACACCAACCAAAAAACGCTGCCTTTACGTGCAAATGCCTGAGCCATTGACTCGCCTATAGGAAACAACCCCATCTCAAGACCAAAGATAAAAAAAGTAAGTCCAAGTACGACCAACAGCAGCCCAAAAAGAATTGAAAACACATTGGGCAATGACTCTTGCAATACGAAAATTTGGAAAAATCCAATCACAAAAATAATTGGCATTAAATCGCGTAAACTGTTCAGCATACATTGAAGCAATGCTTTAATGGATTTCATTTTTTTCTTGCCTCCCTGTCTGCACTTATTGCCCAATTGTGTTGTGTATTTTACTAAGATGATGGCAAAGAAGAATGTAAGAGTATGTGACAAAGACAACATACAGTTGGTTTCACATTAATCCTGTTAACAAAATGTGATATCGCGCTGTAATACAACATTCAGCCAAAACCATGAATTTGTTGCTATGATTAGTAATTAATGGAAATTTCTGTCATGACAAAAAACAGGTTTACATTTGTCAGACAGCATGGCTTGTGATTGGAGATATTGATGAAACTTCTGATAACTGGCGGGTCGGGGTTTATTGGTTGTGAATTACTCAAACATTTAACGACACACGATGTCGTCTTACTCACCAGAAACACCCATCAAGCCAAAACTACGCTGCAACATACTGACCTTGGAAATATCACTTATGTTAATAGCTTAGATGACTTTTCCGACCTCAACGACTTTGATGGCGTAATAAACCTTGCCGGCGAGCCAATTGCCAACAAAAGGTGGTCTAATGCGCAAAAAGACAAAATATGCCAAAGCCGCTGGAAAGTTACCGAACAAATAGTCTCCTTAATCCACGCCAGTACTGAACCGCCGGGCATTTTTATCAGTGGCTCCGCCGTTGGTTACTATGGCGATCAGCTGGGCCATCCTTTTGATGAAAGCCTGCATGTCCATCAAGACGGCTTTTCACATGTCGTCTGTAAGAAGTGGGAAGAGATTGCAATGCGAGCCCAATCAGATTCAACACGAGTCTGCCTACTTCGTACTGGTGTAGTTTTAGGGCTGCACGGCGGTGCGCTCGCAAAAATGCTGCCGCCATATAAGCTTGGTTTAGGCGGCCCTATGGGCAGTGGTAAACAGTACTTTCCCTGGATTCATATTCTCGACATGGTTCGAGGGATTGTATTCCTTATCGAAACACCACATGCTCAAGGCCCCTATAATTTCTGTGCTCCCCACCCGGTACCCAACGCAATATTTAGTCGAACACTCGCAAGAGCACTTAAACGTCCACATATTCTTATGACACCAAAATGGGCTATAAAGATACTGATGGGAGAATCCTCTTGCCTACTTCTTGATAGTGCTAGAGCCAAACCTAAAAAGCTGACGGAACTTGGCTTTAAGTTTTCCTTCTCACATCTAGATCCTGCGTTAAAAAACCTCTTCCACCTACCCCGTTAATCCCCCTCAACGGTTACTAACATTTCTGATTTAACAACGTGTTGCCTTTATCTGAGAAACACGTATGTTAGGCGAAAACAGTATCGGAAAAAGAACCATGACAAAGGCCGTTTTAATTACAGGGTGTTCTACAGGTATAGGCTACGCCGCTGCGAAAGCACTGCATGAACAAGGCTACTTCGTTATCGCCTCATGTCGAAAAAAAAGTGACGTTGAAAGGCTGAGACAAGAGGGCTTAACCTGTATTCAGCTCGACCTCAGTGATACGAAAAGCATCAAAAAAGGTGCCAAATTGGCATTAGCCCTCTGCCACGGAAGACTCTATGGGCTATTCAATAACGGTGCGTATGGACAACCCGGTGCGGTCGAAGATCTACCAACGGAAGCATTGCGTGCTCAGTTTGAGACCAATCTATTTGGTTGGCATGAATTGGTGCGTCAAATTTTACCGGTAATGAGGCACCATAACGAAGGTCGAATCATCCAAAACAGTTCCGTGCTTGGTTTTGCTGCTATGCGTTATCGTGGTGCCTATAACGCGTCTAAATTCGCATTAGAAGGCCTAACAGACACCCTGAGACTCGAACTGCACCAAACCGGCATTCATGTCTCATTGATTGAACCAGGACCAATAGATACCCAATTTCGTGCCAATGCAAAAGAGGCTTTCCTGAAGTGGATTGATATCCCTTCTAGCGTGCATCACAAAGAATACGATAAACAACTCAGCCGATTGGCTGCCAGTGATTCTAATAATCAGTTTGTGTTGCCCGCTAGTGCATGTATCACCCCACTGCTTCATGCCCTTGAATCGCCAAGACCAAAACTGCGCTACCGAGTCACGACTCCCACAAAAGTGTTCTGGGTACTCAAAAGGTTGCTACCAAGCAAGTTGTTGGATTCCATTTTGCGAAAAGCCGCATAAAAATAAATGGTTGTAATTTAACCGTAACATTAGCTTGATACATTGCTCACCGTAATCTTGAATTCCTATTCTTATCTAAGGTAGTTTGGTAGCAGCAATGACATTAAACCAATTGAACTGGTTAGCCGTAGGTGTAACGCTAACGTATTTTTTCTTGTTCTAATCACCTTTGCCACTCAATTTCGAATCTTTATATAGCGCCGCGATCTCGCGGCGCTATCGCATTCTAATTAACGGCATTAGAGCTTGATATTCCCGTGTTTCTCCCCAATGTTATTAGTTGACTGCATACTGAATGACACTATTAAGGAACACTCATGCAACAAATGCCGATTGTAGATCTGAATGAACAGAACTTTCGTGAAGTCTTAGAAGGCTCAATGCAAACGCCTGTATTGATTCATTTTTGGGCCCCAATGAGCGAAGAAAGTAGTCAGATTATCCCTTCATTGAAGTCATTGGCGCAGCAATACGCAGGCGCCTTTACACTAGCGCTTCTTAATTGCGAAGAGCAACAGGCTATCGCTGGACAATTTGGCGTTCAGGCTCTGCCGACCATCGCACTATTTGTTAACGGTCAACCCGTTGATGGACTAGGTGGTCCTCAAGCGATAGATACCATCAAAGAAATGCTGCTTAAACACCTGCCAAGTGAAGATGAATTGCTCGCTAGACAAGCACTAGAGCTTAGTCAAGCGGGTGAAGCTGAACAGGCTCTAAGCCTTTTTGCCAATCTATCTGATGATTTCAGAAATAAAGGTGAAATCAAATTGGCTATGGCAAGCTGCCTGCTTAATACGCAGCAATATAGCGATGCTGAAGCACTCTTATCTGCGATCCCGCTTGAATACAAAGACAGCCTGTATAAAGAGTTGGTGGCCAAATTGGAACTTCACAACCAAGCCGCTAATAGTCCTGAGCTACAAGCACTTGAAAAAGCACTCGCGCAGCAGCCTGATGACATGAAACTGGCTCAAGAGCTTGCTTTGCAATATCATCAAGCCAACCGCAGTGAAGACGCACTAGAAATCCTTTGGCAACCGCTATCTAAAGATCTCAACGCACTAGATGGTGAGCTCAAGAAGTCTTTTATGGATATCTTAGCGGCACTCGGTCAAGGAAACGCAGCAGCGGCTAAATATCGCCGTCAGCTGTATTCACTGCTTTACTAACCGTCATTACAGTACATTAGGGAGCGCGACGCTCCCTTTTTAATTTATTGATATATAAGGCAATAAACTGATACCCACTGCCCTTCGCATTTCACTGTCAATCATTTGCTTCTGCTGTCATTGTGATCAAGAATGAATTCTAATCATTAAAAAGCGTACATTTAACATCCCGTTTCTATTAGATTTTTGATTAAAACAAGGAAAAGCATATGGCTATTGATGCAATGATCACCATTGGCGGATTCATTTTGGTGGCAATCGTATTTATTATTGCGGGTATCAAAACCGTACCACAAGGTAATAACTGGACGGTAGAACGATTTGGTCGCTACACTCATACGCTACAACCTGGACTTAACCTTATCATTCCTTTTGTGGACTCCATTGGTAACAAGATCAACATGATGGAAAGAGTCCTAGATATCCCTCCACAAGAGGTAATCAGTAAAGATAACGCCAATGTCGTCATCGATGCCGTCTGTTTTGTTCAAGTGATCGATGCCCCTAAAGCGGCTTATGAAGTCAACGATTTAGAACATGCTATTCGCAATTTAACATTGACCAATATGCGTACAGTATTAGGCTCTATGGAGCTTGATGAAATGTTAAGTCAACGTGATTCCATTAATACAAAACTGCTCTCTATCGTGGATGAGGCAACCAACCCTTGGGGAATAAAAGTCACTAGGATTGAAATTAAAGACGTTCAGCCACCAGCAGATTTGACCGCTGCGATGAACGCTCAAATGAAAGCCGAACGTAACAAACGTGCCGACATTCTTGAGGCTGAAGGGGTAAGACAAGCAGAAATCCTCAAAGCCGAAGGCCACAAACAATCTGAGATTTTAAAAGCAGAAGGTCAAAAACAAGCAGCAATCCTTCAAGCAGAAGCGCGCGAACGCGCAGCCGAAGCGGAAGCTAAAGCAACAGAAATGGTATCAACCGCGATAGCGCAAGGTGACATGCAAGCTGTTAACTACTTCATTGCGCAAGGCTATACCGATGCCATTAAGTCAATCGGCCAAGCTGAAAACGGTAAGATTATTATGCTGCCACTTGAGGCCACCGGTTTGATGGGCTCAGTTGCGGGCATTGCAGAAATGTTTAACCAATCAAAAGGCGAACAAAAGGGTTAGCCATGATAGAACTGTTGTCACAAGTTAACTACTGGCACTGGCTGGCGTTGGGCCTATTGCTGCTTTGTGGGGAACTACTCGGAACCGCGGGTTATATGTTATGGCTTGGTATATCGGCCATGTTGGTCGGTATCGTCATGACCTTTATACCAATGAGCTGGCAATTACAGTGGGTCTCATTTGGGGTATTTGCTTTAGCGCTAACTTGGTTATGGTGGCGTAAGCAACTGAAACAAGACGCCAGCTCAGATCAACGACGCGATCTCAACCAAAAACAGAAACAACTCATTGGGCAAACGACAAGACTTGAGTACGATATTTTAAGGGGACGATGTCGCATTAAACTGGGGGATACGACCTGGGCAGCACAGTCTGACCAAGATCTCCCGGCGGGAACCTTAGTGAAAGTCATAGACGTCGATGGAATCACCTTATTTATCGACAAAGCGTAGCAAAAAGCGCCCGTAAAAGGGCGCTTTTTTATTATCGAAATCCCAACCGTCTTTTCAATATGATGAAAACAGATACTAGATACGAAAAAGGCGCCAGCAATAAATTGCTAGCGCCTCGAATAAATGGCACGCCCTGTAGGATTCAATCCAGGAATTTAACCAATTTAAAGAGGGCTTAATTTAGGTGTTTTATCCTTAATTGTCAATGCATTATACTCCATATTTATAAATTGCCGATTTAACCAAAATTGCCTAAAATAACCCTAATTTAACCCCTTCGGCACCACCACGGCACCACAGAAAAGTAGGTTAAGGCACTATGAAATATGGAATTAACTTTACCAAACGCTCGCTGGAGCAACTTGAACCTTCGGAAAAACGGAAAAGATATAGTGATTTCGGAGGAATAAGTAGTGTTCGTGGTCTGGGAATCGATATCTCCCCTTCTGGCGATAAAACATTCCGTTATGTTCAAAAAGTCAATGGTCGAAACGTCAAGGTAACCATTGGCAAATTCCCTGAGATCACCGTAGAAGTGGCCCGTCATCAAGCCAAGGAAATCGCTCAACAGATCGCATGTGGTATTAACCCTAACGTAGAAAAACGCAACAGACGCAATGCAGATACCTTCAATGACCTCTTTGCGGTATACGAAGAAATGTTTAAGCTCGATATCAAAGCAGGTAAACGGCGTGAACGCAGCTTAAAGGGCAACCAAACGCTCTATAATCTTCACCTGAAACCTGCTATCGGTCATCTTTCTACCGAGGAATATACCAAAAGCGACGCCAAGCAATTACTAAACCGTATCCTATCTCAAAAAGGTTATAGCTTACACAATCACGCACTCACCCTATTGAAGTCGATGTATAACCGTGCGGACATAGATTCTAACCCCTTTAGTACGTTAAAAAAAGTTGATGAGTCTTATCACCGACGAGAGCGAACACTCTCCCCTGATGAGCTGCAACGCTTTTTCGAGTCTATCGACCAAGAGGAAGACATCTATCGAGATTGCATCTTGCTGTTACTGCTAACTGGTCAACGAAAAGCAACGGTACTGTCCATGGAGTGGCGGGAGATAAATCGAGCTAATCAAACCTGGACTATTCCAACCTCAAAGTTTAAGAGTAAAAAACCCCATGTCGTCCCATTGTCGGGTGAGGCGATGGCAATTCTTGAAAAGCGATCTAAGCAAGCCGCTTCAGGCGAGGAATTTGTTTTCCCAAGCAAGCGCAGTCAGTCTGGTCACATCACCGACAAGAGTGGCAAAGGCGGCTTCTGGAGGCGGGTCACAGAACGAGCTGAGTTATATAGCACCGATTCGTCCAAAAACCTTCAGGTACACGATTTAAGGCGCACACTGGCAACTTACCAAGTTACTTCTGGTGGCTCACTGCAAGCCACCAGCAAGCTGCTAGGGCACTCAAGCGTGAGCATCACCGCGGATGTTTATGCCCACTTGTCGGTTGATAATGTTCGACAAGAGCTGGAAAGCACCACCAAGTTTATGCTGGGGCGCAGCACGCCAAGTCCGCTAGAACAAATCAAAGCACAGATACTCAGCTTGTCAGATGAAGACAAGGAAGAGCTTAGAACGTTTTTATGCGGCTAAATTTTCAAGGCTGGCAACGTGTTACATACCCCATGTCATTACATACCCCAACCAGCACGGATCTGGACAACTATTAGTTAGGGTAAAAATCTTAGCGCTTTAAGTCTGACCTTAGAAAATAGAATACCTACCAACTCACAGTACATAATTACTCATATCAATTGATACTAAGATAGCAGTAAAGTTATCACGGGCCTCAGTAGCTAAAACTGCAGCTTTTAATGACTCGGCTTGCTCTGTTGTGGAAGGTTGCTCAAGAGCTTGAGCAATTTGCCTGTCACTGAGCATATCACTCACCCCATCAGTGCACAGCAGCAATACCCCAGAGTGAAATGGATAAAATGTCGCACTGCTTGGCTTTAATGGTTTTTTCATTCCTAAGCCTTGGGTAATTAAGTTGCGTTGGGGGTGGGTCGATGCTTCCTCTTCGGTCAAGATGCCTCTGTGGATTAAATCTTGTACAAAAGAATGATCGTCACTTAAACGTATCAGCTTTCCATCGGCGAACCAATACAGGCGTGAGTCTCCCACCCAAGTGAACTCAACTGCGTTACCCACCACTTGCACGGCCAGTATGGTACTGCCCATACCTTCGCATTCTGGGTTTGCATTGGCATGATTCAAAATAGCTTGATGGCAATAGTGCGCTCTTTGTTCAATCGGTTGATGTTCAAGTAAGGCTTGTTGGTAGTTTTTTACCGCTATATCACTCGCTACCTCTCCACTGTTATGGCCACCCATACCATCTGCTATGACATAACTTTGGTTCACCTCATCAAGCAAGTAAGCATCTTCATTGTGTTGATATACATGCCCAACGTCTGAAAAAGCAACAACATCAACCAGCATTAAACATTGACCTCAATTTGCTCCAACCATTGTTGTTCTTGCAGCAGTTGCGCATTGAGAGCCAAAGATTCTTCCCCTAATACATGCTCTATGACTTTTTGGGTAGCTGGGTCTTTGGCACTAATGGTTACCAAACCTTCTAAGTCATAACCCAGCGTTACTTCTATGCCATGATGTTTCTTCGGATTTTCAATTAAAAAACTGCTCACACCTAAGCTAATCGGCTCTTCATCATCGCGTTGTTGTACTACCTCTAACACCATGCGAGTTTGATCATCACGATTGGTATAGAAAGTATGGCTCGCCAAAGCAGGCACTGGGCTGTTTTGAGCGATGAGAACTTTGACTTTAGGTTTACCATCACTACCAATCGCACGGAAACCAAGGTTGTATGAACATACACCTTGCAACGTTTTACTTTTCGTTGGTGACGTTACAAACATTTGCTCAGCCAGCAAGGCCGCGCCATAGGCCACCGCTTGGTGGGGTTGGCGACACACTAAGTCATTTGGCGAGCGCCCAGCGGCTTTTGCCACTTTATCCTTTACCAAAGGCAACAGCGATGACCCGCCCGTTAATAGCAAGGTATCAATAAATGACCAATCCATCCCCGCAGCTTGCAAGCAGTGCTCGCACACTTGCAATGTTTGTTCGACAAACTCTTCGAGCAGTTGATTAAACTTATCTTGAGTAAGGATGAAGTCTAGAGTTTGCCCAGCGATGACCAAGGTTTTTGATAGATGGCTTTTACCTGGTTTTGAAAGTTTTACTTTGACCTCTTGAGCGTAACGGCGCAGCTTGGTTTGATTGGCAGCGTCCAATTTACATTGACCATAACGACGCTCAAACTCATCCATGACATAAGCAATGATGATATCGTCGATATGCTTGCCACCGTGGGTATTGCTGCCTTGTGTGGCTAGCGCATATAAACCTTGCTCTCCGACTTGCAAAACCGTGGCATCAAAAGTGCCTCCGCCTAAATCGTAAACAAAATAGGTGTTATCACCTTGCTGCTGATAGCCATAAAAGGTAGCTGCGGCCACGGGCTCTTCCACTAACTTAACGTGCTTTAATCCGGCCAACTTAGCGGCCTCTTTGGTGGCTTTTCTTTGACCATCCGTAAAGTTGGCGGGTACGGCAATCAACGCACCTTCAATCAACTCAGGGGTTGCCGCTTGCACGTCTTTTAAAAGTTTCTTGAGCACCAGCGCCGATAGCCCCTGCGGCGACCAATCACGCCCTAACTCGTCGTGATAAACAACTTGAGATTGCCCTAATGCCAGCTTAAAAAAGCGTGCTTGGGTAAGCTCTGGCTCATCATCGAGTAACTCTTCAAGCGCGCTGCCTACCAGCACTCCGTTTTCACTTATGTATACACATGATGGCGTACGATATTCATCCACTTCGTGACAGTCATGAAAAAGAGCGGGTATACCCTGTGGGTTCAAATACGATACCAGCGAAAAGGTGGTACCTAAATCTATACCTATGTACATCATCATCCTTTTATCTCTTGTCTAAAGAGAGATGTATTGAAATCTAAATTGAAGCGCAACAAAGGTGTCAGCCCGGAATTATTGATTAGCTCTTGAGCGCTTTACTACTTTGGCACAATTGCGAAATCTCTTTGACCATAGATTTGAGAGAGCGCTCCAAGTTAGTGCTATTTATTTCTATTGCGCCTGACTTAGACATAGAATCAACCCTATCATTAGAACCCCAGATATTCATTGCTTTACTTGAAAAGTCAAAGCGATGCTCATACTCCTCATCATAACGCCAAGTGTTTACCCAGCTATATTCGGTATAAAAACTGCCATTACGATCCATGCGAAGATCACTACTGAGCTTATAAGTATGTTTCTCATATTCGACATATATAATGCACGGTCGACTAGCGGAGTATGAAACATCAAAGTCAGCTTTTAGCTTTCTGCGATGGGTTTCACTTGAATAAGAGGTATCCGTACTGTTTTCAAGCTTTGATTTTAAGCTCTTCATTAGCTTAACAACCTTTTCCATGTTGCTCTTATATTGCTTTTCCTGTTCAGCTTTTTTACGAGCTGCTTCTTCTTTGGCTTTTTTCAACCTAGCAGCCTTAGCCCATTTACTTTTGATTTGAGCAATTTCAGCGTCATAACCGCCAAGTAAATCTCGAAAACTTTGCGAAGCTTGGCTATAGCTTTGCTTGGCATCTGAATATAACCCTTGCTTAGCTAAGCCTTGCCCTCTAGTTTGCAGGGCCTTGGCCTCTGTTTGTTTTGGTGATTGCAATGAGTATTTTTTGATTGCGGCCAACAATGCCGCTTGAGATTTTTGGGCGTTTATTTTTTCTGCGCTAATCAGTTGTGCTTGCTCTAATTCCTGCACCAGTAGTAGCTTGCTTTCAATAAACGCCTTGTTTGCTTCGGTAAACTGGCCTTCACTGCTTACTTTCAAGGCTAATTGGTAGGCGGATAGCCCTTGTTTTGCCTGCTCTGAATAGCCATAGCCCTGCTCAGTTAAATAGGCTTCAAGCTTAGTTTTCGCGTTTGTAGTTTGGATTTTTAGAGCATCGACCTCTTTGACTTGCATCAGTGCCTGCACCAGTAGTGGCTCACTTTCAGTAAATGCGTTGCTTGCTTGGGTAAACTGGCCTTCACTTCGCGCTTGACGAGCATTGTGATAAACCATTAACGCTTGCTTCACCGCCTCCGATTGACCATAACCTTGTTCAGAGAGGTAAGACTCAAGAGCGATTTTCGCCTTGGTGGCTTTAGTCTGGCTAACATACAGGGATTTACCGGCACCGAACTCTCGCCAAAGGTTTTGATAGCCCGTCTTAACTTCTTCAAGCAGCACTAACGCCTGAGCACTCTGCTGTTCATTGAGGTTTTGATTGCGAAGCAAGGTTTGCGCTTGAGCCAGTTTGCCTTCCAGCTCAGGGATGAGATTGCCATCAACCAAGTAATCTTTCGTCAAGCGTTCGGCAAGTCGAAGCGGTTCAAGGTTGTTACTGTTATTACGCTCGGCATCGCGTAAATCTGAAGTTAAATCACGCACGCCATTATCGAAGCGGCGAGCGATGGTTTTGATTTCCCCTTGCAGCCTACCTGCTTGCGCTTGATGCTCGGCAATGAGGGCTTTATCGACTGGAGTTAAATCGGCAATAATGCTATCGAGCCAACCTTGCTGATAAGCAAAGCCAGTGCCAGCCAAAAGTGCAATGGAGAGCGCAACAGGGACAAACTTGTTGCTGGTATGACTGCTGCTCTTGCTTATCTGAGTGATTTGGGCTTTAGCAGGCTTAGCCGTGCTAGTTAGAGCTTGATTGAAAGTCGTGATGTCAGCAAAGCGTTGGTCTGGCTTGTTCGATAACGCTTGGTCTACGGCATCGGATAGCCCTTGAGGCACATCTGCTCTTACTTCGCATAAACTTTCAATTCGACCTGTTGGCACTTCACCTGTCAGCATTTCATATAAAAGGACCGCTAAAGCGTATTGATCGGCACGACCATCAATCGTTCCCATTCCTTTGAGTTGCTCGGGTGCCATATAATAAGCAGTGCCTGTAGCGGCGCCTGTTTGGGTGCGCTGGGTGTTGCTGAGCACGCGAGCAATGCCAAAGTCCATTAGCTTTACGCTGCCATCTTCACATAAGAAGATGTTCTCTGGCTTAATATCACGATGCACTGTGTGCTGGTGAGCGTACTCAAGGGCATCGCAAAGTTTGTTGATGATGTCTAAGGCATCATCGACTTCCATTTGCTGGTTGAGTTGCTGCTGATTGCTGAGCAAAGCACGCAGCTCTTGTCCTTCGAGCAGCTCCATGGTTAAGAATAGGTGCTCACCGTCTTGCTGAACATCGAAGACGTTAATGACGTTCGGGTGAGACAAATTGCTCGACAACTTGGCCTCGTCCATAAAACGCTGCTTAGCACGCTCACTTTGCGATAAATGCGGCAACACCATTTTAATCGCTATAGCTTGTTCCTTCACTTCATCAAAAGCAGCATAAACCACACCCATTCCGCCATGGCCGAGCACTTCGGTAATGCGGTAACGGTTAGCTAGCTTATGACCGATGGGTAAGGCTGTCACTTGACTTGCTGTCATCAAAGAACCAGTATCAAAATCGGTTCCAGATAGCGGCATATCCGCCATCATGGTTTGGCTCAGTGATGAACTAGCCGAAGGGGTCGATTGCGTCGTCTCTGGCTGGTTGTTAGCCTCATTAGCTAACTCAGTTAATAACCATTGAGCAACCTGCTCTAGGTCTACTTTTGATTGTCGAAACTTGTCCGCTAATGCTGGTGTGGGTGCTGAACTGATTTTATCATCCAACAACCGATGCTTTTCCACTAACGCTTTTTTAATCGCAGCTTCTGGCTGACTGGCTAACGCTTCATCCGTTAGCCCAAGCTTTTGCTTTGCTTGATTGATATCCATATTGGGTTGCCTGATTCTCTATTTTAGGATGCTTGTAACTGGTTGATCAGGTTTTCTACCTGACGTTGCAATTGATTAAGTGGTTGCGTCTGCATCTGCAGTTGGCGAAGTTGCTGTTCAACAACCGCAATACGCTGGTTGGCTTGTTTGGCCTCAAACTGTTGCTGCTGGCGTTTTTCTTCTACGTGGGTTTTGTGCTGACTCTCTAGCTCGCTGAGCCAATGACGTTTTTGCTGATCTAAAAAGCGGTTGATTTGATTCACTTTCAAACGGTTTGTTTCAGAGACCAATCGCTTAGCGATGTTATTCACTTCTCCACGAACTTTATGCAGCTCTTTTTCCATTCTTGCGGCTTCTTCTTTTGGAAAAGAAATGTAAGAGTAAATCACACCAGCAAAAAATAGTGGCAAGCCGAGCAACATAAGCACCGAACGAAGATTAGGGCTAAGCGCCCCCAACACCATACCGACAAACATCAAGCCCATCATCGCTTGGCGACCAGCGCCTAATCGCGCCAAAAAACCTTGGTGCGGCAACTCACCTTGATAACGAATTTCTAGCCCCAGCACTTCTTGTAGCTCTTGTTGAAGGCGAGATTTAGAAAACGTGTGTGACGATAATTGATACTGCTCAGTTTGTGGGTGGTTCTTGACTAACGTAGTGATATTCGCCAAACCTTGTTCAAGTGTTAACACATCTTGAATCAAAAACTGGTCACTTTGCTGTTTGATCACTGCTAACAATTGCTTCTGATAGTCTTCACTTAAGCTGAGTTTTATGATTTTGTGCTGCTTTTGTTGGTCAAGTCCATCAACATCCAACTTTTCAATAAATGCCGCTAAGTTAACAGCGTTAGTTGCATTGGGCGTTTCGCGCTTACGGCTCAGTTCCGCTAGATTCTTACTTAGCTCATTAAACTCATCATTAATGCGCTGTTTTAACGTGCTATCAAGCATGATGGATTCGGCATTTCCATGGCCAGTACGATCCGTTTGGCGACTTTCACGTTTTTTACGATTGGTGAGCTTTTTCGCTTGCTGCTCAAATTCATCATTTAACGCATCAACCCCTTGAAGCAGAGCATTACTTTGACTTAGTAAGTTCAGTTTTTGACGAAGTGGGTCATTTGAGTTGGTGAGAATCTCTGGGATTGAAGTTTCCACCGCTTCGGTTAATAACTGTTCTGGCAAGCGTATTGGGCAACGAAAACGGTTGAACCAGCCATTGTCGGGTAGCTGTAACCCTTTGGTGAGATCAGGCACATGGATTAGTGGCCAAAAGCCTTGCATTTGAGCCGTCAATTGCTCCAACTCTCTCGCATCTTCTTCGGTTAGCTCAGCTTCTGCTTCCCCCGCAATGGCTAGAACGTTACTGTTCATCAGCACCCGAGTTAATGCCGCTGGGTAGGTTTTTAGGGTGGTGATAGTATCGGGGATATAAATCGTTAGGTTTTGTAGGCCTTTTTCGCTTGGCACATCCAACTTGAGGCTTTGAGGCGTATCTCCAAAAGAGAGCCCTTCACCCAGCACCTTTTCTAAACTTGTCCAATCATCAAACTCTTGACGCGTGCCGTTCTGCTCTAGGCTGTAACCTTGTTTTTTAAGCGTAATTTCTAGTAAACCGATCGCTTTTTCGTGATTAATGGCGAAAACACTATATTCTTGCCCATAGAGCCAGTTAATAGCCGCATTTCGGGCAGTACCGGATAGCCCGATTAGGGTGAGGTGGAAATCCTGACTTTGGGACTGAGTAGCAAGGTGTTGAAACTTCTCGCTAAGCGGTGTTTGTGCTTGACCAAGCTCTAAAGCTTGACTGATATCTACCGCCTGTTGACTAGATGTACTGAACTGTTGGCGCAGCAGTGCCAAATTTTCCATGTAATTCCTATCCTTATAAACTTGCTGGGTGCAAATCTTTACTTTTTAGTTTTTTGACACAGCAAATCAGTAAATTGTGATAGACGTGAACCTTGAAACGTTGCTAACGTGTTAATCATCAATTATGGCTGCTTACATCTATTCTACTCATTAACATTCTTAATTCCAAGGTGTGATAAGAGGCCTACCTCCCCAGAAATCCTATATAAAACGGGGACTGACTCGTTATTATTTAAAATCCATTCACTCATCAAATAGTATTGCAGCCACTCCATTCACACTAATGATAAATATCAAAGCAAATAGTACCTAACAATTTCACAACAACAATAGTGGGAATGACAATGTTATAAATTCCGCTACACTAAGCAAATCAGGGAAGCTGCTTCGTAATAAATTATGGCAGCAGCGATATACAAAATGTCATTGGATGGAAACAAAGGTCACCATTATGCCTTCAAGTGAACTTAACGCTATGCGAACGAATCTAGAGCAGCAACTGGCCGAAGCCAGAGCTCAGGCTGAGAAAATACAACAACTGGCTCAAAACTCTGAGCTTGATAGACAGCGGGCACAAAATGAAGCTTCGCTGGCTCAGCAACAAAGTGAAGCGAGTCAGCAGTCTGCGAGCCAAGCTCAGCAGCAAGCACAAGCATCAACTCAAGCAAGCAGCCAGGCTCAAAAAGATGCCGACAATGCCAATCAAAACGCGAGTCAAACCCAACAGCATTCCGAACAAGCCGCTCAAGCGAGTCAATCTGCTCAGCAACACTTTAATACTGCAAACCAAGCGGCAAGCGATGCGCGAGAACAAGCTGCGAATGCAGCAAGAGCCTCTGATAGCGCAAGCAGTGAGGCGGCAGAAGCACGCCAAGCATCTAGCCAAGCAAGCAGCGCAGCAAGTGAAGCACAAACTGAAGCTCGTACGGCGCAAAGCGCCGCTAGTGATGCTCAATCAGAGCTGACTGCTGCAACCACAGCGGCCGCGATGGCTGGGCGAGCTGCAAGTGAAACGAGCCAGTCACAATCGCAAGCAGCGCAAGCCGCTAGTGAAACGGAGCAAGCTCAATCTTCCGCGCAAAATGCACAATCGCAAGCAGAAAACGCGAGCCAAGGAGCACAAAGCGCTCAATCACAAGCCGAAGGAGCAAATCAACACGCTCAAGCGGCTCAATCTGATGCACAAACTGCGTCGCAACAAGCGCAACAATTCCAATCCTCCGCAGATTTGGCCAGCCAAAGTGCGCAATCCGCGCAACAACAAAGTCAGCAAGCGAGTCAAGCCAGTGCACAGGCTCAAACTCAAAGCGAAACCGCGAAAGACGCATCCTTAATGGCACAAAGTCAAACAGAGCAAGCACAACAACAGGCGGCGCAAGCCAGCGCTGAAGCTCAAGATGCACAAAATGAAGCAGAAACCGCCAAGGACGATACGTTGACTGCTCAAACAGCGGCCCAAGCGGCCAGCGAAGCCACCAGTGCTGCACAAGCTTCAGCGCAGGCCGCAGCGCAAGGTGCGGCTGAACAGCAGCAACAGGCGCAAACTGCCAACGAAAAAGCCACCGAGTTTGCTGAGAAAAGCAATCAAGCCGCTCAGCAAGCATCCAGCGACCAAAGCACTGCTGCGAACGCAGCCTCACAAGCACAAAATTTTGCAGGCAATGCGGAATCGGCACAGTCCACAGCACAAACAGCGTCAAGTTCAGCGCAATCGGCTAACAATGAGGCGCAAAGTGCACAAAGCCAAGCACAAACTGCCGCCAGTCAAATTGAAGCTGAACTGAGTAAAGCCGCAGAAAGTGCTTCTTTAGCAGATAATGAAGCAGAGCAAGCCAGTAGCGCGCTGCACAGTATTCAACACCTTAGGAATGAAGCGTCTCAAGCAAATGCTGTTGCAATGCAAGCAAAAGCCGATGCCCTTGCAGCCAAAGAAGAGGCTGAACAATTATTGGCTCAAGCACGAGATGCTGCCAACCAATTAGTGGGTGTTTTGGAACAGATGAGAAGCCAAGGCGAAGCCGCGGTGCAAGATGCACTGCAACACGCAGCCAAAGCTGAGAGTTATATGACAAACGCAGGTGAGCATATGATTCAAGCCGGTAACCACTGCACTCAAACTCGAATGTTTATGGAGGCGGCCGGCGAAGCCAAAGGCGAAACGGAAAGCTGTAAGGATGATGCCATTAGCCTGAAAGTCAGCATTGAGGGCAGCGTATCAGACGCAAAAAGCTCTGCCTCGAATGCTGAGCAAAGTGCCCGTGATGCCGCCGAGGCTGCGTCTCGAGCTGAGCGATTTGCTTAAGATTTAACTTTCCCTAATAGTGAAGCGCCATATGTGGCGCTTTATTTTTACCCTCTGGAATTACCGCTGATGCTGTATGACAACTCAAAAAGCCTTTCGATTATTGGGCTGACACAGCCCAATTCAAGGGAGAAATTATCGCCCTTCTCAAACCAACACTTTCACCATGAACAGCATGACCAATCCACGCCATCATCGACGCCTTGACGAAATCAAGAGGCAGCTTGCCTTGTATATAGCGCCGATGTTTTTGACGATACTTTCGCGCAAAACGATAGCCATTATCATTGCGCACCCAGCGACGCGTCGAACTTACTTTATAGCCCAGCATATCGACTTTTTGTACTGTTCTTAGCAGGCTTTGCTTGCGAGGATGCAACACTAACCCAATTGCAACAAGTTCAGATTCAATGACGTTTTGAATTGCCCACAATTGCGATTTACAGTTAGACATAATAGTTAAGTCATCAACGTAACGCAGATAAGCAGGTGATTGGCTTGCTACCTTGTGGTCTAGCTCATTAAGAAATAAATTAGCAAAACACTGACTGGTTAAATTACCCATTGGCAACCCGACCAACTGCTGAGGAGACTTTAATAGTTCTCGAATCAAAAAAAGCAACGGCTTGTCTTTAATAACACGCTTGATTTTATCAAATAGTATTTTGTTATTTATACTGGCGAAAAAGGAACGTATATCGAGTTTCAGCACATATCGATACTTTCGTGCCCATACCTGATAAACATTGACAGCCAAATGCGCCCCCTTACCTTTGCGGCAGGCGTAACTGTGATGATAGAACCGAGCCTCAAAGATAGGCTCCAGTACATTCATGATGGCATGGTGTAGTACCCTATCTCGGAACGGTGCCGCGCTAATCTCTCTTGGTTTTCTATCGAAAATAATAAACTTTCGATAACCGCCAAACCGATAGCTGCCTGAGCGAAGCTCTGCTTGCATGGCAAATAGCTCCGCCTCTAACTGGTAACTAAATTGGGCCACTTTCACTTGATTGCGTTTGCCCTTAGCTGCCTTTTTATAGGCTAAATACAAATTTGAAAAGCTAGTGACTTTATCCCAAAGATTACCCAGTCTTTTCATAAGCCTTCACCCCTTTTGGTCCCTACTCGATTTGAAGGCGCTATCCATAGCGTAACTATTCAAAATAATTTCCTTATTATTTTAAGATAAGCATTCATGGGCACATCATTTACACGCTGCGTAACCCTTGAGTTACCGCACTCTGGCAGTGATGCGAACTGGACTAAACGAAAGCCATTATTGTTGTTGCGATTGCCAAGCGAATTGTTGTTGCGATTGGCTGAGCGCAGATTTCTCGGATTATTGTTCCAAGACCCGCCGCGAAGCAGACTTTCGATAGATGCTTACCTTTTTGTCCATAATTTAATTCTGTGACGCCCCCTTTCGCCAGCCTCCGACTTGATTGCCAATATCCACCACATATTGGCTGCCCGTTTCATAGCTTTTGATATTAATGACCTTTAGCTCAAAGCTAAGGCGCCATAAGTGGCGCAATAGGTTTAAATTCCGATTAGCCTTATCTAACCATTGCAACTTATGCCTGGTCGTTGCATACCCTGCCTCAACTAAGCAAGAGAGCAGTGCTAAGGCGCAACGTTCTATTTTTTCACCTAGGCTAAAGCGTCTATTCTTAGGGAACTGATCGAGCTTTGGTATTAGCCATATTAGATACTGGTGGCAGTTCTCCACCACAGCAATGCTGCCTGGCTTGTTCATTGTCATCGTTACCTACGCCCTTTTCTTGGCTAATATCAGATTAAAACCAAGAAAAGGGAAAAAGAAAAAAGTGTAAAGGGAAATTATTGGCCCTGGACTAAACGAAAGCCAAAACTGTTGAAGCGAATGCCAAGCGAATAGTAGCTGCGAGGGGCTGAGCGCAGATAACTCGGAACACTGTACCAAGACCCGCCGCGAAGCACCCGTCTTTCACACTCGCCTGACTTCCAAGCGTTGCCGTTTCCGGGTGCGCCATGGTAGTTGTCATTCCAGCAATCTTGCGTCCATTCCCATACATTACCATGCATGTCATAGAGGCCAAAGCGGTTGGCTGAGAAGCTTTTTACGGGTGCGGTTTTGCTGTCATCCCAACGACTGCCACAGCCATCACAGTTGGCTCGATTACTACCAATGCTATTGCCCCAGCTGTATTTGCTTTGGCTCCCTGCGCGGGCAGCATATTCCCACTGCGCCTCACTCGGCAGGCTAAACTTAAGACCAGTCGTTTTATTCAGCCATGGAATAAACTGCTGGGTAATGTCTTTATAGCTGACGTTGATGACAGGGCGGCTGCCACGCCCCCAGTTTTGGTCATCTGGTCTATGCGAGCAGCCACCAGCGGCCACGCAAGCATCCCACTGGGCAAAGGTGACTTCGTGTTCCATCATCTTAAAACTTTTCAGCGTCACGCGATGTACAGGCTTTTCATCGTCAACTTGACTATCATTGGAGCCCATTCTAAAGCTACCAGCGGGGATGGTCACTAACTTACCAACCAAGCGAACTGCTTTTGCCGCCTTCTCTCGTGCCGCCTTCTCTCGTGCCGCCTTCTCTATCGCCGCTTTAGCCGCTTTAGCCGCTTTAGCCGCTTTAGCCCATTGTGCTTCAACATTGGCGATATCACCAGATAACCCATTAAGCAATTGTTGGTAGTGTTGCGCAGCTTGGCTATAGCTTTGCTTGGCTTCTGAATATAAGCCTTGCTTGGCTAAGCTTTGCCCTTTAGTTTGCAGGGTATTGGCCTCAGTTTGTTCTGGTGATTGCAATGAGTACTTTTTGATTGCGGCCAGCAATGCGGCTTGAGCTTCTTCTGCTTTTATTTTTTCTGCGCTAATCAGTTTTGTTTGCAACAGTGCCTGCACCAGTAGCGGTTCACTCTCAGAAAACACCTTGTTTGCTTGAGTAAAATGCCCTTCACTGCGTGCTTTCAAGGCTAATTGGTAGGCGGATAGCCCTTGTTTTACTTTTTCGGATTGACCATAGCCTTGTTTAGCTAGATAGGCTTCAAGCTGGGCTTTCGCGCTGGTCGCCTTAGTTTGGCTGGCATAAAGACTTTTGCTGGCATTAAATTCTTGCCATAAGTTTTGATAGCCAGCTTTAACTTCTTCAAGTAGCAATAGTGCTTGAGCACTTTGCTGTTCATTAAGGTTTTGAGTACGTAACAAAGTTTGTGCTTGCGCAAGCTTACCTTCCAGCTCTGGGATGAGATTGCCATCAACCAAGTAATCTTTCGTTAAGCGCTGGGCAAGTCGAAGCGGTTCAAGGTTGTTACTGTTATTACGCTCGGCATCGCGCAAATCCGAGGTTAAGTCACGCACCCCGTTATCGAAGCGGCGAGCGATGGTTTTGATTTCCCCTTGCAGCCTACCTGCTTGCGCTTGATGCTCGGCAATGAGGGCTTTATCGACTGGAGTTAAATCGGCAATAATGCTATCGAGCCAACCTTGCTGATAAGCAAAGCCGCTCCCCGCCATCACGGCCAGAGAAAGCGCAATTGGCACCAGTTTGTTGCTGCCTTTTGGATAAGTTGTCGGTTGCGTTTTTAGATTGGAAGTATTCGATATATTGCTTTTGATACCTATGGTTGTAGCAAGGGCTAATTTGAGTTCAGCCGCGTCACTTGGCCTGTCTTCGGCTTTTGTCTCTAAAGCTTTGTCAACAGCATCTGACAAGCCTTGTGGTATTTGGTCATTCAGCTCGGTAAGCGACTTAAAACGCCCCGTTGGCACATCTCCTGACAGTAATTCATAAAGCATCACCCCGAGGGCATAAATATCTGCTCTCTGGTCAACTTTACTGGTGCCTTTGAGTTGTTCAGGTGCCATGTAATAGGCAGTCCCTGTTGCAGCGCCAGTTTGGGTGCGTTGGGTATTGCTCATTACGCGCGCAATACCAAAATCCATCAACTTAACCTCACCTTCTTCATCAAGCCAGATATTCTCAGGTTTGATATCACGGTGAACCGTCTGTTTATGGGCGTAGCTTAGAGCGTCACATAAGGAATTGGCAATGTTCATTGCCTCATCTACATCAAAGGGCACATTAGCAGCTTGACGAGCTTCAATTAACGCTCGTAAGTCTTGGCCTTCAAGGAGCTCCATGGTGAGAAAAACTTGGTCACCTTGTTGCTGTACATCGAACACATTAACGATATTTGGATGCGATAACTGGCTTGAGAGCTTGGCTTCATCCATAAAACGAGATAACGCCTTAGGGTTATTCACCAAGTGTGGTAACAGCGTTTTAATCGCGATGCTCTGCTCTTTGATGTTATCAAATGCTTGGTAGACAACGCCCATTCCACCTTGACCGAGCACACCCTCAATACGATAACGCCCAGCCAGCTCATACCCAGCCCGTAAGGTATTGACAGTGCCTTGCGATACCGAGCTAAACTGAGTGCCCGACAAGGGCATATCCGCCATCATGGTTTGGCTGATTGAAGGAGATTCTGTTGCTAAAGCTGATGGCTTGGCTGCATTGTCCGCCAAACTTGCTCTTAATACTCGAGCCGCTTTTTCAGCATCGTTGAGACGCTGTTGATACTTATCGACTAACGCTTTCGTCGGGGCGGTTTCAATTTTTTCACGCAGCATCATTTGCTGCTTGGTTAATGCTTCGTTGATTTCATCGTTGGAAAGGGGCGCGCTTTGGTCACTACCTAGGCTAAGGTATTGCCTGGCTTGGCTTAACTCCATTGTATCCGTACTCTTTTACTGACTGTATTATCTATTATTTAACAATCTCATTCCCCCTCTTGCAATATCTAATTTTCATAGATGTTGATTTATCATTCGATTGCGCCAAAGACAGAACCAATAACTCAATGGCCATGTAAATAACTGCTATATTTTTCACTCGGTAAGCTACATAAGTCAGATTCAAATAATTACAACGGTATTAACATGTTACGTTGGTTAAAGTTAAAAATTGCATTAAACAGATTAGCTCGATATCAAATTCGTATCGATAATATTTTGCTATTTGTCCCTTTTAGCTCTCATGAGCTTCAAGGCATCTTAAAGGCCATGGTGCAAGGTCAACAAACAGACGCTAAGCGAAAGTTCGCTAACCGTCATCATTGGGGGCGAACCGGAGAGCTGGTTAGTGTGGCAGCGAGTGATATAGATGTTGTCGTTATAAAACATATTGAGGCTAGCCCTGATTCTTTTGGACTATCTGAGCTGCTTGCAATAAAAAGAGATGTCGAGCATGAAAAGGCGCTCTTTATTGAGTCTTTTGATGCCGATGATGAGTCTGGCTATGGTAGAGCAACCTTCGGTGAATTTCTAACAGGACTGGACGAGCTGGCTGGCTATGTAAAAGCGGAAAATTAGTACCGCGTTTCGATAGCTAACCTGATGACATTTAGTGCCCGATTACAGCGACCACCTACTAAAGCTATAAGCAATTTAAATCGATGACTGCTTTTACTTGTTGTCTATTATCAGTGATTGATGTTTGTAGTTGCTTGGCTGCGGTCACTCGTACCTTTGTCACATGTTTGTCTATGCAACCACTTATGCAATCACCACTTGCCTTGATGAAATAGTAAGTGCGGGATTTGTCTTCTAAATCAAGGCAGATCTGACTGCCATCTCCCAAGTTTTGATTGGTGGAACTTGAAGCTATGCCCTCGATTTCAGCATAACGTTTGGCAAGCTCAGGCACGTTGTAGTTTCCTTTAAATGTCAGTGACTTGGTATTTGGCATTACCCTAAAATCGGTGAATCCTTCGACTTTATAGGTATGATTTAACTCATCCCAAGCTTGATAACGACCTTGTTCATAGGCCGTTAGAGCTTCTGGTTCGAATGTAATAAATAGATTGTTTAGCTTCCATTTTGACCATGTTGAGATAGAGCGTAAGTGGGGATGACGCTGGTATATCGTTTGTAAATCCTCAGTAATTCGTGAGTCAATAGAGAGTCCGGCCTCGGGCCTCTAGCGTGCCGTATCGCAACAAGCTCTGCAGTTCCCTGCAACTTAGATAGGGAATCATCTTTAAGTGTTGACGAGGTATCTTGCAAGCTAGCGTAAACGCAATTTACTGTTAAGCCGCAGATTAATGCGAAAAAAGGGTTTTATTATGCACTCATGACTCCAACGTTTTCAGTAGTATCAAAGATCAAAATAAGCATAATAAGACTCTAAGGGACACATTCAAATAAAGAGATTCTATGCTGCGTTTTCTAACGATCATCACTATGTGGTTAATTCTTGGCTTTTCGGCTGCAAGTTATAGCCAAGATAAGCCTTATCCTTACTATTTATTGAAAGTTCCCTCACCAACCGAGTCCATTGACGATAGCATGCCAGTTATTGGCTTCGAACTTGATGCCTCAGATTTATACCACTTCATGCAAAAGCAAATTCAAACACAGGCTATCTTCTTTTTCTCTATTGAGCTTCCTTGGTCACTAAAGCAAGCATCACTGAGTCGCTTTACGGCGATTGATTACCAACATTTTAGTGAAGATGGTGAGCAATACTATGCGCCCATGGGTAAAGCGGAGTTCTTGTTGCCCAATCTAGATAGTTTCAAACATGGCTTTTTTCGTCAGCGTGATTTTAGAGGACCTGAAACGACACAATACCAAGGCTTCTATCAGGTTTTCAAAATGCACTGCTTTAGTGGACTATGCAGTTATCAACTGCGCCTTGTCGCCCCCTCTCCTGAACAAGCGCAAGCAACTTACCAGACGGTTTACTCTCAGCTAGAGAACGACTATCTACATGATCCTGACTTACGGCTGCTGTATGTATCACAAGAACCTTGAGCTGAATAGAGAATGGGCGCTGTCATGGTAAGTAACTTGCGATTAAGCTGTTTTGGGGTTGATGAGTATTTAACAGTGGAACGGGCATGACTGGTTTAACAGGTAGGCTTTTTAGGCGGGCAATCCATTTCAAACTCAACACATTCCATCTTCAATATCTCACGCATCAAGGCATGGCATCACAACGCAACGTCGATGTATTTGATATAAAAACAGCCTTCATGAAAGCACAAATACGCCAATCACGAGACAAATCAAACCAAACAATATTGGATTAAATCAATATTGTTGATAACAATGAGATACCTTTCGTTAACTACCTAATCGTCCTATGATTCAATCCCTTCTGAGATGTTCAATGCATCTTCAATTTCTACACCCAGATAACGAATAGTATTCGTCTAATTTCACGTGCCCTAGTAATAGTTGTACAGCCCGTATATTTTTAGTTCGAGCGTAAATCAATGTCGCCTTGGTGCGGCGCATGGAATGCGTTCCATAGAGATAGGGATCGTAGCCAAGTTCCGTTGCCCAGCGGCGAATAATGGTGGCATAGCAACTATAGCTCAAAGGCCTCCCTTGTTTACGGGGACTGGGAAACAGATAGTCTTGAGCCGAAAGTTGACTATAAATCAACCATTAAGTTAATGATTGTGCAGTGCGTGAAGTGTTCTCAAACTGTACCTCTCTGCCCGTTTTACTTTGGCTGTAAAGCACACGATCTTGAATCACACCACCGGAAGAAATATCCCTCACTTTCATTCTTAGCAAGTCACAAGAACGCAACTTGCAATCGATGGCGAGATTGAGCAGGGCCAATTCCATGATATTGCCTTCGATTTCTAGTCTAGTGCGAATTCGCCAGATATCTTCGAGCTTGAAGGGTGCCGACGGTAGGTTACGTAGCTTTATTGAAGCTCAACAAGAAATTACTCGATACATAATTCAGTATTACTGTCAGGTCAGGCCCCATCAATATAATGGAGGGCTGACACCCAACGAGTCAGAACGATTGTTCTGGTTAAACTCTAAGAGCGTGGCCAATATCAGTTGACCACTACATACCGCTCCCCCAAGCTGAGTTAAGGTTTAAGACATAGTTCCTTTCCCTGTCTTCCCCTTCACGGCTCTCATCAAAGCCTTGGGATACTAGAAATCGTGTTAGAAACTCCGCATATCTCACGTGCCCTAACATGTCTTCTGGGAAGTGCTCCCCATCAATCTCTATACTTGCTGACCAATTGAACTTAATATCTGCAGCCATAGTCCCTCCTACAAATAGACTAATGGTATCTTGACTGCATATGGTTTTAAATTGAAAGGCTAAAAATGGAAAGTATGAGGTAGTGCTAGTTTTATCAGGACGATAATCGACTTTATGATAACGAAGCAAACTCACCAATCAATGTAATATGTCACCTTATCATCTTCTTGGCTCTCTCTATCCCGAATATTTATGGTCTGCTCAATCATCTTTATTTGAACTTTGTCTTTTTCGACAAGTATCGCATCCCGCCCAAGCTTAGATAGGGTTGCCGATAAGGACTCGATACGAGCAATAGTTCGCTCTTCTGCCTCCATGCTCTTAAGTAACAGTTCTGAAAGCGCGACTTTCATTTCAACGTCACTGCACTCTCTGACCTGAGCTTCTATATTTGAGCGATACTTCATAACCGATACCAAACGAGAACGGCACGCCAGTAACTCATCCTCTAAGCTTTTTACTTGAAGGGCAAGCTCCACATCATCTTCATTTAATAGACTGGAGTAACCGCCATGTTTACGTGCAATTTGATTGCCTTTAGAAAATGAGGTTTGGTTCGCTTTCTGAGGCTGAGACTCGATCACATTTTGCCGTTTCGTTTCTGGTGAGTTTTTTGCGACCTGCTTTATATCCTTAACACTGATTTGCTTTCTAGCAGATTGGTAGTCCACTTGGTTTTGCTGACACCACCCTTTTAAACTAACTCCCGTTTCTAAGTATGCCTGTTGGTATAACTGCCGATTTTTGTTCCAATCCGTCACAAGATTCTCCTTACTGAAATTTATCCTCCCCTCCGCCTCTTGTGTAGGGAAGAAGCGGAGGGGAGGAGTGTTTAGGCTTTATCCACCATGCAGTGCAGTTGGCCATGTTGTTCAATAACTACGCCTCTATTCTGTAACCTCTGTAATGAGCGACTAAAGTTCTTAACTGGATAACCGAGAGCTTTGAAGTCATCTCTTATAATTTCTCTTACCGTCGACTCACCTGAGGCAGATCTAGAGCGTATTATTTCCCACAGAGCAACTTGGACAGGACTCATCTCACTTTTTTCCGGATGACTATCAACATCTGGTACCTCTCTTGCTTCATCACTATCGACGCTCAATGAGTAGATATTCTTCCCCTCATGATTAGTGAAAACCATTACAGGCTTTAAGGTATAAGCAGCAGGTTTTATGGGCTGGTCATCTTTCATTTTCTCGCAACTGAGTGTCAGACTCTCGCCTTCGGAATCATCACTCGGATTTTTCACCACTTTAAACTCAAAATCACAAGCAGCACGCAACGCAGAACTACCTCGCGCAGCATTGGCTTCGTTCTTCCCACTATGGTGAACGATAAGCACTGAGACTTTCATCATGGCTTTCAGCATGTCACAGCCGGAAACAAAGAAGTTCATATCCCGCGTACTGTTCTCATCTGCACCATTAAAGCACCGTGCTAATGTATCGAAGACCACCAGCTCTATCTGAGTATTTTCAACCTCCTCTATTTGTTTAATCGTCGACATCAACGCATTAAGTGAACGAGGGTCTGCGATGTGTACAGGCTCATATATTGAGTAAAAGTTTTTTGCTGCCCCTCCCTTGAGGTTGGCACGCTCCCACGCTTTAATCCGACGCGGAGCACCTATTCCACCCTCCGCTACCACATACAATACAGCTGCTTTCTTAACGTTACGGCCACTCCATGTCTTTCCTGTCGCAATGTGTGCGGCCCAGTCCATAACAAGAAAGGACTTAAATGAACCACTCGGGCCATAGACGACACCAAATGAGTTCGCAGGCAAGATGCCTTCAATGAGGTAGTCGACTTGTACGTCATACCCCGTTGATCCTGATGTCCATGGGTAGAGTCTTTCGTTGCTCTGCGATACATAACTAACCATGTTCACCTCTCAAATTTACTCGTTTATAATCAGCAATCTTCTGTTTTAGCTCAGACTTACTGGTGAACGAACCATCCCAATCTGCTCTCATTACCAGTTGTGAATTAACGTACTGGTTATAGATATACTCAGCCCCATCTCGGGTCAGAATCAACCTTCTGTCGGACCCTTTAAAGAAGAAGTCTTTAACTTGAACGTGAGGCTTATAACCCCCCCGCACTTTCTTGAGCAGACGCCCGTCAGCTAAGTCTTCTAGCGTCAGCCTCTCATCTAAACCATTCATGAACATCATCGCTACTAGTAAAGAGTTAGCTGGTGTATTTGGTTTTATATAAGACATAATCAGCACCTACCTTGTCTGTGTAACAACATTGGACTCAATGAAGGCATCAAGGTCAGACTGTCGATAAAAGACCTTGCGCCCGACTTTGATAAATGGAAGCTGGTAGCGGCCTGTGGAGGCCCAGACAGCGAGAGTGCCCTCGGTAACACCGAGGTACTCTGCGGCTTGTTTGCGGTTTAAACGGGTTGTATTGGGATTTATGCAAATTGGCATGAGCTACTCCTTTTAATTGGTAGTAACGCCAACTTAACCAAGCACTTTGCGGCTACTCAGGGTTGCCGCAATTTTTTTTAATTTTCTCCGCTATTTCTTTGATCGATGGAATCTCGAATGTATCGCTAGTACTCTTTTTAATTAGCTCAGGTCGAATTAATTGAGCGGCTCGGGTTTTAGTATCTGTAGGGTTCGTGGCGAAGTGTTCTTTCGCTAGATTTTGCGCTTCCTTCTGCCACCAACCAGAAAACTCACTTCTATTTTTGTTACTGCGCGATGAGACATCACAGCGCCTTTGTGCCATCAAAACTTGCTTATCTGTTCGCGCCACTAACAAGTTATTTAAATGCCCAGAAAGCAAAAAACAAAGTTCAACTGCCGAGTCAGAATCACCTTTAAGCAAACAGTGGACGACTTGCCGAAGCCTAAGCAACGCGTGTCCAAGGGCACTCAAATAATTAGATTTTTCATCACTAGCTAAGAGTATCAGCGCATGCTCCAGCAAAACGGGGTTGTTCTCGTACTCGTATGTACCATTGATTTCCTCATAACCTAACTCCAACAAAAGTAGCTTTATTTCTTGATATGTTTGCTGGATTTGCGTTTTCAATATAGGCCGTTCGAGCCTCTCTAGTAGCACTAGGTCTAAGCCGGGTAAAAGCCTTGCTTCTTTAACGAGTGACGCTAGATACTCTTCATCGATTATGGGGTGCTTAACAATAAGTGGGCTGGTGTAGTATTTGAACGACGCGTTATTAGCTCTAGCTCTAGACGGGTACTTTTCTTGATGTTCGACGAAGCTCATTTTCGCACCTTCCTTGATGACACAAATACTTTAGTTATTAGCCAATTCAGCGGCACCACCACGGCACCACAGAAACGACAAAGCCCCGTTAACTCATTGAGCTAACGGGGCTTTTTGTAATAAATGGCACGCCCTGTAGGATTCGAACCTACGACCACATCCTTAGAAGGGACGTGCTCTATCCAGCTGAGCTAAGGGCGCGCTACAGGGAAAGGATTATACGAGTTGAAGTGGGTAAATCAATGGCTTTCTCACTCTTTGTGATTCAACCGCCCAAAAAAAAGCCAATATTGAGCCGAGTGACGAAAAACACCTCGATGCAAACGTTTGCTTTGTAGCAATTGGAAATGTTTTCTGGGACAATGCATACAAAAATATCAGCTTGATTAACCAAAATGGCACACAATAAGTGTCTAACACAACGGTCATCGCAAACAATTGTTATGACTAACATCACGCTACCACAGCGTCCCCTTAAGTTTTGGTTGAAATAACAATTTCAAGGAACAACATGACTGCTCAAAACATCGATGGAAAACTCATTTCCCAAACTGTACGCTCCGAAGTGGCTGCACGTGTTAAGGCACGAACCAGCGCTGGCTTAAGAGCCCCTGGCCTAGCCGTCGTTTTAGTGGGTGAAGATCCAGCATCGCAAGTGTACGTGGGCAGCAAGCGCCGAGCTTGCGAAGAAGTTGGCTTTGTGTCCAAATCATATGACTTACCAGCGAGCGCGAAAGAAGAAGAGTTATTAAAATTAGTTGATGAGCTCAACAACGATCCCGAGGTTGACGGCATCCTTGTCCAACTTCCTCTTCCAGCAGGAATCGATACTACGCATGTTCTTGAGCGTATTATCCCAGAGAAAGACGTCGACGGCTTCCACCCTTATAACGTGGGTCGTTTAGCACAGCGCATTCCTAAGCTTCGTTCGTGCACACCAAAAGGCATTATCACGCTACTGGATCGCTACAATATTCAGTTGCGCGGTAAACACGCCGTCATTGTAGGCGCCTCGAATATTGTGGGTCGTCCTATGACACTAGAACTCTTGCTTGCGGGCTGCACCACGACGACTTGTCATCGTTTTACCAAAGACTTGGAAAGCCACGTTCGTCAGGCTGATGTCGTTGTGGTTGCTGTCGGTAAGCCTAACTTTGTTCCGGGTCATTGGATTAAGAAAGGGGCCGTCGTGGTCGATGTGGGCATAAATAGGCTAGAAAATGGCACCTTAGTGGGTGATGTGGAATACGATATTGCCAAAGAAAACGCCAGTTTCATTACTCCAGTACCGGGCGGCGTTGGCCCAATGACGGTCGCAAGTTTAATCGAAAACACGATGATTGCCTGCGAGCAGTTCCACACCAAAAAGAAATAACGATTCGCTTTATCGCGCAGGGCCCTTTGGCCCTGCACTGCGCTTGCCTACCAAACACAGCTCTCGCTTTACTCTGCCAGTGACCGATCGCCTCTTAACTCCATGATAATAAAAACTTTGCAAGATAAAAAAAGAAAATAAACACTGTATACACCGTCGCATTTTTACGCTTAAAGTTTCGGTGAAATCGACCGACTCAATTCTAGATCACAGACTCATGTTCTGTTTGTCCGTAAAACTCAACTGAGACATTTAATTGAGGAGTATGTGATATGTTTAAGAAAAATGCAGTGATCACTGCAGAAAATGGCCTTCATACACGACCAGCGGCGCAATTTGTAAAAGAGGCTAAGAAATACACAGAAGAGGTTGAGGTGATCTCTCACGGTAAAACAGCCACAGCAAAGAATCTGTTTAAGCTACAAACTCTTGGTTTGGTCAAAGGCACAGAAGTCACCGTACAATCAACAAACCAACAAGCCGTCGATGAGCTTACCAAGTTTCTAGAAACGGTAACAGGCTAACCACTTACACGCTAAGTGCCGAAGAGCGAAGTCCTTAAAACAAAGCTCGCCTCTCGCTAAGTAATCGATAGATAGCGAGGGGCGAGCTGACTAAATAGAGGCATGTCGCTCATCGGGAGATCATTCACCCTCTAACCATCATCATTTATTACTTCATAGCGATTCGATCAGCTAGATGACTCACCGCTAGCGCAAAGTAATACGAGCGATTCCACTTCATGAGTACGTTGTAATTATTGTAAACCAGGTAAACACGGCCATTTTCATCGTCAGGCATGATAAGCCAGGCTTTTATGTCCTTGTTGAGCTTGGGTAACGGACGTCCGTCATAACGAGTAACGCCGAGCTTACTCCACTCTTGAAGGTATTTACCTTTTTCAGCTTCACGCCCTTGCAGATCCGGTGAGATGCCGTGAGGAACTTTCACTTGTCGCCCCCAGGTGTAGGTATCATTCCAGCCAGATTTCGATAAATAGTTAGCCGTGGAAGCAAACACATCCTCTTCGTTATCCCAGATGTCCTTCTTACCATCACCGTTCCCATCTGCGGCAAAATTTAAGAAAGAACTTGGCATAAACTGGCTCTGTCCCATGGCTCCAGCCCAAGAACCTTTCATTTCGCTGGGTGCGATATGGCCTTGCTCTAGAATCGTCAATGCAGCCATCGCCTCAGAACGGAAAAATGCTTCTCGGCGCCCTTCGTACGCGAGCGTAGACAGAGCATCAATAACACGATAATTACCAGTGAACTTACCAAAGTTGCTTTCTACGCCCCACAGAGCGACGATAAACCTTGGTTGTACGCCATAGTCGTTTCCTATGCGTGTTAATTCCGCATAGTGCTTCTCATACAGCTTCTTAGCTTGTTTTACTTTCCAGTCTGGTACAGCCCTAGGGATATACTCGTCAAGAGTGAGCCTTTTCTCCGGCTGATTACGATCTGCGGTTACTGCACGAGGCTTATAGTCGACGCCTGTAAAAGCCTCCGTCAGAATTGCTTCTGATATCCCAAGTTCCCTTGCTTCTTGCTTCATCTCTTCAACGTACTGTTCAAAAGATACTTTTTCGACTGAAAATGCTGGCGCAGATACACTTAACGCCAACATCACTGACAATACTTTTTTCAAATTGCCCTCCTGAGCAACTCGCTCTTATTTCTGTTTTGCTTTTAGTTCTTTATGGCGTTCAAGCAGATTGACTGGCGGTGGCGGCAACTGTAGGAAAAAACCCTCTAGCTTTAGAGACTCTTTTACCTTCTCGACATCCACAGATGCCAATTTCCGCTGTTCAATTTTAATCACCATGACAAAGATAGGTTTACCGAACATCTCTAACAAGGTGTCAGGGACTTGTGAAAAATCATCCTTCTTGTTGACATACAGGTACATACCTTCTTTTTTTGAGCTTTTGTAAATTGAACAAAGCATTGATAAGCCTCTTGTTTAACATCTCTCTAACGCAATGAAAAGTACAACGTACTCTTTGTAAGAAAATTGCGTGTTATTTGCCTATTTGGTCATGAGATAACTTGCCGTCATCCCTGTTGGAATATAACATGACTAGCCTAGTCAAAGACAATGCCATTACTACAAGGAATTCTTCGTAGATGTCTCAAACACCCGATCTGAAAGGTAGCAGTTTTACGCTTTCAGTGTTACATCTTTCTGATAATAACATCTCGAATACCGTTCACTTCATCAAAGAGAAAATTGATCAAGCTCCGAGCTTTTTTAAATCGGCGCCCGTTGTCATCAATATTGCGAAAGTTGATGGTGATATTGATTTCCTTGACTTAAAACTGGGCATTGAAGAAGTGGGGATGATCCCTGTGGGTATTACAGGTTGCAAAGATAAGCGCACTCAGACTCTGGCGTCACAGGTCGGTTTGGCTGTAATGACTGCCAGCAATATGCCTGCTAAAGCACCAGCCAAGATGCAACCAACCAAAGTGATTCGCACCCCAGTGCGCTCTGGTCAGCAAATTTACGCCAAAGATGGCGACCTGGTCGTTCTCAGTCATGTTAGCGCTGGCGCTGAAGTCATTGCCGATGGGACGATCCACATTCACGGTACACTGAGAGGCAGGGCTATCGCAGGTGCTAGTGGCTGCTCTCAGGCAAAAGTTTTTTGTAATGATTTACAAGCTGAGCTGATTTCCATCGCTGGAAACTATTGGCTTAGCGATCAAATTGCAGGCGAATACTGGAACAAAAAAGTCATGCTTAGCATGGAAAACGAATCACTCAGTATTGAAACGCTGTCTATTTAATTTAAAAGGAAACTCCTATGGCACGTATTATTGTTGTCACATCTGGTAAAGGCGGTGTTGGAAAAACAACCTCTAGCGCAGCTATCGCTTCTGGTCTTGCTTTGAAAGGCAAGAAAACCGCGGTTATCGATTTTGATATCGGTCTTCGTAATCTCGATCTCATCATGGGTTGTGAGCGTCGCGTTGTTTATGACTTCGTTAACGTTATCAATGGCGAAGCGACACTGAACCAAGCGTTAATCAAAGATAAGCGCACAGAGAATCTCTACATTTTACCAGCATCACAAACTCGCGACAAAGATGCTCTGTCTAAAGACGGCGTTGAGCGAGTATTCAATGAGCTCGATGAAATGGGCTTTGAGTTTGTGATCTGTGATTCGCCAGCGGGCATTGAACAAGGTGCACTCATGGCTCTGTACTTTGCGGATGAAGCCATAGTAACGACAAACCCAGAAGTCTCATCGGTACGCGACTCTGACCGTATTTTAGGGATTCTAGACTCTAAGTCTAAACGTGCAGAAGAAGGCCTCGAACCCGTTCGACAACACCTTTTATTGACGCGCTACAATCCCACTCGCGTCATTCAAGGCGACATGCTGAGCGTTGAAGATGTAGAAGAGATTTTACACATCTCTCTGCTAGGCGTGATCCCTGAAAGCCAAGCGGTTCTCAATGCGTCAAATAAAGGCGTGCCTGTTATTTTTGATGAAGCGTCGGATGCTGGCATGGCCTACGCAGATACCGTTGAACGCTTACTGGGTGACCAAGTTGACTTCCGCTTCCTTGCTGAGCAGAAGAAAGGTATTTTTAAGCGCTTATTCGGGGGGTAAAAGATGTCTTTATTAGAATTTCTTAAACCACAGAAAAAAAGCTCAGCTAACTTGGCCAAAGAGCGTTTACAGATCATTGTTGCCGAGCGCAGAGGCCAGGGCTCACTCTCACCGTCTTATTTACCTCAAATGAAAGACGATATTCTTAAAGTGATCGCAAAATATGTAGCAGTCGACCCGTCAATGGTTGATCTGACATTTGAACACAGAGATGACGATATCTCGGTGCTGGAGTTAAACGTTCAGCTGCCTGAAGATGATGAGAACTAAACTTCGCCATTAAAAAAAGGCTCGTTCTCACGAGCCTTTTTTTACTTCATCACTTTATCGAGTTGCAGACCAAGCACCTCGAGGCGCCAGCCCTGCATCACATCAGGTAATTTTGCAGGATCGCGATGACGTCTCCAAACCCAAGTCAAAAACTGATTTAACTGTTTCTTGGACGCAAGAAATTCGGTAGCAAGCCCAGTCTGCTGCGATGCCTTTTTCACTTCATCTTTTAAGATTTTAAACGCTTGTTTGTAGCCAGGATAGTCCATTAAGCGCTCAATTTTTTCAGGGTACTCATCTTCAGGTAACTGCTTTCCAAGCTTGACAATCGATGCGATTTTGTCTTTGTGACGACGAATTGAACGAGGATCGACACCGTTTTCTTCCATCGATTTCGGACTCACAAGGCTATGCCGTGCGATAGTCCATAGGTCTTGCTCTTTTACCACGAAGTTTAGCGCTAAATCACGACGTAGTGCCTCTTTCAACCGCCATGCAGCCAAGGGTTTTAACACAGCCAACTGTTTACGGTTAAGTTGCCAGGCGCCTTTAATATCAGCATACGCTGTATCAGAGTTCGGAATAATACCGCGCTTTTGCATCATCAAATCAGATTCTTGCTGAGACGCTTGCCACCAGCCTTTATCACTCACTTGCTGATAAAGTTTTTGATAGAGTGGGTAAAGGTAATACACATCCGCCGCGGCATACTCAAGCTGTTTTTGAGTCAGTGGCCTAGCTACCCAATCTGCGCGAGATTCACTCTTATCAAGTTCAATATCTAAATGTTCTTTGACCAAAGCGGCAAAGCCTGTTGAGAGTCCATAGCCTAAAAATGCGGCCATAACCTGAGTATCAACCATCGGTATCGGCATACAACCAAAGCTGTTAGCAAACACTTCAAGATCTTCTCCACAAGCATGTAAAACTTTAAGTACCGAGGTGTCTTTCAGCAATTCAGTAAACGGCGTCAGTTCATCTAGCGCGACAGGATCGATTAATGAAAGGGTTTCACCATCATAAAGTTGAATAAGACCCAACATTGGGTAGTAAGTTCGAATCCGAACAAACTCGGTATCCAGCATCACAACATCAGCCTCGCGGGCCTTTGCACACACCAACTCTAAGTCGGCTAACTCTGTCACTATTTGATAATCCACACAGACTCTCTTTGCAATAAAAAATGCCAGCTTTAATGGCTGGCATTCTATCAGATAATCACGCTAAGTATGACAAGATTGTTACACTGTTTTCTCGTCAGTCTTGGTCAACTTGGCGTCGTTCTCTTCACGCAGAACACGACGTAAGATCTTACCGACATTGGTTTTTGGAAGATCGTCTCTAAACTCAACACGCTTAGGGATCTTATAACCCGTGAGGTGCTCTCGGCAGTGATCAATCACTTCTTCTTTGGTAAGGCTCGAGTCTTTCTTAACCACAAAGACTTTAACAATTTCGCCCGAAGCTTCGTTTGCTTCACCAATGGCTGCAACCTCTAACACCTTATCGTTAAGAGCAATCACATCTTCGATCTCGTTAGGGTATACATTAAACCCAGACACCAAAATCATGTCCTTCTTACGATCAACAATATGCAAAAAGCCTTCATCATCAAACTTCACGATATCGCCTGTTGATAACCAACCTTGTTCATTGATCACCTCTTTACTGGCTTCTGCACGCTGCCAATAGCCTTGCATTACTTGAGGACCACGCACTTGAAGCTCGCCCGTTTCATCGTTGCTTACCGGATTGCCTTCATCGTCGACAATTCGAATCTCGGTCGATGGCACCGGTAAACCAATAGAACCGTTGTACTCGGTCAAGTCATATGGATAGGCCGCCACTAAAGGTGAACACTCCGTAAGACCATAGCCCTCAAGAAGCAAACAATTGGTTGATTTCTTCCATTGCTCAGCGACGGCTCTTTGCACCGCCATACCACCACCAACGGAGAGACTTAGGCGACTAAAATCGAGCTCGTGAAAGTCTTCGTTATTGAGCAGTGCATTAAATAAGGTGTTTACACCGGTTATGGCCGTGAAGGGATATTTTTGCAGCTCTTTAATAAACCCAGGAATGTCTCTTGGGTTGGTGATCAAAAGGTTTTGTCCGCCCATTTCGACAAACAATAAACAGTTCACGGTAAGCGCAAAGACGTGATACAACGGCAGCGCTGTCACGACCAACTCACGCCCTTCGTTAAGAACGGAGCCATACATTCCTTTCGCTTGCATGACGTTGGCTAACATATTGCGATGCGTAAGGATCGCTCCTTTGGCAACGCCAGTGGTACCTCCGGTATACTGAAGAAACGCAATATCATCACCCGTCATAAACGGTTTGACGTATTGCATTCGGCGACCTTTATGGAGCGCCTTCTTAAATGAAATAGCGCCCGGAAGATTGTATTTTGGCACCATGCCTTTGACGTATTTAACAACGAAATCGACGATAGTCCCCTTAGCTCCGGGCAGCATTTGTCCCAAACTAGTCAATACCACGTGTTTGACAGGCGTTCTTTCAACAATCTGCTCAAGTGTACTGGCAAAGTTTGAAACAATAACAATGGCCTTAGCACCAGAATCATTGAGCTGGTGTTCTAGCTCACGTGGAGTATACAAAGGGTTCACATTCACTGCGATGAGCCCCGCACGAAGCACCCCAAATAACGCCACCGGATATTGCAAAAGGTTGGGCATCATTAGCGCAACGCGATCGCCCTTTCGCAGTTTTAGATCATTTTGCAGGTATGCGGCGAATGCTCTACTTCGCTCTTCCAATTTACGAAATGTCATAACCGCGCCCATATTGACAAACGCTGGTTGGTCGGCAAATTTATGTACCGACTGTTCAAACATTTCGACTAGCGAAGGATATTGATCTGGGTTGATTGTTTCCGGTACATCACTTGGGTATCGAGAAAGCCAAGGTTTATCCACAGTTATACTCCTCAATGTTTCGTCCATTCGGCTCACTACTGGCTCACCCCTTCAACTTGTAACAAATACATTACAAGCCTTTTTAGAATATTCATTGGTCAAACCAGTTACTTTGAAGGCCATTACAACACATTGCACCAATTGGAGCACGAAAGACGAAAACAGTTGTTTAAATTTTGTTAACTAGACCAGAAATTAGTTCAAATACTCGACTAGGAGACTCTAAGTGGCAATGATGTCCACCAGCAACATACTCAACAGTCGCACGACTAAGTGCATGTAAATATCGTGGTGAACGCAATTCAGGGTAGCCTTGCTCACCAAGAATCACTATATGAGGCACTTCAATCGCCGCTATGATGGCCGCCGATTGCTCTAATGTCATGCGGTAGACCGAGTCACATTTCAATTTGCTGTCGTGATGCCAGTGCCAGCGTTCGCCCTGCATATAACCACCACGTTGTACAATCGGCTCAATAAGACCTTCCGAAAGATGGTTGGTCGAGGCTCTTAAGCTCACAGCTTGCTGTTTTGACTCTAATACGCGTTGCGGCTTAGCACGCCAACGTTTACGACTCTGAACTCCGTCTCTTATGCGCTTCACACATAAAGAAGCTGGCTCAGCTAAGGGAAAATGCCCTTCGATTTGAACTAACCCTGATATCAATTCAGGAAAAGCAGCACTATAACAACTCGTGATTAATGCACCAAGTGAATGCCCGACTAAATAAACATTGGTTGCGTGAAGTTTGCAAAGTATGAGGTGAAGATCATCAATATAATCGTGAAAGCTATAAAAGTGATGGGGAGACTTGTGTGAAGAATGACCATGACCAGATAGGTCAATGGCAATTGCGCGCCATGTTGGGCATTGCTGCGCAATCAGCTCAAGTTGCACGTGAAAACTCGCCGCGTTATCCATCCAGCCATGAACGAAAACGACCGTTTTCACGGCCGTTTTAGCGTCACCTACTTCTAAATAGGCGATTTTCCTATCATCAATCGCAAGCGCTGAGCTAAGCATATGTTACTTGACCTCTTTGATGATATGACCTTGAGTTGGGCCGTAGTAAAAGTCATCACAGTAATAGCCCCAGCAAGAACTAAATGCTCCATGACTACGATTTATTATCAGCCTCTCTTCGACTCGCCACAAATACTGTCCATAAACATTGATGACGGGAAACTCACCTTCGAACTCACCAATTTTGGCTTTTTCACGACCTTGCTTCTTACCGACAACAGAAAGGAGTCGGCCTCGTTGATAGGTAATCGGGTCGATAAAGCCGTCTACATAAGCAATAAAACGTCCATCAGGCTCGCGGTCTATATCCGGCTTTCCTTGTGAATCGATTGGTAAGTTAACCACCTCGATTCGAGTACGATCAACTAGGTTGGTCACCGTATCAATGACTCCACCGAGTCGAATGTCACTATCATCAGCAGACGAAACAAATTGACCATAATCGGTCACCACTAATTCGTTGCTAGACACCAGTTGCTCAGGAAGGGAGCCACAGCCACCAAGTGCAAGTATGACGGCGATAACTATGGAAATACGTTTAACAGTGTTTATCATTGTCTACACCTCACTGTTTCATCAAATATAAATATCTATCCCTAGTAGGCGTGCCAACTCCTCTTTTTTGCTGTGCTGCATCACGCCGATGTACTCCTCGAGTGCTTTTTTATTGCGCCCTTCGGGAAGATCATAGTGTATGCGGGCACGCTCGAATTCTGAGTGCTGCGTCTGATTGACACTCAATGACACAGCTTGCGCAACTTTAGAGACCTGGCTACCAGCCTTTGCCTGTTTGGTTTTGGTTAACGAACGCCCCTTCTGTGGCTTTTGACTATTAACCGTTGCGGGCAACCTCGGGATAGATACCATAATTCGTTACTCTTTCTCCTGTAAGGAGCTATTCCCTACCTGGAAGCTTTTTCCAGGCTACTTTGTCGCGCAAGTACACCGGGCTGGCCTCTTCAGCCGACACTGTATTGCCTTTTTGCCATTCAAACTGGGCTAAGAACGCCATATCTTGCGCTTCAGGGTAGAGTACCTCACCTGGCGAAATCTCGAGATCCAGCTCAGCAAGTTGCTCTTTATAAGCTTGCCAACCTGTGCCGGCAGATATCCAGCTTGCGCTGCTAGGCGTTAATAGTTGACTTAGATCTTGTGGTGGAATAACGCATTCTGGCTCAGTCTCAGACCAATCACCATTCTCATCACGAACAAAACGTCCCCAGTACACCTCACTCATACGAGCATCAATCGCACAGGCAACGTTCTGTTGACCGTGTTTACGGTATGTTCCTTGCGCCATTGCTTTTAAGGTCGACACGCCAATCATCGGTAGGTCAGCTCCAAAGCCTAAACCTTGAGCAATACCAATACCAATTCGAACGCCAGTAAAGCTTCCTGGACCTCGGCCAAACGCCAATGCATCTAAATCCGCTAGCGCTAAGCCCGCTTCTTTTAGAACCTCATCAACCATTGGCAACACTTTTTTGGTGTGATCGCGCGGTGCAACTTCGCTACGAGCGTATATTTTGTCACCGTGCAATAAAGCGACGGAGCAGTTTTCTGTTGCCGTATCGATGGCGAGTATTTTTGTCGTCATGTGTTTCTCAGTAACTGTTACTTATTTGCTGATCAGGAAGTCTTGGATGACTGCCAGATCTCTTGTTCTAGGGATCGGCGGCAAACTGGCTAAGAAGGTGCCACCATAATCTCGGGTCACTAAGCGATTATCACAGATAATCAGTGCTCCCTTATCATTGTTGTCTCGAATTAAACGCCCGACCCCTTGTTTAAGGGTAATCACCGCGTCGGGTAATTGTACTTGAGTGAACGGCTCTCCGCCTCTCAATCGGCAATCCTCAATACGCGCTTTTAACAAAGGATCATCAGGCGCTGTAAAGGGCAGTTTATCGATGATAACACAGCTCAGAGTATCACCTCTAACATCTATGCCTTCCCAAAACGCACCTGTCGCAACAAGCAGTGCGTTACCAAGCTCCATAAACTCGGCTAGCGTCTTCTGCTTACTCGTTTCTCCTTGCAACAATACAGGTAAGGTCAACGTTTCTCTAAAACGCTCACCAAGTTCTCGCATCATGCTGTGAGAGGTACACAAAAAGAAACAGCGCCCCTGATTTTTCTCAATGACGGGTGCCAACATGCGAACCAATTTATCTGCCAACCCGGAGCTGTTAGGCTCCGGAATATAACGCGGCACACACAACTTCGCTTGCGTGGCGTAATCAAAAGGGCTTGGCAGAGCAAATTTCTGGCTTGGTTTTAGCCCTAAACGTGAGGTGAAGTGACCAAAATCATCGTTCACTGCCAATGTCGCAGAGGTAAATATCCAGGCACCGCCTTTCATTTCAATTTGCTCGTGAAATTTATCGGCGACCGAGAGCGGTGTGATATGCAAAGTAAAGTGTCTAGGCGTTGTATCAAACCAGTAGGAGTATCCGGTAATAGACACATCGCAAACGCGCTCTAGTCGTCCTTTAATAGTATTGGCCCGCTCAAATGCAGTATCGAGTAATTGGCTGCGTCCGAGTGTCAACTTAAGCACATCAATGGCCAATTGCAAAGCATCCGTGACACGCTCCACTTCTCGCTTTACAGTCAGACTTTGAATGGCATCACGCCAATTCCCACGAAAACCCGCATCACCAAGTACTATGCGCATATCCATGGCACTTTGAGACAGTTTGTCGGCCATTTTTTGCAGTTGGCGCATGTCTCTTGCTTCGGTGCGATAACCTATTTCGATGTCTTTGGCGAGATCTTGGATCTGACGACTAGACAGCGATTGGCCAAAATACTGGCTGGCAATATCCGGGATCTGATGCGCTTCATCAAAGATAAAGACGTCCGCTTCAGGAATAAGCTCACCAAAGCCCGTTTCTTTGATTGAGAGGTCGGCAAGAAAGAGGTGATGATTCACCACCACGAGATCGGCATCCAGCGCTTTTTTTCGAGCCTTTAGTACAAAGCACTCTTGATAATTGGGACAGTCTTTTCCTAAACAATTGTCATTATTAGAGGTGATTGTCGGGATAACAACACTATCTTCGGCGATGGCATCGCACTCACCCAAATCACCTGACTTGGTTTCCGAGGACCAACTTCGCACTTTGACTAACTGAGACAATAACTCGGGATTGCTCTCTGTCGTATGACTTTCAATCATCTGGCGACTTAAACGCTCTAAACAGAGATAGTTAGAACGCCCCTTAAGCAACGCCACTTGCCCATGAAATCCTAGAGCATCAACCATCAGTGGTAAGTCACGATGAAACAGTTGCTCTTGCAGGTTTTTAGACCCCGTACTGATGATCGTTTTTTTACCGCTCAACAATGCAGGCACTAAATAGGCAAACGTTTTTCCTGTCCCCGTTCCGGCTTCAACCACAAGTTGAGACTCATCCAATATGGTTTGGGCAACGGCTTTTGCCATATCAAGTTGAGGCTGCCTTGGTTGAAAACCAGGAATCACTTTCCCTAAGGCACCATCACTGGTAAAGGTTTTATTGATTGAGTTGGGTGTCATACCGCGAGTTGGTTAGATGGTAAATAGTATCCGTCATTATTGCAGGTTTAAGGAGCGCTGGCGACTCCTGCTCCATTGTCAATTTCATTGGCTTGGCGCAGCTAAGAAGTGTCCTATCTGTTCAGAGGCACTGTTATTTAGTTGAAACCAACGCCAGAATAGATTAAATATGGGAGTCATATTACGGCTGAGCTCACATTAGCACTCTGGATTATCGCTGACATATGCATGCACTTGCTCTTTGGTCACTAAGTTTCAATCCCTGCTGTCTCTGAATCGAATTGCGCCGCCGAACTCTAATTTCAATTGTCTATTTTATGGAAGCCGTTCACATGGAAAAGAAAACCTTACTAACGCACTGCAATGATGCGCCGGGACTCATCTCCAAGATCACCAATATCTGTTATAAGCATCAGTTAAATATCGTTCACAACAACGAGTATGTAGACAATGCCAGTGGTCACTTTTTTATGCGCACAGAGTTAGAAGGTTATTTTAATGATGCCACCTTCCTCGCCGATCTGGATCAGGCACTACCAAAGGGGACCAAGCGATCGTTGGTTGGTTCTTCTCGCAAACGCGTGGTAATTCTGGTCACGAAAGAAGCACACTGTTTAGGTGATATTCTGATGAAAAACTTTGACGGTAGCCTCAATGTGGAGATTGCCGCAGTCGTAGGTAACTATGATACCTTACAGTCGCTGACACAGAAATTTGATATCCCTTATCACCATGTTTCGCATGTCGACTTAACTCGTGAAGAGCATGAAGCGAAAATGCTCGAAGCCATCGACCAATACGATGCTGACTACCTAGTGCTAGCGAAATACATGCGCGTATTAACCCCAGGTTTTGTCGAAAAGTACCATCATAAAATCATCAATATTCACCACAGCTTCCTGCCTGCTTTTATTGGTGCAAAACCATACCAGCAAGCGTTTGATCGAGGAGTAAAGATCATTGGAGCGACAGCGCACTTTGTGACAAACGACCTCGATGAAGGACCTATTATCAAACAAGAAGTCATCCCCGTCGATCACAACTTTAGTGCAGCAGATATGGCCCAAGCAGGACGAGACGTAGAAAAGAATGTATTAAGTAAAGCGCTCAACAAAGTGATCAATGACCACGTGTTTGTATACGGCAATAAAACTGTCATTCTGTAATCAAGCACCATAGAAAAGAGCAGAGTCACTAGAGCCTGGATCACTAAACACATGCTACTAATCACATGTTGCCAAGCTCAAAGTGACTTTCGAGTTTGTTAATCGGCTTGTTCTGATTCCACAATGGTTTTCAACGAATGTGGGTGAAGTTTAATACAGATACCCTGCCACTTAAACGCTACAGTCGGATTCGCTAGCCGCTCCCCTTCGCCTTTCGGGCTCGATAACTTCACTTTCACACCTTGTGCTTTCGCCTTCTCAAGCTGGCTCTCAAGCTCTGGGAACTTAGTATACAAATCTAGCAAAAATGCGTCCGCAGTCTGTGCCTCCGATGGCACCACAAACTCGACATGCTCCCAATCTTCAACCGGATGTGTTTTACCAATAGCTGGGTAAGGCAACTCTAAACACTCTATCGTCCAGCTGTGGGCTGCGATTGGGTTATCAAACTCCAGTACAATAATTGGGCGGCCATTAATTTGCGCCTCAGAGATCACTTTGCCATAGTCAAGCCATGCATGATGCGCAGCTTTTGCCAACTCACCATCGTTGATACGCAGCGCAATGTGATCGGCTTGATAAGCCGATAAATCGATAGCTAATAGGCTGCATAAAGCCTGAATATTATCTAGAAAATCATCGATTTCATTCAACATTGCAGAAGGCACTAGACCTTTTTCTATCAGGGTTTGTTGCATTTTTTCGTGCTCACTTTGGTCATCAAACGCCAAATAGTAGCAGGATTAAGCTAGAATCAGAAAAAATACAAACTTTCCCACTAGGTGAGCGGCGCTAAAATTGCTATTATGTGCGCCAATTTACTAGATTAAATCCAATTCCAAGAATTGAAGCCAAGTTTTGAAGGAAATGCGTGTGAATATCCAAGCACTGATCAACGACAAAGTATCTCAGGCTCTCGAAGCCGCTGGCGCACCTGCAGGCAGTCCTGCAGCCGTTCGCCAATCTGCAAAAGCTCAGTTTGGTGACTATCAAGCCAACGGCGTTATGGGCGTTGCTAAGAAGTTGGGTACCAACCCACGCGAGTTCGCACAAAAAGTTCTGGATGTATTGGACCTAGATGGAATCGCAAGCAAAACTGAAATTGCTGGTCCTGGCTTTATCAACATCTTCCTAAGTGAAGAGTTCTTAGCTAAGCAAGCAGACTTAGCATTGGCTGACAGCCGCCTTAGTGTTGCACCCCAAGCACAACAAACCATTGTTGCTGACTACTCTGCGCCAAACGTAGCTAAAGAAATGCACGTGGGTCACCTGCGTTCAACCATCATCGGTGATGCGGTTGTTCGTACTCTAGAGTTCCTGGGCCATAAGGTTGTTCGTGCAAACCACATCGGTGACTGGGGTACTCAGTTCGGTATGCTTATCGCAAACCTAGAGCGCGTTCAAAAAGAGTCTGGTGAAGTTTCAATGGAGCTTTCTGACCTCGAAGCATTCTATCGCGAGTCAAAGAAACTGTACGATGAAGACGAAGAGTTCGCTGCTAAAGCTCGTAACTACGTAGTTAAGCTGCAAGGTGGCGACGAGTTCTGCGCTGAAATGTGGAAAAAACTGGTGGATGTCACCATGATCCAAAACCAGCGCAACTACGACCGTTTAAACGTGTCACTGAAGCGTGAAGATGTGATGGGTGAGAGCATGTACAACGATATGCTACCAGCCATTGTTACTGATCTTCAGGAAAAAGGCTTAGCGGTTGAAGATGACGGCGCGCAGGTCGTGTTCTTAGATGAGTACAAAAACAAAGATGGTGAGCCAATGGGCGTTATCATCCGTAAGCGCGATGGTGGTTTCTTATACACGACGACCGATATTGCGTGTGCTAAATACCGTTACGAGCAGTTAGGAGCCGATCGCGTACTTTACTTCATCGATTCACGTCAGCACCAACACCTGCAGCAAGCGTGGACTATCGTTCGCAAAGCAGGCTACGTGCCAGAATCAACAACGCTTGAGCACCATGCATTTGGTATGATGCTAGGTAAAGATGGTCGCCCATTTAAAACCCGTGCTGGCGGCACTGTTCGTCTTGCGGATCTTCTTGATGAAGCTCAGGAGCGTGCGTTCAAGCTCATCGACTCTAAGAACCCTGATTTAGCATCAGAAGAGAAGAAAAACATTGCAAATACTGTTGCAATGGCGGCTGTTAAATACGCAGATCTTTCAAAGCACCGTACCACTGATTACGTCTTCGACTGGGATAACATGTTGGCATTTGAAGGCAACACTGCGCCGTACATGCAGTACGCATACACTCGGGTCGCGTCTGTATTTGCTAAAGCGGATCTGTCTATTGATGACCTTACTGGACCAATCATCATTAGTGAAGACAAAGAAAAAGCACTCGCAAGCAAGTTACTGCAATTTGAAGAAGCGGTTGAATCCGTTGCTCGTGAAGGCCAACCTCACATCATGTGTAGCTACCTGTTTGAATTGGCTGGATTGTTCTCTAGTTTCTATGAAGCATGTCCAATCTTGGTTGCAGAGCAAGAAAGCACTAAACAAAGTCGCCTCAAGCTTGCTGGCCTGACAGCTAAAACCATCAAGCAAGGCCTATCTTTGCTTGGTATTGAAACGCTAGAGCGCATGTAATCATTACCTATGATTGAAGAAAAGGCGATTTGCGATAGCAACTCGCCTTTTTTATTCTTTGCTCAATAGACCTGCTAACAAGGTATTTAACATGACATTTGAACTCCACCCTCAACTCGAAAAAGATACAACCCTCATTGGCGAATTTCCGTTGTCTTTGGTGTTATTGCACCGAGACGACTCAGTACCTTGGGTCATTTTAGTCCCTAAAAAAGCAAACCTTACTGAACTGCATCACCTACCAATGAACGAGCAACAGCAATTTCTCATTGAGTCAGAAGTTGTCAATCAGGCGCTCGAGTCATTATTTACGCCAGATAAGCTCAACTTTGGGGCGTTGGGCAATATGGTCCCGCAGCTTCATGTTCACCACATCGCGCGCTTTAAAACTGATTTGGCGTGGCCAGGACCGCTGTGGGGAAGCACTAAAGGTGAATACCGAGCACCGTCTATTCAACAGGACTTAGCACAGTGCATTTCAACTCAATTGAGTGAGTCCCCCTTGTTTGTTGCTAGGTAGACGCAAAAAAGCGGAGCCCATTGCGCTCCGCTAAATCTTGAACAACAGCTTACATAATCACTTTAAGCGACAACGCGCCACTTTGATTGAGGTGATAACGTACACGCAATAGCGCCTGTGTTTTAGTGCGATCTTCTGTACGTGTCAACACTCCTTTTTTTATCCAAACAGTCAACATAGCATCGACACCGTCTTCACTTAGCGCAAACCTCTCAGCGAGGGACTGCCGAGTTATTCCCGGGGTTTCTACAATAGCTTGTTTGAGATCAGACAATATCATGCGATCTGAACGTCTAATTGCTGCTTAAGGCCTTCGCGTTTAAGCAAACGAGCGATGACTAGCATCAACAATAGTATACCGGTGATCCATAGTGCGCTTTGTGTCGGATGCAAAGCAAAGTGCGTAACTTGATAGTAGAGCGCCGCTGACGCGTAGGCTAAGCCCATGGTCCATGCCGCGATAAAGCGCGCATACTTTTGACCAAACTCGCGAACATAAGCACCCATTGCGGCGACACACGGCGTATACAGTAAAATGAAAATCAAGTACGCAAACGCCGCATTTCCTGTCACAAAGTGTGCTTTCAAGTTGGCAAAGATAGAACCATCGACCTCTTGCTCCTCAGCCACAGAATTTGCGTCGCTCAAATCACCGACATCAACACCAAGGGGATCTGAATAACTTAGGCTCGACAAATTATCAGGTATTGTGGCCCATGCCTCTTTTAAGCTTACAAGCAGATCATATCCACTTTCCTCTGCATCTGCTGAGGTATATAAGCTATTCAATGTTCCTACCACTGCTTCTTTTGCGAAAATCCCAGTAATAATACCGACCGTCGCTGGCCAATTATCCTCTTGAACACCGATTGGCTCAAAGATAGGCGTGACCACTTGAGCCGCTTTTGATAGCACAGAGTTTTCACTGTCTTCATTACCAAATGAACCATCAGTACCCATTGAATTCAAAAAGCTAAGAATAGCGACAACCACAACGATAGTTTTACCTGCTCCCAATACAAATCTGTTAAGTTTTTGCCAGGTTTTGATTAGCACATTTTGCATGGTTGGAATTTCATAATCAGGCATTTCCATAACGAAGCTGTCGCTTTTCCCTGGGTAGATGGTTTTTTTCAATACCCACCCCGTAAACACGGCGGCTACAATACCCAAAAGGTAAAGTGCAAAGACAATATTTTGACCGCTTTGCGGAAAGAAAGCCGCAGCAAAAAGGGCGTACACTGGGAGACGAGCCCCGCATGACATAAACGGAGCCATAGACGCGGCCAATTTACGCTCGCGCTCTTGATCTAACGTTCGCGTTGCCATGATTGAAGGTACGTTACAGCCAAACCCTAACACCAATGGCACGAAGGCTTTACCCGGTAATCCAATCTTTTGCATCACTTTATCCAGAACAAACGCAGCTCGAGACATATAACCTGAACTTTCTAATACCGCTAGAAATAGATACAGACAGGCAATGACCGGGATAAAAGTTGCCACAGTTTGGATACCACCACCAATACCATCAGCTAATACGGTCACTAACCAAACCGGCAGAGCACCATCGAGAAGGTGATGACCACCATCCACCAAAAGGGCGCCAACACTGATGTCAAAAAAGTCAATAAAGGCGCTGCCAATGTTAATAGAGAACATAAACATCAGGTACATGACCACAAAGAAGAAAGGCACGCCAATCCATTTATTGAGTATTACCCCATCGATGTGCTCGGTAATACTGCGGCTGAGTTTGCCCTCGCTTCGACGCAGGCGTTTACACAATTCATGAAGATAAGTGTATTTTGTATCAGCGACTTGCAAGTCAATGTCGACGCCGCAGGCACTAGCCCGCTGCGCAACAACCGTTCGTGCGCTTTGTGATAGAGTATTGAGCACCATCACATCGTTTTCGAGTGCTCGAATCGCCAAAGCACGTGGAGCCACAGACCCATCGACAAATATTGACATCAATTCAGCAATGGCGCTTTCAAACTCAACACCATAATCTAACGGCAACGCTTCTAGGTTGACCCCTTGATCCAGAAGTTTGTGTAATTTTTCTTTAAACAAAGCGACCTGTTGCTTGTTTGTGGCTGAAAGGCAGAACACGGGGCATCCCAACGCTTTTTCTAAACCTTTTACGTCAAGCTGAACTCGTTCACGCTTAAGCGCATCCATTTTATTCAGTACAACCACCATAGGTCGGCCAAGTTCACGCAGTTGCAACGTCATGTATAGACCACGTTCTAAACTGGTTGCGTCCACCACATTGATCAATAGATCTGCAGGGTGCGTTAGTACCGCTCTTGATGCAATAGACTCATCAATACTGTTGCTATCATTGCCACTATCTAGTGCGTAGATACCTGGTAAGTCGGTTAGCAGAAACTCATCTCCTGACTGGTGATAGCGGCCTGTCTTTTTTTCAACCGTCACTCCGGCCCAGTTTCCAACTTGTTGCTTAGCGCCCGTTAAGCCATTAAAAAGTGTTGTTTTGCCGCTATTAGGGTTACCGACTGTTAAAAGGGTATAACTCATTGTTGCAACTCCACTTCTATATCGTTAGCGATTGTTTCTCGTACGGCTAAGGAGACACCGCGAACTTCAAGTTGAAGTGGGTCGCCCATAGGGGCGCGTCGAATGACAGTCACAGGGGTATTTGGTAGTACACCCATCACCATAAGTTTCTTACGAACTTCATTTGATAGACCAGACATTTTGGCCACTCTTGCTGTTTGACCTGCCGTTAATTCCGATAGTTTCATCGCTGAACACCCATATATTACAATTGGTAATGAGAAGGATTTGCATTAACACCAATAATAAGCCGCAAATATACTTTGTTACATTGTGCTAAATCAATATTTATCGGAAGTAAGCCGGTAAATTTCGTCAAAACTATTCCGTCAAAATCGTTAAAACACTACGCAGAGACATTGATCCTTTAAAATACTGAGCAAAAAAACACTCCGAAAAAAAATGTAAAATCATAAAAATCATAAAAATCATAAAGATAACTACTAAGGGAAAGTTTGTCGTAATCGTCATATAATTATGACGTTTTTTTTATAAGTAAATTAAGTCTGTCTCGTTATAGTGAATACCAACAAAGCAAATGCTCTTGTTATTTGAATTCCAGAGGTGGTGTGATACCACACCACTCCGGCAGCAAGCGAAGGTGTCATTGACACCCGTGGTATGGTCCCCCGGCCATACCGCGAATTTTTTTTTCCTTTTCCTCACTATCTACCCAATTAACTATCACCAATTTTTGACCTACAACGGAAACTTCCTGTCTTTGTCTTGAGCCTAATTCCTATCAACTGTTAGTATTTCTATATAAGGAATTGAAAATGGTTTGATGGACGATGAAATTAAACGGTGATGTTGGAGAGAGTTTTGGCCACTGGAAAATGGGTAACGATGAAGCATTAATGCCTTTTCTTCAGATGGCGAATATTGCATGCGGCTTCCATGCTGCAGACCCTGATACCATAATGCACACACTGCAACTTGCTAAGCGCTATCAGGTGACTGTTGGCGCTCATCCTAGTTACCATGACCAAATTGGCTTTGGTCGACGATCTATCCCCCATTCTAATGAGCAGATCACTAACCTAATCCTATATCAGGTTGGCGCGCTACAGGCTCTAGCACACAGCCAGGGTATGCAGGTTCAATACATTAAGCCTCACGGTGCTCTTTACAATGACATGATGAATTCGGCCCATACAATGCAAGCGGTCTTTGCCGCCGCCCATAACCTGAACCTTCCGGTCATGCTATTGGCGACCGCTCAACAAGAACAACACTTAACTCTCGCCAAGCAATACAATATCTCTCTTATTTTTGAAGCGTTTGCGGACAGACGCTACACCGTTGACGGTACTCTCACGAATCGAGGCATCGATGGCGCTTTATTGACGACGACGGAATCAATCCTTAGTCAAGCTAAGTCAATCATACAAGGTAAGCAGGTACTTACACACTCAGGGGAATGGTTATCCATCAAAGCGGACACTCTGTGTGTTCATGGTGATAGCCCTCACTCAATTGAAGTAGCAAAGCATATCCGTGAAGTCATAGAACAAGAGGAGGATTAATGCCTGATTCGATAGCCGTTGTCCCTGTGAGTGAATCTGCGCTTATCATCTATTTTGACGACCACATCGACTTAAAGTGGCCCGCTATCATCAAATCGTATCAGCGGTTTTTACAGGCTCAATTCACCGACAGTATTCGAGATTGCGTCGCATCCTACACGTCATTATTGGTTGATTACCACCCCTTGAAGACCGGCTTTGAACAGATTAAACAGGCTGTGCTTAATTTTGATGCCGAAAAAGCCCAGCTAGATTACGAAGGAAAATTGCATCGCCTGCCTGTCTGCTACCATGAAAGCGTCGCTCCTGATTTGAACAACGTTGCCAAACTTCACCAGCTAACCACAGATCAAGTGATTGATATACATAGTAAAAAAACCTATACCGTCTGTGCTGTAGGGTTCGCACCTGGCTTTGCATTTCTCGCCCAAGTCGATGGACTTATCGCCACGCCTCGCCATGCAACACCTCGAAAAAAAATACCGGTAGGAAGTGTTGGCATCGCGGACAGTCAAACGGCGGTCTATCCACTTGAAACACCCGGTGGATGGCAGATCATTGGCAATTGCCCTATCGAGCTGTACAACAAAAACTCCCCTGAAAATAGTCTGCTTCAAATTGGCGATAGAGTGCAGTTTTTTGCCATTCACTTAAATGAATACCAATCGATGGGAGGGCGCCAATGCATGGTTTGGTAGTACTATCGCCGGGTATGCTAGCCACCGTCCAAGATCTTGGACGCTTCGGCGCTGCTCAGTGGGGCCTGAGCCAAGGAGGGGCGGCCGATCTTCATGCTCATTGCTGGGGGCAGTGGCTATTGGAGCAGCCAAGCTCGAATGCAAGTATTGAAATCGTGTTTGGCAATGCACGGTTTCAAGCACTCGATACTCTGCAGCTCGCAATTACGGGGGCTGATTGCAACGCGACACTAAATGGACGGGCTCTAATCAACTGGCAAAGCTTTACTATCCGTAGCGGAGACATTGTTGAATTTGGTCGGCCACTTTCTGGACTACGAAGCTATCTTTGCATTAAAGGCGGACTAAATATTAGTGGCTGTTTGGGCAGTTGTAGCACGGTGATAAGAAACCAATTAGGTGGTTTAGATCAAGGGAAGCCACTGAAGAAAGGAGACATACTAACGCCTCATACAAACTCTGCGACGAATCATCTTTCTTCGTCTAAGGTCATCCCTCGTCACTATATTCCTAACTACACGTCGAGCCAAACACTCGCTTTACTCCCCGCCTATCAGCATTCTCTTTTTTCAGCGTGCGAATGGGACAACTTACTGGCATGTGAATTTCAAGTATCAAATAACAGTGACAAGATGGGTATCAGGCTAGACTATCCGTCCAATATTAATAATCACGATATGCCGTTCAAAAGAGCATTGCCGGGCATTATTTCTGAAGGGATCTGCTGTGGTGCGGTACAAATCCCCCCAGATGGCGCTCCAATAATTATGATGCAAGACAGACAAACATTAGGTGGCTACGCCAAATGTGGCAGCATCGCTTTTCGAAACTTAAGTAAAGTCGCTCAACTTCGTCCTGGCGATAGAGTGAAATTCTCGTTAGCAAACTTAGCTGTTGAAAGGGCGCGTCAGCGAGCTTTTTATCAGTTTTTCAAGCTGTAGGACTACCCGTGTTGCTGCTCTGTCAGGTCGCTTTCAAGGATGGCGAACTTGGACGGTGATACTCCAAAATGCAGCTTAAACTTCTGAGAAAAGTAGGAAGGATCATTGAATCCACAAGAAAAGGCGACGTCTGCTATTTTGTCACCAAGCAGTAGCATTTCACACGCTTTTTCCAATCTAAACTCTGTTATATAGTCGGTAAATGTCTTTTGGAACACCGCTTTAAAGCGCCTTTGTAAGCTTCGCTCAGACATGTACAACCTTTTAGCGACACTTGACATGGTAAAGTCTGGGTCACTGTAATGCTCCTCCACCAGTCCTCGCACAGTTCTTAGCCATTGCTCTTGCTTAGTTTTTAAGTTCTGGTGTGCTTCACTCTCTAGTGGAATCGAGCTAGCTTCTAGCGCCTTATCTCGGCCCGTGGTTACTTTTGTAAAATTAACTTGAGTAGCGGTCTCATGATAAAGCGGCCAGTGCATGTGAACACGATTAACCTCTCGTCGCTCGACTTCATGAAGTTCACCACCACTCATTCGAATATGGTTAGCTAAATTGGCTGGAGTAAAGTCTAAACTCTTTTCCCGCTTCTCATGAAATTGGTTTTGAACATTGGTATTGATCGATGGAAACGGCAACCCTTTGTCCTCAAATATGATCGACAACTTGCCACAGTGCTCTTCGATACGGATCACCAGTGATTGGCCTCGTACATTCCTTTTCAATGCGTTGGCCAATAGTGTATTGAAAATAATGTCCAGATTAAAAGTCTCTAGCACAATCTTGTCACTACTGGCTAACAATTGAAGCTCAATACGTATGCCGTGGACCTCATATTCGGCATGCCAGGCTTCGGCGGTACTTTTAAGGACTTCTTCTGCTCGATAGAACGTTGGTACTGACGATTGTGACTCGACAATTCTCTGTAGTTGACTCAGGTTTTGATTTAGATTTTGCAATGCCATTGGCAGTACCGTCGTCGAGGGCGTTGTAGCACTCTTCTCAAAATCCTGCGAATGATCAATTGCCTGTAATACCATATCGTGCACGATAGATTGCCGAACATTAAATAACTTTCTTAGCTGCAAGTTATTTGTTAATAGAACACGACTTTGGTGTTGAAGCTGCTCTGTTTTAAGAGATACTTTCAACTTCAATTGACGGTTCAACGCAGTTATCCGCCTCGAACGCCATTGTATAAAAGCAACCATAGCCAGTACGATGGTAAAGAAAGTTAACAAGAAAAAAGCAGAGGAAAAATACCACGGATTTCTGACAGAGAACGGCAACTCTATCAATTGTGTTTTGATTTTCGCCTTGCTCAGGCGAACCTGCAGAAAGTAATCTCCCGGCATGAGGCGATCAAGGTTTAGCTCTGTCCCCTGTAATTCGATCCAGTTGGATTGTGAATTGAGCCTGAACTCAATCGATTGTCCTTGAAACTGAGGCCATACACCAAAACGGAATCCTAGCTGACTACCATAGTTAAATGCACTGAGTGATAGTTCTGTACTGCCGATAGCTACAGGTAAACCATCAACAGAAACCTGAGTCAGCACGATGCTTTCTGGCGGGTTATCGCTGCGAAGGAGCGCTTCACTATCGGACTCCACCAGTCCATATTTTGAGCCCAATATAAGGCTATTGGCGCGTTGATTAAACGCACATGCCCCGTACAAAAACTCATTATTGATCAAACCAAACGGAGCGCCAAAGTGCTTAACCAAACTCCCTTGTGTGTTGTACACAGAAATGCCAATTGAAGTCGTTAACCATATATGGTTGTTTCCTTGGGTCAGACAAAAAGGTCTTATGTTATTTTCTTTTAACGGCAATGCGTCGAGCTTCATTTTAGGTATGTCGAGCATAGCTACACCATAGCTACTGGCTAGCCAGATTGACTCATCACTTACCTTGATAGCATTTATTTGGCTACCGTACACTTTCGTCTCTTTTAGATAGCGAATGGTACTGTTATTTAAGTGATACAAGCCATGATCAGTACCAATAAACAACTGGTTATTGGCAGATGGAGTTAGCGAGGTCACCTTAGCTGGCAAGTATTTATCGAGTAACCAGTCTTCACCATAGTCACTTACCTTACCTGTATTGAGCTCTAATGACATCAGACGCAAACCGCTTGTTAGCCACAATTCACCATCATCACTCATAGCGATATGATCAACAATGTCGGGAATACTGGGAAACTGATCTTTTATCGCTGTTACCTTATATTTCCCGATATCAATCACAATTAATCCGCGATCTGACGCTAACCAAAGCTGCTTGCCAACTTGCTGTAAACCGCTAACCTGGCCAAAGAACACGAGCGTGCTTACGCCATTATCATTGACAGAATAAAGCGCATTACTCGTTATTAGCCAATAACCGCCCGACTCGTTCGCCATGATTTTGTTAACCGCATGGCTACGATAGTTATCCTTTGATTCAATAAGAGACCAACGCTCAAACAAAGCGCTATATTCAGAGTAGTAACGCACGCCCCCGCTTGTCGCCAACCATACCCCGCCCAGAGAATCGGTCGCAATTGAGTAGATTTTCTCGTTGGTTAATCCATACTCATCGTTTGGATCAACGTCTACCTGTTTCAGGTCACGAAACTCTTTATGATAGCGGTACAATCCATGCTCCGTCCCCAACCAAATCCAGCTCTCTGACTCGGCAATAGTGAGTACATGCGAGCTATTTAAGCTGAAATGCTGACTCTGATCATTGTCCAGTTCATAAATAATCGCACCACGTAATAGCCCAAGCACAAGCGCTCTTTTCTGCTTTGAATAATGTAATGTTTCGATACCCTGAGGTGCTACTTTATCAAATAGTGTTAATTCACCATTATTAATTATAAAGAGCCCAGATGTAGTGGCGAGATACCAGGAATCAGCCACCTTCACCGCATCATTAATCGTAATGGGACCACCGCTTTTAAAGCGCGAAAATTTATACAACTCAACTTGTTGCGTCTTCTTTTCTTCTAAAGAGTACAGGTGAATATGTTCATCATCAGTCGCCCACAGCCATCCCGATGAATAACCAAGATGAGTGATATTATTTGCGATTTCTGTTTCAAACACGACTTCGGCTGATTGTGCTGGACGATGTTTGAATACTTTATTTTTATTGTAAGACCAGAACGAACCTAGACCATAAGTAAGTTGCTGTCGATAAAAGGCACTGCCTTGTATATCAACGAAGTTTTCGCCATCATAAAAACGCAACTTCCCATACACGTCTAATGACCAAACTCCACCTTCATCTCCCATAAAGAGCTTTTGTGCTGCAAGATAACGCCCTTGGGATTGGATCTGCATGGGATAAAAAATAGGTGGAAGTTCATTACTAAAACTGGGGGTTGGAATTGAGAGAAACACTAAGGCTAAATAGGCAAAAATCTTGCTATAAACGTGACGATTCATCGACTTGAAAAGGTCTAAGCCGGTCTTGAAAAAAAAGACATATTGAGAAATTGTGCTTGCTGCTCTCCACGTAGTTGATTTCAGCAAAGCCGGTGTATGTCGCATTCCACGCTAACCATTAGTTATTTCGATACGATAATTATCTAGGCTAACTGTAATGGATTTATCGGAAATATAAAAGCGTGGTCAGTAAAAACTCAAGAACAAATCGCTATTAATCACCAGTTACCTAACACAGAAAGAGGCTACCACTGCAGCCTCTTTGCGCTAATTAGGCTCTAATCTTGACCTAAGCATCTGACAAAGCTCGCTGATACATCTTTGAGAAAGTGGAAGTAACTACCATCTTCCACTTTTATATTGGTTCCTAGTGGGTCAAGGCTACCAATTTTTGCGTGTGTTCCACGCGTCACTGATTCAATGACGGCTGGAGTAAATTGTGGCTCAGAAAACACACACTGTATATTTTCAGATCTGATGGTCGTTCTTATATGGATTAGCGTTTTTGCCCCTGGTTTACGATCCGGTGTTACGGTGAAGTGCCCTAGGTTGTTAAGACCAAAGAACTCTTCAAAATAACCATAGGCATCATGAAAAACGTAGTACCCTCGCTGCTTTATCGGTGAGAGTTGAGCATCAATAGCCACGACAGTTTGCTCAAGCTCGTGTTCAAACTCCACCAGTCTCTTGTTATAAGCACCGCGATTGTCAGGATCGAGCCTGACTAGATGACGAGTGACAGCCTTGGCAAAGGCTCTCGCCTGCTCTGGCCCTAACCAAAAATGAGAATCATGGCTTCCATGATCGTGACCATCATGATTATGGCTTTGCGAATCACCAAACTCCCTGAGCGCGAGACCTGATATTTGATCGACTTGCAGCACATTGTCACGCCCTTCTACTACCTTTACCAAAAACGACTCTAAGTCGGGCCCAAACCAAATGATCAGATCGGCGCTATCAATTCGCTTCACATCCGATGGACGTAGAGCATAATCATGCGGCGAAGCACTGCTGACCAACAGTGATGACGGGGACTGAGACTCCAAAGTAAGCTCATGTACAATCATTTCTAACGGTTTAATACTCGTCAGGACATTGAGTGCCATGACTGGTGACGTCATTACCAGACTCATGACAAAGAATAGGGTTAATTTACGCATCAAGTTCTCAGTGTAGTGTAGCTAACAGTGGCGTGAAATGTTACATTATAACAATACACAATTGCAAATGAGTTCTATTCATGTCCGAGCTAATGCAACTCCAAAATGTCGTCGTACAGTTCAACGAGCGAACGATCTTGGATAATGTCAGCCTCACTCTAGAGAAAGGTAAGATCACCACCCTAATTGGGCCTAACGGTGCTGGTAAGTCGACGTTGGTCAAAGTTCTTATCGGATTAGAAAAAGAGTTTTCTGGGCAACGCATTCGCCAGCCTAATATCAAACTTGGCTACGTGCCGCAAAAACTGAAACTCAATGAAACGTTGCCATTAACTGTTTTGCGCTTTCTACAGTTGGCGGGGCGATATTCTCGACAAGAGCAAATTGAAGCGCTCAAACTGGTTGGTGCGGAACATTTGGCAAAAAACAGCATGCATCAACTGTCAGGCGGTGAGAACCAACGAGTATTGCTAGCACGCGCATTACTGCATCGTCCAGACATATTAGTGCTTGATGAGCCAGCTCAAGGGGTCGATGTTCAGGGGCAAATAGATCTCTATGAATTAATTGATACGATCCGCCACCGATTCGGCTGTGCGGTATTTATGGTGTCTCATGACCTCCACCTCGTCATGGCAAAAACTGATGAAGTCATTTGTCTTCACCACCATATTTGTTGCCAAGGAGCACCAGCTGCGATCACACAGCACCCTTCGTACATCGCACTATTTGGTCATGCTAAACAAGAAACTCTCGCATTTTACCACCATGAACACTCCCACCATCACCATGATCTGTCTGGTGAACCAGTAAAAGGTGATGCCCACCATTGTTCTAACCATAAGCATGGACATGTACATCATGATTGATTTCCTGTTACCCGCTATTATTGCCGGCCTTCTTATCGCCCTTATAGCCGGACCACTTGGTTCATTTGTCGTTTGGCGACGTATGGCTTACTTTGGAGATACTCTCGCTCACGCATCACTATTGGGGCTGGCTTTAGGCTTTCTTTTTGACATCAACATTTATTTGGCACTAACGGTTTGTTGCTTAGTCTTGGCAGTGCTGTTAGTCACCCTACAAAAACAAAAGTTTGTTGCTACAGATACATTGTTGGGAATACTCGCCCACAGCTCTTTGTCTCTGGGATTAGTTGCGGTTAGCTTTTTAGATAACGTTCGCGTTGACCTCATGAGCTATCTATTTGGCGATTTGCTTGCCGTCACCTCCAATGATCTCGTGTATATCGGTGGTGGCGTATTGGTGATTGCTATAACCCTAAGCTATTTTTGGCGACCGCTGCTTTCAACCACAGTCAGTGAAGAGTTAGCCGAGGTTGAGGGAACAAATGTCGATGCTATTAGGCTACTTATCATGCTACTTGTTGGCCTGGTAATCGCGATTGGAATGAAATTTGTAGGGGCACTAATTATAACCTCGCTGCTGATAATACCTGCAGCCACTGCGAGAAAGTTCTCTGTGACTCCAGAACAAATGGCGTCTATTGCTTCCCTGATTGGTGCTTTGGCTGTGCTTGGCGGTCTATCGCTATCCTGGTTTTACGACACTCCTGCCGGGCCATCGGTTGTTGTCTGTGCCGCCAGCATTTTCATGTTGTCTCAGCTAAGTCGCGGGCAGCGATAACTTGCACTTTCGTTGTCACGATTCAGATGTAAAAAAGCCTCGCAACTGCGAGGCTTTTGACCCTTAAGAGCTTTACCAACCAGTAATCTCTCTTAAACCTTTACCGATGTCCGCTAAGCTCTTAACCGTTTTTACACCTGCGGCTTCAAGCGCTGCGAACTTATCTTCTGCAGTGCCTTTACCACCAGAGATGATGGCACCCGCATGCCCCATACGCTTACCTGGAGGGGCTGTCACACCAGCGATATAAGACACAACTGGCTTACTCACGTTATCTTTAATAAACGCCGCAGCCTCTTCTTCAGCAGTGCCACCAATTTCGCCAATCATTACGATGGCTTCTGTTTCTGGATCCTGCTCGAACAATTTCAGAATATCGATGAAGTTTGAGCCTGGAATAGGATCACCACCGATACCAACACACGTCGACTGACCAAAGCCTTCGTCGGTGGTTTGTTTAACCGCTTCATAGGTCAGCGTACCAGAACGCGATACAATGCCAACCTTACCTTTTTTATGAATGTGTCCAGGCATGATACCAATTTTACATTCGTCTGGCGTAATCACTCCTGGGCAGTTAGGACCGATCATCACCACACCCGCCTCGTCTAGACGCACTTTAACATCAAGTAGGTCAAGTGTCGGGATGCCTTCGGTAATCGTAACTATCAGCTTAATTCCAGCATCAATGGCTTCTAGGATCGCATCCTTACAAAATGGGGCTGGCACATAAATCACTGATGCTGTTGCACCTGTAACTTCTACCGCTTCGCGTACAGTGTTGAATACTGGCAAACCTAGGTGCTCTTGACCACCTTTACCAGGAGAAACACCACCAACCATTTGAGTACCATAGGCCATTGCTTGCTCAGAGTGGAATGTACCTTGACCACCAGTAAAACCTTGGCAAATAACTTTTGTATCTTTATTGATTAAAACAGACATTATTTGCCCTCCGCAGCAGCAACGACTTTTTCCGCTGCTTCAGTCAATGAAGTTGCAGCAATGATATTCAATCCACTTTCAGCTAGCTTTTGTGAACCTAATGGTGCGTTATTACCTTCAAGACGCACTACAACTGGAACTTCGACGCCGACTTCTTCGACCGCGCCAATAATGCCATCAGCAATAAGATCACAACGAACAATACCGCCAAAAATATTCACTAATACCGCTTTTACATTGCTATCAGAAAGAATGATTTTGAAGGCTTCCGTTACACGTTCTTTCGTTGCGCCGCCACCGACGTCTAGGAAATTTGCCGGTTGACCTCCATGTAGGTTAACAATGTCCATTGTCCCCATGGCTAGACCAGCACCGTTGACCATACAGCCGATGCTACCATCAAGTGCGACATAGTTAAGCTCCCACTGAGCGGCATGAGCTTCTCGCTCATCTTCTTGAGAAGGATCATGCATTTCACGAAGTTTAGGTTGGCGATAAAGTGCGTTTGAATCGATGTTGATTTTACCATCGAGACATAAAAGATTACCTTCACCTGTGATAACAAGAGGGTTGATTTCAAGAAGAGCTAGGTCATATTGAGCAAACATATTGCCAAGACCTAGGAAGATCTTAACAAACTGTTTAATTTGGTCACCAGTAAGACCCAATTTGAATGCTAATTCACGGCCTTGGTAAGCTTGTGGACCCACCAATGGGTCAATAGCCGCTTTATGGATAAGCTCTGGTGTTTCTTCTGCTACTTTTTCAATTTCCACGCCACCTTCTGTTGATGCCATGAAAACGATTCGCTGACTCGCACGGTCAACCACTGCACCTAAGTACAATTCATTTGCGATGTTGGATGCTTCCTCGACTAAAATCTTAGTCACAGGCTGACCATTAGCATCTGTTTGGTAAGTCACTAGGTTTTTACCTAACCACTTCTGAGCGAACTCTTTAACACCGTCTTTGGTATCATGGAGTTCAACGCCGCCCGCTTTTCCGCGGCCACCAGCATGGACTTGACACTTAACGACTTTCTTTTCAGTTGTGATGCGACCAGCCGCTTCAAATGCTTCTTGCGGCGTTTCACACGCATAACCTTCGGGCACAGGCAAACCGAATTCTGCAAATAACTGCTTGGCTTGATATTCATGCAAATTCATTTTGTTATTCCATTTGTTATATCCCTGAGGGATTTATTATTTCCATAAGGCTAGTCATAGCCATACGTCTGGAGGGAGTTCCCTAGTGAGCCACCCACGGCATAACGCTATGGGTTTGAAAGAGCTAGACGTTGAGCGTGCCTAGCTCTAATCAATCAGACGTCTAAAAGATTGCCGTCACTTTAAACATCAAGAAGTAGACGAGCTGGATCTTCTAGCAGTTCTTTAATGGTAACCAAGAAACCAACTGATTCACGGCCATCGATCAAACGATGGTCATAAGACAGCGCCAAGTACATCATTGGTAAGATTTCTACTTTTCCATTAACAGCCATCGGCCTATCTTGGATCTTGTGCATACCCAAAATTGCAGCCTGCGGCGGGTTGATAATTGGTGTCGACATCAATGAACCAAACACGCCACCGTTGGTAATGGTGAAATTACCGCCGGTGAGTTCATCTACCGTTAACTTGCCGTCACGGCCCTTAATCGCCAACTCTTTGATGCCTTTTTCAATATCAGCAAAGCCTAAGGTGTCACAGTCTTTTAGAACTGGAGTGACCAAGCCTCTTGGCGTAGAAACCGCCATGCTAATATCGAAATAGTTGTGATAAACAATTTCATCGCCGTCAATAGAGGCATTGACTTCTGGGAAGCGTTTAAGCGCTTCTGTCACAGCTTTCACATAGAAAGACATAAAGCCTAAACGAGTATCGTGACGCTCTTCAAACTGGTCTTTGTATTGCTTACGAAGATCCATGATGGGTTTCATGTTCACTTCGTTAAACGTTGTCAGCATTGCCGTACTGTTTTTCGCTTCTAAAAGGCGCTCTGCTACACGTTTACGCAGACGTGTCATTGGTACGCGTTTTTGGCTGCGAGACTGCACTGGCGCTTCTGCCACAGCGGTTTCTGGCGATTTAGGCGCAGCCTTAGCGGCCGCTAGATGCGCTTCAATGTCTTCGCGTGTAATACGACCACCGACACCTGAGCCATTAACGTCACTGGCTTGCAAGCCATGTTCTGCCAGCAAACGGCGTACCGCAGGGCTCAACGCGTCATTTGACTCTTCCGTTAAACTGGCTTTGTGGCGCTTATCTGGTGAGGCCTCTGTCGCATCTGTGGTATCAGTCGTAGGTTCGCCCGCGACCGCACCAGGTTTGATCTTAGCGATCAGCTGTTTTGATAGTACTGTTGCACCCTCTTCTTCAATGATGGCTTCAAGAATGCCTTCATCGGGAGCGGGTACTTCCAGCACAACTTTGTCTGTTTCAATGTCTACAATGACTTCATCACGAGCCACTACGTCGCCTGGTTTCTTGTGCCACGTTGCAACGGTCGCGTCGGCAACGGATTCAGGTAAGTCTGGAACCAGAATTTCAATTGTCATATCTGTTTCGTCCTTATACTTCTAGTTCTTAATCTAGGGTCAATGCGTCGCTGATCAACGCTTTTTGCTGTTTCAAGTGTACCGACATATAGCCGACCGCAGGCGACGCTGAAGCTGCTCGTCCAGCGTATTTAAGATCGGCACCTTTGGGGATAGCCGCCCTAAAGTTGTGCTGACTCGAATACCATGCGCCTTGGTTTTGCGGCTCTTCTTGACACCAAACAAAGTCTTCAACATTACTGTACTGAGAAATCGTCGCTTTAACGTCTTCCAATGGGAAAGGATAAAGCTGCTCAATTCGTACAATCGCTACATCATCTTGCTCATTTGTGCGACGCTGTTCAAGAAGGTCGAAATACACCTTGCCTGAACAGAACACAACACGCTTAACCTTTTGAGCCGGGATATCATCGACTTCACCAATGGCTGGCATGAAAGTACCAGACGCCAGGTCATCTAATGTCGAAACGCAAAGCGGATGACGAAGTAGAGATTTCGGAGACATCACCACTAAAGGACGACGCATCGGCCTAACCACTTGCCTTCTTAGCATGTGATAGACCTGTGCTGGTGTCGACGGGATGATCACTTGAATATTTTGTTCAGCACAAAGTTGCAAGTATCGCTCCAAACGTGCCGAGGAGTGTTCAGGGCCTTGACCTTCATAACCGTGTGGCAATAACATCGTTAGGCCGCACAATCGTCCCCACTTCTGTTCACCAGAAGATATAAATTGGTCAATAACCACTTGTGCGCCATTGGCAAAATCACCAAACTGCGCTTCCCAAATGGTTAATCCACTTGGCTCTGCTGTTGCGTAGCCATATTCGAACGCCAACACCGCCTCTTCGGATAGAACCGAGTCAAAGACTTGAAATGGCCCTTGCTTATCATGAATATTGGCAAGAGGAATGTACGTCGATGCATCATCTTGGTTATGCAGCACAGAATGACGATGGAAGAACGTACCCCGTCCAGAGTCCTGACCGGAAATTCGAATGCGCTTGCCATCATCAAGCAATGTCGCATAGGCCAGCGTCTCCGCCATCCCCCAATCAAATTTCTTTTCACCCGACATCATCGCCGCGCGGTCGTTGTAGAGTTTGTTGACTCGACTTTGTAGCTTATGACTTTCTGGATATTGCCCTAGACGTTGACCAAGTTCAGTCAGACGCTCTTTTTCGACATCACTATCCCAATCACAATCCCAATCATGATCGAGGTATGGAGTCCAATCAACAGAGTGCATCGTCATCGGACGCCACTCTTTAACCACAATTTCACCTCTATCGAGCGCATCACGATACTCATTAATCATTTGCGTTGCAGTCTCGATATTGCTCTCTTCACGATCGATCAAGATGTCAGCATAAAGCTTGCGAGGTGTTGGATGTTTTTTGATCTTTTGATACATCAGAGGCTGAGTTGCGTTTGGCTCATCAGCTTCGTTATGACCATGGCGGCGATAACACATTAAGTCGACAACCACGTCTTTGCGGAATGTATTTCTAAAATCAAGGGCGATTCGAGTAACAAACGCAACGGCTTCCGGATCATCAGCATTAACGTGGAAGATTGGTGCCTGAACCATTTTCGCAATATCAGTACAATACATCGTTGAACGCATATCACGAGGATTAGACGTGGTGAAACCGACTTGGTTGTTCACTACGATACGAACCGTACCACCGACCTGGAAACCACGAGCTTGAGACATATTAAATGTCTCAGCGACCACACCTTGCCCAGCAATCGCTGAATCACCATGTATCGTAATGGGTAGAACACGGCTTCCTTCCTTGTCACCCAAACGATCTTGGCGTGCACGAACCGAACCAATCACTACGGGATTAACAATTTCGAGATGGGAAGGGTTGAACGCGAGAGCTAAGTGAATATCACCTTTTGATGTGGCAAAATCAGCCGAGAAACCTTGGTGGTATTTTACATCACCAGTTCCCCAAGTTTCGTCATGTTTGCCTGCAAATTCATCGAAGAGATCTTGTGGTTTCTTACCTAGCACGTTAACGAGCATGTTAAGACGACCACGGTGAGCCATGCCAATAACCACTTCTCGCATGCCTTGAGCACCAGCATGACGAATTAACTCTTTGGTCATCGGGATTAGCGCATCACCACCTTCTAACGAGAAACGTTTCGCACCAGGGAATTTAGCGCCTAAATAACGCTCAAGACCTTCAGCGGCAGTCAACTCTTCTAAGAAGGTATGTTTTTCTTCGGCATCAAAGGAGGGTTGGCCTACAACCGATTCTAATCGCTGCTGAATCCAACGTTTTTGGTCGGTGTTGGTCATGTGCATGTATTCGGCACCAATCGAACCACAATAGGTTTTCTTTAGTGCTTTATACAAATCACGCAATGTCATGCTCTCTTGCCCTATTGCAAAAGAACCAACATTGAACTCTTCGTCAAAGTCGTCTTCTGTTAGAGAGTGGAAAGCAGGATCTAAATCCGCAACAGGCGGACGTTTCCATAGACCGAGGGGATCTAGGTTTGCAGCTTGGTGACCGCGAAAGCGGTACGCATTGATAAGCTGTAGGACTTTTACTTGTTTCGCATCGACATCTGGGTCACTAACTTGGACATTGTAATGCTTTGTTTCTTGAGCGAGTCGTCGGAAGTAGTCACGGACACGTGAATGTGGTTGTTCCACCACATCTTCAGGTTGCCTAGGCAACTCATCAAAAACACGTCTCCACTCCTCACTTACCTGTTCGGGATCACTTAGATACAGTTCGTAGAGGTCTTCTACGTAAGTTGCATTGGCGCCAGCCAAGTGTGAAGACTCGAGCCATGCCTTCATCACGCCGTTGTGCATATTTTCCCTTACCAGTAGTTTTCACATATGCTGCGGTCTACGCCGAGCTATCATAAGTCGATTCTCACAGACCAACCAAATCGCCTGCTCGAATCGACAATTTTGTAATTTCTTACACAGAGCGACTAACCAACATTGACTTAATGTGACCGATCGCTTTAGTCGGGTTCAACCCCTTTGGACAAACACTGACACAATTCATGATGCCGTGACATCTGAATACGCTAAACGCGTCGTCTAGATCGGCCAAACGTTCATCGGTTGCCGTATCACGACTGTCTATTAACCAACGGTATGCGGCAAGCAAGCCAGCTGGTCCGATAAACTTATCAGGGTTCCACCAGAAAGACGGACAAGATGTTGTACAACATGCACACATAATGCACTCATACAGACCATCTAAATGCGCTCTTTCATCTGGAGATTGTAGGTTTTCTCGAGAAGGAGGCAAATTACCGTCAGTCACTAAAAATGGTTTAACTTTCGAATAGTTATCGTAAAACTGAGTCATGTCGACAATCAAGTCTCGCACGACTGGCAAACCGGGTAAAGGGCGAATAACAATCTTGTCACCTTTTAGCGCGGACAGTGGCGTAATACACGCCAAACCATTTTTGCCATTCATGTTCAAACCGTCAGAACCACATACACCTTCACGACATGAACGTCTAAATGAGATGCTATTGTCTTGCTCTTTTAGCAAAATCAGCGCATCCAAAAGCATCATATCTGAGCCTTCTTCAACCTCTAAAACGTAATCCTGCATATAAGGCTTTTGATCAACGTCTGGGTTATAACGATACAAAGAGAAATTCAATTTCATTTTCGTCTACTCCTCTTAGTACGTGCGAGCTTTAGGTGGGAAAGCATCACGGTGTACTGGCTCCATATTAACAGCACGCTTAGACATTGACTCGGTCTCAGGGTTGTAGACTGAGTGGCATAACCACTGTTCATCATCACGTTCAGGGAAATCAAATCGAGCATGTGCACCACGACTTTCGGTACGATAGTTCGCCGCAACCGCCGTAGCAAATGCTGTTTCCATCAAGTTTTCGAGCTCTAGGCACTCAATACGTTGCGTGTTGAACTCTGTCGACTTATCTGAAAGGTGTGCGTTATTCAAACGCTCACGGATAACTTTGAGCTCTTCAAGGCCCTTCGCCATGGCATCCCCTTCACGGAAAACCGAGAAGTTGTTTTGCATACACTGTTGAAGGTCTTTACGGATCTGTGCCGGATCTTCGCCACCTGTACTATTTTCCCAGCGATTGTAACGCTCAAGAGAACGCTCAATATCAGCTTGTGTCGCAGGTTTGGCATCCGCTTGCTTCTTCAAAGTCTCACCCAGGTGTAGACCCGTCGCTCGACCAAATACCACAAGGTCTAGCAATGAGTTACCGCCCAAGCGGTTGGCACCATGTACCGATACCGATGCAATTTCACCGCACGCAAACAAACCTTGGACTTCAACATCAGCACCGCTATCGTCTTGCTTAATAGCTTGACCAGAAACTTGAGTTGGAACTCCACCCATCATGTAGTGACAAGTAGGTATAACTGGGATTGGTTCCTTCACTGGATCTACGTGTGCAAATGTGCGAGACAGTTCACATACTCCTGGCAGGCGAGACTCTAGTGTGTCTTTTCCGAGGTGATCGAGTTTAAGCTTAATATGAGGACCCCATGGGCCGTCACAGCCGCGGCCTTCACGGATTTCGATCATCATCGAACGTGCCACAACATCACGGCCAGCAAGATCTTTTGCGTTTGGTGCATAACGCTCCATAAAGCGTTCGCCATCTTTATTTAATAGATAACCACCTTCACCACGACAACCTTCTGTGACCAGAACACCCGCCCCCGCAATACCGGTTGGGTGGAACTGCCACATTTCAATATCTTGCATTGGAACGCCAGCGCGAATTGCCATACCAACACCATCGCCAGTATTAATATGCGCGTTAGTCGTTGAAGCGTAAATACGGCCTGCACCACCTGTTGCTAAGATGGTTGCTTTGGATTTGAAGTAACAAACTTCTCCGGTTTCCATGCAAAGAGCGGTACAGCCTAAAATGGCACCGTCTTCATTTTTCACTAAATCAAGCGCATACCACTCAGAGAAGATGGTCGTCTTGTGTTTGATATTCTGCTGGTACAGGGTGTGTAACAACGCATGACCTGTACGGTCCGCCGCGGCCGCTGTACGCGCCGCCTGTTCACCACCAAAGTTTTTTGATTGGCCGCCAAACGGTCGTTGATAAATTGAGCCATTGTCAAAACGAGAAAACGGTAGCCCCATTTTCTCAAGTTCAATAACAGATTCAGGACCGTTTTTGCACATGTACTCGATAGCATCTTGGTCACCGATGTAATCAGAACCCTTAACTGTATCGTACATATGCTGTTCCCAATGGTCTTCATGGGCATTACCCAGAGCAACGGTGATACCACCTTGCGCAGACACGGTATGAGAACGAGTAGGAAATACTTTTGAAAGAAGAGCACAGCTTAGGCCTTGCTCTGAAATTTGTAGAGCGGCACGCATGCCCGCGCCACCAGCGCCGATTACAACAGCGTCAAACTCTCTAACTGGAATAGTCACTTACGCACCCCACAGAATAAAGAAACCAGAAAAGAAGTAGCTAAGAAGAATAGAGATAACCACTAACAATAGTGCACCTCTCAATTTGCTACATTTGATATAGTCTGTCAGTACTTGCCACAAGCCAATCCAAGCGTGAATCAGCACTGAAACAAGTGCGAGCATCGTAAAGACTTTTGTGAATGTGCCACCAAAGAATTGTGACCAAGAGATGTATGAGATATCTCCCGAGAATGCGCAGAAACTCACAATATAGATGGTGTATAAGGTCATTAAAATGGCCGTAGCACGAATAAGTAAGAAATCGTGTACGCCGTTGCGACCGACTGAAGATACGTGTTTTACCATACCAAAATCCCCGCAAGAAGTGACAATACTGCCGTCACAATGAACGATACTTTCGCGCTTTTAGCTCCAGATTCGAGCTCTTCAAAATATCCCAGATCCATACAAAGATGGCGAATACCACCAACGATATGATAGGAAAGCGCTGTCAGTATTCCCCACAATATGAATTTTACGAAAAAGCTATCGATGATATCGGCAGCTTCCATAAATCCCATTGGAGAGGACAAAGACATGGACAGTAACCATAGTAGAATGCCAACCGCAACAAACGTTATCACACCCGACACACGATGTAGGATGGATGATATTGCTGTAATCGGAAAGCTTATTGTCTGTAAATCTAAATTAACAGGTCTGGACTTTCTTTCTTTCACGGGCTTGCTCACTCAGCTCCTTTGAAGCATTTATTGTTATGAATGAATTTCAGCCTCTAATCCTTAAAAGTTAACATTAAATTAACAAATATCCCGAATACCTCTCGAGTTAATTGTAAATGAGTTGTTAACAACCAATGAGATTCCAACTCCTCACTCTAGTTGTTACCCTTGATTTTATAAGGTTTTGGCCAACAATTTCTTCGCCACTATACGGCTGGCAACATTCTAATACAATTGTTGTAACAAAATATGCTACACAGAACAGATTTTTAACGTTTTTTGTATAAAAAACCCTAACAAGTGCACACAAAACCGCATAAAAATTGACTTTGAGCACGAAGCCGAGTAAAAAATTGGCACATAAACGTCCTGGACGGATTAATAATAAACAAAGGAGATTGTTATGTCGGATAAGAAAGCGACCCTTCATATTGAAGGCCTAGCGCCAATCGAACTACCAATTATGAATGGCACTGTAGGCCCTGAAGTAATCGATGTTCGCAAGCTAGGAGCCAACGGCTACTTCACTTTTGACCCCGGTTTTCTTGCCACTGCTTCCTGTGAATCACAAATCACTTACATCGATGGCGGCAAAGGTGTTTTGCTGCATCGTGGTTTTCCAATTGATCAATTAGCAAATAACGCAGATTACCTAGAAGTTTGTTACATCCTGCTGGTTGGCGAAGCTCCAAGTCGTGCTGAGTACGAAGACTTTAAACAAATTGTTATGCGCCATACTATGGTTCATGAACAAATCGCCAGCTTCTTCCACGGTTTCCGTCGTGACGCTCACCCAATGGCGGTTATGTGTGGGGTGGTTGGTGCTCTTGCGGCTTTCTACCATGATTCACTTGATATTAATAACGATAGTCACCGCGAAATCGCAGCATACCGTTTGATTTCAAAAATGCCAACGCTTGCAGCTATGTGTTACAAGTACTCGATTGGTCAACCGTTTATTTACCCAAGAAACGACCTCACTTACGCTGAAAACTTCCTGCACATGATGTTTGCTAACCCGTGTGAAGAGTATGAAGTGAACCCTGTTGTTGCTCGCGCTATGGACAAAATCTTTACGCTCCATGCCGATCATGAACAAAACGCATCAACCTCAACGGTTCGTCTTGCAGGCTCATCGGGTGCCAACCCATTTGCTTGTATCGCTGCAGGTATCGCATCTCTATGGGGCCCTGCGCACGGTGGTGCAAACGAAGCGTGTCTGCGAATGCTTGAAGAAATAGGTTCTGTTGACAACATTGCTGAATACGTAGAGAGAGCAAAAGATAAAGATGACCCGTTCCGCCTAATGGGCTTTGGTCACCGCGTTTACAAAAACTACGATCCTCGTGCGACAGTTATGCGTGAAGCATGTCACGATGTGCTTAAAGAGCTTAACATTCAAGATCCACTACTCGATGTTGCTATGGAACTTGAGCGTATCGCTCTTTCTGATGAGTACTTCGTTGAGAAGAAACTGTACCCGAATGTTGATTTCTATTCAGGTATCATTCTTAAGGCGATTGGTATCCCTGTTTCAATGTTTACCGTTATCTTTGCCTTGTCACGTACCGTTGGCTGGATTGCTCACTGGAATGAAATGCACAGTGACCCAGATAACCGTATCGGTCGTCCTCGCCAGCTATACAAAGGTGAGCCAATGCGCGATTTTAAACCGCTACACGAGCGCGAATAAGCTGGTCGAAATTCAGTGTTAACCCAGTAAAAAAGAGTGGCATTTAGCCACTCTTTTTTTGTTTTTGTTCGTTGCATCTCAAGCTCTAAACTGGATTGTCAATATCAACAAACTCAACATCCAATCCATGCTCTTTGGCCAACCATTCACCAAGAGCTTCAATGCCGTAGCGCTCCGTTGCATGATGGCCAGCAGAGAAGTAGTGAATCCCCATCTCACGTGCAGTGTATGTGGTACGCTCAGACACTTCGCCAGAAATAAACGCGTCTAGGCCGTGTGACGCAGCCAGTTCGATATAATCCTGGCCACCACCCGTGCACCAGCCTATGGTTGAGATCATTTTATCTTCGCCACTTGGAGCAATGTGCAGCGGTTCGCGCTGTAAGGCCTTACTGATGCGCTGTGACAGTGCTTGTGACGACATAGGCGCAGATAAACGCCCATACATCGCAACAGATTGTGGGTGCCCTTCAAGGCCGCCTTCAACCTCGATACCCAGCAATTTCGCGAGCCGGGCGTTATTGCCCAATTCTGGATGAATATCAAGGGGTAAGTGATAGCCAAACAAGTTAATATCATTTTTGACTAAACTGCGAATTCGTCGACCTTTCATACCACGAATCGCTTCTGGCTCTCCCTTCCAAAAATAGCCATGGTGAACCAAGATAGCATCAGCGCCAACCTCAATAGCATGATCAATCAAAGCTTGTGATGCGGTGACACCAGTCACGACTTTCTTGATGTCGCGACTGCCTTCGACTTGTAGCCCGTTTGGGCAATAATCTTTTATTAGTTGAGGAGAAAGCTTTTCATTGAGCACCGCTTCTAACTTCAAATTGTTCATGTGGGATCCTGTTGTTTTTGCAATGTTTTGATTATATACCCAAGACTTGCTCGCTGAAATGGATTGCTTGAGGTAAATTGGTGAGAGAGCGTCGATCCGTATAAATACGTAATAAGAGAGTGATATGTCCGATTCTGATTTGCCCACCTTCGCCACCTGGATTGAAACATCAAAAGGACTAGTGTCCGGTGACAGTCGTATCGCTAAAACCTTTCCAGTCATGGGTTATAGCTATGACACTCTCAACACCCACTATAATGGCAACCCGAGGCTTGGTTTCTTGTACCAAGAGCTATGCAAGCGCCTATTTGACGACCACCCACACTACCAGATGATTGCCGAAGAAGTTCAATTGCAACAAGATAAACGAACTATCGGTGCGATTGATTTCTTGCTTAAAAACACAGAAGAAAACCGCGTTGAACACTGGGAAGTGGCGATTAAGTTTTACCTGTTGAAACAAGGGCGATGGTATGGCCCTAATGCCAAGGATCGTTTAGACATTAAGCTTTCGCGCATGCTAGAGCATCAGTTAACAATGACCAATACCAAAGCCTTTCAAATCCTATTTCCTGAGTTTGAGCAAATCACCAAACATCTATTAATGCAGGGTCGCCTCTACGTTAACCCTTTTGAATCTGAAGATGTCCCAACCAACTGTTTAGGACTGCCAATCGAACAACAAAACATAACGGGCTTGTGGTGCTATCAGAGTCAATTCACGCAAATAACTGAGCCGCTGTACAAGTTAAAAAAGCCTTACTGGGCAACAGGCTTGAAATGCGTCACTGACCTTACTCCAATAATAGAGCCCCCGGAGCACTTTATACACTGCCAATCTAAATCCGGTCAGTTTTGGTTTATAGTCCCTGATGATTGGCCTAATAACGTATAGCAAAAGACACAGGTGGCACTGTCAGGTACAAAAAAGGCTCCTAAATCAGGAGCCTTTAAATTAGTAAGTCAACATCGACTACGGACGGTAAACTTTGACGTTTTCGAAACCTTGTTCTTGTAGATACAATGCTTGCAAACGGCTCATGACACCTCGGTCACAATACAGCAAGTAGGTCTTTGATTGATCCAAATCCCCAAACTTGGTGCCTAGCCTAAAGAATGGAAGGTGCTGAACCTCAACGCCCTCAAGCTCTAATGGGCTCTCTTCCTCTTCTTCTGCACTGCGAATATCCAGTACAACAGCATGTTCTTCAACGGCTTGAACTTGCTCGACTTCTGGTGCTTGTTCCTGGCTTTGTTTTTCAATGTCACGAATGTCGATCATCCGTGACTCAGCAACAACCTGATCTAAAATAGCAAAGTCAAATTTCGCTTCTTCCGCTTCCAGTTTCTCTTTGATCGCTTTAACTGTTGGCTTTTTAGAAATTACACCACAGTATTCTGGCATAGTTTTCGCGAAATCCTCTGTACCGATCTCACGAGACAAGTCAATGATGTCTTCTTTATCCCAATTAATTAGTGGGCGAAGAATCAGGGTATCAGTTACCCCGTCGATGTGGCGAAGGTTTGTCAGTGTTTGGCTAGAAACCTGACCGAGCGCCTCACCCGTGACCAAAGCTTGAATGCCAAACTTCTCTGCCAGCATACCTCCAGCTCGCATAAACATACGTTTAAGCACAACGCCCATTTGGCCATCATCGACTTTCTCTAAAATCTCAGCCACAACAGGTTCAAAGTCGACCGAAATGAACTTCACCTTTGCTGATGAGCCGTATTTATTCCAAAGGAAGTGTGATACTTGCTTCACACCAATTTCGTGGGCTGGGCCACCTAAATTAAAGAAGCAATAATGCGTTTTGGAGCCGCGCTTGATATGAAGATAGCTAGACACGCCCGAGTCGAAGCCACCGGAAATCAAACTCAACACATCTTCTTGTGTGCCAAGTGGGAATCCACCAAGTCCTTTATGACGAGCAAGGACTTGGTTCAATTTATCGTTAGCGATCTCGATGTTAACCGTAACGTCAGGCTTGCTCAGTTTGACCTTTGCACTTTCGATAGCTTGATTTAAGCCTCCGCCAACATAACGCTCTAACTCGATGGAGGTAAAGTCATGCTTACCGCGGCGCTTAGCTCTCACTACAAATGTTTTGTTCTCTAGGCGGCTACCGCTTAACGCTAATACCTGCTCATATATATCATGCATGTCTTCAAAGTCAGATTGCTGAACTTCTAGTACATGATGGATACCTGGCGTATGAGTCAATATATTAAGTACTTCATCACGATACTCGGATGAAGTTGAAGTCACTTCAATGTGATCACGTCGATTGTAAACCGCTACCGACTCAGTGCGGCGTTGCACAATAATTCGGATATTACATTCTAAGATCTTAGTAAAACGTTTACGGACCGATTCACTTTTTACAAAAATCTCTGGATGGGGTTTAACGATAAATCTCATAGTTTCTTCACATCTCACTGGAATGCTGTCTGAGCTGACAGTAGGAAAGTATTTATTAATACTGTAGTACATTAATGACCGCTATTAAGAGTCACCATAGCAACAAAGTTGAAAGGCAAAAACGATCACAAGGCTAAATTAGGCGCAAGTATACACAAGAAAAACAACAACACCAAAGCAAGCTTTGGTGTTGTTGTTTATTCATCTTCACGATCTTTTATCGAACGGTGGGTACTTCTTCAGAATAAACAGGCTCGCCCTGCATAATGCTGATTTCTACTCGGCGATTTCGAGCTCGCTGCCTGTCATTGTCATTTGGAACTAAAGGTTCAGTGTCCGCAACCCCAAGTACACGCAGTCGCTGGTGAGAAAAGCCCTTCACTTTTTCCATTTCCTGGGCAACAGACACCGCGCGTTGCGATGATAAATCCCAGTTAGAACGGTAAAGTTCAGAATCTAAAATCTGGTCGTCGGTATGACCGGAGACCCGCACCTGGCCAGGAATATCTTTAACCAGGTCAGCGACTTGGCGAACCAAAGGTCGAAATTTGGGCTGCAAATAGGCTGAGCCTTCTGGGAATGCCCCTTTTTCTTGAATACGAATAACCAGTTGTTGTCCCAAGTTCTCAACTTCAACAGCCCCTTGGATAATCTCACGTTGCAGCGCTTTTTTTATGATCTCTTCAAGTTTCTCAAGATCTTCAGCTTGCTCCATTTTTTCAGAAGTGGCGGTGCCTATCTGATCTTTGCGAGACTTACTGGCGGTTTGTCCGCCTGTGTTTTTACCTTCGTCTTTCTGTATGCCTCCGGCACGATCCGACTCTCCCTCATGAAACTCCAAAGTTTGCTGAGTAATATCTATCGTCTGCTGCATGATGACATCGATCGGGGTCGGCTCAGGTCTACCAGGGCGAAATTCCTGAGCGATAATGCTAGTTCCTTTAGGAATATCTTTGACTTCTAGACGGTTTTGTACACCAAACGCAAACTTCATGGAGCCTGCGATTTGTTTAAACTTAAGGACATCCATTTCTGAGAACGACAACAAAAGTACAAAAAAGCACATCAGCAAAGACATCAAGTCTGCAAATGTTCCCATCCACTGTGGTAGACCGGGAGGAGGACATTTGCATTTTACTTCTTCTTCCATCTCACTACTCCACCATTAGCACTTTGAGTTACTCAGCATCTAGGTCAAGAACTCGTTTGCTTTCATTGAGGTAGTTTTTAAGGTAACTATCAATGACTCTCGGGTTCTGCCCATCTTGGATTGCAAGCACCCCATCCATAATTAAGCGGCGATTGAGTTTTTCTTGCTCGCGGCGCAAAGAGAGTTTATCTGCAATTGGGAAAAACAACATGTTGGACAATATCGCCCCATACAACGTTGTTAACAAGGCTAAGGCCATTGCAGGACCAATTGACTTAGGGTCATCCATGTTTGATAGCATTGCCACCAGACCAATCAGCGTGCCGATCATCCCCATCGCAGGTGACACCTCACCAAAGGCACGAAACACTCCAGAGCCTTTTAAGTGACGTTCATCGGTCAAAGCAATGTCTTTTTGCATCGCGCTGCGTACTACTTCTGCATCGTGGCCATCAACGAGTAGATCGATGCCTTTTTGCATAAAGCTATTGTTGATATCCATCTCTTCTAGCGCGAGAAAACCACCTTTTCGAGCCGCATCTGCCATTTCGACAATCTTGGCAATGAGGTCCTCTGGTTCATCCGTTTTGAATATGAAAGCTTTTCCAGCAATTTTGGTAGCACTAAAAAACTGGCTGATAGTGAACTTCATCAACACCACAAACAGAGATCCACCAACAACGATAAACACTGACGTTGTATCGTAGTAAGTCATGATGCTGCCACCAAGTACCATCGCAATGGTAATCGAGGCTATACCACCAATTAAGCCAATCAGAGTTGCTAAATCCACTCAACACCCCATATCGTTATTATTAAAATTCGCTCTACAGCATATAGTGGTTATCGACCGGACTGGAGGATCTTTAATAAAAATCTTGGTCAGCACATCACATTTTTTAATAATGTGCAGCCCAATCAGTGCTAACTCGCCACCGCCAAGGCCGATTTACCGTACACAATTTAAAGACTAATTCGAAGATAAGACAGATCCAGCCAACATCTTTACTACATTTTTAACAGTTGAGATTTGACCCTGTGGCTAGCCTAAGGTAACGTTCGGTCATTCTAAAAAAAGTGTGTATATTATGGCGACCAAAAAACCTGAAAATATGGCATTCGAAGCGATGGTCGAAGAACTCGACGATCTGGTAGAACAATTGGAAAATGGCGACCTGTCGCTTGACGACGCACTTAAAAAGTTTGAACGAGGCATCGCTTTGGCTCGCGCAGGCCAAGTTAAACTCAGCGACGCCGAGCAAAAAGTCAGTATCCTTCTAAGTAAAGACGACACTGCCGAGTTACAAACTTTCAGCGACAAGCACGATTAATATTCAAAAGTGAGTTACCCCATGATCGAGACTTTGCAGTCTTATCAGAATCGAAATAATGCGCAGCTTCAAAGCTGGCTAAACAATCTGCCTCATCAACATCAGGCTCTTACCCAAGCAATGCGATACGGCCTGCTGCTTGGTGGTAAAAGAGCACGTCCTTTCCTCGTTTACGCCACTGGCGAAATGCTGGGATGTGATATTGCAGACTTAGACGCACCTGCAGCTGCCATCGAATGCGTTCACGCTTATTCATTGATTCACGATGATTTACCCGCGATGGATGACGATGAGCTACGACGAGGCCAAGCAACTTGTCATAAACAGTTTGATGAAGCCACGGCGATTCTCGCAGGTGATGCTCTACAAACTCTCGCCTTCACGATTCTTGCCGAAGGTCGGTTAGCCCCCAATGCTGAGAGCCTAAGAATTGACATGGTGAAAAACTTGGCCAGTGCTTCGGGCGCATCAGGTATGTGCATTGGTCAGGCTCTGGATATTGAGGCTGAAGGGAAAATGGTTGGTATTGATCAGCTTGCCGAGATCCATCGTAATAAAACTGGCGCACTGATTAAATGTGCGGTTCAGCTAGGCGCACTGGCGGCAGGTAAAAAAGGCCGAGAGGTATTACCGAGTCTCGAACGATTCGCCAACGCAATTGGTTTGGCCTTTCAGGTGCAAGACGACATTTTAGATATTACCAGCGACACAGAAACATTGGGTAAGCCGCAAGGCTCTGACCAGCAGCTTAACAAAAGCACCTACCCTGCTCTGCTAGGGCTAGAGGGTGCTCGTCAAAAAGCACAAGCACTTTTTGAAGAAGCGCTTTGTGCTTTGGATGCAATCCCCTACAATACGCAATTACTCGAAGATTTCGCCCGATATGTCATCGAGCGCAAGAACTAACATAAAACAAGCGCTGAATACTATGACACTTGATATTTCAAAATATCCAACACTGACTCTAGCCAATACGCCAGAAGAGCTGCGATTGATGCCCAAAGAGTCACTGCCTAAGTTATGTGAGGAGCTTAGGACTTACTTATTGAACTCGGTGAGCCAGTCTAGTGGCCACCTAGCTTCAGGTCTCGGCACCGTTGAGCTTACGGTGGCGTTGCACCATGTCTACAACACTCCATTTGATCAACTCATCTGGGATGTCGGACATCAAGCGTACCCGCATAAAATCTTAACCGGGCGTCGTGAGAAAATGCCCACCATTCGCCAGAAAGATGGTTTACACCCGTTTCCTTGGCGTAAAGAGAGCGAATACGACGTATTGTCGGTGGGACACTCTTCGACATCAATCAGTGCCGCGCTAGGCATTGCGATCGCCGCTCAAAAAGAAGGCAAAGATCGCAAAGTCGTGAGTGTTATTGGTGACGGCGCTATAACGGCTGGGATGGCATTTGAAGCGTTGAATCACGCTGGTGATGTACACTCGGATATGTTGGTCATTCTTAATGACAACGAAATGTCGATCTCTGAGAATGTCGGCGCGTTGAACAACCACTTGGCTCAAGTACTTTCTGGTAGCCTTTATACCTCAATTCGTGAAGGCGGTAAAAAGGCGCTATCTGGCCTGCCACCAATAAAAGAACTCGTTCGTCGAACTGAAGAGCATTTAAAAGGGATGATCGTCCCTGGAACACTGTTTGAAGAACTTGGTTTCAACTACATTGGCCCAGTGGATGGCCACGACGTCAATGAACTCATAAAAACGCTGACAAACATGCGAGAGTTGAAAGGCCCTCAATTTCTGCACATCATGACCAAAAAAGGCAAAGGTTATGAGCCAGCAGAAAAAGACCCAATAGGCTATCACGGCGTACCAAAATTTGACCCGTCACATTCAAGCCTTCCAAAAAGCAGCTCGAGCAAGCCAAGCTACTCGAACATTTTTGGTGACTTCTTATGTGATATGGCGGCGCAAGATCCGAAACTCATGGCCATCACACCTGCAATGCGTGAAGGCTCAGGTATGGTTCGATTTTCAAAAGAGTACCCTGAGCAGTACTTTGATGTCGCTATCGCTGAGCAGCACGCTGTGACACTGGCTACGGGCATGGCGATCGCTGGTGAGCACCCCATCGTCGCTATCTACTCGACCTTCTTGCAACGTGGCTACGATCAGTTGATCCACGATGTGGCCATCATGGATTTGCCTGTCATGTTCGCCATCGACCGTGCTGGTCTTGTCGGGGCAGACGGCCAGACGCATCAGGGTGCCTTTGATTTGAGCTTCATGCGCTGCATTCCGAATATGGTGATCATGGCGCCAAGTGATGAGAATGAATGTCGCCAGATGCTTTATACTGGTCACAAGCACACTGGCCCAAGTGCCGTTCGCTACCCTCGTGGCAGCGGGAATGGCACCACGCCAGAAACAGAGTTTACCGCGCTGGAAATAGGCAAAGGTCGAATGGTTCGACAAGGTGAGAAAGTGGCAATTTTGTCTTTTGGAACCTTCCTAGACAACGCGCTTCAAGCCGCAGAAAACCTTAATGCAAGTGTTGCCGACATGCGATTTGTTAAGCCACTTGATGAAGCGCTTATCAAAGAGTTGTGCGCAAACCATGATGTGATTGTGACACTTGAAGAAAATGCCATTGCTGGCGGCGCTGGTGCGGGTGTGATCGAATACATGATGAGCGAAAAACTAATGAAGCCAGTACTCAACCTTGGCCTTCCTGACAAGTTTATTGCCCAAGGAACTCAAGACGAACTGCACGCTGAGCTTGGGCTTGATGCCGCTGGTATTGAAGCATCAATCCTCGAATACCTTGCGAAATAATAGTTCTTCTAAGCAACAATGAAAAAAGCGACCTGATGGTCGCTTTTTGTTTACCTGAGCAGCCAGATGTTCATAAAAAAACCGCAACCTAGGTTGCGGCTTTATAAATCACTGGCCTATTTTAGTACTAAACCATCATAACGCGACTATGCGTTGGCTTCACGTTCAGCAATGAACTCAAGCGCCATCTTGATACGAGCGATGACGCGCTCTTTGCCGATAAGCTCCATCACAGCATCAACTGAAGGTGATTGACCACCACCCGTTACCGCAACGCGAAGAGGCATACCAATTTTACCCATGCCAATTTCAAGCTCTTCACAAACAGCTGCAATCACATTGTCTTTTATATTCGCCGTCGTCCACTCTTCCAAAGCTTCCACTTTCGCTAAAGCCGCTTCCAAAGGACCTTTCGCTACGCCGCGCAAGTGCTTCTTCGCAGCGCCAGCTTCAAACTCAGAGAAGTCTTCATAAAAGTAACGAATTTGTTGTGCCAGCTCAACAAGCGTGTTGCAACGCTCACCCACTAGCTTAATCACTTCAGTAATCGCAGGGCCGTTTTCGGTGTTTAGCTTCTGCTGATCTAGATGCCATTGCAGGTGCTTCGCAACATATTCAGGCTCTGATGTTTTGATGTAATGGTTGTTAAGCCACAACAGCTTGTCAGTGTTAAATGCAGATGCAGACTTAGAGATCGCATCTAGTGAGAACAAGTTAACCATCTCTTCTTGTGAGAAGATTTCTTGGTCGCCATGAGACCAACCTAGACGAACCAAGTAGTTATTTAGTGCATTTGGCAGATAACCTTCGTCGCGATACTGCATCACAGATACCGCTCCGTGACGTTTTGACAGTTTAGCGCCATCATCACCAAGAATCATCGCACAATGCGCAAAGGTTGGTACTGGCGCACCCAGTGCTTCATAGATGTTGATTTGACGTGGGGTGTTGTTGATGTGGTCTTCACCACGAACAACGTGAGTGATACCCATATCCCAGTCATCCACAACCACAACAAAGTTGTATGTTGGCGCACCGTCGGTACGGCGAATGATCAGATCATCCATTTGGCTGTTTGAGATTTCGATGCGACCACGGATCTGGTCATCAAATACTACACTGCCTTCTTTTGGATTGCGGAAACGAATCACGCAAGGGTCACCCTCTTTCGCTGCGGCGTTTGCTGACACAATTTTAGGGTGGTTTGCATCGTAACGAGGGATTTCCTTGTTGCCTTCTTGTTCTGCACGGATCTCTTCAAGCAGTTCTTTAGAAGCAAAACACTTGTATGCTTTGTCTTCAGCAAGCAGCTTATCAACCATCTCGTTATAGCGATCAAAACGCTTTGATTGGAAGTATGGTCCTTCGTTCCACTCCAGGCCCATCCATTGCATACCCTCAAGGATCGCATCAACAGCTTCTTGAGAGTTACGCTCAAGGTCAGTGTCTTCAATACGCAATACAAATTCACCGCCTTGGTTCTTTGCATAAAGCCATGAATATAGTGCTGTACGCGCACCACCAACGTGAAGATAGCCAGTCGGGCTTGGAGCAAAACGAGTTTTAACCGTCATTGAATATACCTTAGTGTCGATTGCACGCGATGAACATCACCGCGCTCTGCAAAAATTTGGCGCTATTTTATCACCTTAAATCAAATCTACAACGAATAGCTTGACCTTGCCCTTGAGGTAAGGTTTATCTTTACCTCATAACAACGCTAATACTGAGGCCAGCGATGCACGAAATCACATTAAAACTCTCAGGGCTCTCTTGTATGGGGTGCGTCAAAAAGCTCAAAACTGCCCTTATTGAGTCAGAGGCTTCAATTGAAATTCTATCCATCGATACTGAGCATCTGGTGGCTCGCTCTAAGGCAACGCCAACTCAACTCGCTAAGATTATTTCAGAGTGCGGGTATCAAGCAGGTGAAGCGCTCACCTTCACTCTATCGGGCCTCAACTGCGGTAAATGCGTTGCCAAAGTAAAACTCGCTTTAGAAGAAGTCAGCGGGGTTTCCATAACGGATATTTCGAAATCTCAGCTTCAAGTGCACAGTTTGCTTCCCGAGTCTGTCATCATAAATAAAATCGAGTCACTGGGCTTTCATGCCGCCCTGATTGACTCAAGCGAGAACATTGAACCGCCGGCAGCATTAGAAGAGTCTCAGGTCTCCAAAATCGCAGAGTCGCAACAGAGCCCACACGCCCTTGCTCAAGAACAAACCAGCCTTCATATATTGATTCAAGGTATGACCTGCGCAAGCTGTGTCAGCTCCGTTGAAAAAGCCATCCTCAAAGAGCCTAACATTTTACGTGCTCAAGTGAACCTTGCTGAACAAAGTGCGTTAGTGCTGATTGAGGGTACCCTTTCTGATCACCAGAAAAAACAAGTCAGCGAGCAGCTTGTCCAAACGGTCGGTCAGGCTGGCTATCAGGCAGAGGTTGCCAATGATCTGCAAAGCACTCAACAAACTCAGAAACACCGCTTAGAGCAGCATCAAGCACTGCAAAAGCGAAATACCGTTGTCTCGTTAGCAATAGGTGCCCCTTTAATGCTATGGGGGATGTTGGGCGGCAATATGATGATCCGAACTCCGCTCGATCAAGCAGCCTGGGGGATTGTCGGGCTCATTTGTCTGGCATTACTGGCAACAGCTGGGCGAGACTTTTTCCACAACGCCTATGTTGCTTTGAAACATAAAAGAGCAACAATGGATACACTGGTAGCCCTTGGTACTGGTGCCGCGTGGTGGTACTCAATGCTTGTAGTCGTTAAACCAGATTGGTTTCCACATGCGTCTCGACACGTCTATTTTGAAGCAAGTGCAATGATTATTGGCTTGATTTCATTAGGGCACTTTATCGAAGCTAAAGCTAAATCAAAAACCAATCAATCCTTGCAAGCATTGATGCGGCTTCAACCACAACACGCTACGGCCATTATTGACGGTAAAGAGACTCATCTGCCTATCGCTCAAATCACAACGGGAATGACATTGCGAATTAAACCCGGTGAAAAAGTCCCTGTTGATGGGAAAATTATTGATGGTCACAGCTATATTGATGAGTCGATGTTAACGGGTGAACCGCTGGCGATCAGTAAACAACAAGGGGATTGCGTCTCCGCAGGCACACTCAACAGTGACGGTGCATTGACCATCATTGCTACCAGTGTTGGCGCAAAAACCATGCTGTCTCGCATCGTAAATATGGTGCGCGAAGCACAAAGCAGTAAACCCGCCATCGCAAAGCTGGCCGACTCAATCTCTGCGGTGTTCGTTCCTATTGTGGTTCTCATTGCCATAACGGCCGCAGGAGTTTGGTTTGCCGTTGGTCCTGAGCCCAAAGCAAGTTACATGCTAATTGTTGCCACTACTGTGCTTATTATTGCTTGCCCGTGTGCCCTTGGGCTTGCAACACCACTATCCATAACTGTTGGTATAGGAAAAGCAGCGCAAGCCGGCGTGCTGATCAAAGACGCCGATGCATTGCAAACCTTAAGTAAAGTTTCCGCCGTCGTTTTTGATAAGACAGGAACATTGACAAAAGGGAAGCCAAAAGTACAAAGCGTCATGCACTTTGAGATGGAGGATGCCGACGTAGCACGCTATGTCGTGCCCATGGAGCAGCGCTCTGAACACCCCTTAGCGAAAGCGGTCGTCCAGTATTGGCATGATGCCGAGAATCTGTTTCATGTCGATTCATTTACCAACATTCAAGGTAAAGGCGTGCAAGGTAAAGTTGATGGACAAAATATTCTCATTGCATCGCTGAATTACGTTAAGCAGCAAGATATTGATGTCAGTAAAGCCAACGATTTTATAATCGAGTGTCAGGCGCAAGCCTGGACCCCGGTAGTGGTTACCCTGAATAGAAAGCTACTTTCTGTCATAGCGATCGCCGATGAGATCAAGACAGATGCCGTTCAGGCGATAGCAACCTTACAAACCAATGGTATACACACCGTCATGCTCACTGGTGATAATAACCATGTCGCCCAGGCGATTGCTAAAAAAATTGGCATTGATGAGGTTATTGCAGAAGTACTCCCTGATGATAAAGCCCAGCATATAATTGATCTAAAAAAGAAATTTGGCCTTATTGCCATGGTAGGTGACGGCATCAATGATGCGCCAGCTCTGGCTAAAGCTGATGTTGGTATCGCAATGGGTTCAGGCAGTGATATTGCTATAGAAAGCGCGCCAATGACCTTATTGAACAGTACTCCATCGAGCATTAGCTATACCATAGAGCTATCTAAAGCAACGGTAAAAAACATCAAACAAAACCTGTTTGGAGCGTTTATCTATAACTCTCTGGGGATACCTATCGCCGCTGGAATACTATACCCATTTTATGGCTTTTTGCTCAGCCCCGTTGTAGCCGGTGCGGCAATGGCTTTATCCTCGATTACCGTGGTAACAAACGCTAATCGATTAAGAAATTTTAAGTAAGAGTAATCGCTCACAGACCATACTTCCTTTGCAGAAAGACGCAAATGCCTTTCATACGATAGTAAGTCTGTAAGGTATCAATTCACATAGAGGTTATCCAATGTCGATACATACACGCATTCTAAAAACCGCCACGCTGTCTTTGGCATTAATTGCAGGCTCAGCATTCGCCACACAGGTACTCACTTACAAGTCTCCCTATTGCGGATGCTGTAAAGAATGGGTCAAGCACATGGAAGATGCTGGTTTTGACGTTAAGGTAGAAGAGCACACAAACATGAATCCAATCAAAGAAAAGCTTGGCATAGAGCCGGAACTGGCTTCGTGTCATACCGCCGTAATTGGTGAGTACGTCTTCGAAGGCCATATTCCTGCCAGTGATATCAAAGCTTTTCTAGAAAACCCACCTAAGAACGCCAAAGGTCTCGCTGTACCAGGCATGCCTATGGGCTCACCGGGTATGGAATACGGCGATAAAAAAGATCCCTATCATGTTTACGCCTACAACGAAGAAGGACAGGTATTTAGTTACCGTCATTACAAATAACCGACATGGAAAACGCCGCTTTAAGCGGCGTTTTTGTATGGAGTTAAAAGTGATAAGATCCACCTACAACAAACGCGCTGTTGGTCACTCCTGTGTTGCCATATGGGTGTCGGAAGTTGCCCTGGCTCTTATACTCAAAGTAGGGTTGAAAAGCGTACTTGGTGAGTGTTAAGCGAAACTCATGATCCATAGAGTTATAGGAGCCTGTATACCATGGATAATATGAGCCTCCCATGAAGTACACGTTGTTATAGTGAATTTTGACTGGGTGAGTCTTAAACTGATAAGCGATTTTATTGTCAAACCGATAATCAATATCGGGCTTGTAGCCCCAACGATTATGCTTAGCGTATATTTCAGCTCGAGTACGATGACTTAGCGAGATCCCCTCATCAAAATCAAAACCAATTTTAAACAAAGGGCGGTATTGCATCGTTTCACCAAGCTGCATTAAGTGCTGGTATCCCGCCGCCAGCCAGAAGTTTCTTGAAAGCGCAAACTTTTGCTCGACACCCAAAGTAACTAATGGAGCTTTTGCGGAGTGGCCAAAATAAACATCGTCATGATGATGGGGCGAATCGGTATACGGCGTACCTCCCAGAGGAATATGTTCTACCTTAAACAAGATCGATGTATCGGTATCAAAAGTATGACCGGCGGCCATTTTACCCGTCACTTTGGAATTAGGAAGATACGTACTGTTGAACTGAACATTGCCTTCGATAAACGACGATGCGGCAAACGTAGGGGCGGCAAAAAATAATGCAGCCAGAACTGAAACTAAACGAAACATGATGCCCTCTAAACAAAAGATATAGGCAAATGCTGCGCTCAATTCAGCGAATAGACAAATTCACACTCAGTAAATACAAGGTGAAACATCCAAAACAAAAAATTTATATAAAACACTGTTTATCAGTTAGTTACATAAATAACATAGTCCTAATGTCAGTGCATAATCATGTGAGTGCCTTGCATCTAACACCAGCTTGACGCAGTCGTATATATCCGCCCCAAATAACGACAAGTTTTTAACCAACTAAATCGTTATGAAGCTATACAAAATCTTGTAGCCAAAGAATGGCTTTGTTCAAAGCAAAAAAAAGCCTCCCAATAAGGAGACTTTGCTGTCATGTAAACTTGAATGCTGGTTTGTAGCGATTAAAAACCGTATGAAGCACCGAATACCAATGCATTGTTTACGATGCTATCACCTTGTGCATCTTTAGGTCCGTGAGCTTGGCTACGGAACTCTAGGTATGGTTGTACGCCTGTACGAGTCCAAGTTGCACGCAACTCATGATCCATTGAGTTTTTAGCATCACCTTGCTTGATTACGTATACGTTGTTGTAGCTAATTGCTAAGTCTTGATCTGCAAACGCGTAAGCAATTTTGTTATCTAGACGAGTTTCGTCATTAGTCTTTTCACCACCACGAACGTCATCGGCTTGAATGTGGTGACGAGTACGGTTGCTTAGAGAAAGACCGTTATCGAAGTTATAGCCAATTTTTACAAGAGGACGGTATTGGAAAGACTCACCCGCTTGAACTAGGTGGTGATAACCTGCAGCAACCCATAGGTTGTCGCTTAGGTTAAACACCTGCTCAACACCCAGCGTAGTAAATGGAAGTGGGTTTGCTTTGCCATCTTCAACTTTTCCTAATGGAATTGCGTCAATTTCTACCAATAAAGTCGTATTTGAATCAAACGTGTGACCAGCTTCTAAAGTAGAAGTTTGCTTTGCACCTTGCAGATACGAATCGTGAAACTGAACGTTACCTGTTACATAAGAAGAACCTGCGAATACACTAGTTGATGCTACTGCTAGAGCGGTTAGAGCGAGTACTTTTTTCATTAGAACACCTATTAAGTAATTGAAAGCGGCTTAACGTGCCGTCTTATTGATGTGCCGTTTTGGCTTGGTCGTCACTATAACGACTATTAATTCGCGCAAACAATTAATTAACCCCAAAAAGTGATCTAAAACACACAGCAAAAAAGAAAATAAAATATAAATCAATAAATAACAATAAGTTAAACAAAAAACAGCGTTACATAAAACATTCACACTAAAAGCAAATAGTGATCACTATCACACAAAAAAACACCCAAACTCAATAAAAACACTCTATGATCACGTGGAATTTAGTCTTTTTGACAATCAAACAAAATTTTCCTGTAATTAAGTTGACTGTAATCACAAAAAAACGAAGGTAATGACCGCTCACACCGAAACTTAATTTACCTAGTGAATCATCATTTATAACACAAGAAGCTATAGAATTAGCTCGGATGGCCATTCTCCGGGTCTGGCAAAGTGCTACACTGCAATTATCCACCTTCATTAATATGACAGTTGAATATAAAAGGTAATGATGACATTCAGAGCTCGGATACTCACCAAACGAACGACTTTTCTAACCTGGCTTTTCATTGCCTTATCATCATCGGCCTATTCTCAGCCACTACATTGGCTTGTTCAAAAAGGGAAACAAGAGTTTCTTATTCTGGGCACGGTTCATGTGGGCAGTGATACGCTTTACCCTCTTCCAGAGCGCATTGAACCTTATTTGCGTGAGAGTGATGGCTTAATACTTGAAGCTGACCTGAGTAAACAAAGGGTGGTATTGCCTACGGCAAACAAAGGTGATTTTGTTGTTAACCTTTTGAGTGACTCTCAACTTCAACAATTAGAGACTGCAGCGAAGACACTTGGTATTCCTTCATCCAGACTTAAACAACAGCCTCCTTGGGTGGTTGCACTGACGCTACAACAAGTACAATTTTCTCAACTGGGTTATGAACCTGCTCTGGGGGTCGAAAAAGTCCTCACCCAAAAAGCTCAGGTAAATAAAGTGCCAGTGTTTGGGCTCGAGACAATGCAATTTCAAATAGATCTGCTCGGCCAGCAACCTGACAATGGCAAACAAATGCTATTAGACACATTGAGTGAATGGCCGTATGCCCAAAGCAATGCCAATTGCTTAATTCAGTCATGGAAAAGTGGGGATAAAGATAACCTTGAACAACTGCTGCAAACGGAAAACATGAACGAGGAGTTTGCGGACCAGTTTATCTATTCAAGAAACAGACAATGGGTGGATACACTACTGACAAAAGCAAGTTTTTCCGAAGGTAAGTTCTTAGTCGCCGTTGGTACACTGCATTTAGTAGGTTCTGACAATATGATCTCTTTACTCGAAAAACAGGGTTTCACCGTTGAATCGTTGCAAATTCCGACCAAATCGGGCTGTGAATTTATGGAACCCTAAACTATTTTCTAGCTTTGATTTGAGGATTTTGACTTTAATTGCTCACTTGCGGCTTAAAGCCCTCAAATTTGCATTTTTTACATTTTAGTCTCTTGAAATATAAGTACATATCTAACTAACTGTTAGAAACAAAGTAAGCGGTCTCATCCAGTTTATTGTTCCTGCAGAAGAAATTTGCTTTGAAGAAAGAATTTAATTCACAATAAAATCAATCAATTATTATTTACAGTCTACAAATAAGTTTCACTTTTTTGGACTTAAAAATTTTTTAATGTTCTAACTTTTTTTTGATCTTTATTTTCCAAGATACATACTTAAGGTGTCTGATGACCAGATTGGCCCAACAGCTATGGAGATTCAAAATGAAAGTTTTACTAATCGCGATGGCTTTCGCAATGTCAGTTTCAATGCCTTCAATAGCGAGTGATTACACCGCTGGGGGAAATGTGATAGGAAGCGTTGTCGAATGTACTTTGCCGGATGGCACTAAAAAAACGACATACCAACTCTATTGTAAAATGGCGAATGGTAGTGCTCGATACTAGCAATTGATGACTTGAAAGGAGGCGGATCAATTCCCCTCCTTTAACCCATCGATTATTGGGCAAGCACTTTGCCCATCTCCTGGGCAACGCTCAACCCACTCTTGCAATTTGCATTCGATATTGCGCAGAGCCTCTATTTGTTCTCGAATATCGCTCAATTTGTTACTCGCAAAATGCTTAACCTGCGCACTCATTCTGTGAGGGTTTCGCTCCATGGCTAAAAGCTCTTTGCACTCATCGAGTGAAAAGCCCGCCTTTCTCGCGTTAGAAACAAACTTAAGTTCATCTACCTGTTTGTTTGAATAGACACGATAACCATTGTCAGAACGTGTAGGGGCAGAAATGACATCGCGCTCTTCGTACAGACGAATCGATTTGGATGTTAAGCCAGTTAACTTTGCCACTTGGCTGATGTTCATTTCAACTCCTTAAGATCACCTCTAGAGAGCAAGTAACCATGCAAGTGATGCTTGCCTCTCTTCAACTGAGGCTTCATTGTACCAATATTGCATCATTTGTGCAGGTTGAGACTCAAAGGCAGGTTCGCTGCTGCCGCTCTTACGATGTTGAACAGCCCAATCTACAAATTGCGCTTGTTCTGATTTCGGTGTTTTTTCATACCAATATTGAATCATTTCTACGGACTTAGCGTTAGCTTCAACTTGTGATGAACTTACTGCTGCCGCTACAGGCACAGTCGCTACCGCAGCCGGGCTGCCCTTTTGGCTAACCACTTCATCGCGCAGGGCATTGATGTACCCACCTGCAATGGTAAAGGTCACTTTGTAATTACTATTTGTGACCAAATCAAACTTAAAGTCACCATTTTCTGCACTATTAACCGCTTCGTGATCAATTGGGAAATAGAAATATTGAGATGCTGTACAGTGCTCAGTACAGGTACTGGTTGAGGGTTTGACCTCTATAAGGTCGACTGTTTTTCCTAAATAGGAAACTTTTTCAAACTCGGTATAAGATTTAAAGTAGGTCACCTCCATATTTACCTGGCCAGTGATCGCATCAGAACTTGTTGGGCTTCGTAGAACAACCAGCGCTTTCGACTTAACGATGTCGCCGCCATTGCTTGAATCGGCAATCGGGGTGTAAGTTTTACCAATGACGTTAACCTGACTTCCTTGATAGTTCACCGTTGCCACTGACTGAGAAAAATCACTTTCTGAATCAAGGGAAGAGCATGCTCCTAACAACAACGACATTACAACTACAGTTTTTCTCAACATATTCTTCTCCTTTGACAAAAAGAGCGCTAGCCAAATTAGCTAACGCTCAGCTTATACTACTATTTATATCAGTTTGTTAGAAACCGTACTCAAGACCCACGCGAGTTACGATATCTGAAGTACTGTCTGAACCACCGGTTGTGCGTTGTGCTACACGTAGGTAAGGAACAAAGCCGTTGACCACTGCCATTAACTGACCAGAAATTGTATTTTCTGTATTATCTTGCGTCACACCACCAAGCTCTGAATCTAGGTTCGCTGCGTAGCCTAGTTTAAAGCCCACTGGACCATTCCAGTATTGACCAATCACTGAGTATGAACCCTGCTCGTGTTTAACGCCAAGTTGCTCTGACTGCTCGTGCTTATACGCGGCCGCAACACCAAAACCTGCAGGAAGCGCTGCTTCAAAACCAGCAATGTACGCTGCTGTGTCCGCATCACCCTTAACCGCATCTGGTCGCTTACCAGACTCAACCCCACCCATTAGGGTTAGTTTTTCAAACGAGTACTTAGCGTTTGCACCAGCAAAGTAGGCATCACGTGTTGCCGCTCCACCACCGTTGTCATTGTCATCACGACCAACTGAAGCTGCAAATGTTAGACCACCAAATTTTGGTGAATCGTAACGAACTTGGTTAGATTGGCGATCGTAGTGTGCTGCAACCGCACCGCCCCAATCGAATACCGAACCCAGACCTGGGTTAGAGAACGGCCAGTCAACGATTTCATATAGTGGCGTCAGAACGCGACCGATTCGAACGTTACCAAAGTCACCCGATAGACCAATATAGGTATCACGGAAACCCAACACACCACCAGCAACACCACCATGTGGCCAATCTGTATTATCTACGTAACCAGATTCAATCTGCATTGTTACGCGAACGCTGTCTGTCATGTCACCAGAAGCGCGGAAACCGATTCGAGATTCGTTCTCTACCGCGAAACCTGTACTGTCATCGTTGTTATCAGTGACGTTATAGTTAACCATTGAAATGGCTGCAACACCGTACACTTCAACATCAAAATCTGAGTTGATACCAACCTGACCACCGGTACCTTCAGCCAAAGCGCCAAAAGATACGATTGATGCCACTGCTGCACCGACAAGAGTGCGTTTGAACATTTTTTCCATGGAAATAACTCCTAAAAATGGATATAGCTGTTTTTGTAATACCTTGTTCTTAAGTTGGCCGCCGAAGAACGCAGTATTTCCTTTTTATTAAAACTTAAAATTGTTGAACTAAGTTTTTCCGTTACTGTCTACACGTCGTGTATCCGCACAAACAAGACTAACTTCGCGATAAAAAATATCAATTCAAGGCTTAATTTCCGTTGCAAAAATAGGAGCGAGCGCAAATTTTGATGGGAGTTATTGATGAAGATCTTATTTTTGTCCAAGAGACGAATGAAATGCTTTACACGCCTTAAAATCAATAAGTTAAAATCAAGGTCGCAATCAAAAACTTGAAGTGCCTCGCATGCGTTTTTTAATTCGTACAGTGTAAATAATAAGCATCGCACAGATCACTTTTTTTTTATTTGTTTTCCTTCTCTAACTTTCCATGACGAAGGTCACAAAAAAAGGGCTCTTATTAAAGAGCCCTTTTCTACAATTCCACTTAATTAATTGAGAATATTAATTAGATCTTGCTCTGTTTTTATTTCAATGCCCAATTCTTGCGCTTTGGCAAGCTTTGAACCGGCGTTATCGCCAGCAAACAATATGTCCGTTTTCTTAGAAACACTGCCTGTCACTTTAGCGCCGAGAGCTTGCAGTGCGGCTTTTGCCTCGTTGCGATTGAGTTGTGATAGCGAGCCTGTCAAGACCACCACCTTTCCAGCTAATGGTTGTGGAGCGTCTTGTGCCAAGGTTGCCACTTCTGGCCAATGAACACCAACAGCTTGTAGATCACGAATGACTTTTTGGTTTAATTCTTGCGCGAAAAAATGGCGTACATGCGTAGCAACAATGCCGCCGACATCTGAAACTTCGATGAGTGCATCTTGATCTGCACTGATAATGTTGTCGAGTGTTTTAAAATGCTGAGCAAGGTTTGCCGCTGTTGCCTCCCCCACCTCACGTATGCCCAAAGAGTAGAGAAAACGTGGCAATGTCGTTTGTTTAGACGCATTAAGGGCATTGACCACATTTTGCGCCGATTTTGGCCCCATGCGTTCTAGTACGGTAAGGACGCCTGCTGACAATCTAAAGAGATCTGCCGGGGTTTCAACCATCTCTTTATCAACCAGTTGTTCGATAACCTTATCACCCAATCCATCAACATCGAGCGCCTTGCGAGAGACGAAATGTTTCAATGCCTCTTTACGCTGCGCCTGGCAAACTAAACCGCCAGTACAGCGAGCGACTGCTTCACCTTCGACACGCTCAATCAAAGACGAACACACTGGGCACTGCGTTGGAAACTCGATATCGACAGCTGACTCAGGGCGTCTATCTGGAACAAAAGCAACGATCTGAGGGATCACGTCACCGGCTCTACGAATGATAACGCTATCGCCGACTTTAACCCCTAAACGCTCAATCTCATCACTGTTGTGCAATGTAGCGTTGCTGACTGTCACACCACCAACAAAGACTGGCTCTAGCTTTGCGACTGGGGTTATCGCACCGGTTCGGCCTACCTGAAACTCTACAGAGTTCAAGGTGGTGATCTCTTCTTGGGCTGGGAATTTATAAGCAATCGCCCACCTAGGAGCTCGTGCAACAAAACCAAGGCGCTCTTGTAGCTCAATGGTATCGACTTTGATGACGACACCATCAATCTCATACTCTAACGAATCACGTTTCTGTGCGATGTCTTGGTAGTACTCTTTAACCGCCTCAATATCATTAACGCGTCTTGTTTCGGGCCCCATAGGGAAACCCCAAGATTTAAGCTTTAAGAAGCGTTCATAATGGCTAGGTGGCAACTGTGCGCTCTCAATAACGCCTAAGCTGTATGCATAAAAGCTCAAAGGGCGTTTAGCCGTAATTCGAGAGTCTAACTGTCTCAAGCTGCCTGCAGCCGCGTTGCGTGGGTTAACAAATACCTTCTCGCCTTTCTTCTGTGCTGTTTGGTTGAGCTTGTCAAAACCCGCTTTTGGCATAAATACTTCACCTCGCACTTCCAGTCGCGTCGGTATATCATCGCCTTGCAGTTTTAGAGGGATCGCGCTGATGGTCCGTACATTTTCGGTGATGTTCTCACCTGTACTGCCGTCACCACGTGTCGCAGCTTGAACAAGAACGCCGTTTTCATAAAGCAGGCTCACCGCTAGTCCGTCGAGTTTCACTTCACAACAAAATGCACCAAGGTTGGGTGTATTCAGCCTATCTAGCATGCGTTTACTAAACGCATCTAAATCCTCATCAGAAAAAGCATTGTCTAACGACAACATTGGGATCTCATGCTGAACTTGTGTAAACCCCTCTAACGGCGTGCCACCGACACGCTGGCTTGGTGAATCAAGTGTGACGAGTTCTGGGTTAGCTTCTTCAAGTTTTAGTAATTCTTGCATCATACGATCGTATTCAGCATCCGGTATTTCAGGGCTGTCTTCGACATAGTATTTAACGGCATGGTAATGCAGCTGTTGCTTAAGCTGCTCTAATGTTTCACGTGTTGCTTGGGGCATTTTCTAACCTAGTATCTATTGATAAAAAAGGCTCCAGAGGAGCCTTTTGTCTGATTGAGCACACTGGAAAGCACTAAGCCATCTCAGCGTTAAATTCATGGATTTGTTTTCGGTAAGCATCCAAACGATCTGGCGTCATCAAGTTTCTTTGATCATCAAGTACATTACCACCTAAGTCATCGGCTATCTGCTGAGCAGTACGTAACATAACTTTAAAATTCTGCTCTGCTTCACCAAAGCCTGGCAAGGTCATAAAGAACGAGATACCTTTAGTAGAAAACTGCTCTGGATCGTCATGCTTCAAAGTGCCTGGCTGCATCATGTTGGCCACACTAAACAGCACTTTGCCAGTTCCAGATAAGTCTGCATGACGGTGGAAAATATCCATATCACCATACAGTAAACCATTTTGCTTCATGCTATCGAACAGCTTGGTTCCGATGAAAGGGTCGCTACCCGAGCAATGAACGTTCAAAACAATAACTTGCATTTCAGGTTCTTTGGCTGGCTGTGATGTAGGTTCACACTCAGCGTTTGCACTTGGCATCTCTTTTTCTAAATCAACATTCTCGTCAATATTAGCAGTAAAAGATGGAATATCGAGATCGTCTTCAACATCATGTTCAACCGCACTGTGAGTGGACATTTTTGGCTCTTTTTTTGTCGAAGACGTCGGTTCTGTCACGCGAGAGGTTGACTGAGTCATTTCATCTTCGCCCAATGAAGAACGAGCATCATCAAGAGGGTCAAAACCACCGGCATCATGACTTAGTCCGAAGTCTGGCTCATGGCTAGGTTTGCGAATGACCTCATAATCATCATAAGAGTGATCATTGTCTTCCTGTTCGTTTTCAGAAGCTAACTTTCCAAGCGGCTTATTAGCAAACTTTGTCTGCCCTTCTTTCTTGCTCGACCATAAGCCGTGAAACAATAAAGCGGCGATAGCTAAAGCACCGACAATTATGAGTACGAATCGCAATTCCTGCATTGTTTGCTCTCAATGTTATAAAAATTATCCTTGGTGCAGAGTGTATTTTCTCTGCAATTCACCCTACTCTACCAAAACTCCATGCCATATTAGAACACCTTCGTTTAAGAAGTTTGTGATTCCTTTACGACTTTTTTGTTATATTGCCATTAATCGATACTAAAAAGGACACATGTTTTGAACAACACACGCTCTGGATTTGGTTACTTCTTCTATGGCTTAGAGCTGGCTTTTGCTCAGGGCATTAAGCGCTATGTATTGCTACCACTGCTTGCCAATATCTTATTAGTCGGCTCTGCTATGTATTACCTTTTTTCCAATCTAAATGCATGGATTGCCGAATGGTTAGGTTACCTTCCTGAGTTTTTGGATTGGCTAAGCTACATACTTTGGCCATTGCTGGCGTTAACAATACTGGCCACCTTTTCCTACTTTTTTAGTACCTTGGCCAATTTTGTTGCGGCACCATTTAATGGCCTATTGGCTGAAAAAGTAGAAGAAAAACTGACCGGACAGGTCAACCCGAACATCGGCTTTGTCAGTGTGTTAAAAGACATTCCCCGCGTACTGGCAAGAGAGTGGCGCAAACTGATCTATGTTCTACCTAAAGCCATTGGATTATTTTTACTTTTACTTGTCCCAGCACTTGGACAAACTGTAGGTCCATTCTTATGGTTGCTATTTACCGCCTGGATGTTAGCCATTCAGTACTGTGACTACCCATTTGATAACCACAAAGTGCCCTTCAACGACATGAGACTCACGCTCAAGCAAAAACAAGGTAAAGCATACGGCTTCGGTTTTCTGGTCGCATTAGTTACGTCCATCCCTATTTTGAACCTCTTTGTTGTTCCCGTCTCTGTCTGTGGTGCAACTGCAATGTGGGTTGAACAATTCAAAAACCGATAAGCCGCACCCCATATTCAACGCTTTGAGTTTATTCAAAGCGTTGCCTTGTGAAAAGGCAATACAGTCAAGTTGCTGTCATTATCTCTATGCCCCCCCCCCCCCTAATCAAGGTGTTAACGGTTGACGGCTAAAGCTCTTGTGACTGCACTTTATGCATGGAGTTATGGTTGTAGGATGGTTATATTCTGTTCTATGACCACATTTCTCACATACTAAGACACCAAGTCCAATCATTTCACCAGCACTGTAAACTCCTTGATGTTCAAGATCCTGGAAAAGCTCCAGCCATTCAATCTTAGTCCGATCGGTAATATCCAACAATCCTTGCCAAACTGAGTTGGCGATCATGAGATAAAAGGGCCCGCTTTTACTTTCTTCATAATTTTCGGCAAATTCCTTAAGATCTGATTTTACATAAGCCGAGATCAATGCGAGCTCATCTTTTGTCATATCATTAGCCGCCTCTACAACTTGTCCTGATTTTTCAAGGACATGCTGAATTTCTTCCGGGCTGTGTTTTAGATTATCGACGACTTCATCAATCATCTCTTCGTAACCTGCTTTACGCTTTGGCATACATCCCCCTATTATTGACTATTGTTGACTGAGGCTCCTTTAGGTATTCTATGACGATCTACTAGTTTCTGTTCTAACGGAACTCACAAATTCCAAGATAACCGGATATCATCGATGCAAGAACAATATAACCCGCAAGAGATTGAACAAAAGGTTCAACAGCACTGGGACAACAACAAGACCTTTGTTGTAAGTGAAGACCCAAATAAAGAAAAATTCTACTGTCTATCAATGTTCCCTTACCCAAGTGGCCGACTGCACATGGGTCACGTGCGTAACTATACTATCGGTGATGTGGTTTCTCGTTTCCAACGACTACAAGGCAAAAATGTAATGCAACCAATTGGTTGGGATGCATTTGGCCTGCCTGCAGAGAACGCGGCTGTGAAAAACAACACTGCGCCTGCACCTTGGACATACGAAAATATCGAATACATGAAGAACCAGTTAAAACTGCTGGGCTTCGGTTACGACTGGAATCGTGAATTCGCGACTTGTACACCAGAGTACTATCGTTGGGAACAAGAGTTTTTCACTAAGCTTTACCAAAAAGGTTTAGTGTACAAAAAGACCTCGTCGGTAAACTGGTGTCCAAATGATCAGACTGTTCTAGCCAACGAGCAAGTTGAAGACGGTTGCTGCTGGCGTTGTGATACTCCAGTAGAGCAAAAAGAAATTCCACAATGGTTCATCAAAATCACTGAATACGCTCAAGAACTACTTGACGATCTCGATAACCTAGAAGGTTGGCCTGAAATGGTTAAGACCATGCAGCGCAACTGGATCGGTCGCTCTGAAGGTGTTGAGCTTAAATTTGAAGTTCAAGGTCAAGATAATCTAGAAGTGTACACCACTCGTCCTGATACGCTTATGGGTGTGACTTACGTTGGTATCGCCGCTGGTCATCCTCTGGCGGCGGTTGCAGCTAAGAGCAACCCTGAGCTGGCTGCGTTTATCGAAGAGTGTAAGAACAATAAAGTGGCAGAAGCGGAATTGGCAACAATGGAGAAGAAAGGCATGGCCACAGGCCTAACCGCTATTCATCCGTTGAATGGACGTGAAGTTCCTGTTTTCGTCGCTAACTTCGTTCTGATGGACTATGGCACAGGCGCGGTTATGGCGGTACCTGGTCATGACCAACGTGACTTTGAGTTTGCCACTAAATACGGTCTGGATATTCTACCTGTAATCAAGCCAACTGACGGTAGCGAGCTGGATATCTCTGAAGCGGCATACACTGAAAAAGGCGAACTGTTTAATTCTGGCGAATTTGATGGTCTTGAGTTCCAGGCTGCCTTTGATGCGATTTCTGCAAAGCTAGAAGCTGAAGGGAAAGGCCACAAGACAGTGAACTTCCGTCTACGTGACTGGGGGGTATCTCGCCAACGTTATTGGGGCGCGCCAATCCCAATGGTAACAACAGAAGATGGTGAAGTTCACCCAGTCCCAGCAGAGCAACTTCCGGTTATCCTACCAGAAGATGTGGTCATGGATGGTGTGACTAGTCCTATCAAAGCCGATAAAGAGTGGGCGAAAACCACATTCAATGGTGAGCCAGCGCTGCGTGAAACTGATACATTCGACACCTTTATGGAGTCGTCTTGGTATTATGCTCGTTACTGTTCACCTCAAGCTGATGACATTCTAGATCCAGAGAAAGCAAATTACTGGCTACCTGTTGATCAATATGTTGGTGGTATTGAGCACGCTTGTATGCACCTATTGTACTCTCGCTTCTTCCACAAACTGCTGCGTGACGCAGGTTACGTAAACTCTGATGAACCATTTAAGAAGCTTCTTTGTCAAGGCATGGTACTTGCTGATGCATTCTTCCATACCAATGAAAAAGGTACGAAAGAATGGATTGCGCCTACAGACGTCAAAATTGAGCGTGATGGTAAAGGCCAAATTACGTCAGCCGCAGATTCTCAAGGTCGTAACGTTGAACACTCAGGCATGATCAAAATGTCTAAGTCGAAAAACAATGGTATCGACCCGCAAGAAATGGTCGACAAATACGGTGCTGACACGGTTCGTCTATTCATGATGTTTGCCTCTCCAGCAGATATGACTCTTGAATGGCAAGAATCAGGCGTTGAAGGTGCTAACCGTTTCCTAAAACGTGTCTGGAAGCTCGTGAACGAGCACTCTTCAAAAGGTGTTGCGCAAGCAATAGACACATCTGCACTGTCTGGTGACCAAAAAGCCCTGCGTCGTGACATACACAAGACCATTGCTAAAGTGACCGATGATGTCGATCGTCGCCAAACATTCAACACCGCGATTGCTGCCATCATGGAACTGATGAACAAGCTTGGCAAAGCACCACAAGAATCAGCACAAGATCGAGCTATTCTCGATGAGGCTCTAAAAGCTGTTGTGGCGATGCTTTACCCTATCACTCCACACATCTGTTTTGAAATGTGGATGGCTCTAGGTAACGACGATATCGACAACGCTATTTGGCCAACTTTCGATGAGAAGGCCCTGGTTGAAGACGAGAAGCTTATCGTTGTTCAAGTAAACGGTAAGCTTCGTGCGAAACTGACCGTTGCTGCTGATGCAACAAAAGAGCAAGTGGAAGCTCTAGGCTTGAACGATGAGAACGTAACCAAGTTCACAGATGGCAAAACTGTACGCAAAGTCATTTATGTTCCGGGCAAGCTGCTAAATATCGTTGCTAACTAATTTAGTCTGCATCTACCCATAGTCACTCAGTGGCTATGGGTAACTTCTTGACTTATGAAAACCTTCTTAATTATCAAAGAGGGCTTTCATAAGTCATTATTACATTGAGAGTTAAGCATAAATGCCTATTTTTCGCTCGTCAGTAAGGCGCACCGCCATCGTTGTCTTTTTTGTGTCCCTACTCAGTGCCTGTGGATTCCAATTTCGTGGTGAGTACTTAGTTCCTGAAGATATCCGAGAGATTTCGGTAACCAGCTACGATGACTTTTCCATGATTACTCGTTTGGTTAAAGAGCAGCTGCGCCTAAACAATATCAACTTAGTCACTCCAAAAGCGGAAATACCGAACCTGCATATTGCGAATGAGCAGATCACAGAACGTACTCTATCGCTTTATCAAAATACCCGAACAGCAGAAAAAGAGTTGATCTACCTAGTAAACTATCGTGTCAGCGTACCCGATTTAGGGGCGAAAAGCTTTACCGCAAACATCACGCGAAGCTATCTAGATAACCCGTTGACGGCCTTAGCTAAAGCAGCCGAGCGTGAAATGATCCTCAATGAAATGCGCCAGTTTTCAGCGCAACAAATGATGCGACAAATGGCTCGCCTTAAGACTGAGATCGTCGAGTACGAAGATAAACAGGAAGCCAAAGAGCAAGCAGAAAACGACAATCAAGAGCTAGAAAATCTAGCTCCTGAAACGCCATAAGCCTAGCATTGGAATCACTGTGAGAATATTTTCTGATCGACTACTAGACAGTCTTAACAAAGGGCTAAAGCACAGTTATCTTCTGTTCGGTAACGAACCTTTGTTCGTACAAGAAAGTCGACAACTCATCACCCAACAGGCAAAAGCACAAGGTTTTGAAGAAGTTCACCGCTTCACCATCGACAATACCTTAGATTGGAATGACGTCTTTGACTGTTGCCAAGCGTTAAGCCTATTTGCACAACGCCAAGTTATTGAACTACTGGTACCAGACTCCGGTATTAACGCTACTATTTCTAGATCGCTAGCTGAACTACAACCGTTGTTACATGACGATATCCTGCTTATTATCAGTGGTAGCAAATTAACTCGTGCTCAAGAAAGTGCCAAGTGGTTCAAGGGGTTCTTAAATAATGGTGTACACGTAAGCTGCGCTACGCCAGATGTACAAAGATTGCCCCAATGGGTCATGCAGCGGTGTCGCAAACTCAACCTAAAGGCTGACGGCGAAGCGATTCAATTGCTAAGCCAATGGCACGAAGGTAACTTATTCGCCCTCTCGCAAAGCCTAGAAAAACTCTCACTGCTCTATCCAGATGGCACACTTACCCTAGTTCGCGTACAGCAAGCTCTTAGCCGCCACAATCACTTTACTGCATTCCACTGGATTGACGCGTTATTGGCGGGAAAGCCAAATCGAGCACAGCGCATCTTACGCCAATTGGAAGCCGAGGGTATTGAAGTTATCATCTTGCTGAGAACATTGCAGAAGGAGCTTAGCCAGCTAATACAAATGAGGCACGCCTTGGGTTCAATGAGTATTCAGCAGGTATTCGACAAATATCGTATATGGCAATCAAAGAAAGTTCTCTATAACTCAGCATTGAGCCGACTCGACGCACAGCGTCTAAGAGGGGCAATGAGACAACTCACTAAGACCGAAATACTGGCCAAAACTCAATATGATGTTTCAGCATGGCCACTTATACAGCAATTGACCATAGAGCTTTGTACCACTGACAATAGCCTGTCTTTTAGCAGCTAAATCCATGCTACAATCAGCAAACAACAAAAGTAATTAACTATGACACCTTTAGAGGAAAATAACTTGCTAAGCGAAGACCTTACACTTTTTCTAGCCGACAAAGCCGACGACATGAAAGCACTGGATATTGTGACCATCAATGTCGAGGGGAAATCAAGTGTCACCGACCGTATGATAGTGTGTACAGGCACCTCGAAAAGACACGTTATTTCCATTGCTGACCATGTTGCCAGTGAAGCAAAAAAAGCCGGACTAGAACCGCTGGGAATGGATGGTGAACTGGAAGGTGAATGGGTTGTTGTCGACATGGGGTCGACGATGCTTCATGTCATGCAAGAGCAACACCGAGAGCTCTATCAACTTGAAAAGCTTTGGAGCTAGTTTTGAAAATTCAACTCATTGCTGTTGGTACCAAAATGCCAAAGTGGGTGGAAGAAGGTTTTCAAGAATACCGTCGACGCTTCCCCCATGATATGCCACTTGAACTGGTCGAGATCACGGCAGGAAAGCGTGGCAAAAATGCCGATATCGCGCGTATTTTACAAAAAGAAGGGGAAGCAATGCTGGCGGCTGTTCCTAAGGGCAACCGTATCGTCACCCTCGATATTCCCGGCAAAAAGTGGGACACCCCAGAGCTTGCTCAGCAACTAGAGAATTGGAAGCTAGACGGCCGCGATGTATCAATATTAATCGGTGGACCAGAAGGCCTAGCACCTGCGTGTAAAGCCGCGGCAGATCAAAGCTGGTCGCTATCAGCCTTAACACTGCCTCACCCTTTAGTTCGTATCGTGATGGCGGAAAGCCTATATCGAGCATGGTCTATCACCGCTAACCACCCTTATCACCGCGAATAGGCTCAAAACACATGTTTCGAAGACGTAGCCAGATACGGGACCATCAGGCAGAAGCTCGACTTTTTAAAAGTCGAGCTATCGTTGCTTTCCTCGGCATTATAGTTCTTATTTCGTTATTGATTGCTAACCTATACAATATCCAAATCAATCAATACCAAGACTACAAAACACGCTCTAACGACAACCGTATTAAAGTCGTACCTATCGCGCCTAACCGTGGGTTGATCTACGATAGAAATGGCGTATTACTTGCCGAAAACCGGCCTGTTTTTAACCTTGAGGTAATACCTGAAAGAGTTAAGAACATGGACGAGACCATCGTTAAACTTCGTCAATTCTTAGAGATACCGCCCGAGCGCGTTGAAGCCTTCGAACGTGAGAGAAGACGTACGCGTCGTTTTAAATCTGTACCACTATTAACACAACTCACTGAACAACAAGTTGCATTGTTTTCGGTTAATCAACACAAGTTTCCAGGTGTGGAGATATCAGCGACCCTCAAACGATTCTACCCTTATGGCGATGTACTAACGCATGTGATTGGCTATGTTTCGCGAATCAATGACAGAGACATGCAGCGCCTTGCTCGAGCAGAACAAGAAGCCAATTATCAGGCGACCCGAGACATTGGTAAACTGGGTATTGAGCGTTACTATGAGAAAACATTACACGGTACCGCAGGCTATCAGGAAGTGGAAGTCAATAGCCGAGGGCGCGTCTTAAGAACACTTAAATTTATACCACCGGTGCCCGGTCAAGATATCGTACTCAATCTTGATATCAACCTGCAATTAAAGGTTCATAAACTGCTAGATGGTCGACGTGGTTCAGCTATCGTTCTCGACCCAAAGGACAACGGCGTGCTGGCGATGGTTTCAAGCCCGAGCTATGATCCCAACGCATTTGTCCACGGTATTTCAAGTAAAGCTTATCGAAAACTACTGGACGATAAAAATCGCCCATTGGTAAACCGTGCAACATTAGGTATCTATCCACCCGCCTCTACCGTCAAGCCGTTCATTGCTGTTGCTGCATTGCAAGAAGGGGAAATTACCCCAAACACAACCCGAAATGACCCAGGCTATTGGCGGATCCCAAATTCAAAAACGCGACCTTTCCGCGATTGGCTCCGTTGGGGCCATGGCACCGTGGATATCCTTAAGGCACTTGAAGAATCAGTAGATACTTTCTTCTACCAGATCGCCTACGATTTAGGCATCGACCGCCTATCAACATGGATGATGATGTTTGGGTTCGGTGACTACACTGGCATTGATATCCATGAAGAGAGTAAAGCCAACATGCCAACACGAGATTGGAAGATGGCGCGTCATCGAACGCCTTGGTATCAGGGCGACACGATCCCTGTGGGCATTGGTCAAGGTTACTGGACAGCCACCCCAATGCAGATTGCCAAGGCAACATCCGTGTTGGTAAATCACGGCGAAGTACTTTCGCCGCATCTACTCAAAGCCACCGTTAACAATGGTGATAACTTTGATCAACAGGCACTGGCTGAGATTGAATCTAAGCCACCAATTACCGGCGTGCAAGAACGTTATTGGAATATTGCACTAGAAGGTATGCGTCTCGTCAACCACGGAAAAAAAGGCACGGCTCGTCGCGCCTTTGCTAAAATGCCTTACATAACAGGTGGAAAGTCAGGGACTGCACAGGTATTTAGCTTGGCCCAAGACCAAGAATATAATGCCGATGAATTGGCCGAACACCTTAAAGATCACGCTCTATTTACCGGTTTTGCTCCGTTTAAAAATCCAGAAGTGATCGTTACTGTCGTTCTCGAAAATGCTGGCGGCGGTTCTTCCAATGGTGCTCCTGTAGCAAGGCAATTATTTGATTTGGCATTGAAAGCCGAGTTAGAGAGTAATCAACAATGAAATTAGATCCTTCTACCGGACGTAACAGAGCGCTATTTGAACGCTTTCATATCGACCTTCCTTTGCTTTTAGGCGTTTTGGTTCTTATGGCGTTTGGACTGGTCGTTATGTATAGCGCCAGCGGGCAAAGTATGGCGATGATGGACCGACAAGCGATGCGTATGATTTTAGCGCTGACTGTTATGCTGTTTTTGGCTCAACTGTCACCTAGAACCTACGAAACATTGGCTCCTTTTCTGTTTTTTGTCGGTATTTTGTTATTACTTGGCGTGTTGTTTTTTGGCGAGTCCTCTAAAGGTGCCCAACGATGGCTCAATTTAGGCTTCATTCGCTTCCAGCCTTCAGAGTTACTCAAGCTCGCAGTTCCCTTGATGATTGCACGTTACATAGGCAAACGTTCATTGCCCATCAGCTTTCAGACACTGCTTATCTCGCTTGTTATGGTCATGGTTCCAACTATATTGATTGCTAAGCAGCCAGATTTAGGCACGTCTATTTTGATTGCTGCCTCGGGGATTTTTGTTATTTTTCTTGCGGGTATCAGCTGGAAGATCATCACTGCAGCAGCTCTTGCTGTGGGAGGTTTTATACCAGTGCTGTGGTTTTTCTTGATGAGAGAATACCAAAAAGTTCGAGTGAGGACTCTGTTTGACCCAGAGTCTGACCCATTAGGTGCGGGTTACCATATTATCCAAAGCAAAATCGCAATTGGCTCTGGTGGTTTATCAGGAAAAGGTTGGTTACAAGGTACTCAGTCTCAACTAGAGTTTCTACCAGAACGACATACAGACTTTATTTTTGCCGTTATCGCTGAAGAATGGGGGATGATCGGTATTTTGCTTTTACTTACACTCTACCTCTTTATTATTGGTCGTGGTCTTTACTTGGCCAGTCAGGCGCAAACCGCTTTTGGACGCATGATGGCTGGTAGCATCGTCTTAAGCTTTTTCGTTTATGTGTTCGTGAATATCGGTATGGTAAGCGGTATACTGCCCGTTGTAGGTGTCCCTCTTCCGCTGATCAGTTATGGTGGCACATCAATGGTTACTTTAATGGCGGGTTTTGGCATTTTGATGTCGATACATACGCACCGAAAAGCATTTTCAAAGGCAACATAAACTAATGAGTCTGTTTTTTATCGACAAGACTAATTGTCGCAAAGCACTATTTTTTATATTCGCAACACTTATGTTCGGTTGCTCGTCTTCCGACAAACGTTATTCTATCGACAAAGACATCGCACCAAAGAAACCAATCTCGGTCGATCATATAGAAGATGCTCAGCCTAAATACGAGCCCTACAGCTTAGGCGGGAATAAAAACTATACCTTACGAGGAAAAAGCTATCGTATCGAACGAGATACCGAGGGCTATACTGAAAAGGGAAAAGCGTCCTGGTACGGTAAAAAGTTCCATGGCCATTTGACGTCCAACGGCGAAATTTATGACATGTACTCAATGACTGCTGCTCACAAAACGTTGCCGTTACCGAGCTATGTAAAAGTCACTAACTTGGATAACGATAAACAAACTATTGTACGAGTAAACGACCGTGGGCCTTTTCACGACAATAGAATATTGGATCTGAGTTACGCAGCAGCGACCAAGCTTGATGTCATTAGCTCAGGGACAGCGAACATCAAAATTGAAGTTATCAGTATTAAACGTCCTGTAGGAGAGGCAGAAAACCGTCACCCACAGTACGTCATACAGGTGATTGCTTCGCCATACAGAGATCGTGTTGAGACACTATCAAAAGAGTTGGCAAGTACACTATCTGTCGAAACATTTTTAGATCCAATCAATAGCAATTACCGCCTTATGCTAGGCCCGTTTCAAGACGACAAATTGACACAAGACACCCTTAAGCGTGTTAAAAGGATTGGTTATTCATCGGCATTCGTCAAAACACACAGAGTTGCCCGTTGACAACAATAAGGATTGTTTCTTAGTGTAACCATGTCTGGTGTGCTAAACACAATCTGTTAAGATAGCAATAGCTAGTGTGTGATATGACTTCCGTTGTATCACGCCAAACAACATATAATTGTATTCAATATGAATAAGAAAAAATCATCTATGAAATTTTTATCTTCTTTTGCTTTAACGGCAAGTATTGCTGCAACATCTGCAGTTGCTGGACCGATAGTTATGCCTGACGCCCCTCAAATTGGCGCGAAAGGGTTTGTGTTAATGGACTACAACTCAGGCAAAGTTCTTGCTGAAAAAGAGATGAACACACAACTTCATCCTGCCAGTCTGACAAAAATGATGACCAGCTACGTCATCGGCCAAGAGGTAAAGCGTGGCAATATTTCACTAGATGATGAAGTAACCATTAGTAAAAACGCATGGGCGAAAAACTTCCCTGATTCCTCAAAGATGTTCATTGAGGTTGGGACAAAAGTAAAAGTAGAAGATCTAAATCGTGGCATCATAATTCAATCAGGTAATGACGCGTGTGTAGCGATGGCGGAACATATTGCGGGATCTGAGGATGCATTCGTTGATCTGATGAACGCTTGGGCAAGCTCAATCGGTATGTCGAACACAAACTTTGCCAATGTACATGGCTTAGACAATGACCAGCTGTACAGTACCCCCTATGACATGGCACTACTGGCTCGCGCACTGATCAACGATGTGCCAGAAGAATATCGTATCTACGCCGAAAAGAAATACACCTACAACGGCATCACACAATATAACCGTAATGGCTTATTGTGGGATAAAAGCATGAATGTAGATGGCATCAAGACAGGCCACACAAGCCAAGCTGGATACAGCCTGGTTAGCTCAGCTACCGAAGGTAAAATGCGCTTGGTTGCCGTGGTTATGGGGACAAAGAACGCCAATGCTCGTAAATCTGAGAGCAAAAAACTTCTGAGCTACGGCTTCCGTTTTTTCGAGACAGTGAACCCACACACAGCTGGCGAAACATTCGTAAATGAAAAAATTTGGATGGGCGACCGCGATACAGTCGCTCTCGGCGTTAGCGAAGACACTTATGTAACATTACCAAGAGGCCAAGCTAAGCACCTTAAGGCAAGTTTCGTGCTTGAAAAGCAGCTTGAAGCGCCGATTTCTAAAGGCGACGTTGTGGGTAAGCTATACTATCAACTAGAAGGTGATGACGTTGCTGAGTACCCACTATTAGCCCTAGAGGATGTACAAGAAGGTAGCCTATTTAGCCGACTTTGGGATTACATCGTTCTGCTATTTAAGAGCTTATTCTAATACTTCTGCATTGAAGCTATACAAAGCCGCCTAGTGCGGCTTTGTTGTTTCTACACTTCTTGAGTTCAGTTGCTATTGGCAGTAATATTCGCCCCCTACTATCGAATTATTAATTTGGAGTCTCCAATATGATGACCATCAACTCTGATGCGAAGCTTAAAGATCTACTTGAGTTTCCGTGCTCGTTTACTTACAAAGTGATGGGTTATGCCAAGCCAGAGCTTCCAGAAAAAGTACTCGAAGTCATTCAGCGCCATGCACCTGGTGACTACAGCCCGACAGTTAAGCCGAGTGCAAAAGGTAACTACCATTCTATTTCTATCAATATTACCGCCACCTCTATTGAGCAGGTTGAAACCCTGTATAAAGAGCTTGGTGAAATTGATATTGTTCGCATGGTTCTATAATTATTTGAAAAAATAAATTATTTTTGAAAGCAGCTTCGGCTGCTTTCTTTTTATAATTCAATAAGATAAGTTTTCCAAGCCGTTTTTCACGTTAATAAATTGTTGTTTAACTGTAGTGCACGATGAACAACAAGTTTATAATGGAAAAACTTTATTAAGTGGTTACGAGGATGATCGTGGAAAATCAACTGGTTGTACGAAAGTTTGGTCGACAAGATTATGAACCCATCTGGAGATCCATGCATGAGTTTACCGACCATCGCACCGAAGAAAGTAAAGATGAAGTGTGGCTTGTGGAACACAACCCAGTCTTTACCCAAGGGCAAGCTGGAAAAGCCGAGCACCTTCTCAACCCAGGTGATATACCCGTTGTTCAGAGTGACCGAGGTGGTCAGGTTACCTATCACGGACCAGGGCAACTCGTGGTGTATTTCCTTATCAACTTACGCCGAAAAAAACTGGGTGTTCGAGATCTCGTCACGCACATTGAAAACCTCGTAATTAATACCTTGAACGCATACAATATTGAGTCAGCCGCGCGCCCTGATGCCCCTGGTGTTTATGTCGATCACAAAAAAATCTGCTCACTGGGATTGAGGATCAGAAAAGGCTGTTCGTTTCACGGCCTAGCACTTAATGTCAATATGGATCTCTCTCCATTCCAGAGAATCAATCCATGTGGTTATCAAGGTATGGAAATGGTTCAGGTATCAGAACTAGGTGGTCCTAGTGAACTTGAAGCCATCGAGCAGCAACTTATTCACCAACTGGTAACTTTGCTCGATTATGAGCAAGTCGAATTCAGCAAAGAAGCATAAAATCATGAGCAAACCAATCCAAATGGAAAAAGGCGTCAAATACCGTGACGCTGATAAGATGGCTTTGATCCCGGTAAAAAACATGCCGACGGAACAAAAAGAAATTCTCCGCAAGCCTAAATGGATGAAAATCAAACTTCCCTCTGATAGTAAACGCATTCAAGAGATTAAGTCCGCAATGCGTAAAAACAATCTCAATTCAGTTTGTGAAGAAGCCTCTTGTCCGAACTTAGCTGAATGTTTTAATCACGGTACAGCGACCTTTATGATTCTTGGGGCCATTTGTACTCGTCGTTGCCCATTTTGCGATGTTGCCCATGGTCGCCCTGTTGCACCTGATAGCAATGAGCCTGGCAAATTGGCACAGACGATTAAAGATATGAAGCTTAAGTATGTTGTCGTTACTTCTGTTGATCGTGATGACCTGCGCGATGGCGGCGCACAACACTTTGCTGACTGTAACAAGGCAATCCGGGAAGCCAGCCCAGAGATCCGTATTGAAACTCTAGTACCTGATTTCCGTGGACGAATGGACGTTGCGCTTGAACTGCTCAAAGACAACCCACCGGATGTCTTCAACCACAACCTAGAAACCGCCCCACGTCTTTACCGTAAAGCACGCCCGGGAGCGAATTACAAATGGTCACTGCAACTGTTACAAAAATTCAAGCAGCAGCATCCAGATATTCCAACCAAGTCCGGATTAATGATGGGACTTGGTGAAACTAAAGAAGAGATCGTTGAGGTTCTTAAAGACTTACGAGCACACGGCGTTACGATGCTGACCTTAGGCCAATATCTAGCGCCAAGCCGACATCACTTACCTGTCGAGCGATATGTCCCGCCAGAAGAATTTGATGAGCTTAAAGAGATTGCGCTAGAGCTAGGCTTTACGCATGCGGCTTGTGGGCCTTTCGTGCGCTCGTCGTATCATGCTGATTTGCAAGCACAAGGTATCGAAGTCAGCTAATATTAGATAGACACGGTATTAACCCGTGTCCATTTTGAGACTTCCCTCTCTGGTAACACTATCCGACTCGCATTTTTGGTAGATTTGCGTAGGATTATATTAGATATCACTCTTCACTCAAGGAAGTATGCAATGAAATCGATTCATTTAATTTTACCGCTCCTCGCGAGTTTCGTTATTGCTGGCTGTGCACAGAACACCCAGCAAGACAATTACCTGGAAGCTTCATTCGAACTTTGTAATACCGAAGTGAACCTTTATTCTGTCAGTGATGATGGTCGAGTAAGAATTGTATGTAAAGACGGCTCTAAGTTTGCGCTAAGCAGCGAGAAAACGCTCGATATCATGCGTGACATCAATATCGACTATTGTAATGGTGAAGGGCTTGGTCAATTTAATGAAAGCCGTAAGTACTACTCATTTAAATGCAAGTCAGGAACGCTACTTAACATTAATAAGTAAGATTTTCCTCATAAAAAAAAGCGAGCCAAAGGCTCGCTTTTTTGTTACTTATTCATTATTAAGCGTAAACAGGTAGACGCTTACAAATCTCAAGCACTTTCACTTTGGTCGCTTCGATAACTGCTGTGTCATTAATGTTATCTAAAACATCACACATCCAGTTCGCAAGCTCAGTCGCATCCACTTCTGTAAAGCCACGGCGAGTGATAGCTGGAGAACCAACACGGATACCAGAAGTCACAAACGGGCTGCGTGGATCGTTTGGTACTGAGTTTTTGTTTACCGTAATGTTCGCTGCGCCTAGAGCTGCATCCGCTTCTTTACCTGTGATGTCTTTGTCGATGAGATCAACAAGGAACAAGTGGTTTTCAGTGCCGTTAGAAACGATGTTATAACCACGCTCCTGGAACTGAGCAACCATTGCTTTTGCATTTTTCACAACGCGCGCTTGGTACTCTTTAAACTCAGGCTCCATCGCTTCTTTGAACGCCACAGCTTTACCAGCGATAACGTGCATTAGAGGGCCACCCTGGCCACCTGGGAATACCGCAGAGTTCAGTTTTTTGTACATGTCTTCGCCTGCGTTAGACAGGATAAGACCACCGCGAGGACCGGCTAGTGTTTTGTGCGTCGTTGTTGTAACCACGTGAGCGTGTGGTACTGGCGTTGGGTAAACACCTGCAGCGATAAGACCCGCAACGTGCGCCATATCGACAAATAGGTACGCGTCTACTTTGTCTGCGATTTCACGCATGCGAGCCCAATCTACGATTTGAGAGTAAGCAGAGAAGCCGCCGATGATCATTTTTGGCTTATGTTCAATCGCAAGCTGCTCCATCTCGTCGTAGTTGATTTGACCAGCTTCGTCGATGCCGTAAGGAATAACATTGTAGTGCTTACCAGAGAAGTTGACTGGAGAACCGTGTGTCAGGTGACCACCGTGTGCCAGGCTCATACCAAGAACAGTATCTCCAGGGTTAAGCAGCGCCATGTAAACCGCACTGTTTGCTTGAGAACCTGAGTGAGGTTGAACGTTCGCATACTCACAAGAAAACAGCTCACATGCACGGTCAATGGCCAGACTTTCAGCTTTGTCAACATACTCACAGCCACCGTAGTAACGCTTACCTGGGTAGCCTTCAGCATATTTGTTTGTTAGCTGAGAGCCTTGCGCTTCCATTACGCGCGGGCTGGTGTAGTTTTCCGAAGCAATTAGCTCGATGTGCTCTTCTTGGCGAAGTGTTTCTTCTTGGATTGCTGCAAACAGTTCCGCATCGTAATCTGCGATGTTCATATCACGCTTAAGCATCTGTATCTCCTGACTCAGATTTTACTGAAAGTTTCAAAAAAACCACACAACGACCAAAAGCAAACGTTTTCGTCACCGTATTTGATGACTTGCATTCTACATAATTTGATCTGCGTCATAAAGAGTAAATTGAAAATTTATCATGCAGTTTTTTCATAATACACCTGAAACCTTTTCATTTGAGCACTATTTCGGGCCAAGCAAAGCACAGGTGCCAATAATTCTTTTTACACTGTGTAAAATTCGAATTACATAGGTTTACCGCAATTATTGCTCCTTAGCTATCAAAATGATCATCTTTTCTCTAGTATTGCGGCTAAATTTGGATACTTTTTTGATCAGGCGATGGAAAAACACTCAACTAAAGAAGATTGGATTGCGATCTTAACCGGCACTTTCATTGTGGCTCAGGGGATCTTCTTCTTACAATCGGCGCAGCTGCTAACTGGCGGAACGGCGGGCTTATCCTTGCTTCTCACCCACTTTGTGCCTTTCTCTTTTGGCGTGATCTACTTTGTCACTAACCTGCCATTCTACGTCTTAGCCTGGAAACGTTTTGGCCCCAAGTTCGCGATGAGTAGCGCAGTGTCCGGGGCTTTGGTATCTGTCATTACCGACAACATGAATCGCTTTATCTCACTAGATCAGGTTAATACCGTTTATTGTGGCGTTGCCGGTGGGATGTTAATGGGGCTTGGCATGCTAATCCTGTTTAGACACCGCTCTAGCCTGGGTGGCTTTAACGTATTGTGCTTAATGCTTCAAGATAAGTGGGGGATCTCAGTTGGCAAAACACAAATGACCATTGATGGAACCATCCTTGCGCTGTCATTTGTTTTTGTTACGCCCACGATTGTGGCTATCTCTGTACTCGGCGCCTTTGTGCTTAATCTGGTTTTAGCAATGAACCACAAACCCTCTCGCTATATTGTTACCTACGGTTAAATTGTTACCTACGGCTAAATTGTTACCTACGGCTAACCTTCCAAAATGCCGCGCCTTTTTCAAGGTGCGGCATTTTATTGTCGTTACACTTTATCGAATAAAATGATGGCCGTTTGATAGGGTTTTAATGCCATGGTGCCTTGCTGTAGATGACTAGTTTGCTGTAACACAAGATGAATAGAGTGTGCTATCCACCTCAAGTCGAGCTTGCGAACCTTTTGTATGCAAAACAATGTGCTGCTCACTCTTAGGCTCAACATTTAAAACATAACGGCTGCCCGATGCTGCTGGCACTCTGGTTAAATGATATTCAGCATTATCGAGTAGCAACAGGACTTGTTCATCGTCGATAAAGGTAAGCGAGAATTGAGCGTTGTTACATTGGTAATCAATCACGGAATAGCTTTGTTGTCTGTCAACCGTCTGGGCACAGCCACCTAGTAGCAGCAAGGTGGTTACAAACAGTGCAGCTCGACATTTAAACGTGTCTATTCCTGTCATCATCCGCTCCGTTATCGCGCCAGGTAAGCAGGCACTTCTTTAATGCTGTCGAGTACCACAGAGGCTATCGACTCACCTTTCTCTGTCACCGCCTTGCCCGTACGAACAAGCACTCGGGTGCCAACGCCAGCAGCTTGCGCAGCCATCATATCTTCAGCTTTGTCGCCAACCATCACAGAATTCGCCATGTCGATATTCAAAAAATCTCGAGCTGAAATGAACATTCCCGGCTTCGGCTTACGACAGTCACAGTCTTGCTTGTACTTACCAACGCCATGCTCTGCATGATGAGGGCAATAATATATCCCATCAAATTCAACACCGTGGTCAACAAAATTCCAGTCCATCCACTGTGTCAGTGATAGAAATCTATCTTCAGAGAACATGCCTCGCGCAATACCAGATTGGTTAGTGACCAAAACTAATAGATAACCTTGCTCTTTGAACTGTTTCGCGGCTTCAAAGACACCATCAATGTATTCAAAGTCATGTTCATCGCTGACGTATCCGTGGTCTACATTAATCACGCCGTCACGATCTAGAAAAACTGCGGGTTTGGCCAAAAGAAACTCACTTATTTGTAGTACTCGCTAATACTCTGAATTATTACACGGTTTATTTTCTCTAGCCACCACATATCTGGCTTTATCCGCGTGGCCATTCTGAACCCCGCCATCTAGGCTCTAAACCATTGGGACATAGGGCACAACCAATAACCAATAACCAATAACCAATTTATCGCGAGCAATATTAAACCTGTAGCATCAAATACCAGTTTAGACGTCTAGACGTAAAAATATCTATTGACACTAAAAGCTGAAACCCATAGCATCATCTACCAACTGAGACATAGTTCAAATTTTTATGCTGATAGCATCGTTCAGGTCCATCAAATGATCGAAATAAAACAAGTAAATAAAGTTTTTTACCAAGGTACTACGGCGATTGATGCGCTTATCGACATTAATCTCCACATTCCAGAAGGTACCATCTTTGGTGTTATTGGCTCATCTGGTGCTGGTAAAAGTACCCTGATCCGCTGTGTCAATATGTTAGAAGCACCCACTTCGGGTTCGGTGATCGTTGACGGCATTGACCTGACGACATTAAAAAAGGCTGAGCTAAGCGAAGCGCGCCGTAACATTGGCATGATTTTTCAGCATTTTAATTTGCTGTCATCCCGCACGGTGTTTGACAACATCGCCCTCCCTTTGGAGTTGGCTGGCAAAGATAAGTCGGCGATTGAAGAGAAAGTTTCAGAGCTGCTTACCCTTGTTGGGCTAGCAGACAAACGTAACAGTTACCCATCAAACTTAAGTGGTGGTCAAAAGCAACGTGTTGCTATTGCTCGTGCACTGGCTTCAGATCCAAAGGTGTTATTATGTGATGAAGCCACCAGCGCCCTGGATCCTGCGACCACACAATCGATTTTAGAGCTACTAAGAGAGATCAACCGCAAGCTGAAAATCACCATACTGTTGATCACGCATGAGATGGATGTGGTGAAAAGCATTTGTCATCAGGTAGCAATTATCGGCGGTGGTAAATTGGTTGAAAAAGGCTCGGTGGGTGACATTTTTGCTCATCCTAAAACAGAGCTAGCGCACAAATTTATTCGCTCAACACTGGATCTGACGATCCCAGAAGATTACCAGTCTCGTTTGCAATCAACCCGAGTTGAAGGCAGCTACCCGTTGGTACGCTTGGAGTTTACCGGTGCCACCGTTGATGCTCCATTAATGTCACAGATCGCTCGTAAATTTGCTATCGACGTGAGCATACTTAGTTCTGATCTCGATTACGCCGGAGGCGTCAAATTCGGCATGATGGTTGCCGAGCTGTTTGGCAATGAACAAGACGACAACGCCGCTATTCAATATCTTCGTGACCACAATGTAAAAGTAGAGGTTCTTGGTTATGTCCTTTAATACCCTATCAGACTGGTTATCACTCAATGGCAACCTACTACTAGGCGCCACTTGGGAAACTCTTTATATGGTGGCGGTGGCAGGCATCGTCGGTTTCGCGATCGGGATCCCGCTCGGTGTGATTCTCCACACCACCAAAAAAGGTGGCCTGCTTGAGAATACCTCGCTCAATCGAGTGCTTGGCGCCATCGTTAACATTGGTCGCTCAGTCCCCTTTTTAGTCTTGATGGTCGCTATCATCCCGCTCACCAAGTTATTGATTGGTACCTTTATCGGCACAACAGCGGCGATAGTGCCACTGACCATTGGTGCCATTCCTTTTGTGGCTCGCCTCATTGAAGGTGCGCTGCTGGAAGTTCCAACAGGTCTGGTTGAAGCTGCGCAATCTATGGGAGCGACACCTTACCAAATCATTACCAAGGTGCTACTTCCAGAGGCAATGCCAACCATTATCAACTCAGTGACCATTACATTGGTAACCCTAGTCAGCTACTCAGCAATGGCGGGGACCGTGGGTGGCGGTGGTTTGGGTGATGTTGCCATTCGATATGGTTTTCACCGTTACGATGTGGTCATTATGGCGGTCACCGTCGTGATGCTTATTGTCCTGGTACAAATTATTCAATCGTTCGGTGATGCCATTGTTCGCCGCGTCGATCACCGATAGACAAGAAATTAAAAGATTTAACAAGGAGAGAGACATGAAATTTAACGTTAAAAACATTTTGGCAATGGCCACAGCTGCCTCAGCATTAGTGTTATCTGGCTGTGGTGACAAAGAAGTCGACATCACTAAAATCAAAGTTGGCGTCATGGCGGGCGCGGAAGCTCAAGTTGCTGAAGTTGCGGCTGTAGTAGCAAAAGAAAAATACAACCTAGACGTTGAGCTTGTCACATTCACTGACTACGTGACCCCTAATGCCGCTCTTGATGATGGCTCAATTGACATCAACGCGTTCCAACATAAGCCGTACCTAGATCAGCAAATCTCTGACCGTGGTTACAAGCTGGCCATTGCAGGCAACACGTTTGTCTACCCAATCGCGGGTTACTCTAAGCAAGTGAAGTCGGTTGACGAAATTCAAGACGGCGCACGCATCGCGGTTCCTAATGACCCAACAAACCTGGGCCGTTCATTGCTACTGCTTGAGCAGCAAGGTCTGATCACACTTCGTGACGGCGTTGGCCTACTTGCGACCGTTCGCGACATTGCAGAGAACCCAAAAAACATCAGCATCCTAGAGCTTGATGCGGCGCAGCTGCCACGCTCTCTTGATGACGTCGCTTTATCAGTCATCAATACAACGTACGCAAGTTCTATCAACCTAACTCCAGAAAAAGATGGCGTCTTTGTTGAAGATAAGGAATCGCCATACGTAAACATCATTGTATCGCGTGAAGAGAACCTGAACGCAGAAAACGTGCAAAACTTTGTAAAAGCATACCAAACTGAAGAAGTGTACTCAGCGGCATCTGAAATCTTCCAAGGTGGCGTAGTTAAGGGTTGGTAATTCCCTTCTATCCAAGAAAAAAGGTTGGCCTACGCCAACCTTTTTTTATTTGAGATGATCCCAAGAGATATTGGAAATTATCCGACATTCATCGCACTTGAAGTGGAAAATATCATGCAGCGGCTGTTCTAAAAGCCATTCCCCACCACATTTTGGGCAGCGACGCTGTTTCTCATCGGCAAGGCTTTTTCCTCCGACTCGATACAAATAGTAATAGGTCGGGATCTGGGTCAAATGCTCAATGCGGCCACGCAGGTCCCAGCCACGGCGAAATAGCACACTAGAGACATCACAAATTTCAGCCAACGCAGCGTGTTCAGCGCGGCAGCCGCCGGCCATCTGGATCTCATCACATGCCTGCCATTCAGTTTGCCACTTAACGACAGCTTTGTGATCACCATTGAGTGTCGGGGGATTACGATATAACGGTATAGGCAGCAGGCTCTCACCACTACGCAGAGGCGAACAGGTATGCACATAAGTGGTATACAACACTTGCCAGCTTGGTTGCTCTTCTTCTGCAACCTCTTCAGAATTCAGATCACGTCCTAGCAGTCGCATTTTTGGTGCGAGCAATGCGGCATCAGACAAACGCTTTAAGCACACTTTAACAAAGTCAGAGTGATATTTAGGATGAAGACTGTCCTCTTCAGGGCAGACGGCACGAACATAAAATTCGCCATCGCCCATCACAACTGGAAATTCACGCCCTAAGACCTGACCATTGTAGCGCAGCGCATCCATCAAGCCATTAATGCCCTTTTCTACGGCTGATACAGTAGTGTTGTCAAAACACTCAAATTGCAACTCAACGACATACATAACTTATACTTCAGGCTCCAGTCCCTGTAAAAAAGTAGCAACGTCAGGGGCAATAACATCACGCCTATCGGTGCCTAAACGCTCCAAAATCACGTTGCCAGACAGATTACAAATCGAAATAACATCCATATCCGCATCGGTAGCAGCAATGAACACGGTCGGTTTTAGCTTTAGACGGCGTTGAGTCACTAAATGGCCAAGAATATTTTCTTGAAGGCGCTGGTAGTCATCATCACTCCAGACTTGCAAAAGAGTCAGATGATTACCTTGCCACGATGCATTCATATCCGCACTGTATTGAGTGCCATAAAAGGCCTTAATATCATCGTGCAACTCCAGCTCAATCCCTTTTTCAACACTGCTTAAGGTTGCAGCGCGCTCTCGGGGATTCGCCTGCCAAAACACCGCTCCGCTCGCTTTCTCCACGACACAGGGTGACACCAGTTCAAACAGCTCTTCGTTTTGTGGAAGTGAATGATGCACTTCTTGCCATTTATCCTGATATTTCGAGGAAAATGTCGCGAGTGCCTGTTGTACACTTTGATTCATATAAACTCCATAACGCCACCATTCATACTCAACTTAAACGCAATTTGTCTGATTTTGCACAATAAGTCTGATAACAATAGATGACAGTTTTTAAGGGATCTCGTAAAATTCTCGGTATTCTAATTCAATTATTACCTAATTATGAGCAAATATTCTGACGCAAAAGAACTCTCGGGACTCACTCTTGGCCAAAAGACTGATTACACCAGTCAATATGAGCCAAGCTTGCTGCAGCCAGTTCCCAGAAGTTTGAACCGAGATGACTTAAATTTAGGTGAATCGCTTCCTTTTAAAGGTTGTGATGTTTGGACGATGTACGAGGTGTCTTGGTTAAATGAAAAAGGTTTACCACAAGTTGCCATTGGTGAAGCTTATATTCCTGCCACCAGCCCAAATTTAATTGAATCCAAGTCTTTTAAGCTTTATTTAAACAGTTTCAACCAAACTCGATTCAATCATTGGGATGACGTGCATTCGGCATTATGCCAAGATCTCTCAGCTTGTGCTGGTGAGAAAGTTGTCGTTAAGTTGATCCCTGTAGACCAGTTTGAGGGTAGCCACATCGTAGGCATGTCCGGTCATTGTATCGACCATCAAGATATTGAAATTGATAGCTATGAATTCGATGCCGAACTGCTTCGTGACGCAACCAATGAGCAGCTCGTCGAGGAAACCCTACATAGCCACTTGTTAAAATCCAACTGTTTGATCACCAACCAGCCAGATTGGGGCAGCGTTGAAATAGCCTATACTGGCAATAAGATCGACCAAGAAGCGCTGCTACGATATTTGGTATCATTTAGAGAACACAACGAATTTCACGAACAGTGCGTTGAACGGATCTTTACTGATATTATGACGTATTGCCAACCAACGCAATTATCGGTATTTGCTCGTTATACACGACGTGGTGGTTTGGATATCAACCCATACCGTTCAAGCATCAATAATAGGCCATCACAAAACCGTCGAATGGCGAGACAGTAATAGCCGACAATGAGAATAGATAACAACATGCGTTCAACCGTTTGGGTAAATACCTGTGCTTTTTTACTGCTGCTCGTCAGTACATTCTCCGTTGTGGCTGCTCCTGCAACATTTACTTCGCCAGCGCTTATAGAAGCCCATAAACTGGTTCAGATTGAGCCGAACCAAGCGAAAAAAATTGCCAGCGACTATCTTAGCCAGCGAGTCTTTTCAGAGCAAAAAGATGAGCGTATGTCGAACCTATCGCGTGATGATACCGATCAGAGAATCAGAACACCGGTAAGTACGGTTAATGCACTCACCATTTTGGCCAATGCGCACTTCAATCTCGGCAATACGCGAGAAGCTCTAGTGAACTTAGAACAAGCAAATGAAATCACCAAGCAGTATCAGTTGTTGTTCTTAGAATTGGATGTTCGCATCCTTCGAACTCGCCTTCTGTGGCAAAGCTCGGGCAAGGGTGGAGAGGCCTTGAGCGAACTAAAGTCGATTGAAAACCAGCTGAGTGAGATATCGAGTGACCTACAAATCGCTCGTCGAACTCATTACCGTATTAAGTTGCTACAAGCAGAAATCGCTTCCAATGAAAACGAGTTCGAACTTGCAAACAACCTTTTTGCAGCGGCAAATACCTTTTTGCCGCAAGCCAGCATGACGACACAAACTATCAGTTTCCACACTAAATATGGTCAGCACTTCTTACGCTATCGCCTATACAACGAAGCTCTGTCGGAATTACTACTTGCATATTGGAGTGCTATTGAAACCAACTCTAGTGTTCAGCTTGCTAAGGTCAATCAGTTGCTTGCTCAGCTTTTCATGCAAAGGCAAGTCCTAGATAAGGCGCTCGAGCACCTGTCTCAAGCCGCCGATTTTTATGATAGCTACCCAGATTCACCGATACTTGGTGAGGTGCTAAAGCTGATGGGTGACATTTACTTTCTACAAAGTAAGTTTAATCTCGCCCTTGTTCATTACTTCAACGTCATTGACCATCCAAGTACCGACAAAGACATCGAAAAAGTCATAGACATTCGCTTAAGTCTTGCGTCTACTTATCTGCAATTGTTCAACTATCCACTGGCTGAACAGTACCTGGCGCGTGCGGAAAAGCTACTGTCATATTCTGATCTTCCAGCCCTGACAGCACGAGCTTCACTACTGTACGCTGGGCTGGCTTACAATCAGAATGAAAGTAAAAAGGTCATTGAGCAAGCACAGAAAGCGCTGAAGATCAGCCAAGATCTAAAGAACACTTCCTTAGAGCAGCAGTCATACCAATTGTTGGCACTAGGCTATGAACAAAGAGGAAACTATAAGAAATCATTGGTGAATATCAAACTGGCAAATTCACTACGAACCTTTCAGCAAAATCAGCTCAACCAGATCAGTGAAAACGCTTTTAGACAACAGAAACAATTTGTAGAGCAAGCTCTGCATTACGAAATACAAACCAGTGAACTCAGTGATGCTGTCGCACAGCAGAAAAAGTTTCAAAAGGTAGCTTTTGTGCTGTTTTGTATAGTGACAGCTTTGTCTCTTTTCTCCATCCGCCTGACCTATGTCTCCAGACGCAGTAAACGCGAAATCGCTGAACTCAACGACAGTCTTTTTACTCACCCGCGCTCAGGGCTACCTAACTTGAGGTTGCTTAATGCCAGGCTGCCGAGTTCCTTAGAACGCACCCAAAATCATTTTGAGCAGTGGCAAGTCGGTGAACTCATTAACGAACCCCTGAGTGACCGCCTGCGATTTGTACTGATTGATGTGCCTTTCCTGCGCAACATGTACTTGCAAAATGGCTATGAAGAAGGGCTAAAGCTCGAGCGGGCGTTTGGTGACTTTATCAAAAGTAAAATCGCCCCCCCTGCTCGCCTGTATCACTTTTCGGATGCGAATTTGCTCTACATCGAGTCGCGAGAGACTCCTCGAAGTGCTGAAAGTCTGTTCCAAGATATTCAAAGTTGGATCGCGGAGTTTGAACCCAATAAGCAGATCAACCGCATAGTACGAGTTGGAATGGCGGATTACCCATTTTTGCCAAGAGCCTACACAGCAATCAATGACAAAGAGCTGCTGGATATTTTATTGGTATCCACGCACATTGCTCGCAGCCTAAGTATGCAAGAAAAGCAAAGTCATTGGGTATACCTTAAGGCTATCGATAACGCCCCCGCTGCGAGCCTTGCAACTGGGGATATGAGGAATGCCTGCCGTACAGCCATTAATCAAGGACTGATAAAAGTTCATTCATCTTCCCAGAATGAGGACGGCTTCAAAAAAATACTCAGTAAAGAGTAAAAACACGCAACTTATTGATAAGTTGACGTGACGTTGTCCTGTTTTTTGTTATTATCAATTAATGCGTCAATAGCGTAATAACTATTTTGTTTTAATAGGATTTATGAGCTCACAAGGACTGGAAACACAACAGCAGTTACATAAGCTGAAGTTGCAATTAGAGCGTATGCGTATCTCGCAAAGGGATACGTCATTTAAATCGCAACGAGAACAAAAAATACTCAAACGCTTTATTACGACGTTGAGTAATGCCCATATTGGCTCAAACTCTCGACTTGACGAAAAGCTCGCAGAGCTTCGCCAACAACTTGAGCACAATAAAGACGTCAGTGATCTCATCCCAAACTTTGCTATTCTAGAACGCTTGATCACCAATGAAACAATTGAAAAACAGAAGAACAACACCATCGTCGAGCAGCAACTACAACGCAGCGCTGCAACTTTAAAACGCATTGACAAACTTCCACTTGTAATAAGAAATGAACTGGCCCAACTCCTTTTTCGCAACACACAAAAGCCCTTTTCTGTTACAGAGCTTGCGATAAAAATACTCAACATCTATGAGCGGACAATTTCTTTACTTGGTACACAGTTTTCTTCCTCATCAAGCAATGACGAAGTGCCGCCAAACGACGAATTACTGCGTTGCTTAAGTGAAGAATTACAGTCGTTAATTACCGAGTTAGACTTTGATGGTGAGCCCGGTGACCAGCTCATCGAAATTCGTACCAAATTACTGTTAGATGTTCAAACTGACAGTCTCATTGAGTCGACCTTACAGGTGCTCAAGTTAGTCATAGAGGCAACCAACTACGAACGTAAAACCTCAGAGCAGTTTTTAGAGCAAGTAAATATCTCACTCTCTAATTCAATGAAAAACAGTGCTCAGAACCTAGATCAAAGCCAAGTATATTTTGAACAACGTCAAAGCATGAACTCTGAGCTTTCTGGATTGATCAATGAATCACAGAACTCCTTCTCTAAGGCAAATGATCTCAAAGAAGCGAAACTATTGCTCAACCCACTGCTTAGTCAACTTGCCTCACTCTCAGAACGAGTCTCCCACTCAGAAGAGAGAGAGCAAGTATTGTTAGAAAGGCTATACCATAGCAAGAACCAGTTAGAAAATTTGTTTGAAAAGACCCAAGACTATCGGCGCCGATTAGAAGACCAAACCCAACGAATGTTACTCGACCCACTGACCAAAGTGTACAACCGAGCGGCACTCGTCGATAAGTTAGAGCTCGAGTATCGAAGATGGCTAAAAAGCCAGCACCCGCTGCGCGTCGTGATACTTGATATTGATAAGTTTAAGTCCATTAACAGCAATTTTGGTTACACTGCAGGGGACAAAGCACTAAAAGTTATCGCCCGCACGATTTCCAATGAATTAGCGAATACGGATACCATCGCTCGCTTTGCCGGCGAAGAGTTCATTATCATTCTCCCAGAGCAAGATGATCCTAGTTGCCACACAATCATTCAAAACATTCAACGAAAAATCAGTCAATTACCATTTAAATTTAAAGACCAGCAAATCACCATTACCCTGACGGCTGCCAGTGTGTCATTCAAACAAAATGATACCCCGGACGATATTCTCAGTAAATTGAACCACTCATTGCTTCAAGCAAAGAAACTCGGTCCTAATCAACTCGCCTGGAAATAACCCCAAAGTCTTGGTTCTCTTTATTTTCAAATAGTTATAACAACATCCTCTATCTTTGCTACAGTTGTAATAATGATGTTCGATTCGTGACCGCCTCCAATACCATTATTCTTCTCTGAGTCACCTATCCAGCATGCCTCCTAAATGCCGGTGTTTTGAAGTGCCCGGCTTAAGCGAAAGGACGAGCCTATGATCACACATATTAGCCCAGCAGGTAGCATGGACCTGCTTTCTCAACTCGAAGTTGAGCGCCTTAAAAATACCGCAGCTGGAGGCCTCTACCAGCTCTACAGAAATTGCACCCTTGCGGTACTTAACTCGGGAAGCCACACCGACAACTCCAAAGAACTACTAGAACAATACCTATCCTTTGATGTGAATGTGGTGCGCCGAGAGCGAGGCATAAAACTTGAACTCACTAATGCCCCTGAACATGCCTTCGTTGATGGTGAAATCATCAAAGGTATTCAAGAACACCTCTTTTCAGTACTTAGAGATATTGTTTACGTCAATATGCATCTTGCTGACAGTCAACGATTAAACTTAACTAACTCTACTCATATAACCAACTTAGTTTTTGGAATATTACGAAACGCTGGCACATTAATCCCAGGGATAGAGCCGAACTTAGTCGTTTGCTGGGGTGGTCACTCTATCAATCCTGTCGAGTATCAATACACCCGAGAAGTGGGCAGCGAACTGGGATTACGTGAATTGAATATTTGCACAGGTTGTGGCCCTGGAGCTATGGAAGGTCCGATGAAAGGAGCCGCCATAGGTCACGCTAAGCAACGCTATTATGACCATCGCTACCTCGGCCTTACTGAGCCGTCTATTATCGCTGCTGAGCCACCGAATCCTATTGTCAATGAACTGGTCATCATGCCTGATATTGAGAAAAGACTGGAAGCTTTCGTTAGGATAGCCCACGGAATAATCATTTTCCCTGGTGGCCCGGGTACCGCCGAAGAGCTGCTTTATATTTTGGGTATCATGATGCACCCCGAGAATGCCGATCAACCTCTTCCTATTATTCTTACCGGACCGAAGGAGAGCGAAAGATATTTTCATTCAATCGACACCTTCATTCGCGACACCTTGGGCGAACAAGCTTGCAAGTATTATCAAATTGTCATTGATGATCCCGCCATGGCAGCTCGCCTTGTCAAAGGCTCAATGCCTGCAGTCCGTGAACATCGTAAAGCCAATGGTGACGCATACAGCTACAACTGGTCACTGAAAATTGAGCCCGAATTTCAGCTACCTTTTGACCCAACACACGAAAATATGGCATCACTGGATCTTAACCTCAACCAACGCCCGGAAAATCTGGCCGCCAATTTGCGTCAGGCATTCTCGGGGATCGTGGCGGGTAACGTTAAAGCCGAAGGAATCCGAGAAATCGAACGTAAAGGACCATTCATTATTGACGGTGATCGGGAATTAATGAAAAAAATGGACCAATTACTCGGAGACTTCGTTCAGCAGCAACGAATGAAATTACCCGGTTCAGAGTATGTACCCTGTTACAAAATCGCGAATCACTAGTAAAAGAACCTGAAAGCTGGCGCAGCTTTCATTACAATAGGGCTACGTTAACTGTAGCCCTAAGTTGTTATGTCTATTCATCTTGTCATTATTGATGCTTTAAACCTGATCCGTCGTGTTCATTCGGCTCAACCCGACCCTGAGGACATTGAACGTACCGTACACACGACCAGCCGAACGTTGCAGCGTATTCTCAATGAAACACAACCGACTCACATCATTGCGGTTTTTGATCATCATGAACAAGATAGAGGATGGCGGGCAAAAATTTGGCCAACCTATAAACAAAATCGCAAACCCATGCCAGAAGCCCTTCTCAAAGGATTAGATCGTATTCAACAAGCGTGGTGGGAATTGGGTGTTGATTCGTTGCTATCAGAAGGAGACGAAGCTGACGACTTGATCGCAACTCTTGCAGTTAAGGTTGCTGAGCATAGCGAAAAGGTAACAATCGTGTCGACTGATAAAGGTTACTGTCAATTACTCTCCCCTACCTTGCAGATAAGAGACTATTTTCAACATCGCTGGCTAGATGCTCCTTTTATTGAAAAAGAGTTTGGGGTAAAACCTGCGCAGCTCGCCGATTACTGGGGACTCACAGGAATCAGCTCCTCTCAAGTCACAGGGATCCCGGGAGTCGGCCCGAAAGCAGCCAAAGAGATCCTGACTCAATTTGAAAGTATCGAAGCTGCCAACCAATCTTCAGATTTGGCAGCTAAATATCGTAAGAAATTTGATGAACATATTGAGGTGGCGCGCCTATCAAAACAAGTGGCAGCGCTAAAAACCGATATTGAGTTAGGCTTTAACCTGCAAGATATTCGTTTTGGTCGGGATAATAGTTAACCCCATATCGACTTGGAAACCGCATTAAAAAAAACGACAGTCACTTTGTAAGGCTGTCGTTTTTTATCGAAATGCCGTTAGTGCGGCGAGATGTTTGAAAGTGACTGGATATGAACCGTAATTTCTTCCCGATCATGGTACAGGTGCTTTGCCTGTAGCTTGAACTTCACTTTATTTTCATTCAGGAACTGTTTTAGATTCTCTATATCCTGAAGAACCTCATCGTAGCGACCTTTCATCGGTAGCTTGAGGTTAAATATCGTTTCTTGTGCCCAACCTCGAATCAACCACTCACCCATTAACTGTGCTACGCGAGAAGGCTTCTCGATCATGTCACAAATCAACCAAGTCACATTTTTACGTGCCGGTTCAAACTTGAAACCATCTTCACGGTGGTGCTTCACCTGACCGGTATCCATCAGGCTGTCGGCCATCATGCCATTATCGACTGCGTGAACAAACATCGAACGCTTCACCAATTGGTAGGTCCACCCGCCTGGACAAGCGCCAAGATCCACTCCCCACATTCCGGAGGCCAAACGCGTATCCCACTCTTCTTTCGGAATAAAGACATGAAACGCCTCTTCGAGTTTAAGGGTTGAGCGACTTGGTGCATCTGAAGGAAACTTCAAACGCGGGATCCCCATAAAGAAACTCGAATTGTTTGAGCTGTAGGAGTAGCCAATATAGCAGTGGCCGGGCTTGACAAAGCAAACATGTAACACAGGTTTTTTAGGGCTGTCTTTACTGTAAAGGATTCCTTTTCCACGGAACGCCTGACGAAGTGGCACAGTAAATTTACGGCAAAACTTTAGTAATTCTTTCGCTTCATTAGTGTCCGGAGTTTCGATTCTTAGCTCACCACAACGAGGGAGCTTTTCTACATCCGCAAGAGCCGTTAGTATTGGAGAAATTCTGTCTTCAGCTGGTAATTCTTGCATTTCGGTCGCAACGGCAAAAACCTGACGGGCAAATATCAATGATTGAAAATCAACCTGCTTGATCAATTTGTCGGCATCACCATCCTGGTAACATTCAAATAGAACATAACCGGTATTGTTTTTTGCGCGAGCGAAGCCATAGACTTCAATCTGTGACGCCTTGTCTTGTATTTCACCAGCACACTCTTTCTCAAAGCCAGAGCGGCAATAAAGCATGACTTGTTTCACTGATTGACTCCATTTACATTGGTTCTGTCAGTCATTTTATACCCAGCGTGAGCAAAAAGCCCCCAACCAAGAATAAACATCACACCACCGATAGGAGTAATTGGCCCAAACCACTTAACTCCAGTGATGGCTAACGCATATAGACTGCCACTAAAAAAAAGGATGCCGATGATAAAACATATTGCGGCACGATGAAACGCTTTTTCACCTGTTCGCGATGATGCTTGCATGGAAAATAAAGCACACAACAGTATCGCAACGGTATGAATGAAGTGATAGGTCACCCCTGTCTGAAACACCTCAAGAGAATAGGGAGCCAGGAGTGACTTGAGCCCATGAGCTGCAAACGCCCCTAATATAACAGCCAGCCCTCCGAGCAAACCGCCAATTACAACCCAATGATTGCTATGCATTCGACTGGCCTTTGATAAACGTCGCTAATAACTCAGCCACCTGTTGTCGATTTTGCTGCTCTGTATAACCCGATGACTTTCTAGGTTTAAAGCCATGGTCGCCATCGGCGATAAAGTGACATCTCACTGAGCTTGAAAATGAATATTCAAGCACTTCTTCTTTGCGTCCGAAGGTATCACGCTCTCCTTGCAATATTAGGCAAGGCTTCTTGATGTCAGCCAAATGTTCACCTTTGAACTTGTCTAACTTTCCGGGCGGGTGGAAAGGGAATCCCAGGCAAGCGACCTTGGCCACGCCTGAATGCTCGGATAACAGTGATGCCATTCGTCCTCCCATGGACTTGCCACCAATAACAATTGGCCCCTGCTGAGACAGCGACTCAATAATTTCGGTCATCGCTTCAAGTAGCTTCGGAGCTCTATCTGGCGGCCTTTTCTTACCGTCTTCTTGGCGTTTAATCATATAAGGAAAATTAAAACGGACCACCTGGACGCCTAAATTTGCCAAACGTTGTGCCATGTCTGTCATAAACTCATGATCCATGCCAGCCCCAGCGCCATGGGCAAATAGAAAAAGAGGGTCTTTCTCTAGACCATCACGAATTACATTACTCATCCAACATTTCCTCTTGCTCGCTTTGTGCCTTCGCAAGCATCCAATCTCTAAAGGTCGCAATTCGCCCCATATCAGCCTGCTTATCATGACACACGACATAAAACGCGTTCTTACTGACAAGCACTTCATCAAAAGGGGCAATCAAGCGCCCTGCGTCAATTTCTGGCTGCGCCAGTACATTGTTGCCTAAAGCGATTCCCTGTCCATGTGCCGCTGCTTGTAACACCATGGTGGAGTGACTAAATATCGGGCCGTGATTGACATTGATACCCACAAGTTCATTTTGCTTAGTGAACTGTTTCCAATCTTTACGCGACGTATCATGCAATAAAGTGTGCTTGGTGAGATCCGCCAACGTGTCTAATGGTTTTGATCCCAATAGAAGTGACGGAGAGCAAAGTGGTATCAGGTACTCTTGGTAAAGCTTATCCGCTCTTAAGCTAGGCCAATTTCCACGGCCATAGTAAATAGCAACGTCAACATCATCAGTTAATGACCCTTCGTCCATATCAACCGCCTTAATACGAACATCAATATCAGGCTCTTGCTCATTAAAATCCGCTAGGCGAGGAACCAACCATTGAATAGCAAAACTAGGCGGCAAGCTGATCGTTAACGCCCCTTTTTCACTACGCTCAAGCACCTTATCGGTTGCCTCTGCCAACGCGGTAAAAATATCTTTTATTTCGAGAAAGTAGCTTTGCCCTTCTTCGGTTAATAATAGAGAGCGATTTCGACGACGAAACAGTTTCAATCCAAGAAACTCCTCGAGCGCTTTAATTTGATGGCTAACTGCAGCTTGAGTGACAAACAGCTCTTCAGCAGCACGAGTGAAGCTCAAATGACGGGCAGCAGCTTCAAAAACTTTTAGCGAATTTAAGGGGGGTAATCGTCTTGACATAAGCAATCTCGAAAGCATTAGTTTTTTTAATCTGAAACATTATAATTTGTCCATTGCCGAACAGCCAGATAAATTCTATATTTCTCCCCGTAGTCAGGAGCCTGAACGGCTTGATTCTCTCTAGAATCAATTGGCCTTGATTACGATGTTGTGTTTGCAATCTCGATTTTCGAGTTCGGTAGTTTCTACCACCGTGCTTTGTATGGTTATCCCCTGTACAAAACATGTACTTCCTGTAATTTTGACCTGTCTGTCAAATTTTATTGCACCGCCTATATTTAGGCGGTGTTTTTTTTTTGCCCTCAAGAATAACTCCCCCCAAAAAAAAGCGGCCACCTAATGGTCACCGCTTCTTGCTAATATAGAATTACCTAAAGTAATCGAATCCTGTCCAATAATTCCTATAAGCCAGCGTTTGCAAACACTTGGTTTACAATCTCTTGCGCTTCAGTTTCGATACGTTTGAGGTGTTCTTCACCTTGGAAGCTTTCGCAATAAATTTTATAGATATCTTCCGTACCCGATGGGCGAGCAGCAAACCAACCATTGTCTGTGGTCACTTTAAGGCCACCAATCGCAGCACCATTACCAGGAGCGTGAGTCAGGCGAGCTGTAATCGCATCTCCAGCCAACGTATCTGCTGATACCATCTCTGGTGATAGCTTTTTAAGAATGTCTTTTTGAGCGCCATTCGCAACGGCTTGAATACGGTTGTATTTTGATTCGCCATGCTTTGCTGCCAGCTCCTCATAATACTGTTGTGGATTCTTTCCTGTCACAGCTGTAATTTCTGCCGCCAATAAACACAAGATGATGCCATCTTTATCCGTTGACCAAGGAGTGCCATCTTTGCGTAGGAAAGAGGCGCCAGCACTCTCTTCACCGCCGAATCCAAACTCGCCATTATACAGGCCATCAACGAACCACTTGAAGCCCACAGGAACTTCGCACAATGTACGACCAAGATCAGCAACAACACGATCAATCAGCGCACTTGATACCAGTGTCTTACCCACTGCGACATCAGCGCGCCACAGGTTACGATGGCGGTAGAGATAATCGATGCATACTGCTAGGTAGTGATTAGGATTCATTAAACCCTTTGGTGTAACGATACCATGGCGATCGTAATCAGGATCATTACCAAAAGCGAGATCGTAGTCATCTTTAAGCTCTAGCAGCCCAGCCATTGCATAGGGAGATGAACAGTCCATGCGCACCACACCGTCTTTGTCTAAAGACATGAACTGGAATGATGGGTCAACCGCTTCACTGACCAATGTCAAATCAAGCTGATAGGTCTTGGCAATTTGACGCCAGTAGTCGATGCCAGAGCCACCTAACGGATCAACGCCCAACTTTAACCCAGACCTCTGAATAGCTTCCATATCAATCACATTAACCAAATCATCGATATACGGCTTCACCAAATCTTTTTCAACCAATAGGTCTGATGTTTTAGCCTGCGCGATTGGCAAACGTTTTACGCCGCACATATCGTTAGCAATAATCGCGTTCGCACGATCTTCAATGGCTTGAGTTAGCTCAGCTTCCGCTGGTCCACCGTGTGTCGGGTTGTATTTAATACCTCCATCTTGCGGCGGGTTATGCGATGGCGTAATCACAATACCATCGGCTTTTTGCTCATTAACAAGGTTGTGCGTCAAAATCGCATGGGAAATGCCAGGCGTTGGTGTGAATCCGTTATTTTCCTGAACAATGACTTGTACATCGTTAGCAATCAATACTTCGATTACCGAAGAGAATGCAGGCTCAGAAAGGGCGTGGGTATCTTTACCAACAAACAGTGGGCCCGTTGTGCCATGTTCAGCACGAACATCCGCTACAGCTTGTGCAATTGCCAATATGTGGTTTTCATTAAACGTCGCTTTGTCAGCGGTACCACGGTGACCTGAGGTGCCAAACTGTACTTTGTGATCGCCATTATTAGCATCAGGCTGAATTAGAAAGTAATTCGCGACTAAAGCCGGAATATTGTGTAGATCCTCTTGTTGTGCCTTTTGTCCCGCACGAGGGTGTATAGCCATGAGTGATATCCTTTCAAAAATGTAAGCTTCAAAAATTAAAAAAACCTCATAATGTGAGCCTGGATAAGGACATTATGAGGTTTAAATCGGAATTTAGATGGCCACCGTGACTTTCTCGATGATGTCGGTGGGGAGCTCCATGCGATTCATCAGCTGTTCAACCATTTGCCTTTTTCGGCTTGTATTGGTGTTTGTAATGACCCAAAACGGCGTAGCTGGTATCGACTTCGGCTTGGTCGTATTCCCGTTGGCCAACAATGTTTCTTCATTGTCTGCAAAGTAAAGGCGTTTGCGCCCTTTAACTTGCATTGCCTCAGAAAAGCTTTCAGGGTTGACTCGATGAAGCGTAGAGAGAACCAACATAAATCGGTCGATCGCTTTTTTCATTCCAGCAAATTCATCGGAAATCAACAAAGCGCGCATCTCTTTTGTTGCGTCTACTTTATTCGAATTACCCGCTTCCTTACTAACGACGATCGTCTTTGCAGCAGCAGGCTTCTGCTGTGAACCTTGCACATCAACCATTAACAATCTTCTAAGAATGTCAGACGCACTTTCACCTATGTGGTGTGTTTGACTGGCAATGTAACGGTATAGATCCTCATCAACCTCAATTGTTTTCATTCGCTTTTCACAATCTCTATGTTTAAACTCTGGATGATTATAACCAGTTCCGCGAGGAACCTCTACGTTAAACCCATCACGAATAGCATAAAATGTCAGTATTACTTAACTATAAAATAGAAGGCGCAGGTCAGCCGGTGGTGTTACTCCATGGCTTATTTGGCGATATGAATAACTTAGGCGTGCTCGCTCGCGAACTCAAAGATCAATATCAAGTCGTTAGTGTCGACCTTCGCAACCATGGCCGATCTTTCCATGACGAGCAACATAACTATCAAGCGATGGCGAGTGATGTCGCACTATTACTTAACAATCTCAGTATTGAGCAGCCTATTGTGATCGGCCACTCAATGGGCGGCAAAGTCGCAATGAAACTCACGGAGCACAATGACATCAACATCGATAAACTCATTGTATTGGATATGTCACCCGTACACTATGCAGAGAGTCGTCATGATAATGTTTTTGCTGGGCTCAATAACGTATCATCTCAACGTCCGACATCGCGCGCTCAAGCAATGCAATTACTCTCTGAGGACATAGAAACGGAGGGCGTCAGACAGTTTCTCAGTAAGTCACTGACTAAACGAGACGATCACCTTGTTTGGCGATTCAATGTCGAGACGTTACAAAACCGCTACCATGATATCCTTGGTTGGTCACCTATCAAGCCAACTGACGTTGCTACCCTTTTTGTTAAAGGCAGCTTATCCGATTATATATTGGCGGAGCATCAGACTCAGATTCAAGCACAGTTTTCCCATGCTAAAGCGCATATTATTGCCAATACTGGTCACTGGTTACACGCCGAAAAACCGGAAGAGGTACTTAGGGCAATTCGCAAGTTCCTTGCGTAGTACCATGAAATTAAAGCAATCCCGATCAGCTCCATTAACTTTATCTGTTAACAATGGTATAGTTCGGCCAAGCAAGTTGGCATAAAGGAAAACCATGCTGTACGACTACATGAATACATTGGAATCCATTGGATTGGATCTTCTGTTTGCCTCCATATTTTTTCTTATTGGTATGGCAATAAAAGATGTTTTAAAACAAGGAAATGTACCAGTATTCGGTCGACGCATTGTATGGTTAGTGCTCTTCTTAGGGTGTGCTGGATTTATCGCCAAAGGGCTAATCCAACTCAGCTGGGAAGGCACGGGGCTCGGTTAATGCTCTGATCCTTTACCCACAAACAGACAAAGAAAAGGTACTGATTCTATGGCAAGTGTAGGTCTATTCTTTGGCAGCGATACCGGTAATACCGAAGCTGTAGCAAAGATGATCCAAAAACAATTGGGTAAACAACTGGTTCACGTACAAGACATTGCAAAAAGTAGCAAAGAAGACATCGATAACTTCGACCTATTGCTTTTAGGCATTCCGACTTGGTACTACGGTGAAGCTCAATGTGATTGGGATGACTTCTTCCCTGAACTCGAAGCTATCGACTTTTCAACAAAGCTCGTAGCGATTTTTGGTTGTGGTGACCAAGAAGATTACGCCGAGTATTTCTGTGATGCGATGGGCACTGTACGCGATATCGTTGAAGCTAAAGGCGGCACAATCATCGGTTATACGTCAACAGACGGCTATGAATTCGAAGCATCGAAAGCACTAGTTGAAGACGACGAGTCTAGCTTTGTTGGTCTATGTATTGACGAAGATCGTCAGCCAGAACTGACTGATGAGCGTGTTTCTAAGTGGGTAAGTCAAATCCATGAAGAAATGTGTTTATCTGAATTAGAAGACTAATTTAAAAACCTCCCTAACTTAGGGAGGTTTTTCTCTCTAGATTGTCCACTACCTCTTGTTGCCGATACTTAGGCTTTCTACGCACGTACAACTTGCGCTGAATCGTTGCAACAACCTGCCCTTCTTGATCTTTTACATGAGTGACAAATTCTGGGAAGTGCTTATCTCCCAATGCCGTCTGTGCCTGAATTTCATTTAGCTGGTTTTGACTAATAGTAAAGTCGGCTTGCAGATCACTCACACCCGGTTTTACGAAATTGATGCTCGCTTCTCTATCCCAGACGAAGTATTGTTCCCTCAATATCCCCATTAACATCAACGAATAAATCGAATCTGTCATTGAAAAAATACTTCCGCCATAGTGTGAGCGGTTGGCGTTCTTATTCCACCAACGAAACTTTAGCGTTACTGACACCTGTCGAAAATCTTCACTGATCTCAGTTATCTTGATGCCTGCCCCCCAAAAAGGTGGCCAAGTATTCAATACAAACTTAACCACTTTCGGTCGGTAGATTCTTGCGATCCTTTTATCCATACGCTCCCCTTGCTAGATGTAAAGGAATTGTAACTGGTCGGATGTGATTGTAAAGTGACTTCAATGGGGTTTCTTGTAACAACTTAGTAACCCCTTGAAGTTGGTGGTTTATTGTTAGGGCCGAGTGCCCTATAATGGTTGGATTATTGAAATCTGTTTGTTACAGCAGATCATCACGGGAAAGTATATGTCAGACAATAACAAAGCACTGAAGGACGCTGGACTTAAAGTCACGTTACCGCGATTAAAAATCCTAGAGGTTTTACAAAAACCCGAATATCAGCATATTAGTGCTGAAGACCTATATAAAAAGCTCATTGATTTGGGTGAGGAAATTGGTCTTGCAACTGTCTACCGAGTACTTAACCAATTCGATGACGCAGGGATTGTTACACGTCACCACTTTGAAGGCGGAAAATCAGTATTTGAACTGTCAACGCAACACCATCATGATCACTTAGTGTGTCTTGACTGTGGCGAAGTGATCGAATTTTCAGATGACGTCATTGAGACTCGACAAAAAGAGATTGCTGCGCAGTATAATGTTGAGTTGACCAACCACAGTTTATACCTTTACGGAAAGTGTCGCGATAGAAGCTGTAAAGACGACCCTAATGCTCACAAGCCAAAATAGCCACAACACTGCATTGGCTTAATAAATACCAATAAAAAACCAGCCTAGCGGCTGGTTTTTTTATTCTGCTTCGTAACTGAGATTACATCGCTTCACTTTTTGCCCATGTGTCTCTTAAACCTACAGTACGGTTAAAGACAAGAGCACCCTCTTTCGAATCTTTTGAATCTGCACAGAAGTAGCCCGTACGCTCAAATTGGAAGCCTTGCTCTGCTTTCGCTGCGCCTAAGCTCGGTTCAACAAACCCTTGGAGAACAGATAACGAATCAGGGTTGATCGTCTCAACAAAGTTATCTGCCGCTGCTGGGTTAGCTACGGTGAATAGACGGTCGTACAGACGAATCTCCGCTGGTAAGCCTTTTTCAGCAGATACCCAGTGAATAACGCCTTTAACTTTACGGCCATCAGCCGGGTTTTTACCCAGAGTTTCATTGTCATAAGTACAATAAATGGTCGTCACATTGCCTTGGGCATCTTTCTCGATACGCTCTGCTTTGATGACGTATGCACCACGTAAACGAACTTCCTTACCAAGTACAAGACGCTTATATTTCTTGTTGGCTTCTTCGCGGAAATCGTCAGCTTCGATCCAGATTTCACGAGTAAATGGGACTTCGCGACTGCCCATCTCTGGCTTATTAGGGTGATTTGCGATCGATAACGTCTCTACAGATTCCGCATCAAAGTTCTCGATAACCACTTTCACAGGCTCAAGTACCGCCATCGCGCGCGGTGCGTTTTCGTTTAGATCATCACGAATGCACGATTCCAAAGAACCGAACTCAATCATGTTCTCTTGTTTTGTAACACCGATTCGCTTACAAAACTCACGAATTGACGCTGACGTAAAGCCCCGGCGACGAAGACCTGAAATCGTCGGCATGCGTGGATCATCCCAACCATTCACGAGATTTTCAACAACCAACTGGTTAAGCTTGCGCTTTGACATCACCGTGTATTCAAGGTTTAGACGACTAAACTCATACTGATGAGGCTGACAATCAATGGTAATGTTCTCTAAAACCCAATCGTACAAGCGACGGTTGTCTTGGAATTCTAATGTACAAAGTGAGTGCGTAATACCTTCTAATGCATCTGAAATACAGTGCGTGAAGTCATACATTGGGTAAATGCACCACTTATCACCCGTTTGATGGTGAGTGGCAAAGCGTACACGATAAATAACCGGATCGCGCATCACGATGAAAGAAGAGGCCATATCGATTTTGGCACGAAGGCACGCTTTGCCCTCTTCAAAGCCACCGTCTCGCATTTTTTCAAATAGCGCGAGGTTTTCCTCTACACTACGATCGCGATAAGGGCTGGCTTTACCTGGCTCTTTCAATGTGCCGCGATACTCACGGATCTGCTCTGGACTTAGCTCGTCAACATACGCTAAGCCTTTATTAATTAATTCAACCGCGTACTCGTACAGCTTGTCGAAGTAGTTTGAAGAGTAACAAATCTCTCCAGACCAATCGAAGCCTAACCAGCTCACATCATTCTTAATTGACTCAACGTACTCTACGTCTTCTTTCTCAGGGTTAGTATCATCAAAACGAAGATTACACTGACCTTGATAGTCCTGAGCAATACCGAAGTTTAAACAAATAGATTTTGCGTGCCCGATATGCAGATAACCGTTTGGTTCCGGCGGGAAACGAGTATGCACGCTAGTATGCTTACCATCCGCTAAATCTTTATCAATGATTTGGCGAATAAAGTTCGATGGACGAGCCTCAGCTTCACTCATCTATTACACCTCTATGGTTTGGTATTGTCAGAATATATAAAGGCTAATGATCCACAATTCTCCATGAATACTCAACAAGAACTCGCTTTTTCCTGCAATTATTTGCCTCAAAAGTTTACAACCGACTGCAAATGACCAAATTAAAGCAAAAAAAAGCCTCCCTAATGGGAGGCTTATTGAACAGTTTACTGTTTTTTAAGCTTGCTTATGGAAGCTTGATACCTGATAGGTCTTCACCAGCACCAACCGCTTTCATTTCACCGGCAACGATTTCAGCTAGAGGACCAAGGATAACCTGTAGGTTATTCTCACCAAGTTTAACCACACCCTTTGCACCTAGCTTCTTAAGCACTGCTTCGTCGGCTACAGAGCGGTCTTTAAGAGTAAGACGTAAGCGAGTGATACAAGCATCGATAGATGTTAGGTTCTCGTGACCACCTAGAGCTTTTAGGTATTGACGAGCTAGATCACCATTCTTCGCATCAGCAGCAACTTCTACAGCTTCGTCATCATCTTCACGACCAGGCGACTTCAGGTTGAATGCGCGGATTGCAAAAGAGAAAGTGAAGAAGTATAGAGCACCAAAGCCTAGACCAATCAGTAGTAGCACGAATGGTTTAGTCGCTAGACCCCAGTTCAATACGAAATCGATAAGACCTGCAGAGAAACCAAAGCCGTGTAGCGTGCCAAACATGTTAGCAACAACTAGAGATAGACCTGTGAACACTGCATGCATTGCGTATAGAGCAGGAGCTAGGAATACAAACATGAATTCTAGCGGCTCTGTAATACCCGTTAGGAAAGAACATAATGCTACTGAGAATAATGCACCACCAACTTGGCTGCGTTTTTCAGCAGGCGCTGCTAGGTACATTGCTAGTGCAGCACCCGGTAGACCAAACATCATTACTGGGAAGAAGCCGTTCATGAATGCACCAGCACTTTTGTCGCCACCGAAGAAGCGGTGTAGGTCACCAGACTTAACGGTTTCAGTGACTTCTTTAACAGTTGCGGTGATTTCTGGGTTAACAGAGTTAGCAAATTCAAAAGTGTGAGACTGACCAGCAACTAGAGTCTTAGCAAGAGCTGGGTCCACACAAAGCTGTTGTAGTGCAGGAAGTGCTTGACCAGCTGCTTGTGCACCAGTAACTAGAACTTCTTGACATGTGCCTAGACCGAACCAGAAATACGAGTTAAGAACGTGGTGCAGACCAACAGGGATAAGTGCACGGTTAAGAGTACCATATACGAATTGACCAACTGCGCCAGAGCTTGACACTGCGTGCGCAAGCGCGTCCAGACCGTTTTGTACGCCAGGCCATACAACACCAGCAATCGCACCAGCGACAACCGCAATTAGACCAGCCATAATAGGAACAAGACGTTTACCCGCGAAGAATGCTAGCCATTCTGGAAGTCGAGTAGCGTGGAACGCGTTATAACAGTGACCAGCAATGATACCAGCGAAGATACCGCCGAAGAACGACATGTTAACGTCTGCGTTGATTGTTGTTGCTGTTGCTGTTAGTACGAAGTAAGCAACTGCCCCAGCAAGACCTGCTGCACCGTTACCGTCTTTAGATAGACCAATCGCGATACCCAAACCGAATAGTAGAGGCAGATTACTAAAAATTGCGCCACCAGCTTGAGCCATAAACGGAATGTCTAAAAGGTCACCTTGACCCAAACGAAGTAGAAGCGCCGCTATCGGAAGCGTTGCAATCGGTAGCATCAATGCCTTACCGAGCTTCTGTGCATATCCTAGTATATTCACCTTATAGTTCCCCCTATAGGAATTTTTTATATTTGGTTGAGCTACTTATTTTAGTCTCTCAATTTAGTCCCACTCAGTTTATGAAATTAATTTTGCTCCGCAAATTAAAAGCTCATCATTTGTGATCGCAATCACCAGTTTTTGTCAAAATACAGGGTTTTTGCTAGCGAGATCATAAAACTTATTTTATCATACGAAAAAATGAAGATAAGTCGCTACGATTCTCGTCAATTAAGTTCGCTTATGAACAGTAAAAGTCGACAAAGAAAACTATAGAAGAACAATAAAACGACGCTGACAACGGGTAATTAAAAACTATTAATCATACTGTTAACTCGATTCAAAAAAACATTTTACACTTGCTGAAAAATTACAACGCTCTTTGCTAAGAAGCGCAAAGTAAGTTTTAAAACCTTTGTTTTTAAAGCGCTATTTTTGCCGTTGGCAACGAGATAAACAGAATTAAACACAAGGATTCGCCAATTATGTATGCACTAACGAATTGCAAAATTTTCACTGGTAGTGATGTACTAACTGAACATACCGTTTTAGTCGAAGGGGATTTGATCCACTCAATTATTCCTGTTGCATCCTTAAACAAGGACATCAAGCGTATTGACCTTAAAGGCGCTAATGTAAGCCCGGGGTTTATTGACCTGCAGCTAAACGGTTGTGGTGGTGTTATGTTTAACGATGAGATCACTGCAGACACGATTCACACTATGCACCGAGCAAATCTAAAATCTGGCTGCACCAGCTTTCTACCTACTTTGATTACTTCGTCAGACGACAGCATGCGCCAAGCGATCGAAGCTGCGCGTAATTATCACGACCAGTATCAAAACCATTCCCTAGGACTGCACTTAGAAGGCCCATATTTAAACGTCGCGAAAAAAGGGATCCACAGCCCCGATTTCATTCGCCACTCTGACGATTCGATGATTGATCTTATCTGCGAAAATCGCGACCTCGTCGCAAAAGTCACACTTGCTCCGGAACAAAATCAGCCTGAGCATATCGAAAAGTTAAGAGATGCGGGTGTTGTTATTTCGATAGGTCACACAAATGCAACCTACCAAGAAGCTCGTCAAGGCTTTGATGCAGGTATCACTTTTGCCACACACTTGTTCAATGCCATGACCTCGATGACTGGTCGTGAGCCCGGTGTTGTTGGTGCTATTTATGATACTGCAGATGTATACGCGGGTATCATCGCGGATGGCTTCCATGTAGACTACGCAAACATTCGCATCGCTCACAAAATCAAAGGCGAGAAGTTGGTATTAGTGACGGATGCCACAGCTCCGGCTGGCGCTGACATGGAACACTTTATTTTTGTCGGCAAGAAAGTATATTACAAAGATGGTAAGTGTGTTGATGAAAACGGCACTTTAGGCGGCAGCGCACTGACTATGATAGAAGCGGTTCAAAACACAGTTGAACACGCTGGTATTGCATTGGACGAAGCTCTTCGAATGGCGACGCTCTACCCTGCGAAAGCAATTGGGGTGGATCAAAAACTTGGCCGTATCAAAAAAGGTATGGTAGCAAACTTGGCTATTTTCGACAGAGACTTCCATGTTCAGGCAACGATTGTTAACGGACAATACGAGCAGAATTAAGCATGAATGGTGGACAGATAGGTAATGTTGATTTAGTTAAGCAACTAAATAGCGCAGCGGTATACAGACTCATTGATAGACAGGGGCCTATATCCCGAATTCAGGTAGCTGATGTTAGCCAGCTAGCGCCAGCTAGTGTTACCAAAATCACCCGCCAGTTGTTAGAACGTGGCCTCATTAAAGAGGTCGCTCAGCAAGCTTCAACAGGTGGCCGACGCGCCATTTCACTGACAACCGAAGTTGTACCCTTTCATTCCGTTGCCGTCAGACTAGGCCGAGACTATGTTCAATTTAGCCTTTATGACTTAGGTGGCAAAGAACTCGCGTACGAAAGCCACGAACTCTTTTACTCAAACCAAAGTGATTTGGTCGCGGGTCTGTTGACCAACCTCAAACAATTTGTCACGCAACAAGCTGAAAAGATTAACCAACTGGTTGCTATTGGCATCACGTTACCTGGTTTGGTGAACCCAACCACAGGTGTGGTTGAGTACATGCCGAATACTGACATCGACAACTTAGAGCTCAGTGACATTATTCGCAACGAATTTAATGTTGAATGTTTTGCTGGCAACGACGTAAGAGGTATGGCACTCGCAGAGCACTATTTTGGTGCTAGCCAAGACTGCCAAGATTCCATCCTAGTGAGTGTTCATCGCGGTACAGGTGCTGGAATCATTGTTAACGGACAAGTATTTTTGGGCTTCAACCGCAATGTCGGTGAGATCGGTCATATTCAAATCGATCCACTCGGTGAACAGTGTCAATGTGGTAATTTTGGTTGCCTTGAAACCGTCGCTGCCAATCCCGCAATAGTTCAACGAGTGAGAAAGCTCATTGCTCAAGGGTACCAATCCACCTTAGCGGATAAGCAGCACATTACCATCAACGATGTCTGTTCACATGCGCTTAACGGTGATGAACTTGCTAAGCAAAGCTTAGTTCGAGTAGGCAATCAATTGGGTAAAGCAATTGCGATGACCATTAACCTGTTTAACCCTCAAAAAGTGATTATCGCCGGTGATATCACCATGGCCAAAGATCTGGTTTTCCCTGCCATCAAGCGCAATGTCGAAAACCAATCGCTAACCACTTTCCACAAGGATTTGCCTATCGTTGCATCTGAAATAGACAAACAGCCAACTATGGGGGCCTTTGCTATGATCAAACGTGCGATGCTTAATGGTGTCCTGCTTCAAAAATTATTAGAAGATTAAACACAACACAAGTCAACGATACTGTAGAATAACGGGCTGTATTAACATACAGCCCGTTATTTATCAGGAAAATATAAACTCATATGGACATCGTATTAATAACCGTTGCTTTCATTGCAGGGTTCATCGCACTTAAGTGTCAGCTGCCACCATTAGTTGGTTTTCTTCTCGCAGGCTTCACCCTACACGCCCTGGGCTTTGAGTCGACAGAAACGATAGTGACACTGGCTGATCTTGGCGTCACACTTCTATTGTTTACCATCGGCCTTAAGCTTGATATTAAAACCTTGCTTTCAAAAGAAATTTGGGCAGGCGCAAGCATTCACAATGTCGCTTCGACACTGATATTCACCGTTCTGTTATTGGGCTTGAAAACCCTTGGTATATCAAGCCTTGCAAGCTTAGAACTTGAGCAGTTGATTCTCATTGGTTTTGCCCTCTCATTCTCAAGTACCGTTTTCGCCGTCAAGACGTTAGAAGAGAAAGGGGAAATGAATGCAACCTACGGTACCCTTGCCATTGGTATTTTGGTTATGCAGGATATCTTCGCAGTAATATTCTTGACCGCATCGACCGGGAAAGTCCCTGAATGGTATGCGCTGATCTTGTTTGCATTACCTTTAATTCGTCCGCTCTTTTTTAAAATTCTCGATAAGGTTGGGCACGGTGAAATGCTGGTTCTCAGCGGCGTATTCTTCGCATTAGTCATGGGCGCAGGCTTGTTCGAAGTTGTCGGTGTTAAGGCCGACCTTGGCGCGCTGGTCTTAGGTATGTTATTAGCTGGGCATGGAAAAGCTTCTGAATTATCAAAGTCACTCTTTAATTTAAAAGAGTTGTTCTTGGTGTGCTTTTTTCTCAACATCGGCCTTGCAGACCAACCAACACTGCAAGGTTTTCTGCTCGGCAGTATGATTTTATTGCTGCTGCCAATCAAAGGTTTCCTGTATTTTATCGTCATCAACGCCTTTAAATTTCGCGTGCGCACTAGCCTACTCACCTCCCTAACGCTATTCAATTTTAGTGAGTTTGGCCTCATTGTCGGGGGACTTGCCTATAAGCTAGGGTGGATATCAGGGGATATTTTGGTCGCCCTTGCTATCAGCGTTTCACTGTCTTTTATCGTCGCAGCGCCACTTAACCGCTTCGGCCACTCGATCTATCTTAGGTCAGCAAAGTGGCTTAAAGAGCAAGCGGCCGAAAACATACATCAGCGTGACCAGTTTATTCATCCGGGAGAAGCGCAAGTACTGATATTGGGGATGGGCCGCATTGGTTCGGGCGCATACGATGAACTGCACCAACGATACGGTAAAGTAAATCTAGGAGTTGAGGTCAGAGAAGAGGCCGCTCGCTTACATCAAAAACAAGGACGCAATGTCATCGCTGGTGATGCGACTGACCCTGATTTTTGGGAGCGCATACTCGATACTGCTCACGTGAAACTGGTATTGTTGGCTATGCCGCATCACCAGGGAAATCAAACCGCACTAACCTTATTGCAACAAAAAGGCTTCAAAGGTCAAATTGCGGCAATCGCGGCCTATCCCGATCAAATAGAAGCTCTCAATGAACTTGGGGTCGATGCTGCTTTTAACATTTATAGCGAAGCAGGTAGCGGTTTTGCCAGGCATGTCTGCAAACAACTACAGCCAAACTTAAAATAGTCATCTGAAATAAAGTCAAAGGCCATTTAAGTGGCCTTTGACTCTGTACTTCAAATCTACTCGCCATTAGAAACCTGTTCAACATCGCACCTCCAATTAGAAAAAATTTAAATTTAATTGCTATTTAGTGAATAAAATTTAACTCAATGTCGGTTTTATTTACTTTTTCACGATTGTCGGTTGCTTTTTTTTGAGCAGATGGCAAATTGAACACATCAAAGTATTCATCGTTAAAAGGAAGTTGTATGTGTTCAGTATTTGGCATCCTCGATATAAAAAGTGATGCCGCAGCACTTAGACCGGTTGCACTAGAAATGTCGAAAACATTGCGCCACCGTGGTCCTGATTGGTCTGGTATCTATTCATCTGAAAGAGCTATCTTAGCTCATGAGCGATTGGCAATTGTTGGTCTTAATAGCGGTGCTCAGCCACTATATAGCTCAGACAAAAAACACATCCTTGCCGTTAACGGTGAAATCTACAACCACAAAGAAATTCGTGCGCGTTACGAAGGTAAATATGAGTTCCAAACAGATTCAGACTGTGAAGTAATTCTTGCTCTTTACGAAGATCTTGGGGCTGATTTACTTGAAGAACTCAACGGTATTTTTGCCTTTGTTCTGTACGATGAAGAGAAAGACCAATATCTTGTGGGCCGTGATCACATTGGTATCATTCCTTTATATCAAGGCTATGATGAGCACGGAAACTATTACGTTGCTTCTGAAATGAAAGCCCTTGTTCCTGTCTGTAAAACGATCAGCGAATTCCCTCCAGGTTGCTTCTACGGTTCGGGCGATGCTGAGCCACAACGCTACTATATTCGTGATTGGAACGAGTACGCTGCAGTACAAGGCAACTCTACCAGCAAAGAAGAGCTTACTGAAGCTCTAGAAGCCGCAGTAAAACGCCAACTTATGACCGACGTACCATACGGCGTACTACTGTCTGGCGGGCTTGATTCATCAATCACTTCTGCGGTCGCTAAGCGCTTTGCCGCTATGCGTATTGAAGACGACGGTCAATCAGAAGCCTGGTGGCCACAGCTACACTCTTTTGCAGTGGGCTTAGAAGGTGCACCAGACTTGATAGCGGCTCGTGAAGTCGCAGACCAAATTGGTACCGTTCACCATGAAATGACTTATACGATTCAAGAAGGCTTAGACGCTATTCGTGACGTGATTTACCACATCGAAACATACGACGTTACTACGATTCGTGCATCCACACCAATGTACCTTTTAGCTCGAAAGATCAAAGCAATGGGCATCAAAATGGTTCTTTCTGGTGAAGGCGCTGACGAAATCTTCGGTGGTTACCTTTACTTCCATAAAGCGCCAAATGCCAAAGAGTTCCACGAGGAGACCGTGCGTAAACTACTAGCGTTAAACATGTTTGACTGCGCTCGTGCCAACAAATCATTGGCCGCTTGGGGCGTCGAAGGTCGTGTGCCTTTCCTAGACAAAGAATTTATCGATGTGGCAATGCGTCTTAACCCTGAAGATAAGATGTGTGGCAATGGCAAAATGGAGAAACACATTCTTCGTGAGTGCTTTGAACATTACCTACCAGAATCTATCGCTTGGCGTCAAAAAGAGCAGTTCTCAGACGGTGTTGGTTACAGCTGGATTGACACATTAAAAGCCGTGGCAGAAGAGAAAGTCACAGACACTCAAATGGAGACAGCGGCATACCGCTTCCCATACAACACGCCGACAACAAAAGAAGGTTATGCATATCGCGAAATCTTCGAAGAACTTTTCCCGCTAGAATCTGCAGCAAAATGCGTTCCAGGCGGCCCATCGGTAGCTTGTTCTTCAGCAAAAGCGATTGAATGGGATGAGTCATTCCAAAACTGTGTTGACCCATCAGGTCGAGCAGTACAAGCAGTTCATAACGACTCTTACTAAGTCGCTCCAAAAAAAACCAGCCTCGGCTGGTTTTTTTGTACTTGTCATTCAAGATTACCCAGGATGGCCGTCTACTCTGGGGGTCAGTAGCATCTTGCCAAATTGCAGTACGTACAATCCAAAGCCTATGGTCCACAATAGAGCGCTGATATTAATCCACACAAACAAATACTCTGGCCAAAATACCACACCGAAACTGCGAATCGCTGCGGCAACGATAACTGAAAGAAAGGCAATTGCCATGTTTGGCCCTTTGTAGATCGCTCGTCCTGTATGCCCCATAGTCACTCGACTGATCATCGCTAAAATTACGCCGCCCAAAGCCCCAACCGCAAATAGATGTAAGAAGTTATGTGCGGTAAATGCATCGGTTAATGCACCTCTAAAGATCAAACTCAATGGCAAGCAAAGATAGGCAAAATGCAAAGACCAGACTAGGGGCTCAGAAAGCGTCGCCCAGGGTTTCCAGCGCAGCCAACGCACCAATTGTGCGCTACCGGCAAAGACCATTAGAATTTGAACGACAGTATCATCGGTCAATGAGAAGAAACTAAGGAGAAAGAGCACTAGCAAAGGAAGGTTCGCCGCCCATTCTAGGTAAACAATGGGCTGGGCCTTTTCAAAATTAAAACGACGAGCAGTAAAGAATGGTATCACCCTTCCTCCCATCACAGACAACAATAAGGTGAACCACCAAAGCATTGCTTGCCAAACTGCACTTGAGCCGAAAGGAGGCATACCCTTTATGGTCGCATAACTAGCAAAGTTGGCAAAAATAGCCAGCAGGAACAAGGGAACAAAAAATAGGTTTTTCCATCCTTTCGCCCTAACGACACGAAAACCTATTTCATACGCAGCCATGGCTAAAAACAGGGCTTCAATACTTGATATCAACCATAGAGGCGTTGGAGTCCAGAGCAACACCCTTGGCAAAATCCACAATATCACCAATACCAGCAATCGATGGTGCTTAGTACCATTGACTCCTGTCCAAGTTTGTACCGCTGTCAGAACAAAGCCCACCACAATCGCCATGGCAAAGCCAAACAGCATTTCGTGTGCGTGCCACCAAAGGGCTGGTACTGCTAAGGATGAAGGCTGACCATTCTGAAACATCAACACCCAAACTACGACCGCAAAAATAGCGTAAACGCTGCCTAACAAAAAGAAAGGTCGAAAGCCTAAACGAAGCCATGCGGGGATCTTATCTTCGACTTTTTTGTCAGTAATATTCAACATAGTATTCCACTTAATTTCCTCAATTACAGGTATCTATGCATAATTCATTCCATAAGAAAAAACATTATTAATCAGAAGATTAATATAAGATCACGCATCAAAATAAGTCTAAATGACACATTAGCATGAAGTCAAAAGCACTCAGGTGAGTCAAATTTAACCATTCAATTTTATGATAAGCCGATACACCGTGTATGGTCTGTCAATGTCAGTATAGTCTAACGATGCTCAGCTCTAGGTCGCCGCTAGACGACAACACACAGTTAAACAAGCAGAAAAAATAAAACGTTTACATTGCTCACAGTTCTTTGCAGCACCAAAGTTGAGAGCCTTCATTCATCTCAATTTAGTGAAACATACATTGCCATATTTTCATGATAGGAGTTTAATACCTATAAAGAATAAGAGAGGTTACGTATGGCAACAATAAAGGATGTCGCCAAAGAGGCTGGCGTCTCAGTGGCAACGGTTTCACGAGTCATCAATAAATCCCCAAAAGCGAGCTCCGCATCAGTAGAATCGGTGACCAAAGCGATGTCTAAACTGGGTTACCGCCCTAATGCCAACGCTAGAGCACTGGTCAGTCAAAGCACCAACACGGTTGGGGTTTTGGTCAGTGATGTTTCTGATCCTTTTTTTGGAACCCTCGTCAAAGCCGTTGATGATGTTGCCCACCAGCACAACAAACACATTCTTGTTGGTAACGGCTATCACAATGCCGATGAAGAGCGCAACGCCATCGAACTCCTTATTAATAGTCGATGTGACGCCCTGGTGATCCACTCGAAAGCACTCTCAGATGAGGAGCTCATTCGCTATGCTGAAGAAGTCAAAGCGCTGGTGTTTATTAACCGCAATATCGAAGCCCTACCTGGCCGTTGTATCTCTTTGGATAACTATAAAGGGGCTTTTCTGGCCACCGAGCACTTGATCCGCAATGGACATCGCAATATTGCGTGCATTGCTTCTTCACATGCAATTGAAGATGTCGAGCAGCGTTTGGCTGGCTATCAAGACGCCCTAAAGGCAAACAATATCGAGTTATCGACGAGCTATGTAGAATACGGTGAGCCCGACAGCGATGGTGGGGAACGCGCCATGACAAACCTACTGACCAAATCTCTGCCAATTACAGGAATCGTGGCTTATAACGACAACATGGCTGCTGGAGCTCTCTCTGTCTTGGAAGAAAATCAATTAGAACTGCCGCGCCAAATGTCAATTATCGGTTTTGATGATGCGCTGATAGCAAAATACTTACACCCTCGGCTCACCACTATCCGCTACCCGATTAAAATGATGGCCGAAAAGGCTGCTGAAATCGCGATTGCCCTATCCAAGAAAGCAACCATAGAAACCGAACCTATGGTCTATTCTCCCACTTTGGTGCAGCGAATGTCCGTTGAAAGAAACATGCTCTAATCTAAAAAAAACCAGCAATTGCTGGTTTTTTTGTTCTCTATCACTTCGGAATGCACCCTGTTATTCAAACGGCTTAGTTCTGAGCTAGCTCAAATTGATAGCAGGTCATGTGTACATACTCTTCTCCGGGTTCAAAAAAACAGCTTGGCTGCCCCCATTCGGGATGGTTTGGAGAGTCGGGTAAGAACTGAGTTTCCAGCGCTAACCCTGCATAGTTTTGATATTCCCCATGTTGGCGGTTTGGCGTCCCCGCTAACCAGTTTCCGGTGTATAACTGTACAGCAGGCTTGGTTGTATAGAGCTTCATTGTTACCAGGCCATCAGGAGAGGTCACCGAGGCGGCACAGTCGCCCTGCTCGCACGAACGCGCAAGAATAAACGAATGATCGTAACCATTTGCCGCCTGCTGTTGCTCGTCTGCAAGCCAGTCCTCGGTCACCAATTTTGGCACTCTAAAATCAAAGCTGGTTCTTTCGACCGATACCGGCCCTGATAATGGAATACCACTAGCATTGGTGGGCAGATATTGATGAGCATTAATGCTTAAGATATGCTCCTTGCACGTTTCTCCCCTCTCGGCGCCCAATAAGTTAAAATAGGCGTGATTGGTGAGGTTGATTGGCGTCGCCTTATCTGTACGGGCAAAGTACTCAATTCTGACTTCATTGTCGTCGGTGAGCTCATATCGAACCGACACATCCAGATTCCCAGGAAAGCCTTGATCACCATCGAAAGAGTGCAGCTCCAACACAATAAATTGACGACCGTGTTCACTCACTCGCCAGCGCCTTTTATCAAACCCATCAACACCACCGTGAAGACAGTTTCCTTGCTGATTGCTAGAAAGCTCGGTGAGCGCACCATTGTGATAATACTTAGCGCCGGCAATGCGATTTGCGTAGCGCCCTACCGTGGCTCCCTGATAGCTCTGCTGGTTGAGGTAATCTTTTAATGTAGAGCACCCTAGGAGCACCTCTCTTTGCTCTTTAGAGCCGTCACCTTTAGTCACAGGTAGTGTACAACTTACCCATGTTGCTCCGAAATCCATCACCGAAATGCGCATTCCATAAGCATTTTCTAGCGTAAAGAAATTCACTGGCATTCCATCCGGGGCGACATCTTTAGTGTTACTTTCAACGATTGATTGATTCATAAAATGACTATCTCTACTTTATTACACCCGCGCCACTCTTAGCCTGACACACATAGATGGACTCCTTAAGGCCAAACGCTTTCTCATATTGTGCGTCTATCACCGCTTTTACATCGTCAACCAATGCAGGTGGGACTAACGCCACTACACAGCCGCCAAAGCCACCGCCTGTCATACGAACGCCACCTTGCTCACCAATTACTTCTTTTACAATATCAACAATAAAATCAATTTCTTTGACTGTAATTTCGAAATCATCACGCATAGAAATGTGCGATTGCGCCATTAACTCGCCCATGCGCTTCATATCACCAACACGAAGTGCGCTAGCAGCTTCTTCAGTGCGGTCATTTTCGGTAATGACATGACGTGCGCGTTTAGCAACCATTTCATCAAGTTCAGATACCCGCTCGTTAAACTGTTCAATCGTCACATCACGTAATGCTTTGACACCAAAAACACGTGCTGCTTCTTCACATTGCTCGCGACGAGTGTTGTATTCGCTGTCTACTAACCCACGTTGTTTATTGGAGTTGATGATCACCACCGCCATATCTTTTGGCATCGATACCGCTTGTGTTTCTAGACTTCGACAATCGATCAATAGTGCATGATTTTCTTTCCCTTCGGCAGAGATGAGTTGATCCATAATGCCGCAGTTGCAGCCAACAAATTCGTTTTCAGCTTGCTGACCATTCAGTGCGACTTCGGCTTGGCTGATCTCTAGGTTGTATAACGTTTTGAATGTTTGCCCAATCACCACCTCCAGTGCTGCTGAAGAGCTAAGACCTGCGCCTTGTGGAACATTGCCGGAGACAGAAATGTCTGCACCGCCGATTTGGTAGCCTCGCGCCATTAAGAACTTCACCACACCGCGAATATAGTTGGCCCACATTTTGTCTTGCTGGAAGGTAATGTCTTCGGTGATATCAAACTCATCGGTCGCATCTTGGTAGTCTACAGACACGACTCGTATGATGTTATCGTCACGTTTTGCGGCGGCGACGACCGTTTGGTAGTTAATAGCACAAGGTAGCACAAAGCCATCGTTATAATCAGTGTGTTCACCAATCAAGTTCACACGTCCGGGTGCTTGGATAAAATGCGTCGGTTGATAACCTAAAACACGCTCAAATGAATCGGTAACGTTTTGGATTAAAGTTGTCATCGTTATTTTCTCTCAAATTTAGTGGCGCAACTCGCGCCAAATTTTTATTGTTCTTTGTAGTGCACGTCACTGACATCCCGTAGACGCTGCTCAGCTTGTTCAGCGGTGAGATCGCGCTGGGATTCTGCCAACATTTCATAACCCACCATAAACTTGCGAATAGAAGCCGAACGCAGTAACGGTGGATAAAACAGTGCATGTAGCTGCCAATGCTCGGTGCTTTCGCCCTCTTTAAAGAAGGGGGCAAAGTGCCATCCCATCGAATATGGGAATGAACATTGAAATAAATTGTCATAACGCGAGGTCAACTTCTTAATCGCGAGAGCCAAATCGTCCTTTTGCTCGTCGCTTAACTCGCTCATGCGACGAATATGCACCTTAGGCAGAAGCATAGTTTCAAATGGCCATGCTGCCCAATATGGGACAACCGCAAGCCAGTGTTCTGTTTCTACAACCGTTCTCGATCCATCTTTCATTTCTGCGTTAACGTAATCCACCAGCAAATTTGAACCTTGTTGCTGGTAATATTCGCGCATTAAGCGGTCTTTGCGCTCTATTTCATTAGGAAGAAAGCTATTAGCCCAGATTTGGCCGTGGGGATGTGGCTGTGAGCAGCCCATTGCTTCGCCTTTGTTTTCAAAAGCCTGAACCCAAAGGTACTCTTTACCCAGCTCTTCTATTTGCTCATTCCACGTATCAACGACGCCACGAATCTCTAGGAGGGAGAGCTCAGGCAAAGTTTTACTGTGGTCAGGCGAGAAGCAGATAACGCGACTTAGGCCACGTACGCCTTGAGTTTTAAACAATGGATTGTCTGATTCTGGAGCATCAGGGGAATCGGGCATCAAAGCCGCAAAGTCGTTACTAAATACGTAGGTCCCTTTATAGTCAGGGTTCACGTCTCCGGAGATACGATCATTGCTAGGGCAAAGAAAACACTTCTCGTCGTATTTTGGCAGCTGCACATGAGACACTTCCTCACTTTGACCGCTCCAAGGGCGTTTTGCACGATGGGGAGATACTAAAATCCACTGTCCGGTTAATGGGTTATAACGGCGATGAGGATGATCTACAGGGTTAAATTCAATGCTCGACATAATGCTTACTCAATAGTTAAATTCAAAAATTCTTGGAAAACACTCCAGCATTATTCGCTGTCGTAACCATTTGGGTTAGTGGACTGCCAATGCCAAGAGTCCGTCGTCATGTCTTGCAATGTTCGTGTCGCTTTCCAATTTAAATCGGCTTCTGCTTTCGCTGTACTTGCCCAGCATTCGGCAATATCACCCGGCCTACGAGGTTGTAAATCATAAGGAATCGGTTTCCCGCACGCTTTTGCGAATGCACCCACCATCTCAAGAACACTGCTTCCTTTACCCGTGCCCAAATTGTAAATATGCAAGCCAGACTTCAGCCCAACGGCTTTTAATGCGGCAATATGACCATCTGCCAAGTCCATTACATGGATATAATCACGAATCCCAGTACCATCGGGGGTGGGATAGTCATTACCGAACACTGCCAGCTTGTCGCGACGACCCACAGCAACTTGAGCAATAAAGGGCATTAAGTTGTTAGGAATGCCTTTTGGGTCCTCTCCCATGGTGCCGGATGGATGGGCACCCACAGGGTTGAAGTAGCGCAGTAATGTAATGCTCCAATCTTCATCAGAAGTAAACACATCGCTCAGGCAACGCTCGACCATAAACTTGCTGGTGCCATAAGGATTGGTTGTGTTACCAACCGGAGAGGTTTCAGTAATAGGCACAACATCAGGATCACCATAGACCGTTGCTGAAGAGCTAAAGATAATGCTTTTTACCCCAGCGTTACGCATTGCCCGTGCTAACACCAATGTGCCGTTGACATTGTTGTCGTAGTATTCAATTGGCTTTGCGACCGACTCACCCACCGCTTTTAAGCCAGCAAAATGAATGACAGATTGGATCTCGTTCTCGGCAAAGATTCGATCTAGCAGCGCTTCATCACGAATATCCCCCTGATAGAACTTAGGCGCTTGACCGGTGAGTGCTTCAATCCGAGCGATCACAGCCTGGTTAGCATTACACAAGTTATCAATGATGATAGGCTCAATGCCGTTGCCCAGCATCTGAACACAAGTGTGACTACCTATGTAGCCCATTCCGCCTGTCACTAGTACTTTCAAGTTTCAACTCCCAAAGTAGCTCTTGAACAATCGAGCATAATTATTGAACTACAGAAATTGTAGCAATAGAAAGCAAGATCGTTCTGTGATCACTTTCTCAATGTGTAAACGTTTACACGAGATACTCAAGATTTGAGTTAAAAACTACTGCAGTTGAAACTACAGCGCTTTAATTTAAAGGTTAGGCAATAAGTCGAATGAGCGTAAAACGATTACAGTAAAATTAAAAAGGCACCTTTCGGTGCCCATTTATTACTACTTTTTGTTGGCGTATTTCATTGAGTCGAGCGCCACGGCAAAGACAATGATGGAGCCTTTAATGATGTATTGCCAATACGGACTCACACCAATATACGTCATACCATAGTTAATCACAGTAAAGATAAGCACACCGGTTACAACCCCAGCAATACTCCCCACACCGCCAGCGAAGGACACCCCACCCACAACACAGGCGGCGATAGCGTCAAGTTCATATAAGAAACCAAGGTTATTGGTGGCACTGCCTATACGACCAGCTTCAAGCAAACCGCCAAAGCCATAAAATACACCAGACAGGGCGTAGACCTTAAGCAGTGTCATTGGAACGTTAACACCAGAGACTTTCGCGGCCTCTGGATTACCACCAACCGCAAAGATGTTTTTGCCAAACACGGTCTTATTCCACAATACCCACATGAACACGATCGCGATAATGGCATAGAAGGTGATGTAGGAGAATCTAAAGTCCCCCATCCGAATAAAGCCTTGAGTAAACTCGGAGAAACGCTCGTCAAAGCCCGCAATTGGAGAGGCGCCCACGGAGTCGTAATACAAGGAGTTAACACCATACACGATGATCATAGTACCGAGCGTGGCGATAAACGGGGTTACTTTGAGATAAGCAACGATAATACCGTTGATCAAGCCAATAACGGCACCAATGGCGCACACAACAAGAATAACCGCAAAGATTGGAATATCACCCAACTCAGGGAATACCTTGTTCACGTTGTCAGCGGATTGCAGTAAGGTAGCTGACACTACTGCAGCTAACCCGACCTGACGACCTGCTGAAAGGTCAGTACCTTGAGTCACAATCAGACCCGCGACACCTAATGCAATAATCACACGTACTGAAGATTGAGTCAGGATGTTACTGAAGTTTCTTAGGCTTAAAAACGACGGTTCTTGAATAACGATAATCGCTAACAAGATGAATAGAACCGCATAGATAGCACCCTCTTTTAGGTGCTTCATGGTAAATGTTTTGACTGCGTCCATAATTATTTTCCTAGAGGTAACGAGAGGCCAGCTCTAATATTTCATTCTGTGTAGTGTCTTTGGTATCGACAACACCAGCGGCTCGACCGTTACTCATTACAAGAATTCGGTCGGTGATACCAAGTAGTTCAGGCATTTCGGAAGAGATAATGATGATGCCTTTGTTTTTCTTCGCCAATTCAAGAATCAGTTGATAGATCTCAAATTTCGCGCCAACGTCGATACCTCGAGTCGGTTCATCTAGCATCAATACATCCGGTTGAGTAAGCAGCCATCGACCAATGATAACCTTCTGTTGGTTACCACCTGAAAGCGAGCCTATAGCTGTTTCATGGGACGGTGTTTTTACACTCATCGAGTCAATAACCCACTGAGTGTCGCTCTTCATTTTTTTGTTGCTCAATAAACCAGTCTTGGTCTTGTAGTTGTCTACGTTCGCGACCAGCGAATTAAAGGTAATATCGAGGTTGCCATAAATACCTGTTGAGCGACGCTCTTCGGTGACTAGGGCAAAGCCGTTGTTGATGGCTTCGTGAGCATCGTGGTTTTTGACCTCTTTACCATTGAGTAAAATCTGGCCATCACTTCGTTCACGTACACCAAAAATCGTTTCGACAATGTCGGTACGTCTCGAGCCTACCAGGCCTGCAACACCAAGGATCTCTCCCGCTTTAAGCTCGAAAGAGATATCTTGAATAGACGGTTGATTGAGCGCAGTGAGCCCTTTGACTTCGAGAATAGTGTCTTTTGGTGTATTGCTCTTTTCTGGGAAGCGTTGAGTCAACTCTCGCCCTACCATCATGGCAATAATGGAATCCATATCTAGGCCTTCAAGCGGCCGAGTATCGACCCACTGCCCGTCACGTAAGATGGTGATTTCATCACAAATCGCGAAAATTTCTTCCATCTTGTGTGAGATATAAACAACACCGCAGCCCTTGTCTTTGAGCTTTTTAATGATGGTGAAAAGGTGATTGACTTCTTTTTCAGTAAGAGACGAGGTTGGCTCATCCATGATGACGATTTTGGCATCGTAAGAAAACGCTTTAGCGATCTCCAACATCTGCATTTGAGAAACCGACAGCGTATTCACTTTCACTCTTGGATCAATATTGATATCAAGCTCTTTAAAGATGGCTTGGGTGTCTTGATACATTTTGTCGTGATCGACAAATAGCCCTTTGGTTGGATAGCGACCCAGCCAAATGTTGTCCATTACGGTGCATTGCAGCACTTGGTTCAGCTCTTGGTGAACCATAGAAACACCGGATTCCAGCGCTTCTTTTGAGGATTGAAAGTTGATATGTTGTCCGAGAAAAACAATATCACCTTCATTTTTTTCGTAGATTCCGAATAGGCACTTTAGTAACGTCGACTTACCCGCGCCATTCTCCCCCATTAGGGCATGAATTGAATGCGGCCGAACCTTCAAATTGACCTTATCTAATGCCTTAACACCCGGGAATTCTTTACTAATTCCCGTCATCTCCAATAGGAATTCATGTTCTTGATTTACCATGGCATCACTTTTTTATTATTGGACTAAATTTCAGACAAAGCTCTCCCCTGCACTTATCGCTGTATGGCGATGAGCGCTAGTCAAAGCTGAGAGAGGGGAGCTTTAGGGGGATGGGACTCCCCCTTTAGAATGTCTGGTCTCTTTATTCTAGAGTAGACTTGTCAACACCAACGTAAGGTACACGAACAACTTTGTTATTCATTTCCCATTGAGTGCCTTCTGCTGCCGCTTTGCCATTTGCAAGGTTACGTGCAAGCTCAAATGTTGCTTTGGCTTGAGAATCTGCATCGTTGAGAACTGTACCGGCCATCGCGCCAGACTTCACTAAAGCCAGTGCTTCTGCAAGTGCATCAACACCGAAGACTGGAATATCAGCACCAGCACCTTTAAGAGCTTCTACTGCACCCATAGCCATACCGTCATTGTTTGCGATAACGACTTCGATCTTGCTGCCATTCGGACCAGATAGCCATGCATCAACTTTGTCTTTTGCCATAGCGGTATCCCACATACCCGTATCCATGTGCAATTCATCCGTTTTGATGCCGTTTTCGTTGATTGTTTTCACTGAATAAGAAGTACGAGCTTCAGCATCTGGGTGCCCTGGCTCGCCTTTTAGCATTACGTATTGCAATACACCATCGCCATTCTTGTCCCAGCTAGAATTTGCTTTCCATTGCTGAGCTATCAGATCGCCTTGAATGATGCCAGACTCTTTAGAATCCGTACCGACGTAGTAAGCTTTGTCGTAGCTATCTAGGGCTTTACGGCTTGGTTCTTTGTTATAAAAAACAACGGGAACATCATCCATTTTCGCTTTTTTGATGATGGTTGGCGCCGCGGCAGGGTCCACTAAGTTGATCGCTAGAGCCTGAACACCGCGAGCAAGCATGACATCAACCTGGTCATTTTGCATTGATTGGCTGTTTTGTGAATCATTCATCAAAATACGAGTGTCGCCATCGCCATCAGCTTCTTTCACAATCGCCTGACGAACAACAGACATAAAGTTGTCATCGTACTTGTAGATAGTAAAACCTACTGTTGTACTCGCAACAGCTTGAGTTCCAAAGCCCATACCGGCACAGAGCGCAGCTAAAAGTGTTAACTTTTTCATTGAACAAATCCTATTTGTTGTTTTTTATAATCAGTGTGTAGGGGTATTACAACGCTTGCACTAAACACCGATACGAGCCGAGTTAGTGAAAACGTTTACCTTCGGAGTATAGTGACAAATATGACAATTAATGTGAGGAAGTTAAAAAAATTAACAACACCAACCAAAAGTGTAACTATTTGTTCTTTTTGTTTGAATTGGCTAACACATCTTATAAAAAAGAGGAATTCCTACGTTACGTAATGTAACATCGAGATCGCCATCTCTTTTTCTAAGTACATTAGATGGTGTCATTGGCAGGGTTGTTAAGCAAAATATTGATAACGTTTACAGCCGTTATCAGTGCACGCCAAGCTATTCATTCAAACGTTTATACTCTCTAATTAGGCATACGACCATGTCGAATTCTTCTTCGGCTTTGACAAAGCGCATGAACATTGTTGCGCTCACCTGGCCAATATTTATAGAAGTGCTATTACGCACAGCACTGAATACTACCGATGTTTTCATGCTCAGCGGCTATTCCGATCTTGCGGTATCTGCTGTCGGAGTGATCAGTCAAATCTCGTTTTTTCTTATTGTCGTCTCTATGATGGTCAGTAGCGGTACCGGGATCCTTATTGCACAATACAATGGAGCCTCCCGCAACCTAGAATCCACACAAGTTGGCGTGGCGAGCCTGTTATTAGCGATCATTGTCGGCGGTGCGCTTAGCCTTATAACGTTCTTCGGTGCAGGGACATTCATCTCTTTGTTTGGCCTAGAACATCAGGTAGCCCAATTCGGCTACGACTACCTCATCATTAGTGGCTCTTTTACCTTTAATGTCACTATTGGTATCGTGCTAACCACCATTTTGCGCAGCCACGGTTTTTCTCGCTCACCAATGTTTATTAACCTTTTTGCTGGCATCATCAATATTGGCGGAAACTACATCGCCTTGTATCAGCCTTTTGGCTTGCCCGTCTATGGCGTCACTGGCGTAGCCATTGCGACGGTAACTAGCCAAATTGTCGGCACCTTAATGATGTTCCTTATGCTTCGCTACAAAGGCATTGAGCTACCATTTTCCCAATGGAAAGCGATTCCCAACATCATTTACAAAAAAATCATTAAAATGGGGGCAATGAATGCCGGAGAGATCCTCTCTTACAATATGGCGCAAATGGCGATTGTCTATTTTGTCGTACAAATGGGAACGGCTTCATTGGCCGCCTATACCTACACTCAAAATATCACTCGACTTTCTTTTGCTTTTTCTTTGGCATTAGGACAAGCGGGGCAAATCCAGACCAGTTATTTTATTGGCAAAGGTTGGGTGGACGATATTTTAATGCGCATACAAAAGTACTTCGTTGTTGGCTTACTCGCTTCAATGACGGGGATGGTGCTTATCTACGCCTTTCGCTACCCAATCATCAACCTGTTTACTCAAGATCCAGAAATTGTCGCGCTCGTAGCCATGTTAATTGCGGGGTCGATTTTCATTGAGTCAGGCCGTGTATTTAACCTTATCTTTATTTCGGCCCTAAAAGGCGCTGGCGACATTAAGTTTCCGGTTCAAATGGGTATCCTTAGCATGTGGGGAGTGGCGGTGGTTTCCAGTTACCTCTTTGGCCTGCATTGGGGATTTGGGGTGATTGGTGCATGGATCGCCATTGGCCTGGATGAATGGCTACGTGGCATCATTATGCTAAGGCGATGGCGTTCAAAAGTGTGGACTCGCTTTTCATTAACCTAACAAATTCAGCCAACAAAACGATAGTGAGCAATTTCATCCAATACCTGTGGATTGGCAATTGCTCCTTTATTTTTCACTTCTTTGCCATGCAATACCTGCTTAACCGCCAACTCCACCAACTTACCCGATTTGGTCTTGGGGATATCGCTAATCGCGTAGATCTCCGCTGGCACATGACGAGGTGAGCACTTATGTTTCAAGTGACGCCTTATTAAGGACAGCAGATCATTATCGAGTTTGACACCGTCATTTAGCTGCACAAAAAGAACAATTTTCTCATCACCATCAACTGCGCGCCCAACAGCGAGAGAATCTTTGATTTCATCGAGTTGGTTCACTTGCTGGTAAATCTCGGCGGTACCAATTCTTATCCCTCCAGGATTTAATGTGGCATCACTGCGACCAAAAAACACCATGCCACCACGCTCAGTAATTACAATATCGTCTCCATGATTCCAAACGTTATCAAACTCTGCCCAATAGGCATTATGATAGCGCTCCCCATTGTCACCCCAAAAGCCAATCGGCTGATTGGGAAAGCTATTAACGCACACCAGCTCTCCGCGTTGATTGACGATGCTCTTACCTTGTTGATTAAAAGCTTTGACCGCCAGCCCTAACCCCGGCCCCTGACATTCACCGCGATAGACTGGCGAAATAGGGTTGCCGAGTACAAAACAGCCACAAATGTCGGTACCACCTGAGATAGAGGCTAAATGCAGATCGGGTTTTATCGATTGATAGACAAAGTCAAACTGCTCTGGGTACAGCACAGAGCCGGTGGAGCAAAGCGTTCTTAGATTGGGTAGCTGATAATGGACACACGGCACTAACGCAGATTTTTGTAACGCTTCTAGATACTTGGCTGCAGTACCAAACAAGGTCACCTTCTGTTTTTCGGCAAGATCCCAAAGCACGTTCGGAGACGGGTACATTGGACTGCCATCGAAAATGACTAAGGTTGCGCCACTTGCCAGCGCAGATACATGCCAGTTCCACATCATCCAACCACAGGTGGTGTAGTAAAAAACCCGATCATTGTTCTTAATGTCACAATGCAATTGATGCTCTTTAAGGTGGTTGAGTAAAATACCTCCTACAGAATGAACGATGCACTTTGGTTTTCCCGTCGTTCCTGAAGAATAAAGAACAAAAAGCGGATCGTTAAACGCAACACGCTGATACTCAAGCGTCGCACTTTCATAGCGCTGCGCAATTGACGCCCACACACACACTGCTGCTTTAGTGGCGGGCAATGGACTGCGTTCATTTAGGTATTGAATGACACAAATGTGGTCGATTGATGGAATGCTGTTGGCTATCTTGTGATTCTTTTCTGCCATATCAAACGCGTTGCCATTAAAATGGTAACCATCACAGCAAAACAATACTTTTGGCTCGACCTGACTAAAACGCTCCACCACACTCTCCGCGCCAAAGTCAGGTGACGTGGAAGTCCAGATCGCTCCCAGACTGGTTGTGGCTAACATCGCAACCACCGTCTCAGGCAGATGCGGTAAATACCCCGCAACCACATCACCTTTACCAACGCCAAGATCTTTCAGCCACTGCTGCACCACAGAAACCTGCTGCTCAAGCTGCAGCCAACTTAGACTGCGATGCTGCTGTTGCTCGTTTTCAAAATAAATGGCTTGCGCATTAGGATGGCGACTCACCGATGACAACAAATTTTCAGCGTAATTGAGAGTGCCTTTCGGAAACCACTGTGTATCTCGGTTGGTGGTCAACGCCCCCCATTTGCTGGCTCCCTGACAAGAAACTTGATCCCCTTTTTCACCGAGTACCCGACAAAAGTCCCAAAGTTCACTCCAAAATCGCTCGGCATGATCCACAGACCAACGATGAAACTGATGATAGTCATCAGCAAAAGGCGATGGTGGATTTATGCGCTTTATAAAGCGAATTAAGTTTGAAGAAGATTGGCTCGCCTTACTGGGAACCCAAATAGGCTGAGTGTCATTTTTGGCATTACTATCGAACATGGCTTCCTCGGGCAACGTGACTTTACGATACACACTGAGACTTACAGAACTCGCTATAAGTGTGGTGCAAAGTTGCCCTTAGTCAAACGTGTAAGCCACAATGCCTATCCGGGTAAAAAACAAAGAGGCTGATTGTAAACAATCGCTTACAAACGCCTCTCATGAAGGATATTACCGCGCAGCTGTGCTTATTGTGAGATAGCGGTGATCTCAAGCAACATTGCCGCCTCCGGGTCAAGGACGGGTAATTGCAGCCCAAATGATTTAAGCAACGCCCCACGAATGCGTACTTGCTGCCCCTCAGTGCTCGCTTGCATCCACTCTGGTAAGGCTTTCATTAGACTCAAACTGCTTTGAGGATAATCCACCAGCGTGATGGCATAAACAGCGTTATCCTCGACCATATCGAGAAGTAAAGGCTCTGGTAGCATATAGTCTGGCATCGCCGTTTGGCACACGGTGATCAAAATACTGGTTTCGTTGTACACCCCGTAAACATTTCGACCTGGATCATTGCTGTCTAGGTAAAAAGAGCGCCCGCTGTGCAACAACTCTCTATACTGCTTGTGAAGAGCTATGTACTGAGCAAACCGCGATTTTTCGCCGTCACTCTCTTTGACCGGATCCAGCTCTACCCCCATGTGTCCTTGCAAGGCCGTCAACCCGCGCAAGTTAATGCTATGCTGCCGGCGAGTTGTGTGACTGCACTGTGGCCCGATATGCGCTCCCATGACTTCGGGTGGAAAAAAGACCCCCATGTGCTTTTGAATGGTTTGTCTTTCAAGGGCATCGTTACAGTCTGAACTCCAAAAACGATAGGTGCGTTTTAGGATTTCATAATCGATTCGCCCGCCACCTGATGAACACGATTCAATCTCGACCTTAGGGTGTGCCGTGACCAATTTATCCAGCAATCGATAAACCGCGAGCGTTTGTCCATGCACACTCGCCTTGCCTTGGTGCGATGGTTGAACCAGCTCTCGGTTCATGTCCCATTTTAGATAACCGATGTTGTGCTGAGATAGCAATTCATCCAAGCAGCGGAATAAGTAATTAAAGCAATCCTGGTTTTGCAAATTGAGTACATACTGGTATCGCCCTGTGGGCTGGACATAGCCATCGGTTGCCAATAACCAGTCTGGATGGGCTCGAAAGAGATCCGAGTCAGGGTTAACCATCTCGGGTTCCACCCAAATACCAAACTCCATGCCCAGTTGGTTCACATGCTCAATCACCGGTGTTAAACCATTTGGATACTTGTTGGTATCCAGTGACCAGTCCCCAAGTGCCGCTTTATCGTGATGACGCCCTTTAAACCAACCATCATCAATAATAAATCGCTCTACGCCGATCTCTGCCGCCTGAGTGGCCATTTCACAGATATAATCAGGATCGTGTGCAAAGTAAATCCCCTCCCACGTATTAAGGTGAACTGGCCTAGCTTGCTCCTGACCAAAACGAAGCAGGTTTTCTCTTACATACGCATGATTAGCGTGTCGTAAACCATTAGTGCCGTTCGCACTGTAGCTAGCAAACAGCTCTGGCGTGGAGTAACTCTCTTGCGCAGAGAGCGACATTTCACCCGCCATAAGCAGTTCACCAAACTGCACAAAGCGGCGTCCATCACTTTTCGCTTCTAACCGCCAATGATGATTGCCACTCCAGCCAAGATGAAATCCCCATACCTCGCCACACTGATGACCAAAACCTTGGCCTCCAACCAAACAACCAGGAAAATACTCATGAGAGGTACGACCGCGGCGGTTCTCTTGAGTATAAACACCATGTTCAACTAACTGACGTTGTGGCTGGAATTCACGACTCCATCGCCCCGTGTAGGATTCCAACTCTTTAGCGTGATAAGGTAGTGGCATTGTCACAACCAGTTTATCCAGCTGGTAGGGTACTGAGGCTTGATTGATCAACTCCAATCGCAGACTGAGTACACCACTATCTTCATCCAATTTAAGGTGGACGACAAGCTTTAGGCCTACCATAGGCTCAATACTCTCTATGCTGATCTCATTGCCGTTTTTCTGATGCGAGTGATACTCAAATACTGGCGCCCAATCTTTGCCAAGTCGATGCCCTTCAATGCCTGGAGAGCCGAAACTCCCTCGACCAAGCTCAGGACAAAGAGTAATTGGAACATCATGATCTATTCGCGCCTGTGGCACTGCTCGGCTTTGTACAAGCGCCATTTGCTGCGTCTCTTCATCGCTAAGCTTAGGCTGCAACTTTCCCCAATACACGATCTCAGGCGCGGGGTGTAATTTGATGATTAACGAAGTGGAATGACTGTTTAACTGAATGTATTGCTCGGACATTGGCACATCCTTTCTGAAGCTCGTTAGGTTATCGAGCACTAAGGGGTAGAGGATCAATTTTCACTTTGAAACACATCGAATGCGCTTAATGTAAACGCATTCGATGCGGGTAATCATAGCTAACTCATTACAGGTTTGAGATGCATTTCGAGTCAAAAAACACATGACAATCTGCAAGGTTAAAGCTCAAGTTCAGTTCATCACCTCGTTTCACTTCTTTGTCGCCCGAAACGTGGACTTTATAGTTCTCAAAGCCGCCTACCTGACCAAACAGGTAAGTACTGTTGCCCAAGCGCTCTACCGCATTGGTTGAGAAATGAAGCTTGGCTTCACCACTGTCGTCCAAAGCAATGTGTTCAGGTCGTAGGCCAAACATCACCTTGTCACCTTCACCAATGCTTTGCGTCTGCACTGCGATCTGCAAGGATTGCCCGTCCGGAAGACGAATCGTAATCTCTTGTTCGCCGACTTGCGTCACAGTCGCTGGCAGCATATTCATTTTTGGAGAACCAATAAAGCCTGCCACAAATTCATTGTCAGGGCTGTTATATAGCTCTAGTGGCGAGCCCACTTGCTCTACACGGCCATCTCTTAACACGACGATCTTGTCGGCTAGCGTCATAGCTTCGACCTGATCGTGCGTGACATAAATCATGGTGGTATCAAGCTCACGGTGCAAGCTGGCGATTTGCAAACGCATGTCCACGCGCAATTCGGCATCAAGGTTTGACAGCGGTTCATCAAACAAGAAAACTTTGGGATCCCGCACAATGGCGCGGCCAATAGCAACACGTTGTCTTTGGCCACCGGACATATCTTTCGGTTTGCGGTCCATTAGGTGATCAAGCTGCAACGCTTTGGCTGCACGCTCTACACGCTGCTTGATTTCCGCTTTTGGAAACCCGTTCATTTTCATACCAAAGCCCATATTTTCCTCAACGGTAAGATGAGGGTATAGAGCATATGATTGAAACACCATCGCGATGCCTCGCTCTGCTGGGTCAACATGGTTAACGACATTGTTATCAATCTCGAGCACCCCTTCAGTGATCTCTTCCAGGCCCGCGATCAGTCTTAGCAACGTCGACTTGCCACAACCCGAGGGACCGACGAACACCACAAATTCGCCGGATTTAATATCAAGATCGACACCATGAATAACGGTTGCATCACCGTAACTCTTCACTACTTTGGAAAGCTTTATATCTGCCATGTTCTGTCCTTTCAATTCTTTCACTTTACTGATGGTGTTTCATCAGCAACGTTGATTGTTCTTTTGAGGTGATACTGATTGTCAGCATTGAATCACGGGGGCGGTCATCACGCCCCTCTATCATTATTCGTTTTCAGTGATTCGTAATGTGACACGATAACGATACTGCTCTTGCAGCAACTTAAACTCTTCATGCACACTTGGTGTCCAGGAGTCGTCACCACCAACCCCCATGTGAGCGCAATCGACACGTACAAACACTTTGCCACTGTCTATCAGCTCGTTGGTGTGGCGTGCCGCACGAAGTACTTTGGTATCGAAACGACTGACAGAAAGGTGATGCAGCCCATCGATCTGTAAACGACCGATTTGGCTATGTCGAACATCGCATCGCAATCCACAATCAGTAGGGAAGATATACGGGGTGTGCATCTCGTCGACTGTTGCTTGGTACTGGCCAAGATGGGCCGCGAGCAATCTATCCGGGTAGTTCTCAAAAGGCCCACGGCCGTACCACTTAACGACGTCAACGCTGCTATCAATAGCCATTTCCATCCCAACACGAGGCAATGATGGCAGACCTTTCGCAGCGAACACTTCCACATCGACGGTGACTTCACCATCCAAGTAGATCTGATAGCGCCAGATAGTTTCAAAAACAAGTACGCCTTCAAAACTATGGCTATAGCGGCTTTCAACACTGTAGTGTTCAGCGAGGCTAAAATGTTCAACCGATGCGCATTCAACCGTTAGGTTTGACAAGCCTGCGGCGTCCCATCGAGCCATCCAGGTACTAGGATCGACGCGGTCTGCTTCACTGGTACCAATATCGTTATCCAATGGTGCTCGGTAGAAATTATCTCTTGGCGAAACAAGTAGCTGTTGTTCGCCATCTGCCAGCCATGAGTCCAGATATCCGGTGGCTAAATCAAACTCAAGTGTTTGCTTGTTTGCTTGCAGTATTAGACGCCCATCAGTGACGTTAACTTCTGGTAAACCTGAGCTATTACGCGCTGTTGGAGAGAGTCCAAAGGCACTCGGCAATGTCAGCTGCTCAGCGGCAAGAACATGGCCTTGGTTCGCCCAAGGCGTTGCTTTGGTTGATACAACGCTGAGGTTCAAATGATAGTCACAACCGACCAGCGCTTTAGGCAGCTTTTCTGCCAACTGAATATCAGCGTAGCTGTCGGCTTCGACCCATAATTCAATCTCACCTTGATCGATCACTTGTCCATCTTGCGTGATAGTCCAGCCAAGCTTTTCGTTTTCTGTAGCGGTAAATAAGTACTCACTAGTAACGCGAATGACAACGGGTTCTAAAGAACGCAGACTGAACTGGTGGAATTGCTGCGCTTTTTTTGCTTCATACAATGTTGGATGTACTGTTCGGTCCGGGAAAATCAGTCCATTAATGCAGAACTGGCGATCGTTAATGTCGTCACCAAAATCCCCACCGTACGCCCAGTAATCAACACCGTTTTCATCGGTTTTAGTTAGGCCCTGGTCGACCCAGTCCCAAATATATCCGCCTTGCAAACGCGGATACTCACGGAAGGTTTGCCAATACTTGTCAAAGCTACCTAAACTATTGCCCATCGCATGGGCATATTCACACAAAATAAGTGGGCGCTCTTCTCCTGGCATCCCAAGCCATTTTTTAATGGCCAGCTTTGGCGTTACATTTGGCGCGAGGTCGTGCCGTTGATCGCTGTCGACACGTGCGTACATTGGCACAATGATATCTGTAGCTGCAGTATCTGAACCACCACCTTCATACTGCACTGGACGAGACGGATCACGCTGTTTTGTCCATTGGTACATAGCATGGTGATTGTTACCAATCCCAGACTCATTGCCCAACGACCATACGATGATCGACGGATGGTTTTTATCGCGCTCAACCAGACGAGTGATACGTCGCATATAGGCGTTCATCCAGGTGACGTCATTCGACAGTCGACACATTGGAAACTGGCCGTGCGTTTCAATATTGGCTTCATCGACCAAATACAATCCATATTCATCGCACAATTCGTACCACAGTGGATCGTTCGGGTAATGGGCGGTACGGACCGAGTTAAAGTTATGCTGCTTGAGCAGCTTAATATCTTCAATCATGCACTCGCGTGTCATGGTATGGCCCATTTCAGGGTGGTGTTCATGACGGTTCACACCGCGGATGAGCAAAGCTTTACCATTGACTTTAAGTTGTCCATCACTGATTTCTACCGCTCTGAAGCCAACATTATAAGCTTCACAATCAACCGTGTTGCCATCGTTATCACACAGCGCGACAACCAGACGATACAAATATGGCTGCTCTGCACTCCACTTTCTCGGATTGCTAATAGCAACACTGTGTTCAGCTATCTCCTGCCAAGGGCCTTTTTCGTCGATAATACGTTGACCACATTGTCGAGACTGACGGCCAAATACACTTTGGCCATCGGCATCAAACAGCTCAATATCAATACTATGCGGTGCGTTTTTCTTCGAAAGCGTCGTGGTCACGTTTAACACGGCGTCTCGATAACAAGCGTCTAACTGCGTATTGATTTGTACATCTTTTATGGCAATTTCAGGTTTTGAGCGCAATGTAACGTCACGGAATATCCCGCTCAACCACCACATGTCCTGGTCTTCCAAATAAGAACCGTCGGACCAACGCAGCACCATCACCGTCAGTTGGTTATTGCCAGACACCAGCACGTCACTAATATCAAACTCAGCGGCCAGACGGCTATCTTGCGAGTAGCCAATCCATACACCGTTACACCACACATGAAAGGCTGAATTCACGCCATCAAAAGTAATCGTATGCACGCTTTGTGAATCGAGTTGGTTTAGCTCAAATTCGACACGATATACGCCCGTTGGGTTATCTTGTGGCACAAACGGAGGCGTGTCAGCAAATGGGTATTTCACATTGGTGTAAATCGGCTTATCAAAACCTTGTAATTGCCAATTGCTCGGAACGGCAATTGTGTCCCAGTTACTGTCGTCAAACTGTTGAGCAATATATTGCTCTTGTATCGACTCCGGCTTATCAAGCAACTTAAACTTCCAGTCGCCATTGAGCAGCAAGGTATTGTCCGACTTTACAGCAAGCCTTGCAGCCTCTTCATTATGGTATGCGTGCAAAGGGGCATGAGCATCAAGAACGTTGTGGTGAGTTATGTGTTGGTTTTCCCACTCACGCGCCAATAATATCTCTTTAAAGCTTCTCATTTTTCACATCTCACTTATTTCACGGAGCCGGTCATACCAGCCACGAATTGTTTTTGCATTAAGAAGAACACGGTCAATGTTGGGATCGTCGCCACTACAGTGCCAACCATTATGATTCCAAAGTCTGGGAAGTAAGCCGAAGACAATGACGATAATACGAGGTTTATGGTTTTAAGCTCAGCTGACTGCAACACGATCAAAGGCCATAAGAAAGCATTCCACGACGCCATAAAGACAATAATAAATGCGGCGGCGTAAGTGGTTTTCATCACAGGCATGTAGACATACAAGTAGATTTTCCAGTCTTTGACGCCATCGACGCGCGCAGCATCAATGAGTTCCGATGGAAATGCCTTTGTGCATTGTCGGAAATAGAAAACGATGAATACCGACGCAATCGTAGGCAGCATTACCGCTAAGTGAGTATCGAGTAGACCTGCTTTCGCCATCAGGGTAAACAAGGGGATCATCAATGCCGCAAACGGGATCATCATGGTCAAGAGCATTGCGCCATACACGCGATCTCGGACTTTGCTTTTGTAAATCTCAAAACCATATCCCGCCATTGAAGAAATCAATAGAGTAAAGATAGTACTGATAATGGCGATCTTTGAGGTATTCCAAAAAATAAGCCATAGATCAACCTGCTCGTTCAACTTGGCTAAGTTGACCAACAGTTGATCACCGAAAGTAAACTTACCGGTATTGACCTGTGTGGTGGTGTTGGTACTCGACACGACCATCCAGTAAAACGGAAACAGTGACACTAGTGAAAACACACTCAAAAAAGCGTACATAATGACGCGCAGTGCTTTATTTTTTCCGTTCATTACTTATCCCTCGCTATTTTGAATTGCAACATAGCCAAAGTGGCTGCGAAGAAAACAATCACGTAAGAGACTGTTGCCGCATAGCCAAAGTTAGGCACAAATTTGAACGACAGATCGTAAATGTACATTGACAGCGTTAGTGTCTCATTGGCCGGGCCACCCGCGGTAATGTTCATCACTTCGTCAAACAACTGCAAGGTACCTATGGTCGACATGACCGTCGTGAACAAAATGACGGGTTTTAATAGAGGAACCGTGATGAAGAAAAACTGTTTTATTGGGCTCACACCTTCGATGCGGGCAGCTTCGTAGATAGACTTGTCGATGTTTTGCATCGCCGACAAGAAGAAAATCATATTGTAACCAGTCCAGCGCCATGTAATCGCCAAAATGATGGTGACTTTGGCCCAGAACGGATCTGCCATCCAAGGGATTGGATCAGAAACAATCCCTGTCCACATCAAGAAAGAGTTCACTATCCCTTCATAGGCAAACATACTTTTAAACAGAATGGAGTACGCAACCAGCGATGTCACACACGGAAGAAATATAGCGAGCCTAAACAGGCTTCTAAATTTCAAATTGGGAGAGTTCAAGCAAGACGATAGAGCCAGTGACAGCAAGATCATTATCGGTACTTGAATAATTAGGAAAATAAATGTGTTTGACAGGGCTTTTAGAAACACCGGATCATTGAACAGCCGGGTAATATTGCCAAAGCCAACAAATTCCATGATCACACCGCGACCAGAATGCATTGAAATCCACAATGAATTCAAAATGGGGTAGATCATAAATAATGCGACCAGAGTCACCGCAGGGAGAACAAACCCCCAGCCGTTTATATCGTAAAAGCGCTGAAAGCTGTTTTTGTTACTTGTAGACTCAGGCTGAATCGTTTTCACCAATTCACTCATAATGACACCAAGAAAGTAGAAAAGAGCCCCACCCTGACTCGCTACAGAAGTGGGGCTAAAAGGTTAACTATTGGATTTGATATTTCAGTTGCTGCTCAACACTCTCCAGTACTTTGTCAATTGGGGCACCTTGCATAATAGATGGCATTTGAGCTGCGATAGCTGAATCGACTTCATAGGTATACATGCCATAGTTTACCGCTGGGATGTCAGCCGCCCATTTATTGAAGTCTGAGTAGATCTGCTGATTATTGAAGTAGCTGTCCTGGTATTGGTATGCCGTCGTGTTGCCAGCAGGTAAATAAGAACCTACTGCGCCTTGAGTCTTTAAAATTTCCTCATAGAAATCTTTATCCGAACCAAAGGTATCGTTTAGGAAATCAATCGCGGTATCTTTTACCTTAGACGCATTAAGAACGTACCAACTTGAACCACCCAAGTTTGAGCTGTTGACCGCACCGTCAACATTTAGTCTTGGAGTTGGCGCTACGGCCCAGTTACCCTCTTGGCCTTCTCCCGCTTTAACGGAAGCGGTGATCCATACACCTGTGGTAATCGAAGCAACGGCGCCGCTGTTCACCGAACCGACCCATTCAGACCATCCAATTGTTGGGCGAGCAATCTCAGTTCGGTGCAAATCACGGAAAATACGCAGCCCTTCAGCCAACTCTTTGTTGTCCTTGATATTGAGGCTGCCATCAGCGTTGAAGTACCAACTGCCCGCACCTTGAATCATTACGCGTAATAAGCCTAAGTCCGACGGGTTGTTTCCAAGCATCGACACACCCGTTTTCTCTTTTACCTGTTTGCCAATTTCAATGAAACGATCCCATGTGATGTTGTGCATGTCCTGTGCAGAAAAACCGGCTTTTTCTAAGATATCTGTACGGTAGTACAACCCTGAGACACCCGTATCAAATGGCAAACCATAGACTTCACCATCCACCGTCATGACATTGACTTTGTAGGGCGCAAATTTGCTGTAGTCGATCGCCTTTGTCATCGGTGCGAATGAACCTGGATAAGATTGAAGGTATTTTTGGGCATTGTAATCTTCGATAAGAACCACATCAGGCAGCGCTGAGGTGATGCCTGAAGCTAGCATGGTATGCAGCTTTTGCTCAATGTCCGCTTTAGCAAAATCAACAACCTTAACATCCACACCTGGATTGGCAGCTTCATAACGCTGCGCAGCTTCTTCCATAATGGCAACGTTGAAGTTTGGATCCCAAGCCCAAACGGTGATGTCTTTTGCCATGGCTGCCTGACTAAAACAAGCCAAACCCACAGCTGAGGCCAAAATTCCTTTCATCATTTGTTTCTTCATATTCTTATTCTCTAATTATTTGTAGGGTAGTCATACGGTGGAAACGTTTACACGGCAAATTTAGCATCACAGGAAGGCAATTAAAGGGATTAATGCCCCATTTTTTACAACTGCGGTTATTCTCTTTCCTAGAGTGTGGAATAGATCACTGCACACAATACTTGGCAACTATCCAAGGATCTGACTGATACTAATAGCAGTAAGGCTTTGTAAGCAATTACCTCAAAATGTAATGCTTACCACTAACGTTCAATTTATAGATCTCTGTGACGAACCTCTTCTACTATTGCATTGTAAACAACCTCCCTAAGCCACTGCGATTTATCACTTTCGTGTTTTTTATTCGCCCAGATAAGAGAAATGTCAAAGTCCGCGACAGGAACGGGAGGGGGGGCAAAGTTGAGATTGTCATTAATTAGTGACATTTGAGCCATCATTCTTGGCACAATCGCAAACAGTTTTCGTCCTGACACTAAACGACGAATCGTCAAAAAGTTTCTCGAGACCACGGTTACGTTGCGATTGAAGCCTTCTAATCTGAGGTATTCATCAACCTTGGTTTCAAAGTGGCCGTCTGGGCTCACTAAACAATGTGGCGTTGAGGTAAACAAAGCAAGGTCGATGTCATTGACCACATTCACGTGCTCTGCATCGAACAAACAAAGGTGCTTCTCCGTATACAGTTTTTGAGAGCGAAAGTGCTCATTTAACTGAGGGATACTGCCAATAACGATATCGAGCTTTTCCGCTTCTGTAACACTAAGATAATTATGGCGATTAACGTTAACAAAGCTGACCTTGGCATGAGGGGCGCTTGCCAGCACCGCATCATAAAGCAAAGGCGCAAATATAAACTCTGCGTAATCCGTCAAGCCAATCCGACAAACTCCACGATACTCTTTAGCAATGAACTCACTGCTTGGAAGGACATTGAACTCTACCAGCGATAATACCTGAGCGATAATAGGCGCTAGCTGCTGGGCTTTATCTGTCGGCACCATTTTGTGCCCTTGACGTTCAAACAAACGATCGCCGCAGAGTACTCGCAGCTTAGATAAACTGTGACTCATCGCTGATTGACTGACATAGGTTTTCTCAGCAGCCGCGCTGACACTGCTTTCTTGAAATAGATGATGAAAGGCCACCAATAAATTAAGATCCACTTTTTTCCAATCCACAGCTGCTATCCTATATTGCTCATACAATCTATCAGTACTATTAATTTGAATAATTATACTGCGATTCTTATGCTAGGCCCACATTCACTATCGATTTAGGTTTTCTTGTGGCGGCAACGATATCTCAATCTGAAAAATCAGATTCTGCATTCACCATTTTTAAAATATTTTTTTCACTGGGTTGGGTGAGCTTTGGAGGCCCAGCAGCTCACATTGGCTACTTTCGTTCGATGTTTGTCGAAAAGCGCCAATGGTTAGCCGACGACAATTACGCTCAGATTGTCGCATTGAGCCAGTTTTTACCCGGCCCAGGTTCCAGCCAGGTTGGGTTTGCCATTGGTTATCAGCGTGGCGGTCTTATTGGCGGGTTAATGGCCTTTGTTGGCTTCACCCTGCCCTCTGTGCTCATGATGTTGTTACTGGCTGTCGCCAGCAGTCAACTAATGGATGCCAGTTACTTTCAGCATGCCATTCATGGCTTGAAGTTGCTGGCAGTCGTTGTCGTGGCCGATGCCACCTGGGGAATGTACAAGAATTTTTGCAAACAAAACCTGTCAGTTTTTGTCTGCATCACCACAGCTGTCGCGCTGCTATTGTTCCCATCCATTAGCACGCAAATATTGGTTCTACTGTTAGCCGCACTACTAGGAATGAAATGGCTGCCGGGCAAAACCTCACCTTCGACACTGCCTATGACACTTTCTGTAAGGCCATTGCTCTTGTTTGTTGCCTTGTTGTTTGGCTTACCGTTATTGGCCAGCATGGCCCCTGTTATCCAAATTTTTTCTGATTTTTATCAAGCGGGAAGCTTGGTCTTTGGTGGCGGCCATGTGGTGTTACCGTTGCTGCAAAACATTGTTGGTGATCAACTGTCACAAGATGCCTTTCTAACTGGGTATGCTGCCGCGCAGGCTGTGCCTGGGCCAATGTTTACCTTTGCCACCTACTTAGGCTACCAGTTGTTACCGCAAGCGCCTATCGTTGGTGCGCTCGTGGCCACCCTAGCTGTATTTCTACCTGGTTTCTTGTTGCTGGTAGGCGTGTTGAATAACTGGCGATCTCTTGCTCAACGCGCAGGTGTGGCGGGAGCGCTTAACGGCGTTAATGCATCAGTCGTGGGATTACTGATCGCCGCTCTCTATCAACCCGTGTTCGTTAGCGCCATATTCAATGCTGTAGACATCTCTTTAGTGTTGCTAGGGGTAACCTTAATGAAGCAATTTAAACTGCCTATCGTGGCAATGGTCATTTTCTTTGTTGGCGCAGGGCTGTTCTCCCCTTTTTTAGCGAATTTAATCTAAATCAAACTTTATCGTAATATCAAGACAGTGAACTCGCTATAGTCACCAACGCTGCTTAAACTCATTAGTGGGACGTAGTCCCGCTTTTGTATCAAGGTAGGGGCGAGTTCACCGTTGTCGACCCAATGCTGCCCTGCCTTACTGTACACGTCGGTAATTCAAGGAGCTGAATGTGGCCAAGCATGCTTACTCTATTGCTCAGAAACAAGCGATCTCCCCTACATCTTTGAATATGGCTCTAGCGGCTATTCATGCCAAGCTACGAATAGAGCAACCCACTGTCTCACGCATGTCGGTTGCTCTGTACGACGATGAACGAACAACTTTAAAAACCTACTTGTACAGCACCTATCATGGACATGCGATTACCCATTACAGCGCACCGATAGACCCACATAGCTCATTGGGTAAATGTATATTACGAAACAATAATCGCTCGATTGGCAATATTCGACAAGAGATCTCTCCCAGTAACGAGCACTCTCTTTGGCTACGTCAGCAACCCTACCAATCTTCTTTAACCGTACCACTATTTGATCAAAACAGTTTTGTCGGAGTTCTATTTTACAACGCATCTGATGCCAACCACTTTGATCGCCTAACTCAGCAAGGGATATATGAATATAGCCAGCAAGTTCTAGATCTGGTGCAGGGAGAATGGGATTACCTCAACACATTAAAAATCGTGCACGAAAATATTAAGCATTCAGCCTTTAATGATGCCTGCGACTCAATTGCACATAGCACACGCGTTGGGCTTTATAGCGAGGTTATTGCCAACCATTTGGCGGTTCAGGGCTGGCTTGATGATGAAACACTTCATCATATCGCCCATTGTGGCGCTCTGCATGATATTGGTAAGTATTCGGTGCTTAGTACGCAATACGACATAACATGGGAGCCTAGCAACGACACGAGTAGCAATCTCAAAAAAAGTGTCAAACAGGGTGCAAATGTACTCCACCACTATGCGCATCACTATGGGAATGAGTCACATCCAAGCAGTCATTTATTAAATCAAGTCATTCGCTATCACCATTGTTATCTGGATGGCAGTGGCTACCCGAGAAACGAAACGCCACCTCTTGCTGCGCGCATTGTGACCGTTGCTAACATTTTTGACGCCTTGACGAGCGAACGAACTTACAGTCAACCCTGGTCCGTAAGTTACGCACTGCTGGAGCTAGAGAAGAAAGTATCACAGGGAAAAATTGACAGCATGTGCGTAGATGCATTACGCAGCGAACAACAAACGATTAAGTCCATCATGGACAGCGTTTAAAGGCGCCAAAACGGCCTTAATTTGATGAGTCAGCAAACGTTGCATTGGAGTTTTTACTCAAATATTGTGCATTGCCCCACGAAAAGCATCCACCAACACACTTGCAGACTTTTAAATATATCGCTAACATAATCTATATTAACAATATCTTAACACAATAATAACCATAATTTATCGTTCTACCTTTTAATGGAGTTAACGAATGATTCAGCCTAATCCAATTTCAAGCTCTTCACAGACTACGTTTACCCCTCCCAATGAAATGCTTCTTAAATGGGCGCAGGAGAGACCAAATGAAGTTTACCTAAAACAAATCATCAACAGACAATTTGTTGACTTCACTTATAGTGACGTCGCTGATAAGGCTCTGAAACTGGTGAGTGCATTAAATGGTTTAGGGGCTAAGCCCGGTGACAAAATAGCGCTGGTTTCAAAAAACTGTGCTGAGTGGTTTATCTGCGATCTAGCCTTTATGCTCGGTGACTTTATCAGTGTGCCGATATTCCCGACGGCCGGTGCAGACACCATAGAGTATTGCATTACTCATAGTGAAAGTAAGATCCTAATTGCCGGAAAACTTGATGACGCCACCGCCACCTCTCAAGTCATGGAAAAACTATCGGATGTCATCTCAATTTCCTTGCCCTATGACAGTGCGCCTCAATGCCAATACAGTTTTGAGCAACTGGTTGCCGAAAACGCGCCTTCTCAAACGCGACCTAAACACCATGAAGATAAGTTGATGTCAATTGTCTATACCTCTGGAACCTCAGGGCTTCCAAAAGGTGCAATGCTCACCTACGGAGCGTTTTGCTGGTCAGTTCAACGATTAATTGATCACATCGGCATCGAGCCGAACGATCGATTATTCTCATATTTACCGCTCGCTCACATTACCGAGCGAGTGTACATTTATGGTTCTTCTATTTTGGGTGGCGTACAAACCGCCTTTCCTGAGTCTCTCGATACCTTTATCGAAGACGTAAAAATGCATCGCCCTACATTGTTTATTTCTGTACCAAGACTTTGGACACTGTTCCAGCAACGTATTCAAGACAAGTTGCCGCCGAAAAAACTAAACCTTTTACTCAAGATACCGTTTGTAAATACGCTCATTAAGAAGAAGTTGGCGGATGGTTTAGGGTTAGACCAAGCTCGAGTCCTAGGCTGTGGGTCAGCGCCTGTCTCTCCTGCTCTTCTTGATTGGTATCACAGTGTTGGGCTCAATATTACCGAAGCCTGGGGAATGACGGAAACGTTCGCTTATAGTACCCTTAACCACCCGTTTAGAGCGGATAAAATTGGATCTGTTGGTAATGCAGGACCGGGGATCGAACTCAAAATTGAACATGACGACGAAATCATGGTTCGCAGTAAGGGGATGTTTTCGGGCTACTATAAAAATGATATTGCAACGCAAGAAAGTTTTGATGATGAAGGTTGGCTGCACACCGGAGACATTGGTTATATCGATACCGATGGTTACCTGAAGATCCAAGGGCGTAAAAAAGACACCTTTAAAACTGCGAAGGGTAAGTTCGTCGCTCCGGTACCGATTGAGAATAAACTATTTGAATATAGCCGCGTTGAGATGATGTGTCTCATTGGTCTTGGATTACCTGCCCCTATCCTATTGGTTGTGCCACACGACTTCCCTAACTTTGACAAAGAAAGGTATGAACGGACAGCTGCACGCGTGGTTAAGCGTATGAATTCAGAATTAGAATCGCATGAGCAAATCAAAGGGGTGTTGATGATCAAAGACCCGTGGAGTATCGAAAACGGTATTTTGACACCAACCTTAAAGATTAAGCGTCACCTTCTAGAGCAGAAATATCACGAAATGGGCCAAAACTGGCCGAAAGACAAATTGGTAGTGTGGGAAGAGTAAACTCACATTACCAACATCTTAGATTTGAGCTGCCATTGGCAGCTCTTTTTATTTATAAGTCGGATGCCACACATAAAAAACCCGCCATAAGGCGGGTTTTTTTAAAGATTAATCAAACAATTACTTGTTTGCTTTCTCTTCTTTAACTTTAGCAATAACTTCTTCTGCAACGTTCATTGGACACGGTGCGTAGTGAGCGAATTCCATAGAGAATTGGCCACGACCAGAAGTGATTGTACGTAGGTGACCGATGTAGCCGAACATCTCAGAAAGAGGTACGTCAGCTTTAATACGAACACCAGTAGCGCCAGCTTGTTGGTCTTTGATCATACCACGACGACGGTTAAGGTCACCGATAACGTCACCTACGTGATCGTCTGGAGTGAACACGTCAACGTTCATGATAGGCTCAAGAAGTTGTGCGCCTGCTTTAGGCATAGACTGACGGAATGCGCCTTTCGCTGCGATTTCAAATGCGATTGCAGATGAGTCAACTGCGTGGAAGCCACCGTCGAATAGTTCAACTTCAACGTCTAGCGTTGGGAAGCCAGCAAGAACACCGTTGTCCATCATTCCAGCAAAGCCTTTTTCAACTGCAGGCCAGAATTCCTTAGGTACGTTACCACCAACAACTGTTGATTTGAACGAGAAACCAGAACCAGCTTCGCCAGGCTTGATACGGTAATCGATCTTACCGAATTGACCAGAACCACCAGACTGTTTCTTGTGCGTGTAGCTATCTTCAATTGCTTGAGTGATAGTTTCACGGTAAGCAACTTGAGGAGCACCAACAGTTAGGTCAACACCGTAAGTACGCTTAAGGATGTCAACTTTAATGTCTAGGTGAAGCTCACCCATACCTTTAAGGATGGTTTCGCCAGTTTCTTCGTCAGTTTCAACTTGGAAAGATGGATCTTCTGCAACCATTTTACCGATCGCGATACCCATTTTCTCAGAACCGCCTTTGTCTTTTGGAGTTACAGCGATTGAGATTACTGGTGTTGGGAAGATCATTGGCTCAAGCGTACACTCGTGCTTAACATCACATAGAGTGTGACCAGTTTGAACGTTCTTCATACCAACTACAGCGATGATGTCACCCGCTTGAGCTGAAGTAAGTTCGTTACGCTCATCTGCTTGCATCTCAACCATACGGCCGATACGCTCTGTTTTACCAGTTGCAGCGTTAAGAATAGTGTCACCCTTGTTTAGTTTACCTGAGTAAATACGGATGAACGTTAGAGCACCGAAGCGGTCGTCCATGATTTTGAACGCTAGCGCACGTAGTGGCTCATCAGCAGATACTGTCGCAACTTCACCAGTTGGTTCGCCAGTTTCTTTGTCTGTTAGTGGTTGAGGTTCTACTTCTGTTGGAGCAGGTAGGTAATCAACTACAGCATCAAGAACGATCTGAACACCCTTGTTCTTAAATGCAGAACCACAGAATGTTGGGAAGAACGCTAGGTCACGAGTACCTTTACGGATACAACGCTTGATGTCTTCGATAGAAGGCTCTTCACCTTCCATGTACGCTTCCATTAGGTCGTCGTCTTGCTCAACAGCCGTTTCGATTAGCTCTTCACGGTACTGTTCAACGTCATCAACCATGTCCGCTGGAACATCTTTAACTTCGTAGTTTTCTGGAAGACCAGAATCGTCCCAAACGTATGCTTTACGGCTTAGAAGGTCTACAACACCAACGAAGTCATCTTCGCGGCCGATAGGTAGAACCATAACTAGTGGGTTAGCACCTAGAACGTTTTTAACTTGGTCAACAACGTTAAAGAAGTCAGCACCCATACGGTCTAGTTTGTTAACGAAGATCAGACGAGATACTTCTGATTCGTTAGCGTAACGCCAGTTAGTTTCTGATTGAGGCTCAACACCACCAGAACCACAGAATACACCGATACCGCCATCAAGTACTTTAAGTGAACGATATACTTCAACTGTAAAGTCAACGTGTCCAGGAGTATCGATAACGTTCAAACGGTGATCGTTCCAAAAACAGCTAACTGCCGCTGACTGGATAGTAATTCCGCGCTCAGCTTCCTGTTCCATGAAGTCGGTAGTTGATTCACCATCATGAACTTCACCAGTCTTATGGATTTGGCCAGTCAGTTTAAGAATACGCTCAGTTGTAGTGGTTTTACCCGCATCAACGTGCGCGAAAATACCAATATTTCTGTATTTTGATAAATCAGTCATCGTTTTACTCTGTTAATAGGATATAAAATGCGCGCAGAGTATATCACAATCTGTCAAGACGGATAGCATTGCGTGCATTTGCTTTAAAAAAAAGTTATCAAGCCGTTGTCTGAAACAACGGCTCGTTCAAGTCGTGCTCTCGCAAGCCCTATTATATGGGGCCTGTACCGAACACTTGTGTTTACTTAGTTCGGAATTAATTTTAGCCGTTATCTGTGATATTTCGATAATAATTCGTAAAATTGACCGAATTCACCGTACAAAAATCAATCTCGACTGACTTTCACGGCACTTACAGCTCATCAAATGCCGAAATTGCGTCAGACAATTTTTTCACGCCGTGGATTTGCATTCCTTCCACACCGCCTTTTGGCATATTCGCCATCGGAACAATCGCTTTGGTAAAGCCATGTTTAAAGGCTTCCATCAAACGTTCTTGCCCACTTGGAACTGGACGAATTTCACCCGCAAGACCGACTTCACCAAAAATAACCACATCTTTCGGTAACACTCGGTCTCTAAAACTTGAAAGCAGTGCCATAACCAATGCCAGATCAGCACTGGTCTCAGTCACCTTTACACCACCCACCACGTTAACGAACACATCTTGGTCTGCCATCTGTAATCCACCGTGTTTATGCAACACGGCCAACAGAAGGGACAGACGGTTTTGATCTAATCCTACGGATACGCGTCGTGGATTGGCCAGCTGACTGTAATCGACTAACGCTTGAATTTCCACCAATAATGGTCGGGTACCTTCCCAAACAACCATAACCGAACTGCCCGAGGTTTCTTCATCACCTCGAGATAAGAAGATAGCCGATGGATTACTGACTTCTTTTAGACCTTGCCCTGTCATAGCGAACACACCCAGCTCATTCACCGCCCCAAATCGGTTCTTATGGCTGCGCATTGTTCTAAAGCGGCTGTCTGCACCACCATCGAGTAACACCGAACAGTCAATAATATGCTCAAGAACTTTGGGGCCGGCAAGAGTACCATCTTTAGTAACGTGACCCACAATAAAAATAGCCACATTATTTTGCTTAGCGTAACGAGTTAACGCTGTCGCCGACTCCCTCACTTGAGCGATACTACCCGGAGACGATTGCACATCCGATACATGCATTACTTGTATCGAGTCAATAACCACCAATTTAGGCTGTTCCTTTTCGGCAACTTGGCAAATACGATCGACATTGGTTTCTGATAGCATCTTCAAGTGCTCTTTAGGGAGCCCTAGCCTTGATGCCCTCATCGCAACCTGTTGCAAGGATTCTTCACCAGTCACATACAGCGTCGGCATTTGTGCAGACAATCGACACATGGTTTGTAATAGTAAGGTGGATTTCCCTGCGCCTGGATTACCGCCGATTAGTATTGCAGCCCCTGGTACCACTCCCCCGCCCAGCACACGGTCAAACTCTTGGAAGCCACTGGTAAAACGAGGCACTTCTTGTAAATCGATGTCAGACAAAGTCTGCACTTGCGACTCGGCAGCACCCGCATAACCTGATAAACGCTCATTGCGAGCGACTTGAGGTGACGCCGCCAGTCTCACCTCGCTAATCGTATTCCAAGCACCGCAAGCATTACACTGCCCCTGCCAGCGGGGAAAGTCTGCACCACAGTCATTACATACATAAGCTCTTTTTGCCTTAGCCATAACGAGTTTTCTTTAATCCTTTTACTGTTAATATCGGTGCATACCGTTTCAATAAGACATTGAAGCGGTCTGAAAATTTGAAAGCGGATCACAAATAATCATTGCGAAATAGCGCAAACTCGTTCGACAATACCTAACTCACAGTTTTCGAAACAAACCTTTAAGGGCTATAAATCTCTGCCGATAATGGAACATGAGTCTATGCGAGTTATGGCGAATTCATCACGAGAGGGATACTCTACCAAATCTTATGCAGCAATCCGAGATTCTTTCATTAACTGAAAAATTAATCCCAGCTTACCAAGCTGACGATTTCGAGCACGTTCTCCTTCAGCTGACCGAAGGGGTATCACCGTCCGCAAAATTGTTGGTTAAGATGGAGCTTAACCGCATCATGACCCCAAGCCAAAAACGCATTGACCTGCGAGGTCGACTGTCGCAAGACTGTCAGGAATACCTATTGGATGGCATCTCTCATTGGCTTGATGACCGAGCTTTTAATCAATACCACAAATTGGTGAAAAAGTTTGGTGGATATACCGAAGGCGTTTGGGAAAGCCTAGTAAGTCAGCCAAGTCTAGCACAGGGCGTTCGAGGCAAACCTCTGACTCTGGAAAGTGACCTCACTGATCCCAACAGCCCTTTTGAAGCTGAGCCTATTAACCTAGGCTACGATCTATTGCGTCGTGAAAATCGCCTAAAGCTGACCTCTCAAATTGCTATCACGCTGAGCAATGGTGAAACAGCTCACGGTGTAACCGTTGATTTATCCGGAGCGGGCGCGAAATTCAAAGTACCTGGCACCTTTGACTACAATCTGGGAGAAGTCATTAGTGTCTCTTTTAACGAGCTAGCAAAAAATGACAAAATCAAAGACATCCAGAAGCCAATAGAGTATCGAGTGCTTGGTGTCGAAGGGGTTCATGGCATATCGCCCGTTAAGTTTTTGCGTACCTTAAGACTCACGCCGACTGATGCCATTGAGTTGGTCGTAGAGCAACACCTCAATACCGAAACCAAAAAAATTCGTCACAACAATCAAGACAAAATCACTCGAGCCAGAACTCGGGGATTTGAGCACACCTATCTCAAACATGCCTGTAACTTACCCTTGTTTTTCAGTGGCGAGCAACTCAAGGTCGCACTACTCACAGAAAATAATCACAGTATTTGGAACTATTGGCATGATGAACGTAATCAACAGGCGATAGGAAATCTGTTCTCCCCAGAGCGTATGGCCTTGCTGGTAAAGGCGGGGATTAAAGGCTGTAGCAATGTGCTCTATTCCTTTACCCATGAACACCAAGGCATGACATTGTTTTACTCAATGATGATGCCAGAAGCCTCTCGAGAAGAACGCCAACTGTTTTGGCATATTGGTGCCAAAAAGAAAAGCTGGAGAGCGTTTCATTTGTCGGTGTTTGAATTATCTGACAAAGAAATCTCTCAGCTATCCGCTCACAGCTCTGAATTAGCACAAGACTCGAACACACTCACACATTGCGGAATATTACGAGAAATCAGTGATGATACTTCGGCACTGGACTATCTTTTGACTGAAAAGCCTCGCCTTTCTAGCAGTGAACTGGGCAAATTTCGCCACCCCAGAAAGACGACTCAGCCAAGGGGCATCTATTTTGATGCATTATCGCGCCGTAAAGAGCCTCGTTATCAATTTCGCTCACCATTGTCACTGCTCATCGACGGACAACCCGCTATCTCTGCACATACTATCGATATTTCGAAGCGCGGCTTAAGCATTGAATTGGCGCTGCCGCTTTCTTTGCCGACCAATTCGCTTGTAAACGTCGATTATATTGAGCTTAAGCTGTACAACGATAAGCTGCCTTTAAACCGCGTGCCGTACCGAGTTGTTCGCTTTTCTGATGACTGTAAGCAGGTTCATCTGGCGATAGAAGAGAATGGTAAGACAATAAAAACCATCGCTTTCCTCAATGGCATCATAGACAACAACCGAGACACATTGATTGAAAAAGAAGAGAGTCTACCAAGCGCTGAACTTCTTGAATCGATGCACAACGTTCTGCTCAGCAAAATGGTGAGTACCCCCATTTACGTAGATAGAAGAGGCTCCTCGCTTAAAACCAGAGCGATAGGTGTCAACTACCCGCTACCCGGATACCTGCAGTTATTCGAGCGGCTTGGTCACAATCATAAGCTTTCATTGCAACCGATATTCAAAGGGCGAAGCAACAGTTTATTGGTCAACTCGATGAAAAAACGACTGGGTGCAGAGCCAGTGCACTGCGAAGTGTACATCGCTGCGCTTAAGTTCGGTGACCGTATTCAGGCTGTTCATACTAAATTAAGGAGTGACTTTCCGTCTGCCAGAGAGCGTATTCAATTTGTTAAACATGCTCTAAGCTTAGGGGAGTTGTACGTTCTTCGCTTGTCTTGCTCTCCGGTGTTCGATCCTTTAACCGTGTTACTAAGAAAAGACATCAACGAACTACTCGCTCTGAGCCTAACTCATGCCCGAAATTTGGAAAATGAAATGAATTCGATTCATGGATACTGTGAGTTGGTTGATATCACCGAAGAAGTACTTATTCGTTTGGAATTAAATTAAAGCCAATAGAAAAAGAGCATGACCACGGTCATGCTCTTTTGACAAGTTACCAAGATACTTTTTTATGCTTTGCTAACAGTCCTGAGAGCACGCACACAACCCCGCCTAGCCCTGCATGGCGTATTGCGATCTGAGCTTGCTGTTCTACTTTTGGTTTAGCATGATAAGCAATACCTAATCCTGCCGCATTCATCATCACTAAGTCATTGGCACCATCACCCACAGCGATCGTGTTGTGTGCTTCAACTTCGTACTGATCAGCTAAAGCCAAAAGAATATCGGCTTTTTTTTGTGCTGTAACCACATCTCCCAGCACTTTCCCCGTCAGCTGGCCATTGACGATCTCTAAGGTATTTGACTGAGAAAAGTCCAATTGCAACTCTTGATGTAAATAATCCGAGAAATAGGTAAATCCACCTGACGCTATCGCGGTTTTCCAGCCAAAAGATTGCAATGTTTTAATCATCTCTTTGAGCTCAGGCATCATCGGCAATTGATCTCGTACCTGCGTCAATATCGCTTCATCAGCACCAGCAAGAGCCGCAACCCTTTGGCGAAGGCTCTGCTCGAAATCCAGCTCACCCTGCATCGCTCTTTCGGTCACTTCTGACACCTGCTCTCCAACACCAGCAAGCTTGGCAATTTCATCAATACACTCAATCTCTATCGCGGTCGAGTCCATATCCAAAACAATCACACCTGGGCGCGTCATGTCTGGCACATCGTGTAACACAGCATAATCAATACCTAGCTCTGTTAGGATAGTTTGATGCTCTTGTGTCATAACACCCGACATCAAAGCCACCTCATAAACACCCACCTGCCAAATATCCAACACTTTATTGAAGGTTCCGGTAAAGAAATCTATATCATCAAAGTGTTTGGGTGAAAGATGCTCTGAGAATACAATCCAAGATGCTCTCGACTTTTCGTGCTGCGTGGCATGCTGGGTCTCGGGAAAGCGTACTCTTAACGGGATACGCCTTTGAATTGATATACTTTTAACTTGATCCATGTTTGCTATTCCATAATGATTTACCAAGACGTTACCCTATTGCAATTTGGTTGTGCAAGTCTCAATATGGTTCAATTCGCAATTTCTTCTTTCTATTGGGCTTAATATGGATGAATCGCTGTTTTCATTTCGAAACTTTTTACGCATCTTTGCCTTGTCTCTTATCGGTGCCATGGTTTTTTTCATTGCCACCAACAGTTTTGTTATCAGTCAGGGTAACGAGCGAATTCAAAATAATCAGTTGGAAGTTCTAAGCAAAGTACTGGTTTCTCAGGCCTCTCTGTCTGCTAGCCAAATGATTGCAAATCAAGACCAAGAGCGTCTTGGCACTCTCACCAACCAATTGGCAAAAGAGCGCCTTGTTCTTGATGCTACTGTCTATAATGCAGAAGGGGTTAAGCTCGCAGCAAGCAATGACGCGGTCTCTGCGCGTGAAGTCTTGGGGTTAGACACTCCCTTATCGACAGCAAGCATAGGTCGCCAGCAGCTAGTCGAACCCATAATTAAAGAAGGCACGATTATTGGTTTTATTCGAATTACCTTTGAAACAGGCAAAGTAACCGCCATCTCTGATCACCACTACAGAAAAAGCGATCGTTATATGTATACCATGATATTAATGAGTTTTTTGTGCGGGTTAATCTTAATGCCTTTGATCACCAAAAAACGTAAAAATAAAGAAGAGAACCTTCTACTCAAGCAGCCTTAAATCACTGCAAAAAAAAGAGCGCCTCTAGGGGCGCTCTTTTTTGCAGACTCTATTGGGCATTAATCGCCTAACAGTACTGAGTCTAATGCAATTTCCATCATCTCGTTGAATGTGGTGGCGCGCTCATCAGAGGTTGTTTGCTCACCCGTTTTGATATGGTCTGATACGGTGCAAATCGCGAGTGCTTTCGCACCGTATTCCGCAGCAACACCATAAATACCAGCGGCTTCCATCTCTACACCGACGATGCCGTACTTATCCATGACGTCGAACATCTCTGGGTCGGGAGTGTAGAAAAGCTCTGCAGAAAACAAGTTACCCACTTTAACATCGATACCGCGAGCTTTTGCCGCTTCTTCTGCATTCTTAACCATATGATAATCTGCGATCGCAGCAAAATCATGATCTTTAAAACGAATACGGTTTACTTTTGAATCGGTGCATGCGCCCATACCAATAACAACATCACGAACTTTGATGTCTTCACTTACCGCACCACAGCTACCAACACGGATGATTTTCTTCACGCCGAAGTCTTTGATAAGCTCCGTGACATAGATTGAGCACGAAGGAATGCCCATACCGTGTCCCATCACTGAAATTCGGCGACCTTTGTAAGTTCCAGTGTAACCGTACATATTGCGAACATCACAAACCTGAACAGCATCGTCTAAAAAAGTCTCAGCAATATATTTAGCACGCAACGGATCGCCAGGCATCAATACTACGTCAGCAAAAGCGCCCATTTCTGCGTTGATATGAGGAGTCGCCATGTTCATTTCCTTTCAAGTGTTGCTCTTTAGTTCATCCCTAAAGAGCGAAGATGTTAACGAAATAAAGCTGCTTTATAAATAAGTCAGCTTTTAATTACTTAATGACTTTTGTCATTCATTTCTGACTATAGAAAGCTCTTACCGTATTCCATAGCCGAAGTATCAAAATAGCTTGCTAAACTTTGGCCAATGTCCGCAAAGCTCTCACGGCGTCCAAGTGACCCCGCTGGTACTTTTTTCCCATACACTACGACTGGGATGTGCTCACGTGTGTGATCACTACCTGGCCATGTTGGATCGCAGCCGTGGTCAGCCGTCAAGATGAGAATATCATCGTCTTCCATTAACGCCAGAACCTCTGGCAAACGAATATCGAAATACTCTAGCGCGCCAGCATAGCCAGCGACATCACGGCGATGGCCGTAGGCAGAATCAAAATCAACGAAATTAGTAAAGACAATCGTATTGTCTTTAGCCGCTTTAATCTGTTCTAACGTCGCATCAAACAGAGCAGGGATACCCGTCGCCTTGAACTTTTGAGTGATGCCACAATTGGCATAGATGTCCGCAATCTTACCGATTGACACAACTTCACCTTGCTTCTCATCGACGAGCTTAGACAGAACCGTAGCTGCTGGCGGCTCAACAGAAAGATCTCGACGATTGCCGGTTCGTTCAAACTGACCTTTACCTGTGCCGATAAATGGTCGAGCAATCACGCGGCCAATGTTGTAATCTTCGAGCTCTTCACGCGCAATTTGGCATAATTCTAAAAGTCGCTCTAGGCCGAACGTTTCTTCATGGCAGGCAATTTGAAATACTGAATCAGCCGAAGTATAAAAAATAGGTAGCCCTGTTTTCATATGTTCTTCGCCTAAATCATCTAAGACTTGAGTGCCCGATGCGTGGCAATTCCCCAAAAAGCCCGATAAACCTGCTCTTGCAAGAATGCGATCGGTCAGCTCTTTTGGAAAGCTGTTGTCTTTATCCGTAAAGTAGCCCCAATCATAAAGCACAGGAACACCTGCGATTTCCCAGTGACCCGAAGGCGTATCTTTACCCGATGACAGTTCTGCCGCGTGTCCGTATGCGCCAATGACTTCAACATCGTCACGTAAACCCTGAGCAAGTGAGCCTGTAGACTCTTTGTGAGCCATTGCTAAGCCCAACCTTGTTAGGTTTGGCACGTTAAGCGGGCCCTGTCGCTGCTCATTGTCAGCTTGGCCCTGAGCGCATCGCTCGGCAATATGGCCCATAGTGTCGGCTCCGACATCACCAAATTGCTCTGCATCAGCAGTTTCGCCAATGCCAAAAGAATCTAGAACCAAAATAAATGCACGTTTCATAATTACTCCCCGCCCTATGCTAAGTCTTCCGCTCGAATTTGGCGGTATACGTTAGGTGTCTCGACGTAAGCTTGTTCGCCGATCGTCATAGAGGCGATAATCGCCTCTGCCGCTTCTTGCCATTGAGCTTCAGTTCGAGCATGAATAACCGCAAGCGGTTTCTCTGCACATGCTACTTGGCCAAGACGGATAAACTGCTCAAAGCCTACTGCGTAATCAATGCTGTCTGAAGATACTCGGCGCCCCCCGCCCATTGCAACAACGGCCATACCAATAGCGCGCGTATCCATCGCAGAAACTATGCCGTCTTGCGGCGCATAAACTGGCTTGATAATTTCTGCTTTCTGTAGGTAATTATCGTAGTTTTCTACGAAGTCTGCAGGCCCGCCTAATCCGGCGACCATTTTACCAAAGCACTGAGCAGCTTTACCGTTGTCTAGCACCTCGTTGAGCATCTGCGTTGCCTTGTCAGCATCCTCGGCTAATTTAGCCAAAACCAACATTTCGCTGCACAGCGCCATAGTGACATCGTACAAACGTGGGTTTCGATATTCACCCGTTAAAAACTGAACAGCTTCTTTAACTTCGACGGCATTACCCGCAGATGAAGCCAGAACCTGATTCATATCGGTCAAAATGGCAGTTGTTTTGGTTCCAGCTCCATTCGCAACAGCCACGATAGATTTCGCGAGCTCTTCTGAAGCCTCGTAGGTTGGCATAAAGGCCCCAGAACCCACTTTGACATCCATCACCAGAGACTCTAAGCCTGCAGCGAGTTTCTTGGATAGAATCGATGCTGTAATCAACGAGATATTGTCGACAGTTGCGGTAATATCACGAGTGGCGTACACGCGTTTATCCGCTGGTGCCAAATCACCAGTCTGACCGATGATCGCCACACCCGCATCTTTAGTCACCTGACCAAAAACCTCGTTGGTTGGGGTAATGTTGTAACCTGGAATCGACTCTAATTTGTCTAATGTACCGCCAGTATGGCCAAGCCCACGTCCTGAAATCATTGGGACAAAACCGCCACAGGCCGCAATCATAGGGCCAAGCATCAGTGACGTTACGTCACCCACACCACCCGTTGAGTGTTTATCAACAATCGGGCCGCCGAAGTTCATATGCGCCCAATCGATAACCATGCCAGAATCACGCATGGCACACGTAAGTGCAATTCGTTCTGACATAGTCATTTCATTAAAGAAAATGGTCATCGCAAACGCTGCGATTTGTGCTTCTGATACGCTATCGTTGGCAACGCCCTGAATAAAAAAGTTAATTTCATCAGCCGTTAGCTCTAATCCGTCGCGTTTTTTTCGAATAATTTCTTGTGGTAAATACATTAGTGCCTCCCCTAGCTGCTGCTTGGGTCGTAGGATAGAGAGACAGTGGCAACCTAGGCTGCCACTTTAGAATCAAACTGAATTAGTACGCTGAAGGGTCAGCAGTTTCATCAGTGACTTCTAATGTATTTAGAAGGTTGGTCAACAGGCTTGATGCGCCGAAGCGGTAGTGCATGTTGTCTACCCAGTCGCCACCGAGGATCTCATCGGCCATCGCCAGGTATGCTGCTGCATCTTCTGCTGTGCGAACACCGCCTGCTGGCTTAAAGCCTACCGTTTTAGCAACGCCTTTATCACGAATAACTTCTAGCATCATACGAGCGTATTCTGGTGTTGCATTGACAGGCACTTTACCTGTTGAAGTTTTAATGAAGTCAGCACCCGCGTCGATACAAATTTCAGACGCCTTCTTAATCAACGCCTCTTCTTTAAGCTCACCAGTTTCGATAATGACTTTCAAAAGAATGTCACCACAGGCTTCTTTACACTTTTTAACAAGCTCGAAGCCAACATCTTCGTTGCCTGCCATCAGAGCGCGGTAAGGGAACACCACGTCCACTTCATCGGCACCGTAAGCAACAGCAGCCTTAGTTTCAGCAACAGCGATGTCGACATCGTCATTGCCGTGTGGGAAGTTCGTTACCGTTGCGATTCTAACTTCAGGAGTACCTTGTTCGCGTAGCGTTTTCTTAGCGATAGGAATAAAGCGAGGGTAGATACAGATTGCCGCTGGAGTGCCTACCGGCGTTTTAGCGTCATGACACAACGAGATCACTTTTGCATCAGTGTCATCTTCATTTAGTGTCGTTAAATCCATAAGTTTTAAAGCACGTAGAGCTGCTGATTTTAATTCGCTCATTTCTATCTATCTCCGGTCAATATATTCAAATAATCATCCGACCTTTAAGGTCGGTAATAGATGAACGGACTTGGTTCCTTGAAGACTCGGTGAACACACCAATTGCAATCCTTGTCACCGCACAGTACCCGATTGGTTTAATCACTTTACTCATTCTAGAGTGAGAACTGGCTACTCCGCTTATTTTACGCTTTGATTTGGCGTGAAACAAACTGGATTTATACAGTATAGAACTCTTGTCAGAAACGGTAGTGCTGATTAAAACGCAAACGGTTTGTATCTCAAAAAAACATCTGAACTCTTACCACCTCTGGCACACAAGCTCATGTCCGTTCTAATTTCTTGCTGCTAAAAACAAAAAAGCCCCGCAGCAATCTCTTGCTACGGGGCGATGTTAAATGGCGTCTATATACTTCTTAACTCGTTCTAAATTAGAAAGACAAGAAGAAGCCAGCGATTGTCGCTGCCATCAAGTTAGAAAGCGTACCTGCAATAACAGCTTTCACACCCATATTCGCGATGTCGTGGCGACGATTTGGCGCAATGCCACCTAAACCACCTAATAGAATTGCGATAGAAGAAAGGTTCGCAAAGCCACAAAGTGCAAATGAAATGATCGCGCGAGTCTTCTCTGTCATCACTTCACCAGTTGCCGCAACGATTTGAGCATTGTCACCAACATATGGTACGAAGTTTAGGTAAGCAACAAATTCGTTTACAACCGTTTTCTGACCAATGAAGGTACCCGCAAGCGTTGCTTCTTCCCATGGAACACCGATAACGAATGCTAGAGGAGCAAAGATGTAACCTAGAATCAATTCTAGTGTTAGATCTGGCATACCAACCCAGCCACCAACACCACCAAGGATGCCGTTAACTAGTGCAATCAAACCGATGAATGCAAGTAGCATTGCACCAATGTTAAGTGCTAGCTGAAGACCCATTGAAGCACCACCAGCCGCTGCATCGATAACGTTAGCAGGCTTATCGTCGCCGCCATCGATATCTGCATCGATTGTTTCTACCGGTGTATCAGTTTCAGGTTTAATGATCTTGGCGAACAATAGACCACCTGGCGCAGCCATGAATGACGCTGCAACTAGGTACTCTAGTGGTACACCCATTGACGCATAACCCGCCAAAACACCACCGGCAACAGAAGCTAAACCACCACACATTACAGCGAAAAGCTCTGATTGAGTCATTTTAGGAACAAAAGGACGCACAACAAGTGGCGCTTCTGTTTGACCAACGAAAATGTTTGCTGCTGCTGACATAGATTCTGAACGAGACGTTCCGAGTGCTTTTTGAAGAGCACCACCAAGAATCTTAATCACCCATTGCATGATACCTACATAGTAAAGCACTGAGATTAGGGCAGAGAAGAAGATAACAGTTGGAAGAACTTGGAATGCAAAAATGAAACCGATACCGTCTACAGAGAAGTTAACTAAGCTTCCAAAAAGGAAACCAATACCATCTTTACCGTAGTCGATTACGTTTTGCACACCAGCAGAGAATCCTGCTAGTAGATCGCGCCCCCATGGAACGTAAAGTACAAAAGCACCCAAACTGAATTGAATTGCAAATGCGCCGCCCACTGTTCTGAAATTAATAGCTTTGCGGTTATCTGATAGTAGTACTGCAATACCAAGCAATACTGCCATACCAACCAGGCTCATAAACAGGCTCATAGTTTATGACTTCCTTATATTTGTTTATTGGCGTGTAACAATTTTTAAAGCTCATAGAAGCTCAAAAGCGTGGGCGATTATACAAACCCTCACGAAAGAAAGTAGTACCACCCTCACACTTTACTATTGCACACACCCAACATACACACACAAATGCGACAATGATCACAAAAGGTAGTTGCAATAAAGTTCAATTTAACATTTTATCAAACTACCCATCACAAAAATCAAACAGGGTTTTGCTATTATTTATTAGCTGTGAGGCAACCGTTTGCACATCTTCACATCTCATCACATTGAGCGAAGATAGCACCAACTTAAGTCTTTTAGGTTGATTGATATCGCCTTGATAACCATCTATGGGCATATCGGGCGCATCCGTTTCTAACACTATACGGTTAAGAGGTATCCTTGAAACGGTTGTGCGCGTTTTCTTCGCTCTTTCATAGGTGATCGTGCCACCTACCCCAATATAAAAGCCAAGCCTAATATAGGACATTGCCAGTTCAAAGCTTCCGCTAAAGCCATGAATTACGCCGCCTTTTAATACGGGCTCCTGCTTTAATATCGCTAAAATTTCTTGATGTGATTTACGGGCATGAATGATGACTGGCAGTTGGCATTTATTGGCGAGTTTTAACTGATAACGAAATACTTCCGTTTGTAAGGTTTCATTTTCTCGACCACGAAAAAAATCAAGACCACACTCGCCTATCGCGACGCAGCGGCGATGAGACTTCGCATCTTGAACCAGAATTGACTCCAAAGACCCCATGTACTCCAAAGAGTCTTCACTGATAAATAAGGGGTGCACACCGAGTGCGTAATAGACACCCGAAAAACGCTCTGACAACAAACGCACCGCCGACCAACTCAGGTGGTGAGTACTAGGCACAATAAAGTGAGTAACGCCTGCAATCTTAGCCTGTTCGATGACGGTATCGATATCTAGTGATTTGGCCACTAAATCGAGATGGCAGTGGGTATCAATCATCCTGCTCTGGTTCTTTTTTGAATGGTACACAACTACGTTTGTTTTCTGGCGTTAGGCCCATAGAGGCACACCAAGCATCATATCTTGCGATCCAGCGCTTAATTAAACGAAACATATTCCCTCTCTTTCATCGGTATCTATGACAAAACTCACATCATATGTGATCTTCGATATATTAAACGGCGTCACATATTCAGAATTTTATCACTAACTTGTGATCTAAAGCGCAAGTGTTGTGATAGACACGGTTTTTTTTCGAAAATGCAAACGATAAAATGTGTCTCATTGTTTGTCGGTCTCGGGACAGGGTACTCTCAGATCACAAGCACTGCCGCATACCAATAGCTAATCAGTTGTCGCTATTAAGTGTATAGCAAAAAACTTAACCTCTATGTTGAATGTCACCATTTAACAACACAAGGGAATTGACCGTGAAAAAAACTATTCTAAAACTATCGGCACTAGCAGTGGCCGTCTCCTCTTTCAGCGCATTCGCAGCAAAACCTGCGGTAGTTTATGACACTGCTGGTAAGTTTGATAAATCTTTCAATGAAGCAGTTTTTCAAAATGGTGTGAAAACATTTAATGCCGATAAAGGTATTAAAGTTCGCGAATTTGAGCCTCAGAATGAAGCGCAACGTGAACAGGGTTTACGTCGTCTAGCGAGCCGCGGATTTACTCCAATTGTAGCCGTAGGTTTCAATATGGCGTCAGCGGTAGAAAAAGTGGCAACTGAATTCCCAGACATTCAATTTACCATCATCGATATGGTTGTTGATAAGCCAAACGTTCAATCTATTGTCTTCAAAGAGCACGAAGGTTCTTTCCTAGTCGGTGCACTTGCGGCGAAAAAGTCTCAATCTGCAAAAGTTGGTTTCGTGGGTGGCATGGACATCCCTCTGATTCGTAAATTTGAGTGTGGTTACCGCCAGGGTGCTAAGCACGCAAACCCTTCTATCGAAACATTCCAAAACATGACAGGTTCTACACCTGCTGCGTTTGCCGATCCAGCAAAAGGCTCAGAGCTAGCTAAGTCTCAGTTCTCTAAAGGTGTTGATGTCATCTACGCGGCTGCAGGTGGTACGGGCATGGGCGTTTACCAAGCTGCAAAAGACGCTGGCAAATTCGCAATTGGTGTTGATTCTAACCAAAACCACCTACAACCAGGCACTATGTTGACGTCTATGGTTAAGAAAGTAGGTGTTGCTGCATACAACTCTTGGGACGAAGCAGAGCAAGGTACTTGGGCTCCAGGTATCAAAGTTCTTGGTCTTAAAGAAGGTGCGGTTGAGTGGGCATACGATGACAATAACAAGTCACTTGTCGACGCAGAATCAAAAGCATACCTAGAATCTCTAAAAGCAGACATCATCAGCGGCAAGATCGCTGTTCATGACTACATGTCTGACAACACGTGCAACCTCTAATCGTGATTGATTCCAATTAACAGCTTGGCCATTTTTTTGACTAGGCTGTGACCAAAATAAACAACGCCGCTGCCTAAAAACAGCGGCGTATAATTTAGTAGATTATGCTCAAGTGAGCTGTAAATGATGGCTCATATTAATCTTTCAGCCGCTTGAACATAAAACTATAAGGCAGTATCCAGTGACACAGGGACAATCTTTAGCCATTGAACTTAAGGACATCAATAAACGCTTTGGTGCTGTACACGCCAACCGTGATATTGATTTGAAAGTTCCCAAAGGCAGCATTCACGGCATTATTGGTGAAAACGGTGCTGGTAAATCCACCTTGATGAGTATCATCTATGGTTTTTACCATGCGGATTCTGGCTCTATGTGGGTCAATGGCCAACCTTATAAGCCCACCAATTCGCAAGAAGCGATTCAAGCGGGTGTCGGTATGGTTCACCAACACTTCATGTTAGTTGAGACATTTACCGTTTTAGAGAATATCGTACTTGGTGCGGAAGACGGTTGGCAATTGCAAGAAAGTTTAGGTAAAGCACGTAAGAAGCTAAAGTCTCTTGCAAAAGACTACGGACTTGAAGTCCCTCTGGATAAAGTCGTTGGCCAGCTGCCCGTTGGACTTCAACAACGAGTCGAGATCCTTAAAGCGCTTTATCGTGGCGCAAAAATTCTCATTCTCGATGAGCCAACTGGCGTGCTCACGCCACAAGAAGCCGATCACCTATTCCGAATTCTCGACAAGCTTCGTGATCAAGGCACAACCGTCATGATCATCACACACAAGCTGCGTGAAGTCCTCGCCATCACAGACAATATTTCTGTTATGCGTCAGGGTGCGATGGTGGATCACGTTGTTACCGCTCAAACAAACAAAGAGCAATTAGCAGAACTGATGGTCGGTCGCAAGGTTCGATTAAAGGTTGAAAAAGAGATCGCAGCTCCGAAAAAAGAACGGATTCGCGTTAATGACCTGCAGTATTTTGATGACTCTGGTGTTGAACGCGTTAAACGCATTAATTTCAATGTGCGACAAGGTGAAGTGGTTGGTATTGCAGGCGTATCAGGTAACGGTCAATCTGAGATCCTCGGCTTGTTGTCGGGTATTTTAAAACCTCATTCAGGCTCCATTGAGCTTAATGGTCATACGATAGATCACACTCATGCTTGCGATCCTCAACACGTACGCACAATCGGTGTTGGACATATTCCTGAAGATCGCCATAAGCAAGGGTTGATCAATAAGTTTGAAGCACAAGAAGCTTACATTCTCGGTTATCACCATTTGCCTCAATACAATAAAGGACTGCTGCAAGATAAGGTGGCTATCAAGCAATCTTGCCAAGAAAGCATGGACAAATGGGATGTTCGCCCCAACGATACCACACTTAAAACGGCCAACTTCTCTGGCGGTAACCAACAAAAGCTCGTCATCGCCCGTGAAATGGAACAAAACCCTGACGTCTTACTAGTAGGTCAGCCAACTCGAGGCGTTGACATCGGTGCTATCGAATATATCCATCAACAAATTATTGCGGCTCGAGATGCAGATAAAGCGGTACTGCTTGTGTCGGTCGAGTTGGACGAGATACTGAGTCTTTCTGATCGCATATTGGTCGTATTTGATGGCAGCATTGTTGGCGAGATCGATATCAAAGATGCCGACGAAAAAACCATTGGCCTGATGATGGCTAATATCATCCCTGATCACCTTCAAGACAAAGTCGCCGCACAAGGAGAGCACCAATGAGTCAGGCAAAAGTACCTGCATGGGTAACGATGGCATTGCTACCTGCCATCAACGTATTGGTGGCCTTTTTAGTCTCCGCACTGCTATTTATTTACATCGACATCAATCCAATTGATGCGGCAAAAGTCATGTGGACTGGCGCATTTGGGTACGCCGAAGGATTTGGCTATACCATGTATTACGCCACCGGATTTATTTTTACGGGTCTGGCGGTTGCAGTCGCATTTCATGCTGGCCTGTTTAATATCGGTGGTGAAGGTCAAGCCTATATTGGTGGTCTAGGTGTCGGCCTGGTGTGTTTGACGCTGGGTGAATATGCGCCTTGGTGGATCACCTTCCCTGTGGCTATCGTCGCTGGCGGCCTATTTGGCGCAGCCTGGGCTTTTATTCCTGCTTACCTTCAAGCAAAACGCGGTTCTCATATTGTCATCACGACGATCATGTTCAACTTTATTGCGGCTTCATTCATGGCGTATTTACTGGTGGATATTCTCAAACCAGAAAACACCATGGCTACAGAAAGTCGAGTCTTTGCCGCAAGCAGTTGGTTGCCTAAGATGCATGAAATACTGGCGGTGGTCGGTATTGATGTCGCACCTAGCCCAATGAACCTGAGCTTTATTTTCGCTCTGTTGTGCTGTGTCTTTGTTTGGCTATTTATGTGGCACTCTCGCTGGGGCTACGAAATTCGTGCCGTTGGCTCTAATCCTTCTGCTGCAGGTTATGCTGGCATCAAGTACGTAAAGATTGTTGTCCTAACTATGGTTATCTCGGGCATGCTGGCAGGCTTTTTTGGTCTCAATGTTTTGCAAGGTGAACTACACCAAATTAAGCTTAACTTTGTCGAAGGGTTTGGCTTTACCGGAATTGCTGTCGCCTTGATGGGACGAAACCACCCTATCGGCGTCCTCTTGGCAAGCTTGCTGTTCGGGTTCTTGTATCAAGGGGGCGCGGAGCTTAGCTTTGAATATGGTGTTGACCGTAATATTGTCGTTGTACTGCAAGGCTTAGTGATCTTGTTCTCTGGTGCACTTGAACACATGTTTAGACCTTCATTAGAACGCACTTACCTAAAGTTTTTTGCTAAGCCAAACGTCAAACCTCAGCAAGGAGTCGCTTAATCATGTTTGAAACGATTATTCTAATGCTTGACGCGACGATTCGTGTATCGACGCCTCTCATTCTTGCCTCTCTTGCTGGGATGTTCTGTGAACGCTCCGGTATCGTTAATATTGCCCTTGAAGGTAAGCTCCTAGCTGCAGCCTTTACAGGAGCAGCAATGGCACATGTGACCGGTTCTGCATGGCTTGGGCTTGGTGCCGGCATTGCCGTCTCTGTATTGCTGGCACTATTGCACGGCTTTGCCTCTATTACGCACCGTGGTGATCAGGTCGTCAGTGGTATGGCGATTAACATTTTGGCTGCGGGCCTGACCATTACACTCGGCCGTCACTGGTTTAGCCAAGGTGGCCAAACACCGTCATTATCGGGTGATGCTCGTTTTGCCCCCATCACTCTGCCTGGTGCTGATGCGGTAGCGGATGTGCCTGTACTTGGTTTGCTCTACTCCGAGCTAATCAGCGGTCACTCGATACTCGAGTACCTTGTGGTATTGATTGTTCCTGCGGCTTGGTACCTACTATTCAAAACCCGTTTTGGCCTTCGTCTTCGTGCTGTTGGTGAGTCGCCATCCGCCGTTGATACAGCGGGTATTTCAGTAGTACGAATGCGTTATGGTGCCGTGGCTATTTGTGGTCTCTTAGTGGGTATTGGTGGCGTATATTTGTCTGTAGCTCAGACAGCTCAATTCATTCCAAACATGAGTGCGGGTAAAGGCTATATGGCATTAGCTGCTCTGATATTTGGTAAGTGGCGTCCATTTACGGCTATGGGAGCCTGTCTGCTGTTTGGCTTCTTAGATGCGCTGGCCATTCGCCTACAAGGGGTTAAGATTGGAGACTTCCCAATTCCAGTTCAAGCAATTGAAGCGATTCCGTATGTGCTCACAGTCTTCCTACTGGCGGGCTTTATTGGCAAAGCCATAGCACCAAAAGCCATTGGGGTTCCTTACGCCAAAGAGCGTGAGTAAGTACGAATTACTCACGTTTCTATAGATGTAAAAAAGCGCTCAAAAGAGCGCTTTTTTTATCAGGTTGTATTGCCGAATTAATGTTCGCGCGTAGCACGGAACTCAATATCAGGGAATCGCTCTGTTGCTAGGTTTAGATTCACCATTGTTGGCGCAACATAGCTTAGGTTGTCACCCCCATCAAGAGCGAGGTTTTGTTGGTTTTTACGCTTGAACTCTTCGAGTTTCTTCGCATCACCGCACTCCACCCAACGTGCCGTTGCCACGTTTACGCTCTCATAGATGGCTTCTACGTTGTACTCAGCCTTCAAGCGTGCAACAACAACATCAAACTGAAGCACACCCACCGCACCAACGATCAGATCGTTGTTTTGCAGTGGACGGAAGACTTGTACAGCGCCTTCTTCAGAAAGCTGTACCAAGCCTTTTAGCAACTGCTTTTGCTTTAGAGGATCGCGTAGACGAATACGACGGAATAATTCTGGTGCAAAGTTTGGAATACCAGAGAACTTCAAATTCTCACCTTGCGTAAAGGTATCACCAATTTGAATCGTACCGTGATTGTGCAAACCAATAATATCGCCCGCATACGCTTTTTCTGCACGAGAACGATCGCCAGCCATAAAGGTTACCGCATCCGAAATGCTGACGTTTTTGCCAGTACGAACATGGTTCATCTTCATGCCTTGATTGTAAGTACCCGACACGATACGCATGAACGCGATACGGTCGCGGTGTTTCGGATCCATGTTGGCCTGGATCTTAAACACGAAGCCAGAGAATTTTTCTTCTGTGGATTCAACCTCACGCTCATTTGCCTGACGAGTTTGCGGCCCTGGAGCCCACTTGGTTAGGCCATCTAGCATATGGTCAACACCAAAGTTACCCAGTGCCGTACCAAAGTAAACTGGCGTTAATTCACCGGCAAGGAATAGGTCTAAATCAAACTCAGGACACGCACCAATAACAAGCTCTAGTTCTTCACGCACGCTTTCCGCTAGATCTTCACCAACTGCCACGTCAAGTTCAGGGTTATCAAGCCCCTTAATGATACGAACTTCTTGAATCTCATGACCATGGCCAGATTCGTATAAGATGGTTTCGTCACGGTGAATGTGATACACGCCTTTAAATTCTTTACCACAACCAATTGGCCATGAGATTGGCGCACAAGCCATACCAAGCTCGCTTTCCACTTCATCTAACACTTCCATTGGATCACGAACATCACGGTCAAGTTTGTTCATAAAGGTCACGATAGGTGTGTCACGTAGACGCGTCACTTCCATCAATTTACGCGTACGGTCTTCGACACCCTTAGCAGCATCAATCACCATCAAGCAAGAATCGACAGCGGTTAATGTACGGTAGGTATCTTCCGAGAAATCTTCGTGCCCCGGAGTATCGAGAAGGTTAACTAAGCAATCGTTATACGGAAACTGCATCACCGACGTGGTAACCGAGATACCACGTTCTTTTTCCATTTCCATCCAGTCAGATTTAGCATGCTGGGCACTACCACGGCCTTTTACTGTACCCGCTTTTTGGATGGCGTTTCCGAATAAAAGTACTTTTTCGGTAATGGTGGTTTTACCCGCATCTGGGTGAGAGATGATAGCGAAGGTTCTGCGTTTAGAAACTTCTTGCTGAAATACTGGATTTGACATGAATAACGTTCTTCTTGGTTTAAGGAACAGCACACCGACACTACTGACTGTTGTCGGTAGACTATTCGAAGGCGTCTAAAATTAATTGGGCGCTATTTTCACCGATCTGGCGCGGTTTCTCAACGAATAGTTTAAAAGCAATGCCCTTCTGAGCTTCAACTCAGGCGATCCCGCTAAGATTTCTCATCGTTTGCATTCGAGTATCACTAGGTAACCCATTTCAAGCGCAAGGTAACACACCGTTAATAACTGTCTGCCAGCGATGATATACGTCATTCTGTTTGCTGTTATCGATGCTCTTTATTGTTTAGTTGTTATACCCAAAACCAGTAGGGCGCTGTATTTGGGTATAACCATTACTCATTGGCAATGCTTGCCAACTCAATTTCGGACAATACTCAATGAAAACATACAAGCCTTGGTATATGGCACAGATGTCTATTGGCGTCGTGCAATGGGTGGGGATTGCTCTTATACTTACCCCCATTATCATAGAACGAACTGGCAGCGGTGCTCTTATGGGCAGTGTCATGTCTCTGATCGGTCTGTTTGGTGTTAGTGCACCACTGATTGGCTGGCTTGCTGATAAATATGGCATTCATAGACAAATGCAAAAAGCGGCCCTTATATCACACCTACTATCGCTAATATTGCTCTATTTTGCACAAACGCAAGCGCTTGTTTACCTACTGGTTGGTCTGACAATAGGTATCGGTACAGTCTCTTTGTTGGTATTAAACCCTACTTTCGTGCTTAACTCTCTGCCCGAAAAACAGCAAGCTCGCGGCCTTAGCCGATTGTTTCAATTTCAGTTTCTTGGCATCGTCATTGCGGGCTCAGTACTTGGACTGGTCAGCCTGATGGGGTGGTCAAATGAGCAAAAGCTACTTGTGCTGATGTCCATGGTTTGCATTTCTATCGTCGCCGTCTTTATCGCCCCACCGCCAAAAGTCGTTGTTGATAAAGAATCGAGTCAAGAAACTAACGACGAAAGTAGCACCCAAACGCAGACGAAAAAGCGCGGATTGCTCGCCTTTATCCTGTTTCTGGGTACGGTATTTGTTTCGATGTTCACTTCCAGTAACTTGATGGAAACTGGTCCTATCATCATTAAAGAAGTCTTTAATGTTGACCTAGGACACTCTGCATTTGGTCTTGCCGCTTCTGCAGCACTGACAATGGTACTGCTCGAACCTGCTGGACGTTTAGCGGAAAAAAGCAGTCCATACATTATCTGGATGGTGTCTTTTGCCTGCTACGCAATTACCGCGATTGGGTTGTGGCTTGCAGTCGGTAATAACATTCCAAGCTTTGTGCCGGTACTGTTAATAGTACTGCTCATGCAAGCTATTTCCTGGTTCGATATGGTGATACCCGCGATTGCCGACGAACTGAGTCCAAGCTCACCAGCGCTAACGCAAGGTTTGCTCATGTTTGCTATGGCATTGGGTTTTGGTGTCGGTACTTTTATCGCAGGTCAACTCATTGATGCTAGTGGCTTTGTTGCCGTTGTCGACTATTGCGCTGCCAGCATTCTTGTTACTTTAGTGCTGGCTGTCACCACCTTGCTTGCGAAACGACTTAAAAAGTAATTACAGCTCAATTAGTAAAGGTCAGGCTACTCCTGACCTTTTTCTGTTTTTTACAGCTGCCAAGCATGACCCACTGTTATGTAATACGCCCACTCTTCTGGACCTTTTGCCACATCGACACCTGCACGCATATTTAGCTGTCGAGCAATCAGGTAGCGAAAACCGCCCCCCACCATTGATCGATAATCTGCCTCCGAAACGCTTTGTCCCTCTTCGACGGCTTTGCCTGTTCCAGTAAACCCGACTAACGACCAACGAGGCGTGATATCAAAGCGAGCTTCAAACTCAACCAAAGCCATGTCATCTCCCTGATAACGCATCGCCGGAACACCGCGCATGTTGATAAACGGCCGTGCGTAATAAGGCGCATCTTCAGAAACAGTTTGGTAGTCTCCTCGTAACCCTATAACTAAATCACTTGTTACTGGGGCAAAGTAGTTAGCTTGCAAACGCGTTTTATGATAGTCCACATCCCCGCCAAAGGATTGATTATGAAACGAGGTTCCCACTTTGGCTTTAAGGCCGTCATTAGGCGTAAAAATGGTGTCTCGGCTATCATAAGTGACTTTTAACTCAACAGAGCCGTCGTTCATGTCGTAGTCTATGGGATCAATGCCGGGAAGAATGTTGCCAATATCGAAAGTGCTCTTCGAGGATAAAATGCTGTACTTTGCCCCAACAAACCAATTTGAGCCGGCAATGCGATAATCAATATCTTGCATGAAGTAGAGGCCATCAATATTGAAGTCAAACGGCTGATCAAACTCGTAGAATTTCAAATTAAATGAGCCATAAAACAAGCCACCTTGATAGCGCCAAGTATCTTCTTGCCACGACCCAAAATGAAAGGCTCCTGTCAGCCACGTGCCATTAGCTGTTGCTGCGGCCGCAACCGCTGTAACACTCGGCGGCAAACCGACGACTTCATCTGGATTTTCTTCACGAAGTTGTTTTCGCTTATCTGATTCATGGAAAAACAGTAAAGCTGCGCCACCACCAACACCAACCGCAGGGTCGGTAATAATAATCGGGACTGGCATAAAACCGACAGCATTATCGAGTACCCAAGAGCTGACATCCAGCATCCCATCTTGAGGGTCAATAAACTGATCCATGGCATTAACAGAGGACACAAAAGGTACGCAACTCAAACACATCAGTGACCACTTGTTCATTTAAGCACTCCTTGCTAGAGGTATTCCAGTTAACAAATATACAGTAAGGTTATAACACCTAAGTACTTATTCCGCTAAACTTATCGAAACAATCGCGTTTGAGTGTCTTTCATCCAAGACCTTTGAAGCTCGAGACAGAATAAGCGGATTTGTCGCCGCTGATAATGCCATAACCTGAGTCATGTCATAGAAAACAATGAACTTCTCGCTATGTTTCACACTCATAAAGTGGCAAAATATCGCTGTTAAATTACAAGAGAGTTGCCCTGGTGTCAGAACAAGCCCCACTCGATGTTCGAGTTGAAGAACACAAAGTTCAAATTAATGAACAATTACAACGCATTCTTTCAAGTAAAGCTTTTGAGCAGAGCCCGAAAATGAAGGAGCTGCTGACATTCGTTGTAACGCAAACACTCGATGGTAATGGTGATCGACTCAAGCAGTTCACGATTGCAACTGAGGTGTTTGATCGCGACGTCAACTTTGATCATCAAGCCGACCCGATTGTTCGCATTCAAGCGGGTCGAGTTCGCCGCACCCTGGAAACCTATTATTTAACAGAAGGCATCAACGATCCTATTGTTCTGACCATCCCGAAAGGACGCTATTGTCCAATGTTCACGCCCAGAGTTGTTTCAGTCCCCTCGGTGACTGAAACAACAACTCACACCCTGGCTATAAAGCCACTAAGTCCAACGCTCACCGTGCTTCCTTTTTTGTCACTGTCAGAAGACACCGAGAAACAATATTTTGCCGACGGTTTTGGTGAAGAGCTCGCCACTGAACTGGCCCGCTTTGATATGCTGAAGGTGGTTTCCATGCACGCTTTAGGGGAAACCAATATTGATCCTCGAACCTCAGCGGATGTTAAAGGCCTAGGTGAAAAACTTGGAGTCTCATTTATTACATCAGGTACGATGCAAGCATTGGGCAATAAAATGCGTGTTTACGCTCGTCTGTATCGCACCGATACTGGCGAACAAGTCTGGGCCGAAAAATACACCTGCGACCTTACCACCGATGACCTCTTTGAAATGCAAGATGAGATCATCGCTGAGATAGTGGCTGAATTGGCGTCAAGCTTTGGGATTATCCATCGAGAGATCTATCAAAGCTGCAATCAAAAACGTATCGAGCACTTGTCGACCTATGAGGCAACACTACGTTACCGTCACTATTTGATGACGCTTACCGAAGATACGCATCAACTGGCTACTCAAGCTTTATTAAGCGCCGTTCAAAGTGAGCCTGATGTGGCGTTACTGCATGCAATGCTGGCTGTGTTGTATTTCGATGCCGAAATGTTAGGCATGAATAAGGTTGATAATGCCGTTGATACTGCATTAAGCCATGCAAAAAGAGCGGTTGAGCTTGAGCCAACCAACCAAGAATCACAAATCGCTATGCTTATGGCTCACCAAGTTAAAGGCGATATCAATGGCATTCTAGAGACGGTTGATAAAGTACTCGACATTAACCCTAACGCAGCCTACCAAATTGGCTTGTCGGGCTGGGCACTTTGCATGGCTGGCGAGTTTGAGCGCGGTTTAAAATTGATTCAAAACTCGAAGGATCTGAACCCATTTAGGCCTCCTTGGTTCTCGATTGCTTCTATCGTCCACCTTATCATGCAGGATGATTTTGATGGCGCTGACAAAGCAGTTAGTAAGCTATCACTGCGTCGTTTATTCTGGATCCCAATGCTTAAAGCCATCATACAAGTCTACAAAGGTGAATTTATACAGGCACAAGCGAGCTACAAGGAAATGCTTCAATTAAGGCCTGACTTCGAAGGTAACGAGGAGCGCTATATTTGTGCTTACATATCTAGTCCTGAAATTAAAAATAAGCTTCTGAGCGCACTAGCGCGACTATAAAGACGGATAAACAACTAAAAAAGAGAGCGGTGAGGCTCTCTTTTTTAGATAACTAGCTAGTCGTAGAAGACATCATCGTAAATTTCTTCTTCTAAGATCTCTTCTTCGATGATTTCTTCCTCTAGATACTCTTCCGCGATGTATTCTTCGGCAATGATTTCATCTTCGATAATGACATCGGTCGCGACTTCGCAGGCACCTTCGTAGTAAGCACCATCAATGGCGCCGCCTACAGCTCCGGCTCCGCCGCCAATAAGAGCTCCGGTTTTGGCACCATTACTGCCATCGACAATCCCACCGACTATAGCACCCGTTATTGCACCGTCGACCGCACCGACTACAGCTCCTTCAGCTTCCTGATCACAGTAGTAAGCATGACTGTTTGCACTAAGAAGTAACGTAAGGCAAAGCGTGATTCGAATTATTGTTTTCATTGATAATTTCCTATTACTGCGCAAGTTGGTTGTAAGCATCAATACTCATTCCAGCACTAAAGCCACCATCTACACCTATGGATTGACCATTAACAAAGCTGCTGTCTTCAGATGCCAAAAAATGAACAACGGCAGCCACTTCTTTAGGTTGCGCTATGCGACCTAGAGGTACAGCACGCTTCTCCATCCTCAATTGAGGTTCACCACCAGCGGCATGAGCACGTGGCGTATCCACCGATGTGGGGCACACAGCATTGACTCGGATCTGTTTGCTGCCAAGCTCTATTGCTGCTGTTTGAGTGATTCCCAACACTGCCCATTTTGAACTGGCAAGCGCTCCTAAGTAAGGCACGCCTTGGGTACCAGCAACCGACGCTATATTGATAATACTGCTGCCTTTAGGCATATACGGCACTGCGTGTTTGATAGTTAAAGCCGTTCCAAGCGCATTGACCGCAAAATTAGCATCGTACTCCGCTTTCTTTGATTCCATAATCGTACTGTAACCATTCGTGGAACCAGCGCAATTCACAAGTACATCAATTCTGCCGAAGCGTTCATAGGTGATGGCCATTAATTCACTTAAGGAAAATTCGTCCGTTACATCTGCATAAACGTACATAGCATCGAGGGTATGCAAGGCCTCTTCCGACGCATCGGTACCAGCGATAACCAATTGCGCTTTTGCATCCAGTAAACGCTGGGCAATCGCTTCGCCAATACCAGACGTACCTCCGATAAGAACAATGACTTTATCCTTCAGCTGAAATGGCATTGCCATAATCTAAAACCTCTTGATGAGATGGAATCAATATTGAAATGCGTTGTATCCACGAATTTAACTCGTCACGCGAGTCAAAGGGAGTTATTAACTGGATGCGATCCAGTAACAATGAGAAAGTAAACTAGAGACGTGGAAATAAGGCTTCCTTGCCTTGGTCTTAGAGAGGAAACTAAGATTTGGTTAGAAGAACCAAGTCGCACCGAGGCGCACTTCACGGTTGCCATCTAGGTGCTTCATGCGTGATTCACCACCCGCTTTGAAGAAGTGCTCAGAGTAAGTCACGTTACCCCAGATACTGCCATCTGAAGTAAGGGGAATACCACCTTCAAGGTTCAGTTCTAATGATTGTTCGTTTTTACCAAACGCGTTTTGGTAGTTGGCGTACTGCGGGTTAGCCGTAATGTAATGACCTTTTTCAGTCAGATAAAAAGAGTTAAACCAGTTGGCTTGCCAACCATTACCAGAACGACCGTTATCATACTCATTACGCATCACGGTGACATTTGGGTAAGATACCCAAGAGTCGAATGGTGTAATGACCTTAGCGACCGCACCAACAGCGACAGTGTCTTTCGCCCCAGAGTTTTTCGCAACCCAGTTCTTATCGTAATTGATGTAATCCAATGAGAAACCAATTTCAGGCAGCAATGCTGAACCCGTAGCGTGAACCTGAAAATAACGAGCACGTACACGAGACATTCCAAAGTCCTGCTTTTGGCCTTCGCCAGCATCTAGATTGGTTTGAAAATCACCTTCAAACTGCCCCAAGTAACCAATGCTTTCAGTGTATGAGCCAGCCATGTTCAATTGAACACGAGTTAGGCCATCTTTGCCTTTAGCTCCCGAGTCCACTTTAAGGTAGGTTTGAGGGCGTGTTACATCCGCAGGATCATTTGCTTGCTCTTCTTGTGCGTAAGCAGAGTTTGCTATCGTCATAGCAATCATTACTGACAGTGTTGAAATATGACGCATTGGTCGCTTCCTATATCATGAATTCTGCGACGCAGTATGCCGATATAAAAAGGGCAGCAAAGTAACAAAGGGTAAGCTACCTATACGGTAAAGCGAATACTACCGCCTCCCATGTAGCCGAACAATCGTTACATTTCGCGGGCAACTCGAAGCTAACCATAGATAAGTGCCGGTTATTATTATTGAAATAGGAAAAAGTAGCTCATGAGAAGTGCATCCTCACGACCGTTTTCGCAAGGGTAGTAATCCTTGCGACGATCGACTTCATTGAAACCTTGGTGCTGGTAGAGGTTTATTGCCGCCTGATTACTTTGCCGGACTTCTAACCAAGCACTTTCGGCATTAATCTGCTCACATTGTGATAGAAAATGGTGGATAAGCTCCCTACCGTACCCTTTCCCTTGATGACAAGGGGACACCGCAATATTGAGCAGTGAGACTTCACCGACAATATGCTGCGCATAGTAGTATCCCACGACGTCTCCATCGACACTCAGCACAAAATTCATTGCGCCACGACCATTTAACTCATAAATCATAGAGGACTTCCATGGGTGAGTGTGGGCGCGTTGTTCGATACTCCAAACCGAATCGAGGTGCTCTCTATCAAGAGTTGAAAAGACTTTATTCATAAGAGCGTATTTGATTCCAAAGGGTACGACGTTGGTGATCATTCCCCTGGATACCTGATATCAAGGGGGATGACAATAATTTTGTAGCCGATTCTTGCATCGCTAGGTGCTCGGTTAGCTTTGACTCGTTTTCGCACCCAGCAAACCAAATCCATTCAAGCCCACTCGCTTGAATGCGAACTAAGTGATCAGGTTCGATATGACGAGACTGCGATAACTCAAGCTTCATCGCTTTTAAGATACGTGAGTAAAATTCGGCCAGCTCACCACTAGGGTTTTCAGGGCTAACCAATAACAATCGGCATGACTCTGGAATCGCTATCGGTTGTGGCACGAAACCCTGCAGGCGTTCTGGGTGAGCCACATCCCAAGCTTGAATGCCCATATGCTGAAGCTTCAGTCTATCTTGATTCATACTCCGTGAATTGCTCGCTCATAGTTTCAGATTGTTGCTGATGTTATCAGACGCTATTTGATTATACCAATCTGCGCCATTTCTACGTTGATGTGTGATCTTTGCGTATGATTATCTAATCACCTAACTGTCGCAAGGCGATTACAGTTCGCTGAATTCAGCGCTGTACTCAACTAATGCTGAGCCCTTAGCGTGCCTGTTCGTGTCAATCTCTGCTGTTAAAAATTGAACCTGAAACGCACCTTCTCGCACGTCCCATTGGCAATTAAGTCCAACGTCCTTAGCAGCGCTAAAGCCTAAACGAGAATAGTAATCAGGGTCGCCAAGTACCACACACACCGGGTATCCAAATTCACGAAGCGAAGATAACCCCTCTTCAATCAAACGAGAACCAATGCCTTGACCTTGGTATTCCTTTTTTACCGCTAGAGGCGCAAGCCCTTGCCAGTTGTTATCAACACCAGCCACAGTGACAGGTGAAAACATAACGTGACCAACAATCTCTCCATCATCATTGCACGCTACTAGTGACAGGGTTCGACGACTATTTTCACGAAGTTTCATAACTAAATTAGCTTCAGCATCGGTGTCAAATACCGACTTCAATAACGCATCTGTCGGAAGGATATCAGCTGGGGCTTCGGTTCTAATGAGCATGTATGGTCTCACTCTGTTTTGCTGATGTTTGTACGCCTTTGTACACAAAATCAGCCAATTGGTTTAGGCACGCTAACATAGGCTTAGGCAGCGCGTCAAAATCAACACTGTCCATCAAATTCTTAACTTCTAAACCTAATTCCGTATCACCCTCAATACTCAAACGTCGCTGAAAAAATAACGTGTCAGGATCCTCTTTTCGACCAGCAATCAGGACCAAGTCATTGAGGTTACCACTGAAACTCACATCTTCTTCGACAGCATTGTCGGCAACTATCAGCTGTTCATTTTCGTAACTAATATACCAACTCAAATCAAGATCTCGGACATTCACTTTAAGCCACTTATCTTCTAGAAACTCGAAATCCCCATCGACTAAAGCTTCCTTAAATACGGATTTTAGTCCCTCTAAAAGAGCCTTATTTTGAATGGCTGAAGGCAATAATTGGAGCGGAGCTCTCAAAATCAATGCTGCATTTTCAACCAACTGACTGTGGATCTTGTTTAACACGTCCATTTTCCGTTATTTTGTATAAATGATGGCGTTCATCATAAGTGAACGCTTAAAAAAAGTCCTGTTATGTATCAAATAATCAATGCTTTTGCGAGTCTACTTTCCTAACTGATAAATCACAGTTATAGTGGAATGGTTATTGATTAATTAAACTCTTCTAAGAGCTGGTAGTACATTGATGTCATCCAAATTGTTAAAGGATTATTTTGCAAAGCTCACATCTAATAGCCCTTTCTTTTTTGCTATTTTGGATGAGCAACATCACTACTGTATGGTCAACGATCGGTATTGTGATGTGGCCGGACTCACCCACAATGATTTGATTGGAATGAACGATCTGCAAATTTTGGGGGAGCGTTTCTATTCGCAATTAAAGCCTTACTACCAAAAAGCACTTGAAGGGGAATCTTTAGAGGCAGAAGTTAAACTCAATGAGTCTGGTGTTGAAACCAGTCTGCATTTTAGCGTTGCTCCACTGCTTGTTGGCGATAGCGAATCGTTTATTATTTTTCATGCTATCGATACTTCAGAGAAACACGCATTAATCAGCTCGTTAGAAGAGTCTGACATCAAGTTCTCTAATCTGTGCAAACTGTTACCAGATGGATTGCTGCTGATAGATCAAGACCGTATCCTTTCTGCCAATGCTGCGGCAGTCGATATACTGGGCTTCGATTCCACAGAAGAACTTATCCGCCAACCCCTCAGTCAGATACTGCTGAATGAAGATGGCTACCACCCTCTTAACATTGTTTCTATCAGTGCTCCGCGTCACGATCCAATTCAGAGCATCGTGCAATGTAAGTCTGGGGAAAAAAAGAAAGCTCTGGTACACGCAGACCAATCACTGCAATTAAAAAACAACACGCAACTGTTACTTCTTAAGCCAAATAATACGCTGGCAGAGACTCCTAATGATTCTCACTATGAAGACGCTAACATCGATAACCTGACCAAGCTGTATAATCGCCTCGGCTTTTCGCGCTGCTTAGATCAGTTGGTTCAAAGCAAAACCCCTTTGGTGATGCTGTATCTTGATATTGATAACTTCAAAAATATTAATGATTCACTAGGTCACCACATTGGTGACCGAGTTATTCAAGAGGTTGCAACTCGCTTAAGGCGTCATCTACCACAGCATGCCATCTTGGCTCATTTGGGAGGGGACGAATTTGGCATTATCTTGCCAGATTCGGAGAACTCTAAGTTAGTCGAACAACTGGCTGAACGCATTATCTCACTCATCAATCAACCCTTTGATTTGCATCACTTTAGCAAAAGACTTGCATGTTCAATTGGCAGTGTTTCATTCCCGCAAGACGGTATTGATCCAAGAATACTGCTGCAGAATGCCGATACCGCAATGTATGAAGCTAAGGCCCGCGGTCGGAACCGTTTGATTAAGTTTAATGATCAAATGAACAAAGAAGCGCGCATGCGCTTATGGCTTGAGATTGAACTGCAAAAAGCCCTGCAACAAAATGGCTTAGAAGTGTGGTACCAGCCAAAAGTTAATGCTCGAGATTTCAGCATCAATGGCGCGGAAGCACTAGTGCGCTGGAAACACCCAGTAGAAGGCTACATCAGTCCTGCAACCTTCATTCCGGTTGCCGAACAAGCAGGTCTTATTGAACATTTAGGGCGGGTAGTTATGAGGGATGTGTTTAATACCGTCAAGCGTTGGAAGCTGCAAGGCATCTTACCTGGCCGTGTGGCAATCAACTTATCGCCAGAACAATTTGGAAATCCTAAACTCATTGACTACATGCAGCGTCTGTTAGCGTCAACCGGCCTCGATCCTAGCTGTATTACCTTTGAGCTCACCGAAAGTGCTGTCATGAGCAACAGCGACCATACATTGCAAATGCTTGATGCAATTAAGAAACTCGGATTTGCATTATCTATCGATGATTTCGGAACGGGTTACTCATCCTTGTCTTATCTGGCACACTTTCCCATTGATGAACTCAAAATAGACCGAGCCTTTATCTCTGATATAGACACACTACCCAAACAGTTAACGGTTATCGAAAACATCATTAACTTAGGTCGGTCATTGAACTTAAATGTGGTAGCGGAAGGTGTTGAGACTCGTCATCAAGCTACTCTACTGTCCAACCTCAAATGTAACTCGATCCAGGGGTTCCACTTTCATCGCCCACAACCCAAGCATGAAATTGAAGCTCTATTTGCCCATAGTCGCCGCCACAGAAACTAACCACCGTAAAACTCGCTCATAGATGTTACCCCTTCGGGGGTAAAAGCATTGTTTATTCACCTAAACCTGCCTCACATCAACTTTGCCGTTCATATTTCTTCATAAAATGCGGGTTCTACTCGGAAACATGGTAATGAGTATATGGAACTCTTATGCCCAGCAGGAAACCTCCCTGCTTTAAAAACAGCGATCGATTGCGGTGCAGACGCGGTGTACATCGGTTTTAAGGATGACACCAATGCACGCCACTTCGCTGGCCTGAACTTTACAGGCAAAAAGCTCGAACGTGCTGTTCAGTATGTCCATGACCATGGGAAGAAAATCCATGTCGCATTAAATACCTTTGCCCACCCTGATGGCTTTGAGCGTTGGACTAACGCCGTCGATCAAGCCGCTCACTTAGGTGTAGACGCTCTCATCATTGCAGACATTGCTGTGCTTGAGTATGCGGCTCGAACTTACCCGCACCTCGAACTTCACTTGTCTGTTCAGGCATCAGTGACAAACGTGGCTGCTATCGACTATTATCAGCAAAACTTCAATGTTAAACGCGTTGTCCTACCTCGAGTACTGTCAATACATCAAGTTAAACAGCTCTCTCGTAATATGACGTCATCGGTTGAGCTCGAAGTGTTTGCATTTGGCAGCCTGTGCATCATGTCGGAGGGACGTTGTTACCTTTCGTCTTATCTAACGGGTGAGTCGCCTAACACGGTTGGCGCCTGCTCTCCGGCCAAGTTTGTGCGCTGGCAAGAAACGGAATCAGGCCTTGAGTCTCGCTTAAATAACATTTTAATTGATCGTTATTCTGCTGGTGAAAATGCAGGATACCCAACGCTATGCAAGGGTCGCTTTGAAGCCGAAGTGGATGGCCAGCGTAAGCGCTACCATGCATTAGAAGAGCCGACGAGCCTAAACACACTATCAATGCTCCCTGAGCTTTTTGCCGCGAAGGTCGCGTCGGTGAAAATCGAAGGGCGTCAACGCAGCCCAGCCTATGTTGAACAGGTAACTCGAACTTGGCGTGAAGCGATTGATCTCTATCAGCGCGATCCAGAGCAATACCAGGTGAAACAAGCTTGGAATGCAGCTCTGGCTAATGTTTCAGAAGGTACGCAAACCACTTTGGGTGCTTACCACCGTAAGTGGCAATAAATAAGGGACAGAAAGAATATGAAATACGCACTAGGCCCTTTGCTTTATTTCTGGCCCAAGCAAGATGTAGAAAGCTTTTACCAACAAGCCAAAGAAAGCTCTGCTGATATCATTTATCTGGGTGAATCTGTATGCTCGAAGCGTCGCGAGATGAAACCCAAACACTGGTTTGACGTCGCCAAAGAACTATCCTTGGCCGGAAAACAAGTGGTTCTTTCAACAATGGCACTATTGGAAGCTCCAAGCGAAGTCAGTGTCATGAAGAAGTACATCGACAACGGTGACTTTGCCATTGAAGCCAATGACGTGTCGGCAATACAACTGGCCAGCGAAAAGAAAATACCTTTTATCGTGGGTCCTGCCGTTAACACCTACAACGCCCATACGCTGAGCCTATTTGCTAAACAGGGCATGATTCGTTGGTGTATGCCTGTTGAACTATCACGTGAATGGTTAGTAAATGTGTTACAGCAGGCAGAAACCTTGGGGATTCGCAATCAGTTTGAGGTCGAAGTTTTCAGTTATGGCTACCTGCCGCTCGCGTATTCTGCGCGCTGCTTTACTGCTCGCGCTGAAAACCGAGCTAAAGACGATTGTGAAACCTGCTGTATTAAGTACCCGACAGGTCTTCAGGTTGAAAGCCAGGAAGGTCAATCGGTGTTTAACCTCAATGGTATCCAAACTCAGTCTGGCTACTGCTACAATCTTGTCAACGACTTACCAAGTATGCAAGGTTTGGTGGATGTGGTGCGCTTGAGTCCACTGGGCGTAGACACCTTTTCTGAAGTTGATCGTTTCAAAGCCAACCAAAACGGGCTGCAGCCTGTTGATGCCCTCAACCGTCAATGCAACGGCTACTGGCATCAGATCCCTGGCTTGGACATTAAGCAAATCTAACCCCCGTAAATGGCCTGATGCACTCGCATCAGGCTCTATACTTTACTGTTGACCTCAGCTTGAGCGGTGTTTTGCACAGACAACGCTTTTAAATCCTTTGCGATCATCCACACGACGATCAAGCTCAATGCAATGTTTGATAACGGGTAAGCGATCCAAATCCCGGTAATAGAAAACAGCTTTGGCAGGACATACAAGAAAGGCAATTGAATCAGCATATTACCAATGGTGACGAACATCGCTTTGCCGCCATGATTGATCGCCTGGTAATACGCTGCGGCAATCAAAATAAAACCATCTAAGAACATAGAGAATAGATGTAGCCTGATCCCCGTCACGGTACTGTCAATAAGCTCTTGGTCGCTTGAATTAAAGATTGCGACCGATTGATAGGGGAAAATATTCAACGCGACAACAAAAATAAGCCCGCCGATGACGGCACTTAGCATCGCCACATTGAACAGCTTTTTCATATTGTCTTGTCTGCGCGCTCCATAGTTAAAGCTCAGCAGTGGTTGCATCGCATTGGCAATCCCTTCTGCGATCAAATAATAGAGTGTAACGATGTAGCCCAATATGGCATAAGCCCCTACCAATACCACTGAGCCGTAGTCTGCAAATAGCATATTATGTATGGCGATCATAAATGAGCCATAGGCGTACATAAAAAAACTGGATATACCAATACTGACAATACGAGGAATACACTGCAGCTGAAGTACAAAATCAGACGCACGTAATCTTAAGTTGGCCTTAGAAGAGAAGAAATAGGCGACACCAAAGATCGTGACCACACCTTGAGAGAGCATGGTTGCAATCGCCGCGCCTGTTAGTTCCCATTGCCACACAGCAATCAGGAGGTAGTCTAAGACGATGTTTAATAATGCCCCCAGCACCATTAAAGCTGTCGCCACATTTGGACTGTCGTCATTACGAAGTAGAAAAGGGACCGCTATCGAGCCTAAGCTAAACACACTGCCAAATATCAAGATATCTAAGTATTGCATTGCCAATACGTGCATTTGTCCCTGCGAGCCTTGAAGTAGCAAAAACAGATCTGAGTATTGCCATAATAGTGCTGCTACAACTGGGCTTAGAAAAGCCAATAGCATTAAACCAGTTGCCAGTATTTGCTTCGCTTCACAGAGTTTACCTTCACCTTGTTTTATCGATGCCAATGCCCCTGTACCCACACCTATCATCATCCCAATACCAAGGATGATGCTTATAACAGGCCAAGCGACATTGATTCCGGCTAAGCCATCACTGCCCATATATTGGCCAATAAAAACACCATCAACGACTTGATATAAGCCATTGACGAGCATAGCGGCAATTGTCGGGATAGCGTAACGGCCGAATTGACGGTAAATCGATGTTTGCATGACGTCTCTCTATCGGATGGCTAATCGCACAGAATAAAGCGTGATAATCATTGGCGAAACGCTTTTGTTAGTAAGGAATCGAGCTGTTTTTTTTCATTAGAGTTCAGCTTGCAGCATAGCTTAGTTGCAATCGTTTTATAGATTTCAATCTCAGACAATAGCGATTGTTCTGCTTTGGCGGTTAACCTGACTCTTTTTACCCGAGCATCATCAGAGCAGTTAACCACCTCCACTAACTCCTTACACTCTAGGCGCTTTACCATGTTACTTGCAGATGGTTTCGATACATTCATTTCCAGCGCAAGATCGGTCAGTCGTATCGACTTTTTAGACAACTGAATGCTCTTAAGATAATCGTATTCATTAAAGCTCAGATGCGCGAGGGGATCGTGACTCTTCGATACTCTCCACACCTTAGCGGTCAGACGTTCAATTTTTTCCAAATTGCTTTCAATAGTCATTGGCAAGCTCAATTAGTTAGCCTGGCTAACTATATTATGCCAATAATCGCACTTATTCAAAAAAAAAAGACACCGGCTTATTGACCAGTGTCTTTTGAAAAAATGGATAAGTTCAACTCTATTAGGTCGTGATTATCTCGTTAGCTTTCGCTATCAGCAGCCTCTTTTTGAGCTTGCTCTTCTTTGGCTTTTTGCAACTGCTCAGCTCTGACTTGCTCGAAAATTTTTGTCAGCTCCAAAAATGCGTACTTATGCTCAGCGTAATCAAAAACGTTTTGTGCGATCGCTAATTTATACATAGATACCGCAGCTGCATATTGGCCCTCAATTTGGTGCCTTTTTGCCAGGTAAAAATACACTTCTGTGAGACGTTCAGCCAGAACCGTGTTATCTCTACTCCCAGCTAACACAGCTTTGAAAGCTTCTTCCTCTGTGATGTTGTTGAGAGTCAAGGCCACTAGTATCCAGCCCCAGTCATCGTTTCGAGCTTGATAACGTTTCTCTAGGGTTATCGAGGCTTCCATCGGGCCCACTTCACGAGAGATAATGTAGAGCCATAGCGCTCGATAAGGGTCCGTTGGGTTTTCTTTGTAATACGTTGTCATACCTTCGATGGCTAGAGGTAGCCTATCTCCGTAATAAAGCGCTATCGCTCGATTACGCAGGGCATAAGAATTGGCGGGATCAAGCTCTAAACTCGAATCAAATGCTTCATAAGCAGAGTCGAAGTCACCGATTTGTGTAAAGTACTGACCAACCTGGTTAAATACCACAGATTGAGCAGGGTTCAATTGTAATGATTGATTAAAATCGAGTTGAGCCAGATCTCTTAACCCTAAGCTGTTGTAGTACGAACCTCGCTCAAAGTGCATTTTTGCTCGTACGTTATCTTCAAGATCAGTGCGCTGCAACAGCTGGCTTAAACGCGCTACTTGGATTTCATATTGCACGTTGGCTTGCAATGGGACGGCCATCGGTGGATTTAACCACTGTTTGTCCATATCTGCCGAGTTTGATGCACATCCGGTTAAGGTAACTAGAAGGCCTAAACTAAAAAACTGAAACCACTTCACGTATAACTCTCCTTATTAACGCGCACAAAAAAGGGGGCGACTGCCCCCTCTTTATAGCACGCTTTGATGCTTAGTGTATGAGAAACACTAATTATTCTGCGCTTGGCGCTGCTTTTTCTTCTGCAGCTGGAGCTTCAACGGCTTCTTTCATGCTCAGACGTACACGGCCCTGACGATCAATCTCAAGTACTTTAACTTGAACTTCTTGACCTTCTTTCAGGTAATCCGATACCTTCTCAACACGCTCGTTCGCGATTTGAGAAATGTGTACTAGGCCATCTTTACCTGGAAGAATCGTAACGAAAGCGCCGAAGTCAGCAAGACGGGCAACTTTACCAGTGTAGATGCGACCCACTTCAACTTCTGCTGTGATCTCTTCGATACGACGGATAGCTTCTTTCGCTGCAGCGCCTTCAGTAGCTGCGATCTTGATAGTACCGTCGTCTTCGATTTCGATAGTTGTACCCGTTTCTTCTGTTAGAGCACGGATTACAGCACCACCTTTACCGATAACGTCTTTGATCTTCTCTGAACTGATCTTCATCGTGTGGATACGAGGAGCGAACTCAGAGATATCTTCGCGAGCACCAGAGATAGCGTCATCCATAACAGATAGGATGTGCTTACGAGCACCTTGCGCTTGGTTAAGAGCAATTTGCATGATCTCTTTCGTGATACCTTCGATCTTGATATCCATCTGCAGTGCAGTGATACCTTCGTTAGTACCCGCTACTTTAAAGTCCATGTCACCCAGGTGATCTTCATCGCCAAGGATGTCAGAAAGAACAACAAAGTCGTCGCCTTCTTTAACAAGACCCATTGCGATACCCGCAACAGACGCTTTGATTGGTACACCAGCATCCATAAGAGCCAGAGAAGTACCACATACAGAAGCCATAGAAGAAGAACCGTTAGATTCTGTGATTTCCGATACAACACGTACTGTGTACGGGAATTCATCAACAGACGGCATTACAGCTTGGATACCACGCTTAGCCAGTTTACCGTGACCAATTTCACGACGCTTTGGTGAACCCACAAAGCCAGTTTCACCTACACAGTATGGAGGGAAGTTGTAGTGTAGAAGGAAGTGGTCTTTCTTCTCACCCATTAGACTGTCAATGATCTGAGCGTCACGTTGAGTACCCAAAGTCGCAGTCACTAGCGCTTGAGTTTCACCACGTGTAAACAGAGAAGAACCGTGAGTACGTGGAAGTACACCAGTACGAACGTCAAGCGCACGAACCATGTCTTTTTCACGACCATCGATACGTGGGTTACCCGCGATGATACGGCTACGTACAACGTTTTTCTCTAGAGAACCAAGCATGCCGCGGATTTCGCGCTCGTCTTGCTCTTCATCTTCAGCCAAAATGGCTTCAACAACGTCGTTCTTAATTGCGCCAACTTGCTCGTAACGAGCCATTTTCTCTGTGATTTGGTATGCATCAGAAAGACGAGTTTCAGCAAGCTCAGCTACTTTAGCTTTTAGCTCTGTGTTGACTTCAGGAGCAGTCCAATCCCAAGATGGCGTGGCTACTTCAGCAGCAAACTCGTTGATCGCTTTGATCACAACTTGTTGTTGATCGTGACCGTAAACAACAGCAGAAAGCATCTCTTCTTCTGATAGATTATCAGCTTCAGATTCAACCATTAGTACTGCGCCTTCTGTACCAGACACAACGAGGTCTAGTTTAGAATTTTCAAGCTCAGTGTTTGACGGGTTAAGTACCAATTCGCCATCGATGTGACCAACACGTGCCGCACCAATTGGGCCATTGAAAGGAACGCCAGCAATCGCTAGTGCTGCTGATGTACCAATCATAGTAATCATATCTGGGTTTACGTCTGGGTTGATAGAAACAACCGTAGCGATAACCTGAACTTCGTTTTTAAACGCACTTGGGAATAGTGGACGGATTGGACGGTCGATAAGACGAGCCGTTAGTGTTTCCGCTTCAGAAGGACGACCTTCACGCTTAAAGAAACCACCTGGGATTTTACCTGCCGCGTAAGTGCGCTCTTGGTAGTTAACCGTCAATGGGAAAAAATCTTGACCCGCTACCGCTTCTTTTTTCGCGACAACCGATACAAATACAGAAGTGTCATCCATTGTTGCCATAACAGCAGCAGTTGCTTGACGAGCCATAACGCCAGTTTCTAGCGTTACTGTGTGGTTGCCGTATTGAAACGACTTAACAACTGGTTTTTCGAACATTGTATTTCCTTTTATCCAGAACATTCTGGATTGAGTGTTGATTGGCTCAAGGCATCACATATCGCGACTAGTGCAAGTCGCCTACAGACATAGCTTCTAGGTATCGCCACCTAGAGGGCAATGTACAAGCTGACTTGGAATAGTCGCGACCTAATGGTCGACTAATTGGACTGCAATGCAATGAGTGAAGCATTAGAACCGGTCAATCGGTTCCAACGGGACGTAGTATAAACTACTTAATGCAATTTATGCTAATAACAGCGAAATTTAGGCGTCAAAAAAGGGGCATATAGCCCCTTTTATACAAACTGTTCTATGCAGACGCTGATTAGCGACGTAGACCTAGACGTTTGATTAGATCTTGGTAGCGAGCTAGATTTTTACCTTTTAGGTAATCTAGAAGCTTACGACGGCTAGAAACCATACGTAGTAGACCACGACGGCTGTGGTGATCGCCTTTGTGTGCTTTGAAGTGACCTTGAAGGTGGTTGATAGAAGCGGTAAGTAGAGCTACTTGAACTTCAGGTGAACCAGTATCGCCTTCACTTTGAGCGTATTCAGCAACGATTGCTGCTTTAGTTTCTGCATTCAGAGACATAATTCTCTCCTAATAAGAGTAAGTTTAATAGTTGTAGCAGCCAATCTCTGATTCAGCCGCTACGCGAAGCGCGAATTATAGGGAAGTTTATCTAAGGGTGCAATAGTTAACGGGTGTTAAAATAATAAAGGCAAGTAGATTTAAGCTAACCCACCCTTTAACTTATCTCGACAGCCAGCCGTTTATTCTATTTCCTCAGAGAAAACAACTAAGCGCTTTGGAGCCACTTTTCCGTTACTATCAATCGTCGCGACACCAATAAATAACTTCTCGTCACCACTGGTCATGCGCACGGTGCCTTCTAATGGTGCGCCAGAAACTTGAACGGGCATACCATGTTGAACCAGGTCGGTCAGTTCCTCATTCATGTTCACTTCAGGCAAGTCTTCTACTGCAGTATCCATTGGCATAAGCAGTGGATCAAGAAGCTCTCTTGGTGCAATTTCATCACGTTCAGCTTGAGCCAATAGCTCATTTAGCTGCTCTAATGTCACCATTTTCTCATACGGATACTTTGCGACTCCAGTACGACGTAGGTAAGTGACATGCGCACCACAACCGAGCATTTCGCCAAGGTCGTCAGTAATGGTTCGAATGTAAGTCCCTTTTGAACAATGGACTTCCATTTCAATCTCATCGCCTTCAAAGCGAAGTAACTCGATTGAATAGACTGTGATTTTGCGAGACTCGCGCGGAACCTCAACGCCTTCACGGGCATACTCATATAGCGGGCGACCTTGATACTTCAATGCTGAAAACATAGAAGGAATTTGATCGGTTTCACCTTTAAAGCTAGCGACACATCGCTCAAGTTGCTCGCGCGTTACGTTCACGTCACGAGTTTCAACGACTTCACCATCAGAATCAGACGTATTGGTACGCTCGCCAAGCTTAGCTTTCACAACATAACGTTTATCTGAATCCAATAAGAACTGAGAAAACTTCGTTGCTTCACCTAAACAAATAGGCAGCATGCCGGTCGCTAAAGGATCAAGCGCACCAGTATGACCGGCTTTTTGCGCAAAATAGAGTCGCTTAACTTTTTGCAAAGCATCGTTTGACGAAATCCCGGTTGGCTTATCAAGCAAGATAACCCCATGAACTGGACGACCTTTACGACGACGAGCCATTACTCTTCGTCCTCGCGACCTGCTTCTTTTTGTTTGCGCTTGTCATCACTCAATACTTCGCTAACGAGGTTAGACATACGCATACCCTCGACCAGTGTATTGTCGTAAGTAAAACGCACTTCGGGCGTTAAACGTAAACGAATACGCTTACCCAGCATCATACGGATCTGAACCTCATGTTCTTTCAACGCTTCAAGGCTCGATTCTGGTGTTTGCTCACCCACACAAAGGAAAGTGACAAATACTTTTGCATAAGCAAGATCACGTGACACTTCGACATCAGAAATCGTCACCATACCAATGCGGGAATCACGAACTTCACGCTGTAAAATCAGCGCCAATTCTTTTTGTAATTGCTGCGACACGCGCTGCGTGCGGCTAAATTCTTTTGACATTTCTTTTCTCACTATAGGAAAAATGGGGGGCTTGCGCCCCCCATGGTGTATTCAACAACCATTACTACTAATTAAAAAAGTCAGCAGCAATTTTGTCAATTAATCTAGAGTACGTTTAATCTCAACGATTTCGAATACTTCGATTTGGTCGCCTACGCGAACATCGTTGTAGTTCTTAACGCCGATACCACACTCATAGCCGTTCTTAACTTCTTGAACGTCATCTTTGAAGCGGCGTAGAGATTCTAGCTCACCTTCGTAGATTACAACGTTTTCACGAAGAACACGGATTGGATTATTACGCTTAATTGTACCTTCTGTCACCATACAACCCGCGATTGCGCCAAGTTTAGGAGACTTAAATACATCACGTACTTCTGCAAGGCCGATAATTTCTTGCTTGAATTCAGGAGCAAGCATACCGCCCATTGCTTGTTTCACTTCATCAATCAATTGGTAGATGATCGAGTAGTAACGAAGATCTAGGTTTTCAGTATCAATCGCGCGACGAGCCGATGCGTCAGCACGTACGTTAAAGCCTAGAACAATCGCATTTGAAGCCGCTGCAAGTGATGCATCCGTTTCAGTAATACCACCCACACCAGAGCCTACAATATTCACTTTCACTTCATCAGTCGAAAGTTTCAATAACGAGTCTGAGATAGCTTCAACAGAACCTTGTACGTCTGCTTTAAGTACTACATTTAGCTCAGCAACGTCACCAGCTGTCATGTTAGAGAACATGTTTTCTAGTTTCGCTTTTTGTTGACGAGCCAGTTTCACGTCACGGAATTTACCTTGACGGTAGTTCGCAACTTCACGAGCTTTACGCTCATCGCGTACAACTGTAGCTTCATCACCTGATGACGGTACGCCAGAAAGACCTAAAATCTCAACTGGAATAGATGGACCCGCTTCAAAGACTTCTTTACCAACCTCATCACGCATCGCACGTACACGGCCGTACTCTTGACCACAAAGAACGATATCGCCCTTACGTAGTGTGCCTGACTGTACAAGTACTGTTGCTACCGGACCACGACCTTTGTCTAGGAACGATTCAACCACAACACCAGAAGCCATGCCATCTGCAACTGCAGTCAGCTCTAGAACTTCAGATTGAAGTAGGATTGCTTCTAGAAGACCGTCGATGTTTGTACCCTGTTTTGCAGAGATATGAACGAAGATGTTCTCACCGCCCCACTCTTCAGGGATTACGTCGTATTGAGCAAGCTCATTCTTAACGTTGTCTGGGTTTGCACCTTCTTTATCAATTTTGTTGACCGCGATAATCAAAGGTACACCTGCCGCTTTCGCGTGCTGGATAGCCTCGATTGTTTGTGGCATTACGCCATCGTCTGCAGCGACAACAAGAACTACGATATCTGTCGCTTGAGCACCACGAGCACGCATAGCTGTAAACGCAGCGTGTCCCGGAGTATCAAGGAAGGTGATCATACCGTTGTCAGTTTCAACGTGGTACGCACCAATGTGCTGGGTAATACCGCCCGCTTCTCCAGACGCAACGTGTGTGCGACGGATGTAATCCAGTGTTGATGTCTTACCGTGGTCAACGTGACCCATGATGGTAACAACTGGAGCGCGAGAAACCGCTTCTGAGGTTGCATCACGATCAGATAGAACAGCTTCTTCAAGTTCATTCTCTTTACGAAGAACGACTTTGTGCCCCATTTCTTCAGCCACTAGTTGTGCCGTTTCTTGGTCAATCACTTGGTTGATAGTCGCCATAGCGCCCATCTTCATCATTACTTTGATGACTTCTGTGCCTTTAACAGACATTTTCTGAGCCAGTTCAGAAACAACGATAGTCTCGCCAATCACTACATCTTGCTTAGCAACAGACGCTGTTTTGTCGAAGCCGTGCTGCATCGACGTTGGCTTAGCTAGCTTGCCACGTTTACCACGCTGGTTACGACCACCGCGTCCGCCACGGCTATCATCTTTATCTTGCGTAGATTTTTTCTTACGTCGACGAGGTGCTTTTTCTTCACGACGATCTTGCGCGTCTTCTGCTTCACGAGCGTAAGTCGATGTTGTCGTATGATAGTCAGCTTTCTCGTTTTCTTTTGACTTTTTCTCTTCTTCAGACCAACGAGTAGCGTTTTCTTCAGCGAGTTTACGAGCTTCCTCAGCTAGTCGTGCAGCTTCAGCTTCAGCTTTACGCTGTGCTTCTTCTTCTTGACGACGTTTTAAAGCTTCAGCTTCTTTCTTCGCATTGTCGTTTACATCAGAGTTCTTTGCGTTCATTTCTTTCTTAGCCTTTTCAGCTTCCACGCGTTTAGCTTTCTCATCAGCGTTACGTAATTCCTCTTTTTCACGTTTCGCTTTTTCTTCCGCTTCGCGTTTTGCTTTTTCTGCAGCTTCTAGTTTAGCTTGCTCTTCAGCTTCACGTTGTGCACGCTCTTCTGCCTCGCGATTTGCTGCTTCCTCAGCTTCACGCTTCGCTTGCTCGTCAACTGAACTGCGTTTTACATACGTGCGCTTCTTACGCACTTCGACTTGGACATCTTTGCTCTTACCGCCACCGGCAGCCACAGAAAGTGTGCTACGGGTTTTACGTTGAAGTGTTAGGCGTGTAGGCTCAGTTTCTCCAGATGTATCACCATGCTCTTTCTTCAAGTGAGTTAATAATGTTTGTTTTTCATCATCGCTCACTTGATCGCTTTGAGATTTTTTCAATCCAGCATCAGCAAGTTGTTCAATTAAGCGTTCAACTGGCGTACCAATCTCTTCGCTTAGTGCTTTAACCGTTAGTTTTGTCATACAACTACCTCCTTGCTGAATATTATTCTTCTTCGCCGAACCAACAGATGTTACGTGCAGCCATAATAAGCTCGCCTGCGCGTTCTTCTGTTAATCCTTCAATACCTTCTAACTCATCGACACCTTGGTCAGCTAAGTCTTCTAGTGTAGTAACACCTTTTGTTGCCAGTTTGAACGCCATTTCGCGCTCTAAACCTTCAAGACCAAGTAGGTCTTCTGCTGGCTCAACACCTTCAAATGACTCTTCTTGTGCTAGTGCAATTGTTGTCAATGCATCTTTTGCACGGCCACGAAGCTCTTCAACGAGTTCCTCGTTTAGGCCGTCGACTTCTAGTAACTCAGCAACTGGAACGTACGCAACTTCTTCTAGAGTTGAGAAGCCTTCTTCGACCAACAGTTCTGCGAAATCTTGCTCGATGTCTAGGTACTTCATGAAGTTTTCAATAGAAGCAACAGATTCTTCTTGATGCTTCTTCTGAAGATCTTCTACCGTCATTACATTTAGCTCCCAACCTGTTAGTTGCGATGCCAAACGTACATTTTGACCACTGCGGCCGATAGCTTGCGCTAAGTTGTCAGCTTCAACGGCGATATCCATTGCGTGAGCGTCTTCATCAACGATGATTGATGCAACATCTGCGGGTGCCATTGCGTTAATAACAAATTGTGCTGGGTTATCATCCCAAAGCACGATGTCGATGCGTTCGCCACCTAGCTCTCCAGAGACAGCTTGTACACGAGCGCCACGCATACCAACACACGCACCAACTGGGTCAATGCGTCGATCGTTGGTCTTCACAGCGATTTTTGCACGAGAACCAGGATCGCGAGCGGCACCTTTTAGTTCGATTAGCTCTTCGCCAATTTCAGGCACTTCGACACGGAATAGCTCAGCCAGCATTTCTGGCTTAGAGCGAGTAATAAACAGTTGGAAACCACGCGCTTCAGGACGAACTGCGTAAAGAAGACCACGTACACGGTCACCTGGACGGAAGTTTTCACGAGGTAACTGATCATCGCGTAAAATAACAGCTTCAGCGTTATTACCCAGATCCAGAATAACAGTGTCGCGATTTACTTTCTTGACAACACCTGTAACGAGGTCACCTTCGTTATCGATGAACTGTTCTACGATTTGAGCACGCTCGGCTTCACGTACTTTCTGTACGATCACTTGCTTGGCCGTTTGCGTCGTAATACGGTCAAATGTGACAGACTCAATGTCGTCTTCGATATAGCCACCCAATTCGATGCTTTCGTCATCGAATTTAGCCGCTTCGATAGAAATCTCTTTCGTTGGATGTTCAACTTCTTCAACCGCTAACCAACGACGGAATGTATCAAAGTTACCAGTCTTGCGATCGATTTCTACGCGAACTTCGATTTCCATTTCATATTTTTTCTTTGTCGCTGTCGCCAATGCGATTTCCAGCGCTTCAAAAATTCGTTCACGAGGGACAGCTTTCTCGTTAGAAACCGCCTCTACTACCGCTAAAATTTCTTTATTCATTATATCTAGCCTCTTCAGACTTAAAACTTAGGGATTAGGTTAGCTTTAGAGATATTGCTAAGTGCAAACTCTTCATTTTGTCCATCGACAACAACAGTGATGGTTTCGCCTTCTACAGCTTGAATCACGCCGCTCCACTTGCGACGGTTTGCCACTGCCATTTTGAGAACAATACTAACCTCATGACCGACAAATTGTTGATAGTGCGCTGCTTTAAAGAGCGGTCTTTCAAGTCCTGGTGAAGATACCTCTAGGTTATAGGCCACAGAGATTGGGTCTTCAACATCCATTACAGCGCTGACTTGGCGACTCACTTCTGCGCAGTCGTCGACATTAATACCATTTTCATGATCGATAAAAATTCGCAGCGTTGAATGCTCACCGGCACGAATAAACTCTAACCCAACTAGCTCATAACCTGATGCCTCTACTGGCGCTTCAAGCATTTCAGTAAGTTGTCTCTCTAAACCAGTCATTTAACCACTCCAGAAACAAAAAAAGGGCTAAAAGCCCAATTTAAACCCCAAGCATATTATCTGTGATAAAAGTAAAAACACAGATAACAAAAAACCCCGATCGTCGGGGTTTTTCGTTGCTGGACCCTTTTCATTAAGAGTAGAACATTTTTTGTTCTTTTCTTAATGTGCAACACAGCTCGCGTTGCTAAACTTGTAACCCAAACAACAGTTGGAGAATTGGTTGCGGGGGCCGGATTTGAACCGACGACCTTCGGGTTATGAGCCCGACGAGCTACCAAACTGCTCCACCCCGCGTCCGACTGCTGAGCATTATACGCTCAACAGAATGTATTACAAGTTTATAAATAATGGTGCCGAGAGAGGGACTCGAACCCTCACACCAAAGGCACTAGCACCTCATGCTAGCGTGTCTACCAATTTCACCATCTCGGCATCAAAAGCGACTAGCGCTTATTGAGGAATTTCGTCACCACTTTCGGCTGGAAGTTCACTCATTACATCCTCAGCTTTCTTCTCAATCACTTGACCTTGTGTTGGGTCAACCCATTGAGACTCAGTTTTTTGAGTAGAAAGATTACCCAAAACTAAGCTCAGAACGAAAAAGACGATTGCAAATAATGCTGTCATTCGGGTTAAGAAATTACCAGAGCCACTAGCACCAAACACTGTGTTTGACGCGCCAGCACCGAATGAGGCTCCCATGTCTGCGCCTTTACCTTGTTGAATCAGCACAAGACCGATTACACCGACTGCTGCCAACAGGTAAATCACAAGTAGAACTGAAAACATTTTTCCACCTATGTTCCAAATTGTTGAGCCAGCGCCGCTTCCAAGGTTTAGTTTGAAAACCTGGCTATTGACCTCCGATACGAGGCGGAGGCAATACTAGCGAATGCACGACGGGCTGACAAGAGAAAAATTACAAATTTATTGCTCTTAAGGTTTGAACGCTCAAAAAAAGGGCAAAAACATACGTTATATCGCGAATTTCAACACGATAAGCCGGTGATAATATCAAATAACCTAAGCCCACCTCAAGCTTCAAGGAGGACTTAAGTCTATTTGGCATTGTCGACTAACAGTTATCTTTGACAACTTGAGCGATGTATTCCGCCGACGAAGTCACTAGATCCGCATCCTCACCTTCTACCATGACTCTTAACAAAGGCTCGGTTCCTGACTTACGCAGTAACACTCGCCCTTTTTCACCCAGTTTAGACTCCATCTTCACCACAGCGTCTTTTACGGGTTGCGCGTCCAGTGGATTACTGTCTCCGCTAAAGCGAACATTAATTAGAACTTGAGGGTAAAGTGTCATACCACTTGCTAATTCACTGAGCGTCATCTTCGAGTCAACGACCGAAGCCAAGACTTGAAGTGCCGCCACGATGGCATCCCCAGTGGTCACTTTATCGAGCAGAATCACATGCCCTGAATTCTCCGCGCCGATCCTCCAGCCTTTTGCGAGTAGTTGTTCCATAACATAGCGATCACCCACGGCAGCACGAACAAAAGGGATCCCCAATTGCTTGAGACCATTTTCCATTCCGAGGTTTGTCATCAGAGTGCCAACCACACCGCCTTTGAGTTCACCACGGCGCAAGGCATCACGAGCGATGATGTAAGCAATTTGATCACCATCCACTTTGTTACCATGCTCATCAACCATGATAATTCGATCACCATCCCCATCGAAAGCCAGACCTAAATCTGCTTTTTCAGCGATAACGCGCTCTTGAAGGGCCCGAACATCCGTCGCTCCCACTTCATGATTTATGTTTGTTCCATTCGGCTCTGTGCCCATTGTGATGAGCTCTGCGCCCAGTTCAGAAAACACCGAAGGGGCAATATGGTAAGTGGCACCATGAGCGCAATCGACCACAATTTTTAAGTGACTTAAGCTCAATTCGGAAGGGAAAGTGCTCTTACAGAACTCAATGTAACGACCTGCAGCATCGTTTAGGCGACTTGCCTTACCCAACTGAGCCGACTCAACACATTCGATGTCTTTATCCAACTCTGCTTCTATCGCCAACTCAACATCGTCTGGCAATTTCGTGCCTTCAGACGAGAAAAACTTAATCCCATTATCGTAGAAAGGATTATGAGAAGCTGAGATAACAATACCTGCTTCAGCGCGAAATGTTTGCGTGAGGTACGCAACCGCAGGTGTTGGCATCGGGCCGGTAAAGATCGCTTTGAGTCCTGCAGCGGCAAGACCAGCCTCTAATGCCGACTCCAGCATGTAACCTGAGATACGGGTATCCTTACCTATAATGACTTTCTTGGTGCCTTGCTTGGCAAGTACACGTCCGGCAGCCCAACCTAGCTTAAGTACAAAATCGGGGGTAATTGGGTATTGACCCACTTTTCCACGAACACCGTCTGTACCAAAATAACGTCGCTGTGACATAGTTATTCCTTCATTATTATTGATTTGATTGCATCATTTGTACGATTTTCATTGCTTCTATGGTTTCCGCAACATCGTGAACTCGAATAATTTGAGCGCCTTTGCTAGCTGCAACCGTGGCGCAAGCAAGGCTTCCAACGACGCATTCAGCAGGCTTTTTGTCGAGTAATTTAAAAATCATCGACTTCCGAGATAGACCAGCCAAAATAGGAAGTCCAAAACGATGAAACTTCTCTAAATGAGCCAACAAATGATAGTTATGCTCTAATGTTTTTCCAAACCCAAACCCAGGATCCAAAATCAATCGTTCCGTTTTGATGCCAACCGATTCACAGGCAGCAATGCGTTCATCTAAAAAACGAGCCACGTCATCAAGCACATTGTCATAGCGAGGTGCGGTCTGCATCGTTCTTGGCTCACCTTGCATGTGCATCAAGCAGATAGGTACATTCGCTTGTGCAGCGACTTCCAATGCGCCCGGTTCGCGCAAAGCACGGACATCGTTTATCAGATCGGCACCCGCTTCAATGGCTTGCTTCATCACTTCAGCTTTACTGGTATCAATAGATATCCATACCTCAAACTGACGTCGAATAGCTTTAATCACGGGTATGACCCGTGCCAACTCCTCTTCGGCTGTGACATCTGGAGCGCCAGGACGCGTCGATTCGCCGCCAATATCAATGATACTGACACCAGCATCAATCATATTTGAAACTTGGGTTATCGCGGCATCGACCGAATTAAATTGACCGCCGTCTGAGAAAGAATCTGGTGTCACGTTGACGATCCCCATGACGTGAGGGCGGTCTAACGTCAGTGTCTTATTATTTGCTTTTAGAATCATAGTATTTTAAAACAAGAAAAGCCCCGAGAAGTCTCGGGGCTTAGCTTAGAAGGGATTATTCCGTGTCTTTCTTTGAGTCCGCATCAGATTTGGTTTCTGTTGTGACTTGCTCAGTTTGAGACTCTTCTTTAGGCTCGGCTTTGACTTCAGGCTTCGGCTCTTCAGCTTTTTCCTCTCGGGCCTTCGCTTGATCACCCCATCCAGCAGGTTCACGGATTTCATCTTTACGTTCCATCAAGTCGTCAATTTGACCCGCATCGATGGTTTCGTACTTCACTAGCGCATCTTTCATGGAATGCATGATGTCCATATTGGCTTCCAAGATTCGCTGCGCTCTCGCGTAGTTACGGTCGATAATCACACGAACTTCTTCGTCAATTAGCTTCGCCGTATCACCCGAGATATGTTTGGTTTGAGTTACGCTACGACCAAGGAATACTTCTCCTTCGTCTTCTGCATAAAGCAAAGGACCTAGTTTCTCAGAGAAGCCCCACTGGGTCACCATCTTACGAGCGATGTCTGTTGCACGTTCGATATCATTCGAAGCACCTGTAGACACTTTGTCTTTACCGTAGATAAGCTCTTCCGCTAGGCGGCCACCGTAAAGGCTTGAGATCATCGACTCTAGGTGCTGACGAGACATACTCACACGGTCTTGCTCTGGTAGGTACATCGTTACACCAAGAGCTCGTCCACGTGGAATGATAGACACTTTGTACACTGGATCATGTTCCGGTACTAGGCGACCAACAATCGCGTGTCCCGCTTCGTGGTAGGCTGTCGACTCTTTGGTTTCTTCAGAAAGAACCATAGAGCGGCGCTCAGCACCCATCATGATTTTGTCTTTTGCTAGCTCAAACTCAACCATAGAGACGTTGCGTTTGTTACCGCGAGCAGCAAATAACGCCGCTTCGTTAACTAGGTTCGCTAGATCGGCACCAGAGAATCCCGGCGTACCACGTGCAATCAAAGATGGCTCAACGTCTGATCCTAAAGGCACCTTGCGCATGTGAACTTTCAAGATCTGTTCACGACCACGAACGTCAGGTAGACCAACAACCACTTGACGGTCGAAACGACCAGGACGAAGCAGTGCAGGGTCAAGTACGTCAGGACGGTTAGTTGCTGCGATAACGATAATACCTTCGTTACCCTCAAAACCATCCATCTCTACCAGCATTTGGTTAAGGGTTTGTTCACGTTCATCATGACCACCACCAACACCGGCGCCACGCTGACGACCGACCGCATCGATCTCATCGATGAAGATGATACAAGGCGCCGCTTTCTTCGCTTGTTCGAACATGTCACGTACACGAGATGCACCCACACCAACAAACATTTCTACGAAGTCAGAACCAGAAATAGTAAAGAACGGTACTTTCGCTTCACCCGCAATGGCTTTCGCAAGCAGCGTTTTACCTGTACCTGGAGGACCAACCATTAGAACACCTGTTGGGATTTTGCCGCCCAGTTTCTGGAAGCGACTTGGATCTCGTAGGTAGTCTACTAGCTCTTTTACGTCCTCTTTTGCTTCGTCACAACCTGCGACATCAGCAAATGTTGTTTTGATCTGCTCTTCACCCATCATTCGAGCTTTGCTCTTACCAAACGACATGGCACCTTTGCCACCGCCGCCTTGCATCTGACGCATGAAGAAAATCCAAACACCGATAAGCAGGATCATTGGGAACCAAGAAATGAAGATAGTTCCTAGTAAACTTTGCTCTTCAGGTGGTGTCCCTAAAACTTTTACATTTTGGTTAATCAGATCATCCAAAAGCTTGGAATCATAGACTGGCATATAGGTTACAGCACGACCGCCGCCGCGACGTGTAAACGTAATTTCGCTGTCTTTAAACTGAGCTTCTTGAACCTGGCCATTGCCAACTTCCTGTACGAACGTGGTGTAATCAACTGCTCGACCATTGCTTTCGCCCGGTCCAAAGCTTTGAAATACAGACATCAACACTACGGCGATGACTAACCACAAAATTAAATTCTTTGCCATGTCACTCAAGGTGTCAGCCTCTCGATAACTAATTGTAATTAAAGGTAGGGTACTACAGTTTTTCAGCTGTAGCTACATTGTTAATTTTCTCTTTGTAAACTAATGTTCAGCCTTTGAAACCATTAGCTACAATAAATACCTCACGAGAGCGAGCTCTAGATGAGTCTGGTTTGCGAATCTTCACAACTTTGAAAAGTTCACGCACTTCTTTTACGTATTGGTCAAACCCTTCGCCTTGGAACACTTTTACAACAAAACTGCCCCCTGGAGCCAAAGTTTGACGACACATATCTAATGCTAGTTCAACAAGATACATTGCTCTAGGCTGATCCACGGAAGAGTTCCCAGCCATATTGGGCGCCATATCAGACATCACCACATCAACCATATCAGGCTGTATTCTTTCTAATAGCGCTTCAAGAACAGCATCGTCTCTAAAATCGCCCTGTAGAAAACTTACCCCTGAAATTGGATCCATTGGCAGAATATCACAAGCAATAACCTGCCCTTCGTCACCAACAACTTTTGTCGCATATTGTGACCAACCTCCGGGTGCCGCACCTAAGTCAACCACTGTCATACCAGGTTTCAGTAACTTATCCTTATTTTGAATTTCTTCAATTTTAAAGATAGCACGTGAACGGTACCCTTTTTTTCTGGCTTCATTGGCATAAATATCATCAAAATGCTCTTTCAACCAGCGACCAGAACTGGCCGAGTGTTTTTGCTTACTCATTCAAAATCCAACTTAACAAGAGCACGCCCTTAGAATAAAGTATAGTCTTCGTCCTTAGATGGCGTTAAAATACGATTTTTCAACCCTAATAGTAAACAAAATTGGCCGCGTAATGAACCTAAGCACCAAACAAAAGCAGCATCTAAAAGGCCTAGCACACTCTCTAAAACCAGTTGTGCTAATGGGCGCAAATGGACTAACTGAGGCTGTTCTAGCGGAAATCGAAATCGCACTTAATCACCATGAGTTGATTAAGGTTAAAGTCGCAACAGAAGATCGTGAAACTAAGCAATTGATTATCGACGCAATTGTACGTGAATCTGGCGCAGAAAAAGTTCAAACGATTGGTAAAGTACTTGTACTTTATCGTCAGTCTGAACAGAAAAAGATCGAGCTTCCAAGGAAGTAATCTTGATATACTTTTTGCTACGTTAGCGAAAACGTTAAATGAAAGGTCGCCTAGGCGGCCTTTTCTGTATCTGCGAGATACCCACAAAAGCATTGAAAAAAAGCCACCCAAATTGAGCAGCTCTTAACATTTTGTTACGAATTAGATGTACTCAACCTTATCGATTTCGTAATCTTTAGTACCACCGGGGGTCGAAATAGCCACTTCATCACCTTCCAGTTTACCAATAAGGCCGCGAGCAATTGGAGAACTCACTGAAATTCGACCCGCTTTGATGTTCGCTTCATCATCACCGACGATTTGGTACGTGAACTCTTCTTCTGTATCCACATCGATCAAGGTGACTGTGGTACCGAAAATGATCTTACCTGTATTGTCCATTTTGCTCACATCAATAACCTGAGCAACTGAAAGCTTGTATTCGATATCTCGAATCTGGGCTTCGCAGATCCCTTGCTCTTCTCTTGCAGCATGGTATTCCGCGTTCTCTTTGAGATCCCCAAGCTCACGTGCTTCTGCAATAGCTTCCGAAATCTTTGGACGCAGTTTTAGTAGACGATCTAACTCTTGGCGTAGCAATTGTTCGCCACGCGCGGTCATTGGAACCTTTTCCATCATTTTTCCTCTTTGCCAAAGCGTACTTCGGACAATAAAAGCCCACTCAAGATGTATTACTCGAGTGCGCTGATAAACATTGAATTGAAATAAGTGTAACGAATCTGTCTGTGCAAATCACTTAAATTCACGGACGATTACAATATCTCCGTTAGAACTTTGTAAGAAAGACGATTCTCATCTCTCCAATCTAAGCTAAATACTTAAACTACGAGGGTAAAAGCGCTAAGCTAGTTAGAGCCGTTATATTCAGGCGCCTCACAATCGACGTTGCAAACATCGACTCAGCGAAGATTTTGAATATAGCGTATATTTTCTTGTAAACGCAACTTTATCGTTTTAGCCTGATATAAAGCTGCGCTATCTTTGTCGATACTATTACAATTAATGATCATTCTATGACTAAAAAACGTCTCTTCGCACTCTATTTTATTTTGTGTTGCACATCTGTAGCCAGTTTCGCCAAAAGTGAACTCCCAGTGACCAGCAGACATGCTATTTTTTTGTCACCACTCAACACTAGTACGTCCGATTTACCGTTATTAGAAAACAATGCCGCGCAATTGTTTCCACCTGCTAGCACCCTTAAACTAGTCACTGCGCTCGCCGCCAAAATGTCCCTTGGCGACCAGTTCCGCTATACCACTGCTGTTTACCAAGAGAAGGATAATCTTATCGTTCGCTTTAGCGGCGATCCTTCTTTATCTCGTGATGCTCTTCGCTCCATGCTTAAACAAGCCAAACAAACAGCAAAAGGTAAGATCAATAATATCTGGTTGGATGGAGAGGCATTTTCGGGCTATGCACAAGCGGTTGGAACGCCTTGGGACATATTAGGCGTGTGCTACAGTGCACCCTCAACCGCTATAATGCTCGACGGCAACTGTGTACAAGGCTCACTCGAAACTCACAAAGATGGCTCAACACGTGCGTACGTTCCTCCGCACCAACCAATTATTGTCACCTCGACCGCTCTATCGGTAACAAAAGAGCAGCAAGCAGAACAACATTGCGATTTAGAATTGGTCACCTCTGGCATAAATCAATATCGCTTAACGGGATGCTTGACACATCGCTCTTCACCATTGCCACTTAAGTTTGCCGTTTCTAAACCCTCTCTGTACGTTGCATCAGTCATAAAAGACGAACTTGCCATGTTAAATTGGTCAATAAACGGTACTGTAGCAGCCAACGCTAACGCGGCGCAATCAGCCAGCAAACCATTAGCTATGCATCACTCACAAGCCCTGCCTGAATTACTGGCTGTGATGCTAAAAGAATCCAATAATTTATACGCCGATAGCCTAACGAAAACGATGGGCGCTAAAATGTTTTCACAAGCAGGGACTTTTTCAAACGGTGTTCAGGCGATTAAAGCGACATTAATGGAGCAGGCTAGGATAGATCTTGAGAGCGCTGTACTTGAAGATGGTTCCGGTCTATCACGCAACAATCGAATGACCGCACAGCAAATGGCTAATGTATTACTGTTCATTTGGCGCGAAGATCAGGATCTTCAGCTTATCAAACTGTTGCCGATCGCCGGAGAAAGCGGAACGTTACAATATCGTTCTAGCATGAGGCTTCACCCAGTCAAAGGAGCGTTACTGGCGAAAAGTGGAACTCTATTTGGTACCTACAATATGGCAGGCTATGGCTTGAACAGCCAAGGCGAAATCAATACGCTTTTTGTCCAATTCGTGACTGACTACCACCAACCAGTCGAGGCAAGCGCATCACCAAAAACTCGCCCTATCACACGCTTTGAACGCGCGTTTTACGAGCAAGTGGTCCAGTATAGTCACTCGTTGGCCCAAACAACGCAAAAGGCGCAGCCATAGCTGCGCCTTACTTTAAAGCGCTTTGACTATACAATGCCAAGAAAATAATTGACCACGGTGAAATAGATCCACATGCCCGAAATATCCACAATAGAGGCTAACACAGGGCTAACAAGTACTGCTGGATCAAGCTTAAATGCTCGAGCGATTATAGGTAAGATACCGCCGAGCGTTGTCGATATTGTTACCTGAATAAATAACGCTACTGCAATCGCTAAAGCGATAGTGTTTATATCAAAACCACCCGCAGAGCCTGCATCACTGAACATCAGGATGCGGCCAACCATCACGATGGAAATAGCTAATGCAAGGCATATCGCAATGCGGCTCTCTTTCCAGAGTACCGCGAGCCACTGGCGTTTACGCAGTTCCCCTGTTGCCAATGCCCGGATGACTAATGTCGCGGCCTGAGTACCGGTATTACCACCTGCTGCCGCGATGACTGGCATATACACAGCCAGTAGGACCAACTGACTCAATGTATCTTCATACTGGGCGATGATTAATCCAGATACGATACCAAGCAACGCTAACGCAATGATCCAACCAATGCGCTGCCTGACATGCTCAAGTACGCCTGTGGTTAAATACCCTTGGGTTGTCTCCGCTTCGGAGTGAATCAAGCCCAGTTGATGGGCAAAGTGCCGAGCTAGCTTACCTTCTCCAAGTAAGTCTAACTGCTGAATCATATGTTGTACCTCTCCTAAAGCACAGTGCCTTAGCACTCCGACAGCCTCATCTAAAGGCATGACCGTAAGCAAATTAAGTTGTGCTGCGGTGTCATATTCTAAAAACGCTTTGGTTGCAGCTCCAATTTCATCTTGAGAAAAATTAGGGCCGTTTTCAACGATTGTATTGTTCATTACCGACATGGCGAATCTCCCGATTAGCTTAGGTAACGACCATCAAGAATGCGCAATTAATCTTGCCGAACACCAGCAAAATCAAAAGACATATCAATAGTGACAAGGGGAAAAATACAAGAGGCAAATGTTAAGAATGGGTGCCTACCACATGGGTAGGAACGGAGATCGCAAATACCGATAGTGGTCTAAATTTCCCCTTTTATACTAGGAGGATGGTCGGTATTGTTCATAGATTTCTCCGAAAAAGCTACCGTAATGATAGCGGCGCTAGAATACCAAAAAAACGCCATCTGTAAAGCACTCAATCATCATTGAAAATTTTCGTTACTTTTCCATTTTTATCCAAACAATAGACGCCATATGTTCTCTAAAAAATGTTTCTCATTACTGTTAACGATCGCCAGTTTGACTCTCTTAGGCTGCGGTGAAGATAAATCTAGTCCTGCGCCTCCAACACCGAAACCCGTTGAGCCCGCCTGTCAGGTAAACTGGGACGAAAGTGTCCAAGATCTCAATCGCACCTGGGTTCGCTCTGTATATGATCACAGCTGCAATGAACATACATTAAGTCAAAATGCTTTTGCAGTCTCTAGCCAATCGGGAAACCACATTCAGTATCAGAACATCTTTGACAGGGAGCGGGAGCTTTACGGCTATAACCCTCGGTTCATTCCTGGGCGGCCCTATTTTGACGCCAGTAACTCCCCTTGGATGATCGTTAACAATATGAATCAACTCGATAACAGCGAGTTACCCGCAAAGCATGTTGATCCTGTCACTGGGAGTGACACTGGAAAAGCCCTGCACGCATTAACGTATGATGATCGGGTATACTCGAGCCTGTACAGTGACAGTGCGCCTTGCAGTTCTTGCGATTCTTATCTAGTCAGAATGACCAATGAGGGTAAGTGGGTCTCGATATCTTTACGTCAGCTCGAACAGGAGTTTGATTTTAGGCAAAATGGTGATGGCCTTGATGGCTATCGTTACCGCTATATCGAGCAAGTTTACTTTCAAGACAACGGCGATGTGTTCTTCAAATTAGATCACGGCGTTATTCGCTACCAGGCAAGTACTCAAACTTGGCACGGTTACAAGAAAAACTGGACCGCGCAAATGGAAATGGTTGGCAATGGCACACAACCGCCACTGTTTATTAAAGCCGACACCAATAATAACCGTTATACGCTCAACAGACTGCTCGTTACTCATAGCGGCGAACTCGAATGGCAAGCTGAAACCATTAATTTAGGACTATCACTTGGCCTATATCGCGGAAGTTCAGCTGTGGTTTGGCATGACAGCACACTGCATATTGCGGGAATGAGTCATGATACTAATATCAATAACCGTGAGGACTATAATACCGGGCAATATTATGTCCGTTATCAGTTAGGGTCCGGCATTGAAGAGAGTTCAGATACCACCGATATCGTCTTTATGGGCTGGAGCGGCTCCACCTCTCAGAGCTCTCCTGACTCTCACAATCAACCAATATTGTTGCTAGACAGTACCCAACGTATCCACTTTATTTCCGGCGCACACAACCATCAAATATGGCATCGTGCATCGCTACAACCAGTATCGGATGCTCAATGGAACAACAATCGCCAACGTTGGAGCGCTGGCGTGACGAGTGATGACAAGTTTACCTCAGGCCCAATGTCCCCAGTTAGCCGTTACCCAAGTGATGTTCCACTACAATCCGGGGTTGATTATGTTGGGCAAGAATTTGGTCGGTACACTTATGTTCATGCTCAAATCGGAAAGGATGATCGACTCTATATTGCGATGCGAAATACCGCTTCGAGCGATGAGCCGCAGGGCTACCGTTTAGAGTGGATCACCGGAGAGCCGCTAGGAAATGGTCACTATAATTGGCAAGATCATGGCGTTATTGTCCAGCCAAACTGGTCGCAATACTCAAACTACACGCAAAAGCTGCATATCGATAGGCAAGGTAACCTGTACCTACTTTATACCTATGAGATCCAGAACTTCTCGGATACCTCCTGGTATAATCGTCAAGCAAGAATCAGTAAACAGACCCAGACACAATGCGCTGAACTATCGAGCGCCTCTGATTGCATCGATGTCAAGACGACGCATTACTCTCTTTGGCCCAGCGAGGTATTGGATGGGTCTCCTAGTCGTTATAGCCAAGCTTTTCAACATGATCCCGTATTGCTTTTTAGTCGCGACCACGGCCTTACATGGTCATTGGCCACGACCGAGCATTTCAAAGGCAACTTACAGTAACCGATACAGTTGCAAACAAAAAACGCTGCTCATGCAGCGTTTTTTTTATTCAAGGTCGCCATTATTCCACTTGGCGAACTTGCAACTCTCTTGGCACTTCAAAGAACATATTTTCTTCACGACCTAAAACTTCTTCTACGTCGGATGCCCCTAGCTCTTTAATACGATCAATGATCTGATTCACCAATTCTTCTGGTGCAGATGCCCCAGCCGTCACTCCAACCACCGATTTATCATTAAACCAAGTTGGTTGAATGTTTTCAGGGCAATCGGTCAGATACGCCGCGGTACCAAGTTTTTCAGCCAATTCTTTGAGGCGCGTAGAGTTTGAAGAGTTGGTTGATCCCACGACCACCATCACATCCACATTCGTAGCAAGTTCACGCACTGCATCCTGGCGGTTTTGCGTTGCGTAACAAATATCATCTTTACGTGGCCCCTGTATTTCAGGGAACACTTCACGCAGTCTTTCAATGACCGATGCCGTCTCATCAACTGACAGCGTCGTTTGGCTAACATAATGCAGATTACTTGGGTCTTTGACATCCAATTTATCAACATCACTCGGGGTCTCAACTAAGTACATTCCACCAGCTTCGCTGGCATACTGCCCCATTGTGCCTTCTACTTCTGGGTGCCCTGCGTGCCCAATTAACACCACTTCCATGCTCTTACGACTGGCGCGCGCAACTTCCATATGTACTTTGGTCACCAATGGGCACGTTGCATCAAAAACGGTAAGCGCTCTTTGCTTTGCTTCTTTGCGCACAGCTTGAGAAACACCGTGGGCAGAAAAAATGACGATGTTATCGTCTGGGACTTCGGTTAACTCTTCAACGAAAATTGCACCTCGTTGCTTTAAACCTTCGACCACAAATCGGTTGTGTACTACTTCGTGACGTACGTAGATGGGTGGCTGATACAGTTCAAGTGCACGCTCAACAATGCTGATCGCTCTATCGACGCCAGCACAAAAACCACGAGGATTCGCCAATTTAATTTTCATTTGTCTGCTCATTTATTTGTGGTGAACGGTGCTCATTCAACCGACAATATTTCAACTTCAAACGTGACGTCTTGTCCAGCAAGTGGGTGATTAAAATCCACCGTTACCGAATCGCCCGCAATTTCTTTAATGATACCTGGAATCTCCATTCCATCGGGACCAGAGAAGGCCATTATTGTACCGACTTCAACTTCAGAGTCACCAACAAACTTAGCTCTATCCATATGATGGACGTTGTCTGGATTGGGTAAACCAAACGCATCCTCGGCTTTTAGCTCGATGGCTTTTTGTTCCCCACCCATCATGCCGAGTAAGCACTGCTCAAAATTATCACTCAAACTGCCATCACCAATGACTAATTTGGCTGGTTTACCCATGTTGTGAGTGGTGTCGGCCACTGAGCCATCTTTCAATTTGATGGTAAAATGCAGTGTTACAGCACTATCTTGTTGTATGGTCATCACGTTACTGCTCCTTGTGTCGAATACACTGTTATATAAAAAAGCGCCGCACGAATCAACGTACAGCGCTTAAGGGTATTAGCTTTATAGGGCTTTATTTTGATTCTTTATGACGGAACCCATCAAAAATAATCATTGCAGCCCCGATAAATATCGCGGAATCGGCCAGATTAAACGCTGGCCAATGATAGCTTCCCCAGTAGAAATCTAAGTAATCCACCACGAAACCATGCACCACACGATCGAATACATTGCCAATCGCACCACCAATAATGAGCGCATAAGCAACGTTATTCCATTTTTCTGTCGCGGGCAGTTTGCTCATCCAGTATGTGAGCATTGCGGTAACGGTAAATGCGATAGCGGTAAACAACCAACGCTGCCAACCACCTTGCTCACTTAAAAAGCTAAAAGCCGCACCGTAGTTATGAACGTACAGGAGGTTGAAAAATGGCAAAATCTCAATACGATTTGCCCATCCATACCCCATGTTATCCATGACCACTAACTTGATAGCAATATCAGCAACGAAGATGAGTGCCGCTAGCCATAGCCAGCGGACTCCAGATTGTTTTAATGAAAACGTCTGCTCTGTCATTATATCGTTTAGGCGAACTTACGAACTTCGCCTTCACCTTCTACGTTAGTCACACAACGACCACAAATTTCTTCATGACCAGCAATGGTGCCAACATCAGGCGTGTGGTGCCAGCAGCGATCACATTTCTTAGCTTCTGTTGCCGCTACTTCAACGAACAAACCTTCAACATCTGTACTGTGTGCCGCCTGTGATTTTTCACTCAACGGCTTCACTTGCGCTTTCGAAGTCAGAAGAACGAATCGTAGCTCATCTTCTAGCTTGTTGATCGTCGCTGCTAAAGCATCATCAGCAAAAATTGTCACTTCTGCTTGCAGTGAACCACCAATGGTTTTCTCTTTACGAGCGTCTTCTAATAGCTTATTCACGCTGCCACGAACCGCTTGAATTTGAGTCCAAAACTCATTGTTTAGCTCTTCACCTTCTGCAAGGTCAAACAGACCTTCATACCACTCTCCAGTGAAAACAAACTTATCACGAGCACCAGGCATTTCGTTCCAGATTTCATCCGCCGTAAATGACATGATTGGAGCCATCCAACGAACCAGAGCTTCAACAATGTAGTAAAGCGCACTTTGACAGCTACGTTGAGCGTGACCGCCCTGCTTCGCTGTGTATTGGCGATCTTTAATTACATCTAGGTAGAAAGAACCCATTTCGATAGAACAGAACTGCATTAGACGCTGAGTTACACCGTGAGTATTGTACTCACCGTAGGCTTTAACAATCTCTTCTTGCGCCGCAAATGCACGACCCACAGCCCAACGATCCAGTGCCACCATTTCATCAGCAGGAACTAAATCGGTCTCAGGATTGAAGCCGTTTAGGTTAGCTAGGAAGAAACGTGCGGTATTACGAATACGACGATATGCATCAGCAGAGCGCTTAAGAATTTCATCAGAAACCGCAACTTCACCAGTGTAATCGGTTGAAGCAACCCATAAGCGAAGGATATCAGCACCAAGCTTGTTGGTGACATCTTTTGGTGCCACAACGTTACCGATGGATTTCGACATCTTACGCCCATTCCCATCAACAACGAAACCGTGCGTTAGTACTTGTTTGTAAGGTGCTTCGTCTTTCATCGCAATGGATGAAATTAATGAAGACTGGAACCAACCACGGTGTTGATCTGAACCTTCTAGGTAAAGATCGGCACTATGACCGTTGTACTCTTCGCGAGAATCCACTACCGAGTAGTGCGTCACGCCCGAGTCAAACCATACGTCTAGCGTATCCAATACTTTTTCGTATTTATCCGCGTCTTCAGCGCTCATCAGCTCAGCTGGATCAACATCCCACCATGCTTGAATGCCTTTTTCTTCAACTAGCTTAGCCACTTTCTCGATAAGAGCAGGGCTCTCTGGGTGCAACTCTGCCGTTTCTTTGTGAACAAACAACGCGATCGGTACACCCCATGTACGCTGACGAGAGATACACCACTCCGGGCGGCCTTCAATCATACCTTCAATGCGGCTTTGACCCCATTCAGGCATCCATTCAACACTCTTGATTGACTCTAGAGCTTTAGCACGTAAGCCTGCTTGATCCATCGAAATGAACCACTGCGGTGTTGCACGGAAGATAATAGGCGTTTTGTGTCTCCAACAGTGTGGGTAGCTGTGCTCATAGGCATGGTGATGAAGCAGCGCACCTTTTTCTTTCAATACTTCGAGTACTGAGTCATTTGCTTTAAAGACGTGCTGACCTGCAAATAGTTCGGTATCTGGCAGATATACGCCGTTAGAACCAACAGGGTTCGCCACTTCTAAACCGTATTTTTTACCCACAATGAAATCTTCTTGACCGTGACCAGGCGCCGTATGAACCACACCAGTACCAGAATCTGTCGTCACATGTTCACCAAGAATTGCAGGAACCGTAAAGTCGTAAAACGGGTGATTAAACTGCACCAATTCAAGATCTTCACCTTTAGCAAAACCTAAATTATGGAAATGCTCAATGCCTGCGCGATCCATCACATCTTTTGCCAATTCCGAGGCAACGATGATTCGTTGAGCTGGTTGCTCTGCCGTAGCTTCTACCTGAATAAGTACGTATTCAAGATCTTCACGTAGACATACCGCGCGGTTCGCAGGAAGCGTCCAAGGCGTCGTTGTCCAGATAACGATAGAGATATCACCTTCACCAGTATGACCGGCAGCAAGGCTAAATTTCTCGACTAACGCTGCTTCATCTGCTGCCGAGAATTTCACATCAATAGATGGGGATACTTTATCTTTATACTCAACTTCTGCTTCTGCCAACGCTGAACCACAATCGGTACACCAGTGAACAGGCTTGAACCCCTTCAAAAGGTGACCATTGTCCGCAATTTTTCCTAACGCTCGGATAATATTAGCCTCCGTCGCGAAGTCCATCGTGCGGTATGGCTTGTCCCATTCACCCATGATACCTAGGCGTTTAAAGCTCTCTTTTTGGCCTTCTACCTGTCCTTGGGCGTACTTACGGCACTCTTCACGGAATTCAGATGCCGTGATTTTTTGACCCGGTTTGCCTTTTTTCTTTTCAACCATCAATTCAATTGGCAGACCATGACAATCCCAACCAGGAATATAAGGTGCATCAAAACCCGAAAGCGTTTTGGATTTAATAATAATGTCTTTAAGAATCTTGTTTAACGCGTGACCAATGTGAATATCACCATTGGCGTACGGAGGACCATCGTGTAATACAAAAGACTTCTTGCCTTTTTTCGCTTTGCGGATTTCTCCATATAGATCTTCTTTGTACCAACGCTTTAACATTTCTGGCTCACGATTGGCCAGGTTACCACGCATTGGAAACCCTGTTTCAGGTAGGTTCAGGGTATCTTTATACTCACTCATCGATTCTTAATTCCGTTGTATTGGGCGAAGGTTAGACATTAGTTAGTGGTGGAATAAACCACTAATCATTAAGTTGTTGCAGCCACACCCTAGCTGCCTCAACATCCAATTCTATTTGTTGCTTTAATAACTGTAACGAGTCAAATTTTTGCTCATCACGTAATTTGTGTAGAAGTGCCACTTCTATTTGCTTTCCGTATAAATCACCGTCGAAATCAAATATATGGACCTCTAGTTCCTCACTTGTACCATTAACTGTTGGCTTTTTTCCTATACTGGCTATTCCAGATAAAGGCGATGTTTCTATGCCATGTACATGAACGGCATACACACCATTGACCGGAGATACATACCTTTTCAGCGAGATGTTTGCTGTTGGTACACCAAGTTCCCGGGCCAGTTTCTGACCATGCGCAACTCGACCACTGATAGTATAATCTCGACCCAACATTGCCGCACAGGCGTCTAGGTCATTTTCGGCCAACGCCTGACGAATGGCGGTGCTGCTGACACGTGTATCTTCCATACGAAAACTCTGCGTACTGACTACCTCAAAGCCATATTGCTTCCCAGCAGCCTGTAGCATTGCAAAGTTACCTTGACGTTGTCGTCCGAAACAAAAGTCATCACCGACCACTAAAAATTTGACCCCTAATTTATCCACTAATAGCTCACGAATAAACGTATCTGGGGATAAATCAGCAAAACGTCGATTGAAATTCACGCAAAGCAGACGATCGAGTTGCATTTCACGTAGCAATTCATATTTGTCTCTAAGACGTGTCAATCTCGCCGGTGCTTTATCTTTGGCAAATAACTCCATGGGTTGAGGTTCAAACGTCATCACTACAGAAGGCAACTGCATCGCTCGAGCTTTTTTATTAACTTTTTCAAGCACTTTTTGGTGTCCTAAATGAATACCATCAAAGTTACCGATTGTTAATACACAGCCATGATGCTGACTCTGCAGGTTATGAATACCCCGGATTAATTCCATTTAAACTACCAAATCACCTATGATCAATAAAACTACAAGTGCGAAACTGACGGATTATAACCAATACAATTTACTCTGTCGCTGCTTTTAAGTCTTTCAGGCGGATCCCTAAAGCAAATGCACACGCCAAATAGCTCAGACCACCCAAGAAAATCAAACCAAATAAAGTCGTAGCGCGCTGAGTTAGCCCCCACTGTAGCCATAGCTTCATGTCATCCAATTGCCAAAAAACCACTGCAGCCATGACGCCACCTGCCAACGCCAATTTAGCCATATAGAAGAGCGTTTGCTGGGAAATCTTATAGACCTGTTGCTTATGCAAGCCACGATAGAGCAATATCATGTTAATAAAGGCCGACAGTGCCGTAGCCATCGCCAGTCCAACATAGCCATAAAACCACGCAAATATCGCGTTAAACACCATGTTCGATGCCATTGCTATGATGCCATATTTCACTGGGGTTTTGGTGTCTTGCCTTGAGTAATAACCTGGAGCAAGAACCTTGATCAACATAAAATTGAGTAAGCCAGAAGCGTAAGCGATCAACGAGTAAGAGGCTCGTTCCACGTCGAGTGGCGAAAACTCCCCACGCATGAAGAGCACCATTAACATAGGTTTAGCCAACACCATAAGTCCTAGCATCGCAGGAACCCCAAGCAGAAGGACCATTCGCACCCCCCAATCCATTGTATTGGCAAAACCTTCGCTATGAGCATCGACATGCTTCCGAGACAAAGCCGGCAATATCACGGTAGCAATGGCAATACCAAACAAACCAAGCGGAAATTCTAACAATCGATCCGAGTAGTACAGCCAACTGATCGATCCTGTTTGCAAGAAACTGGCAATAAAGGTGTCGAACAATAAGTTGATCTGACTCACCGACACCCCAAACAACGCAGGTATCATTAATGTGCGAATTTTGACAACCCCAGGGTCGCGCCAACCCCACTTTGGTTTAACCAACACTCCGGCTTTAAATAAGAAAGGTAATTGGAAAATAAACTGAATAAAGCCACCCAAAAACACACCGATAGCCAAACCGATTTCTGGCTGAGTCAGGTTTGGGGCTAAAAACCAAGCACATGCGATGATCGAGACGTTAAGAAATACAGGGGTAAAAGAAGATACGGCAAATTTACCTATCGTATTTAGTATCGCCCCTGATAAAGCAACAAAAGTGATAAACCATAAGTAAGGAAAGGTAATTTTTAACAGCAAACTGGCCAGCTCAAATTTTGCAGCCGAAGGGCCGCCATTAAGCCAATCTAAAAACCAGCCAGCACCAAACAATGCCGTAACAACGCCAGAACCCAGAACCCCCAACAATGTCACTATCGACACTATCACACCTAACGTTCCTGAAGCTCGAGCAATCAGTTGCCGCGTCTTATCCATATCACCAGCGGCATAAGACTCGGTGAGGACAGGAACAAAAGCTTGTGAAAAGGCTCCTTCGGCAAATAAGCGTCGCAAAAAATTAGGGATTTTATTGGCAAAAAAGAACACATCGGCACTCGCTCCTGCTCCCATTAAATTGGCCACAACCACATCTCGGACAAGTCCAAGCACTCGCGAAACAAGCGTCATAGCACTGACAATCATCCCGGACTTAAGAAGCCTTTTACTCACATTTACCTCTGAGATCAAAAAGAAACACCAACGCTAACTGACTCTATTACCTAAGAATTGATTCACGGTCGCAGGGAAGTGCGGATTAGTATTAGCATTGGTATAAAAATACTGTTAGAATCCCCGCCATCTTAACCGCGATAACCCGCAGATATCAAAAATACTTTGGCCTCGATGGGTTTTTGCACAAATCATTTGACAATTAAGCGCAAATGAGGGATATTCCTCGCCCTTAAATTGTCACCGAACTAAGTTTTTGGGAGTTAGACCCTTGGCAAACAGTAAATCTGCTAAGAAGCGCGCTATCCAAGCTGAGAAACGTCGCCAGCACAATGCTAGCCGTCGTTCTATGATGCGCACTTACATGAAAAAAACTATCGCAGCTATCGAAGCTGGCGATAAAGAAGCTGCAACTACTGCTTTAGCAGAAGTTTCTCCAATCCTAGACCGCATGGCGACTAAAGGCCTTATTCATAAGAATAAAGCTGCACGTCATAAGGCACGCTTCAACTCTGCAATCAAAGCTCTTTAATTAGAACCTTGATTAGCTAAAAAAAACCGGCTTTTGCCGGTTTTTTTATATCTAAATTTTGCTCGCCATCTCTATTCTGTTCTGCAATACATACCATGCATAAATTCAATCATCTTACGAACGTCATCGCTGCTTAATGTGTAATATACTGTTTGTGCTTCTTTACGTGTAGAGACAAGACCATCTCGGCGAAGCCAAGCTAGGTGTTGTGAAAGTGCAGACTGGCTCAGTTCGAGCTTGGCACACAGCTCTCCAACCGATAACTCAGTGTTATGCAATAGGCATAAAATTTGTAAACGCCTTTCATTCGCCATCGCTTTTAGTAAAACAACTGCTTCAGAAGCGTTTTTTTCCATCTCCTGCAGATCCATACCTTACCTCACCTACAAATTATCGAATCTGTTTCGCAAATTTATATCGTTATTTTTCAACAAAATCGCAAAATTCCGTCTATTTTACATGGATAATAGATTGTTTATAGATGTTTTTAAAACTATGTAACTGTATTTTTTGAGATAAACGATCTAAAAAGAAAGAAGTTGCGAGAAATCAGCATCACAAACACTCTTAACTGCCGGATGCTGAATCATCCTTTCAGCGAAAATGACGTAATATTCTTCTTTTAGCTCATCAATGTGTCCAATCATTTGCAGTGGTTTTTCACTTTTGACATCAGAAATATAAATGCTGGGTGCAAGAAAGATAACGTCTTCTTTGTACTGCGAAAACGCCTTCATCAACGCCACATCATCAAACTCCCCTAACACATTAGGCTGTAGCCCTTGCTGATCAAACCACTGTAGAATTTTTCTTCCCATCGACGTTCGGCTGCCAGGAATTAATAACTTTCTTTGTTCAAGAACTTCAGGAAACTTCACATCTTTTATCTCACTGGTGGTAAAGAAGCTCATTCGGCTTTCACCAAGCTTTTTACTAAATAGCCCAGGGCTTTTACCAGAATCAACAGGACAGTCGGACAAAATCATATCCAGCTTATGCTGCGCTAGCTGCTCCAATAGCATCTCGTGTGTCGACTCGAAACAACGCAAATGAATGCTGTCGTCTTCAGGAATAGTCGTCAGTAATATCTTACTAACCAGACGCTTAGACAAAGCATCAGCGACTCCTACATCGAATAGAATATTAGAGCGCTGACTATAGTTGACGATATCGAGCATTTCATAGCTCAAACCAAACATACGATCGGCGTACTTATAGACCAACTGACCAAGCTCTGTGGGCTCAACGCTCCTTCCGTTACGTTTAGTCAATTTACCATCCATGCGATCTTCTAAGGCTTTGATCTGCCCAGTTACCGTTTGAGGCGTGAGAAAAAGCGCATCGGCAGCTTTGGTCACGGAGCCTTGTTTGCATACCATCCAGAAGTAATAAAGATGGTTATAGTTGAGGTGAGACATTACGGTAAACCTTGAAATAAGCGACTACATCGTTATACCAAAATCTGTCACGCCACTCAATGTTCGTATATACCTAACATTAGAAGCTGTAGCTTCTGTTTTTCCGAAAATAAAAGTGTCATATATGACAACATACTGTGCAGATATTGGTCTATTTCAAAAAAAAGTTATTTTTTTTAATCGGCTCACAATTTTTGACACCAGGAAAGACAGTAAAAATAAACAATTAAAATCATATAGTTAATACAGTGAAAAGTGTGTGCGCTTTCTCCCCCACCAACACAGTACGCAAAAAGTCACCAACGACATTAAAGCGTCATATTTCTGTAATATTTGATGCTTACTATCGCCGTTAGATTTAACTACAGACCAAATTTTAGACTTACTAAGGTCAATGGAGAAAACTATGATGAACCAAGCGACGGCAGTTACATCACCAATGTCGAGTACTACCCGCTGGTTACGCTGGGCAAACTTGGCGTTCATGCTTTACCTACTATTACTTGCAGTATCACTAGTAGGAAGCGGCTTCAAATTAGCCAGTGGCGAACACGCAAAAGTATTGTTTGAGTTCGCTTCTCACCCTGTAGCAGGCCTAATGATAGGTTTGGTTGCCACAGCTCTCATTCAATCTTCTAGTACCGTTACGTCGATCATCGTTGGTTTGGTAGCAGGTGGCTTACCTGTGACCGTTGCGATTCCAATGATCATGGGTGCGAACATCGGTACGACAGTGACCAATACACTTGTCAGCCTTGGTCATGTGCGTTGCAATACCGAGTTTAAACGAGCTTTTGCTAGCGCCACGATTCATGACTTTTTCAACCTACTCGCAGTCGCTATCTTCTTACCGTTGGAGATGATGTTCGGTATTTTAGAGAAGATATCTCATTGGCTAGTCTCCCCTATGCTCGCTACTGGTGATATGAGCATGAAAGGCCTTAACTTCATTAAGCCGCTAACAAAGCCTGTCGTGAGTGCTATTAAAGAGCCTCTATCTGCATTTGGTGACGTTGCCGGTGGTATCGCATTGATCGTACTCGGTATCGCGACAATCTTCGTTGCAATTACCGTGATGGGCAAGCTAATGAAGAGCCTAATGGTTGGTCGAGCTAAAGACATTCTTAAGAACGCAATTGGTCGCGGTCCACTGCATGGCATCGCATCAGGCTCTATTGTGACGATTTTGGTACAGTCCTCTTCAACTACAACCAGCTTGATGGTGCCGCTTGTAGGTTCTGGAACACTCAAAGTTCGCGATGTTTATCCATTTACACTTGGCGCCAACATCGGTACATGTATCACAGGTTTGCTAGCCGCTACAGCTGTAACAGGTGAGTTCGCTATCTTTGCTCTGCAAATTGCCTTAGTTCACTTAGTGTTTAACTTGATGGCCACAGTATTCATCTTCGGTATTCCTTTCTTAAGAGAATTACCAGTGAAAGGCGCTGACTATATTTCAGATATGGCGATTAAGAACAAATCTATTGTCGCTTGCTATCTAGCGTCTATCTTTGTTGTCATTCCTGGCTCAATCTTGATGCTAACCGCTTAAACAACTCATTAGATATAAAAAGGCTTAACCATTGGTTAAGCCTTTTTTTTAATAGTAGTCTCCGCCGTAATCATAGTCATAGGCGTCATAGTGATCGATGATGTCCACATCATCCCAGTAGTAATATCGATCAGGGTAATAGTCGTAGTATGGGTCGCCGACATAATAGGTTTTGATACGCTTATCATCGGTCCATAGATAGTAATTTGATGCATCGATAATAGGAACCATCATCGACTGCTCTCCTACCGTTATCTCACCCTCCCCAACAATTAAACCCACAACGGTTAACAGTTTTTCAGGTTTGAACACCGCAGGATCAAGATAGCGGGCGACCTTCACCACAAATCGTCCTGAACCTTGCAGAGTGTTATCTGGACGCTTTTTAGAATCGAGTTCAAAATGACTGACTTCTAGGACCGTTGACTGAGAGGTAGGGTTTTCGATTGTCGCAATAACGCCTCCCCATCGCGCAGGTTTGCCTACTGCTTGGTCTGGGCTTTGCAACGTTTGCTGATAATCAACCAATAAATTTTCATCTGCAACCTTAACTTCATCTGGCGAATTGCTGCAACCGACAAGAAAAGTGGTTAAGCAAAAAACTAACGCTCTCATATTTAATCCCTCCAAAATATTCATTAAGTATTGCCCATCGAGTGAAGGAGTGACAAGTTATTCGAGTTAACTCTATGAGTAAGAATAAGAAATGACTTCGGCTGATTAGCGCTGAATATTAACCAAGATAAAGTAATCTGTGGTGTTTATAAACACACCGTAAACTAACTCAATACTAACATTCCCCCTCTTACTCCAATGACTCCAGTGCTTTACCCTCTGCACCACTGACAAATAAAGTATTGGTAACTCTATGAAATTTAATCTATTCGTTCTTCTGACTGCACTAAGTGCACCTAGCTACGGCTACTACTGTGATCAAACAGCTGAAGGCGCCGTTGATGGCGCAATTACTGGTGCTGTTGTGGGCGGAATTGTTGGTGGTGGTGACGGTGCTGCTGCAGGTGCCGCTATTGGTGGTGGTGCTGGCGCGATTGACGGCGCTTATGATGAGGAAGCGTGCGAAGTCGTTACCGATGTCGTTGTTGAAGATGAAATCATCGAAGAAGAAGTGCTTGAAGAAGAAATCATCGACGACGCAATTTACGACTAATCGTTCTTTAGAGCTAATGTCCCCCCGTTCGCTCTTAGTAACACCCAGTAACTGCCAGTTTGTTACTCAACAAGCTGTTTAATCTCAGTACACTAAGCCGTTAACGACTAGTACTGCTGAGGATAAAGATGAAGAAAGTCGCACTTGTTACTGGGGCCTACCAAGGCATTGGCCGAGCCACTTGTGAACGCCTCATGGCGCAAGATTTTCACGTGATCATGGCGGATATTCAGTCTTGTGAATATTTGGCGGCCGACTATCGCACTAAAGGGTTTTCCGCTACTAACATGCGGCTTGACTTGGCAAAGTCGTCCATTTTCCCAGCTATTGCTAATAGCATTGAACAACAGTTTGGCAAGCTTGATGTCTTAATCAATAACGCCGCAATCTTACCTGATATGGGTCAACACCCATCCGATCTGGCCGAAGCAGTCTATCGCCACGTACTAGAAGTGAACCAAATTGGCCCTTTCTTGCTAACCAAAGCCTTGGTGCCGCTCCTTAAAAAAGCGCCATCAGCCAGGATCGTCAACGTATCAAGCCAAGTAGCACAGTTGGCTCAACTCTCGGATATGAACTCCCCCATTAAAGATGACGTTTGTGCAGCCTACCAAGCGTCCAAGATTGGGGTTAATGGTAATACTGTGTTGTTTGCCAAAGAGCTAGAACCTTTGGGAATTAAAGTCAATTCCTACTGCCCTGGTTGGGTCGATACGGCGATGAACACAGAAGAGCTGCCTGATTACGGTGAAGAGGTAAGACCAAAGACACCTTACGAGGGCGCTGATACGGCAATTTGGCTAGCGACACTTGATAGTAATGGCCCCACAGCTAGCTTTTTCACCGACCGAGACGCACTTAACTGGTGATAAGCGTCTCATCAAGTACAACAAAGCCGAGCATCCTATGCTCGGCTTTATCATTTATTAGACTGAGAAAGGATACCGTATTGGCTCGTGGCATTCATAACCTTTCACCTCAAAGTCATCCATCGTCACCCATGTTTCAAGATCTTCTAGGGACTTAATCTCAGGGTTAATATGGAATGACGCTGCCGCCAATGGCTCACGCTTAAGTTGAACATCTCGCATCAACTCAAGCTGATCTTCATAGATGTGTGCATTAACAATTTTATGGTAGGCCTGACCCGGTTTCTTGCCAGTAATTTGCGCCATAATCGCCAAAAATACGTAGACCTGCACCATGTTAAAGTTCAATCCAAGCGGTACATCACAGGATCGCTGGGTACTATTTAGATACAAGGTATCGCCAAGCAAAGAGAAGTGATGGCTGTACATGCATGGACGCAGGCAACCCATATGGAACTCACCAGGGTTATAGAAATTTAAAATCTCACCTCGATTATCCACACCTTTTGTTAAGTCATCTACGATTTTACGAAGCTGATCAATGTGGCCACCATCAGGTTTCGCCCAGGCTCTCCCCTGTACACCGTAAACCCGCCCCATGTCGTCTTCACCCTTACGATAAGGGTTATCTAGCCAAGCTTGATTTAGGTTTGCATTAGCATCCCATGTTTTGGTACCAAGTTTACGAAAATCCTCAGCATTATCGTAACCACGAATGTATCCCAATAATTCGGCCACTGCGGCTTTCCAAAAGCTTTTGCGAGTCGTAACCAACGGAAATTCATTATTAGCTACATCATAAGTGAGGTCTGCGTTAATCACCGTCAAACATCGCTTACCCGTACGCTCATTTTCAACCCATACGCCATCGTCGACAATACGCTGGCATAAATCTAAATACTGTCTCACAATAAACCCTACTATTTTCAAACGCTTTTCGAAGGCGCTGAATTGTATCTATAAGACCAAGCTATCATCAAAGCGCCGATAATGATCATTGGTAGCGACAAAATTTGCCCCATAGAGATGAAGTCACCGAACAGCCCTAAATGAGCATCTGGTTCTCGAACATATTCAACAAGGAATCTAAAGGAACCATACCCTAATAAGAACAGCCCTGATACTGAGCCTGCCGGTCGTGGTTTATGAATAAACCAATTAAGAATAAAGAATAGTACCCCCCCTTCCAGCGCAAACTCGTAGAGCTGAGAAGGGTGTCTTGGCAATGGACCGCCATTTGGGAAGACTATCGCCCAAGGAACGTCTGTGACACGTCCCCAAAGCTCACTGTTCATAAAGTTACCTATTCGTCCCATACCAAGGCCAAACGGCACTAGAGGGGCAATGAAGTCTGCAACCCCGAAGAAGGTTCGACCGTTCTTTCGAGCATACCAGAACATGGCCGTAATGACGCCCAATAGACCGCCATGAAAAGACATGCCACCGGTCCATACTTTAAACAAGTACAGGGGATCTCTAAGCAGTTCATCAAAGGCATAGAAAAAGACATAGCCTAGTCGGCCGCCGATCACGACACCCAAGAACCCAGCAAACAACAGGTCAGAGACTTGATCTCTCGTCCAGCCTGACCCTTTTTTATCAGCTCTACGGTTGGCTAACCACATCGCAAAGACAAACCCAACAAGGTACATCAAACCATACCAACGAACAGAGACAGGCCCAAGTTCAATTAATACAGGATCGATACTAGGAAACTCAATATATCCTTGAGACATAAATTACATTCTCTTAATACTTAACAAGCCACGAAGCTTCTATTGAAACATCATGGTCACGGAAACGAACAACAAAAATATTGCGAAGACCTTTTTCAGAACAGACGTTGGCAGCGTAGACGCGAGCTTTGCCCCCACTTTAGTCGTCAACATCGATGTAGAAGCGATTGCGATGAGTGCAGGGAGATACACATAACCCACACTGTATTGTGGCAACGCATCCACTTTTACCCCATGAAAAATAAACCCTATCATACCTGAAATAGCAATGACACAACCACACACAGAAGAGGAACCAACAGCTTTACGCATTTCCACTCCGTGACGACTTAAAAAAGGAACCGATAGTGACCCTCCCCCGATCCCCGCTAAACTAGAGACCATCCCAATACCCGAACCATAGAAGATGGTGGCCAGCGCATTGGGCATTGACCGAACCATCGTTGATTTGATTGAAAGAAACATCTGAACTGCGAGCGCCATGACGATACCCGCAAACACTTTGGGTAAATATTGAGAAGGGATCCACTCAGCGATGTAAGCACCGAATAACCCGCCTATGACAACGCCAGGCATCAACCACTTGATGACATACATATCGACATTACCCAACTTGAGGTGGTTCAACGCCGATGAACCCGAGGTGATAATGATAGAGGCTAAGGAGGTCGCGAGGGCAATTTGCATCACCAATTCATCAGGGATACCAAAAGATGGCAAAAGAAACACCAGTGCGGGGACAACAATCAGGCCACCACCAATCCCAAGCAGGCCAGACATGACTCCAACAATGCCACCTAAACACAGCAGCATTCCAATTAATTCGTAATTCAAGATAGCCTCTAAGATTTACCCGCTCGAATAAATCCAGCTAGGCCCTTATCTTCAAAATATTGATACATCTGATCATAGATCGATTTTCCATAGTGCTGCATCAAAGCGTTGTCAGCAAGTGTTTTTAACTCTTTAGAATCGCTGTGACGCAGCAGATATTTAACGCGGGCAACATTGGAAGTGTTCATACTTAACGTGTCGTATCCTAAGCCCACAAGCAGCAGCGCTCCTATTGGGTCACCTGCCAATTCACCACAAATACAGACAGGCAGATGGTTGGCGGCACAAACCTCATAAATGTGTTTCATCGCTGCCAATACTGACGGGTGAAGGGACTCATAGATATTCGCCACTTGCGAGTTATTTCGGTCTACAGCCAGGAGGTATTGCGTCAAGTCGTTGGTTCCGACAGAAACAAAGTCCACTTTATCTGCGATGAAAGACAGTAAATACAGCATTGAAGGAACTTCAATCATCACCCCAATTTCAGGATAAACAATGTCTTTATGCTCTTTAAGTACTTCCTGATAAGCTTGATTTATTAATACAATCGCATCATCTAACTCCTGCACAGAGGAGACCATAGGTAACAATATACTCAAATTATCGTAACCTTTGCTTGCTCTTAGCATCGCACGTAGTTGCATCAAAAAAATATCGGGATGATCTAATGTAAATCGAATACCACGCCATCCTAAAAATGGGTTATCTTCTTCTATCGGCAGGTAGGGCAGAGCCTTATCACCGCCAATATCAAGAGTTCGCATGACCACCCTTTTATCTTGATAAGCGTCTAAAACCGCACGGTACTGATGGACCTGCTCCTCTTCGGAAGGAAATTGTTGCTGCAACAAAAAGGAGATTTCAGTGCGATACAACCCCACACCATCGACACCTTGATTAACCGATATGCTGGTATCTGCGCTCAGGCCGGCGTTTAACAAGATTTGAACACGTTTTCCATCTTGAGTACACGCCTCACTGGCCAGCGCTTGCTCAACCATCTTAGACAGTTCAGTCTCTTCGGTGACTAGGGATTGATACTCAGAAAGTAATTCTTCATTAGGCTCTACAAAGATCTCACCGCTGTAGCCATCAACAATGCCCATTTTACCATTGAGCAAGTCTGGATTGCTATTCACCCCCATGACGGCAGGAATGCCCATCGCACGTGACAAGATCGCGGCATGTGAGTTAGCAGCACCTTCTAAAGAAACAACCGCGAGTAGTTTTTCTTTAGGGATTGAGGCTAGAATTGAAGCGGTTAACTCACGTACAATTAAGATAATCGGCTGTTCAAGAGTTAATGTTGTCTGTTCACTATTGTGGAGAAAAAACAGTAGCCGCTGACCAAGCTCTCGTACATCTTGAGCTCGCTCACGCATATAAACATCCGACATTTGAGCGAATCGATTAGCATAGTTTTCAACGACCTGCCTCAATGCCCAATCGGCTTTATCACCACTTTGAATCTGAGCTTTTAGATCGTTTCTCAACATAGGGTCGTTGAGCAAGTGAGTAAACAGATCAAAAATAGCCAACGCGTCTTTATTGAGCTCAAGATCGAACTTCTTACGCATACGCTTAAAATCAGTTAGCGCCTTTTCTATCGCGAGCAACAAAAGTTCTTGCTCGCGGTCGACATCAAGCGTTGACGCAGGATAAACATCCGATAATTCGGGTTGAGTGTCATCCCACCACAGCGAGCCAATAGCAACCCCTGAAGAGGCTGGAATCCCATGAATAACCGAAGGTTGCGGCTCGCTAAAAAAACGATGTCCTTGAGATTTCGCGTGAGCGATCAGCACCGCTATCTGAGCGGCCAGAGTAACCAAAAATGACTCTTCTGTTTCGCTAAATTGCCTGGATTTTTTCTGCTGAATAACTAACACGCCCAATACCTTCTTACGATAGATTATCGGGGTGCCTAAAAAAGAGTGGTAAACATTCTCACCCAACTGTGGGAAGTATTTATAATCAGGATGCCGGGCAGCTTCAGCAAGGTTGATAGGCTCAGCGGTACGTTTAACCAAGCCCACCAGACCTTCTTCAAAGTCGATATGAATGGTATCACCACGAAACGTTAAGCCTTGTGTCGCCATTAGCTCTAGGCGTTGTTTGTCCTCATTGGCAAGGTAAATGGTACAGCACTCTGTGTTCATTGCAGAACATGTTTGTTGTACCAATATTTCTAGGGCATGATGCACATTATCCACTTTGGAAACCTGCTCAACGATATCCCTTAGCTGCGTTAGCATACCTACCCTCTTCGTTGTTTTCGCTTGCCTTTCACCTTACGCTCTTTAAATGGCATAGCCAACGAGGCAAACTCTTTCATAGCTCGTCGGTAAACGTCCCTCTTAAAGGACACGACCTGACGTACTGGATACCAATAGCTTACCCAACGCCAACCATCAAATTCAGGGGTACTACCACGCTGCATATTGATTCTCGATTCATCACAATCCAATCGCAGTAGAAACCATTTCTGTTTTTGTCCAATACAAACGGGCTTAGAATCCCAGCGAACCAAACGCTTAGGTAATCTATATCGTAACCAATGACGACTGACCGCCACAATTTTGACATCGTGTTTGGTCAAGCCGACCTCTTCGTACAATTCCCGGTACATCGCTTGCTCTGGGGATTCCCCATCGTCAATGCCTCCTTGCGGAAACTGCCAAGAATGTTGTCCGTATCGTTTAGCCCAGAAGACCTGACCATGGTTGTTACAAATTACAATACCAACATTAAGTCGGTAACCATCGCCATCTATCACTGGCCAACCTCAAGTAAATTTTCAATTACATTGATTTTTCCACAGATCCCCTACATGAGCAAACTAACTAGCACGCAAAATTGAATATTTATTACGAAAAAAATCCCCTATGAATAACTTTTAACCAAAAACTCAGTTATCAACACGACAGTGAGACATAGCCCACATTTATTCACCTTTTCTGTGAATAACTATGTGAAGAATACTTGTACTTTTTCAAAACAAGCCACAAGCCAACTCAAAAATCTAGATTAATCATGGAAAACCACAAATAATAGTGCTTTATTTACAATGAGTTAAGTTAAAACCTATTTTAATTAGCTTTTATCAACGTCAGAAAATTTAGATCGATCTTAGATCGGTCAAAGATCAACCACATTTACATTTATCCACATTAGAAACCTTAATCAGCAGTTTAGCGCCTTTAATTCAAGTAAAAATTGCCATTAAAACCCTGTTTATTCATCCATGTATAATAAGGATAGTGGTAAAAGCACGAACCCACTGTGGATAAGTCAAGTTTAGATCGTTTTTTGAACACAATGATCCCTGGGAAAAATTGGCATGACAGCCATGTGACCTGTCTATCGCTGTCATGCTAATATTAGCAATGAATCAACTGGACTACTCTACTCATGAAATTAACGCCTACCTCAGAAAAAGAACTTCTTAGCCGAGCTCGTGATATCGCTGGTCTCACCTTTGGTGAGCTGGCAAAAGAGGCAAACCTTTCCGTTCCTGATAACTTGAAAAGAGACAAAGGCTGGGTTGGTCAGCTATTAGAGTGGCACCTTGGCGCCCAAGCAGGCAGCAAGCCAATTCAAGACTTTCCAGACATTGGCATCGAACTTAAGAGCATTCCTATTGGGTATTCTGGAAAGCCTTTAGAATCGACGTTTGTTTGCGTTGCTCCTCTGACTGGAGTCAGTGGACTTACTTGGCAACAAAGCCACGTCAGAAACAAACTTTCTCGAGTGTTGTGGTTGCCTGTTGAAGGTGAGCGAGAGATCCCGCTAAAAGACCGTCGTGTGGGTTCACCATTAATCTGGAGCCCATCGGCAGAAGAAGAACTTTGGCTCAAAAATGATTGGGAAGAGCTGATGGAAATGATCGCTCTCGGGGGGGTCACACGCATCACAGCACACAGTGGTGAAATTTTACAAATACGCCCTAAGGCAGCCAACAGTCATGTATTAACAGAGGCTTACGGTGCGAAGGGCCAGCCAATAAAAACACTGCCAAGAGGCTTCTATTTGCGCTCGAAATTTACCTCTTACCTATTAGAAACTTACTTCGTTTGACAACTCACTTTACCGTTGTTATCAATGGAGTTTGAGCTCAATATCACAATAGCGACTCGCTTCGTCTTCACATCCACATTCATCATAAGCATTGTGTAAACGCAAATAAGCCCTTTCAACACCAAGTTTATTAAGCTCTTCCTTTACATGTTCTAAAGAGTCGAAATAAACGGGTTCATCATCTTGCTTTATCGGTTCAAGCTTATGTTTGTATTCCACAGCCAAAAGATACTGTGAAATATCGGCACAGCCGATAACAAATACTTTTGGCGATTGGTAGCTGTCTTTATGGTAACCATGGATCCAGCGGTCAAGTTGTGCTTTTTGCATAATCTTCCACCTCACTAAATTAGTTCAAATATCTATTATTATAAGAATCAGTGTAGTAGATGAAATTCAATCTGGTAATAGACGCACACTGTCTTTCTGCTATAGCCACAGGCATATTTAAAAAAGTAATCATAGTAAAGTCGTGAGCAAGGCATCATTTTCCCCGAGATCAATCCTCAATTTAGCGACTTACCTAACCTTCGATCGAAATTTGGGTATATATTGGTAGCACAAAAAAATAGCAATAAGGACAGGCTCAATGAAATACCACTCCCTTCCTCATTCATCGCTTGAAATCAGTAAAATCTGTCTTGGAACCATGACATTTGGTGAACAGAACACCAAAAAAGAAGCTTTTGAGCAACTGGACTATGCGCTAGAAAGAGGAGTCAATTTTATTGATACGGCGGAAATGTATCCCGTTCCACCGAAAGCAAAAACACAGGGCTTAACCGAGAAATATATCGGCGATTGGTTGTCACAATCGGACAAGCGCCACAAAGTGATTCTCGCGACCAAAGTGGCTGGGCCACGCAGTGTACCTTACATCCGTGACAATATGAGCTTAGACCGTAAAAACATTCATCTTGCCATCGATGACAGTTTAAAACGATTACAAACCGACTATATCGATCTTTATCAACTTCACTGGCCGCAACGTCAAACCAATTGCTTTGGGCAACTCAATTACCCCTACCCAGAGACCAATGAGGAAGTGACGCTCATTGAAACTCTCGAAGCACTCAATGACCTAATAAAGGCTGGGAAAGTTCGACACATTGGTGTTTCTAACGAAACGCCATGGGGGGTTATGACGTTGCTTAAGCTCGCCGAGAAACACGATCTACCGAGAATTGTCTCTATTCAAAATCCATACAATTTACTCAACCGCAGCTTTGAAGTTGGGCTCTCAGAGATCAGCCATCATGAAGGTGTCGAACTTCTGGCATACTCGCCACTTGCGTTTGGTTGCTTGTCTGGAAAGTATCTCAATGGCCAACGTCCAGCTTTGGCAAGATGTACTCTATTTGATCGTTTTGTAAGGTACTTCACTCCAAGTGGAGCAGAAGCAACGCAGGCTTATGTCGATCTCGCCAACAAACATGGCTTAGATCCAGCGCAAATGGCATTGGCATTTGTCAATCAACGTCCATTTGTCGCCTCCAATATTATTGGAGCGACTAATCTTCAGCAATTGCAGGCCAATATTGACAGTATTGACTTAAATCTGAGTGATGAGTTGCTCAAAGAGCTTTATGAAATAGGGGCAAAGTTTTCTAACCCTTGCCCCTAAATATTGCGAAAGATGAATGCATCGCGGGTAATACCTATACGATATTCCCGCGACGATTTACGTTGTTATTCTGCCATGTAGAATTCGACGCAAATGACGAGCCTTACGTTTTGCCTCAACTTGAGGTGGTGCTACACGCCCAAGAGGCCGACCTTCTGAATCCAAACCGATATCTCGCAAAAGATGTGGGCTATGAAGAGGCAGTTGATACGCATTGCGGCGATAGCGACGTTTCCATTCACGTTCTTCACGGTGAATATCAGCCTTAATAAGCCATGTGGCGAGTGTTAGATAAACTGAAGTTTGCATAATAAAGTCTCCAAATCAAAATAGATTGAGGTCGGAGAAAATAGCATTGATGATTTACGACAGAAGTGTTGTAACCTCATCGACTGCTATTTTCCGCAGCCTCATAAGGTTACGGATTGACTAAGCGTGTTTTGCTAGGGACATGGGTGCCATTGACCGCATATCACTGCAGGTAAAACGAGTTAAGTTTATTGCAGCGCAAGCAATATTGATGTGTTTTAACTTCAACATGTACGCCTCCTAAACTTCGCTTAATAATCCATTGTGAGAATAAGTTTGGTTTCCAAACTTGGGTTAATTTTCATACACACCAGCGATAACAGCAAGCAATAATCCAAGCAAAATCATAAAAAAACATATTCAACCAGTTTTATTAAAAGTTCGTGTTATCTAGTTGTTGTATATTCTGTGTTGATTCAGCAAAAAAGCAAAATATATTCTGAGCCTAATAGCAAAAAAAGCGCATAAGCGCTTTTTTATCAATACCCTATAGATAAATCTCGAATCTACTGGACTGACTCTTCTGTTATCAAGTTGTGTTTGTTCAACAACCGATACATGGTTGCTCGTGAAATTCCCAGCTCTTTCGCCGCTAGTGTCACTTGCCCTGAATGACTGTCTAACACCAATATTAAGGCATCTCGCTCTGAGCGCTCTCGAATACTCTTTAAGCTGCGTTTGCCTGAAAATGTACCTGGTAGCTCAAAGTGCTGCTGCAGTAACACTTCCGATTCAGACATCAAAACCGCACGTTTCACTTGGTTAATGAGCTCCTTAATATTTCCTGGCCAGTGATAATAACTCAAGGTTTTTAAGGCATCATCATCAATAGATTTGACCGGAGCATTAAACTCCTTGGCAAACAGCCCCATGTAATGATTGACCAGTAGAGCAATATCCGTAGCGCGCTCTTTTAAGCTAGGTACATTGATCCTTAGCACATTAATACAATGAAATAACTCATCGTTAAAAATGCCCTCTCCCAATGTTCGGTCTATATCGGAAGAGTCTGCCGCTAGTATACGAACATCAAACTCCACCGCCCCTTTTGCGGTTTCTATCTGTCCGTCTTGAAACAATTTCAGTAGATTCATTTGTTGTTTAGCTGGCAGGGTAAAAATGTCATTTAGCAGAACCGTTCCTCCCTGAGCCTGCGATAGAAGAGAGGGCTTACTTGAGTCATACATACCAAAAAATTCGTTTTCAAAGCGCTCATCAGAAAAAGCGCGACAATTAACGGAAATAAATGGCTTTTGAGAACGTGATGAACAGCGATGAATCGCCTTGGCAACGGTTTCTTTTCCACACCCCACTTCGCCATGAATCATGATACTGACATCTGTTGGGCCAATACGGCGAATCTGATCTCTCATACGCCTAGCTGGTAGAGACTGACCTATAATATTGAGATCAGCATCGGTGTTATTATGAGGCCATACTTTTTGCTCTAATTTAAGCATGCCAAGTTGGTGACCGATTGTACTCATTAACCGTGAGTCTGGGATAGGTGTCGTGAAAAAGTCGATACAGAAATTAACGATAAACTGACAGATAGTATCAGAGCTTAGCTGTTCTTCACGTATAAACGCTATCCAGCGGACTTGTTTGTGACTACTGACTAACTTCGCAATTCCATTTAAGCTAAAATCATCTTTAGTAAGGTCAACAATGCCTATACAGGGCCCAGTTTCGGAAAATAGGGAATCGGCTTTGCGTAAGTCAGAACATTGAGTACAACGCCAGCCTGCATGTTCTAATACAGAAAGCCAAGGCTCATAAGTGCCACCCACGACAACGAGAGAGCCCGGGATCGAATCCATTCTAAATTCACTTCCCATTACATCGTTCCTTATTATTTATAGGATTCAGTACGTTAATTCTATTTCATCCATCCATAGACGCAAAGATACACAAATCACAATTGATCATGACACTTGTCTCACAAATAAGACTAGTGCAATTTATTCTCACTTTCTACTTAATTGATCAAATAATTGGCATGAAAAAAGCCGCCATAAATTGGGCGGCTTTGATTCACTTTCTGCTCGAGTCTATTGCTGAGGTCGCATCGCTGGGAATAAAATCACATCGCGAATAGTGTGCGTATTGGTAAATAGCATCGCTAGACGATCAATACCGATACCTTGGCCTGCCGTTGGTGGAAGACCGTGCTCAAGTGCTGTAATGTAGTCAGCATCGTAATACATTGCTTCATCATCACCGGCATCTTTTGCATTTACCTGAGCTTTAAAGCGTGCATCCTGATCTTCTGCATCATTAAGCTCAGAGAAGCCATTCGCCACTTCACGACCGCCAATAAAGAACTCAAAACGGTCAGTAAAGAACGGATTGTCATCGCTTCGACGTGCCAACGGTGAAATATCCGCTGGGTAACCTGTAACGAACGTTGGCTGAATCAGTTGAGGCTCAGCCGTCTCACCAAAGATTTCTTCTAGTAGCTGACCACATGTCCAGAAAGTTTCTACTTCGACATGAACTGATTTTGCAATCGCAACCATCTTGTCGCGATCTTGCAGATCAGCTTCTGTTAGCGCTTGAATCTCAACATGGTCAGGGTTGTAGTGTTTGATCGCTTCAAACATGCTCATACGAGCGTATTTACCACCAAACTCAACCGTCTCTTCACCGTAAGGCATCGATGTCGAACCAAGAACATCCATGGCCGCAGTGCTTAGCATCTCTTCAGTCAGATCCATAAGATCTTTGTAATCTGCATACGCCTGATAGAATTCCATCATTGTGAATTCTGGATTGTGGCGAGGAGAAAGACCTTCGTTACGGAAGTTACGGTTGATTTCAAATACGCGATCAAAACCACCCACAACTAGACGCTTAAGGTAAAGCTCTGGAGCAACGCGCAAATACATGTCGATATCCAACGCATTATGATGCGTGATAAATGGACGAGCAGTCGCACCACCAGGGATCACATGCATCATCGGAGTTTCTACTTCTAGGTAACCTTTTGAGCTCATGAAGTTACGAATAGATGATACGAGTTTCGAACGAATGATAAACGCCTGACGAGAGTCTTCGTTAACGATAAGATCAACATAACGCTGACGGTAACGCATCTCTTGGTCAGTTAGACCATGAAACTTCTCTGGAAGTGGACGAAGTGCTTTTGTTAGCAACTCATATTCTTCCATATTTACGTAAAGATCACCCTTACCTGATTTATGCAGCGCACCTTTTACACCAACGATATCGCCGATATCCAGGCCTTGGTATTTTTCTTTAAGCTCTTTTTGAACCGCTTTGGCAGCGTAAGCTTGAATACGACCAGAAGTCTCCTGAATCACTAGGAATGGACCGCGTTTGGCCATGATACGACCCGCGATAGCAACGATATGATTCAGCTCTTCGAGTTCTTCTTTACTCTTTTCACCAAATTCTTTTTGCAAATCACCCGCCAGATTTTCACGGCGAAAATCATTTGGGTGACCATTTGATTTACAGCTCTTACGGATTTCATCCAGCTTCGCGCGACGCTCAGCGATCAGCTTATTTTCTTCTTGTAGGTTGTCGTTTTGAACAGCATCAGTCATTTTGAGATGTACCCTGTTGAATTGGTGAAAAGCTTAAAGACCTGACTTCAGGCTAGCTTCAATAAATTTGTCTAAATCGCCATCAAGCACCGCTTGGGTGTTGCGGTTTTCAATGCCAGTACGCAAGTCTTTGATACGCGAGTCATCAAGAACATACGAACGAATCTGACTGCCCCATCCAATATCGGATTTGGCGTCTTCATTGGCTTGTTTTTCAGCATTTTGCTTTTGCAGCTCAAGCTCAAAAAGCTTAGCACGAAGCTGCTTCATCGCCTGATCTTTGTTCTTGTGTTGAGAACGGTCATTTTGACATTGCACTACGGTGTTGGTTGGTACGTGGGTAATACGAACCGCTGATTCCGTGGTGTTGACGTGCTGACCACCAGCACCCGATGCCCGATACACATCAATACGTAAGTCTGATGGGTTAATATCGATGGCAATGTTGTCATCAATTTCTGGATAAATAAATGCAGATGCAAAAGAGGTATGACGACGACCACTAGAGTCAAATGGCGACTTTCTCACTAAGCGGTGTACACCGGTTTCCGTGCGCAACCAACCATAAGCGTATTCGCCACTGATTCGAACCGTTGCCCCTTTCAGGCCAGCAACTTCACCTTCAGAGACTTCGATGACTTCTGTTTTAAAGCCCTTCGCTTCTGCCCAGCGTAAATACATACGCAGCATCATAGAAGTCCAGTCTTGTGCTTCCGTACCACCTGAGCCTGATTGCAAGTCAATGTAGCAATCTGATGCATCATGGTCACCGGAAAACATACGACGAAACTCAAGCTTCTCCAACTTAGCTTCTAATTCAGCTAACTCAGGTTCAATTTCATCAAAGGTTTCCTGATCTTCTTCTTCCACTGCCAGTTCCAATAGTCCATCAACATCTTCAACTCCTTGGTCGAGTTGGTCGATAGTTTCGACTACGGCTTCCAGTGCAGCGCGCTCTTTACCCAGCGCTTGTGCACGCTCAGGTTCGTTCCAAACATCAGGTTGTTCTAATTCGGCGTTAACTTCTTCTAGACGCTCTTGTTTAGCGTCATAGTCAAAGATACCCCCTAAGGACATTCGTGCGCTCAGTCACATCCTGTAGGCGGTTTTTAATAGGATTGATTTCAAACATTTTTGCTCAGCATTTATGAGTAGAATTTAACCGCCAAATTCTACTCAAAAATGTGATGAAGATACAGGAAAATATCGATGATCGTTGACTAAGGAGAGTATTGACGACCCCTTAGTCAACAGATTTACTTCGCTTCTAGGTGTTCAACCATCAACTGTAAGGATTGATTTCCTCTGAACTCGTTGATATCCAACTTAAAAGCTAAAGAGATTTGTTTGACAGAAGCATCAGGCCAGCGCCTTAAATCGACATTAAATGCGATGGCATCAAGCATAATATTGGTTGGGTGTCCTTTTAATAAAGGCTCAACCATGAGTTTTAGATGCTTTTCCCCGACCAGTTTTTGATGCAACACTTTAAACTGACCATCAAATATGGGCTCTGGAAACGCCTGCCCCCACGGCCCACCCGCACGCAAGATTTCGGCGGTATGCATTGAAAACTCTTCCGGTATGAGTTCACCATCGGATAATACGATCCCTTTAAGCGCCGTATCACCTAATTCATCTCTCACCAGTTCATCAAACAAACGGCTAAAACGTTCAAAATCTTTTTCTTTTATCGTGAGTCCCGCCGCCATCGCGTGCCCACCAAATTTGGCAATTAACCCTGGATTTTTAGTGTCGATGCGATCCAAAGCATCGCGCATGTGCAAGCCAACGATTGAGCGACATGATCCCTTGATAGTGCCATCACCACCATCAGCAAACGCGATTACCGGACGGTGGAATTTATCCTTAACACGAGACGCTAAAATACCAATCACGCCCTGATGCCAATCTCTTTGAAACAGAGCCAAACCGTAGGGCAACTCCGCTGTTTCGCTAAACTGCAATCGCTCACAAAAGGCCAACGCCTCTTGCTTCATTCCTTCTTCGATTTCTTTGCGTGTTTGGTTGAGTCCGTCCAACTCAGCGGCCATGCGTCTCGCTGCGTGGATATTGTCACACATTAATAACTCGACCCCAAAAGACATATCGTCCAAACGGCCCGCCGCATTAATTCTTGGCCCCAGAGCAAACCCAAAGTCTGTGGCAACGAGTTTTCTCGCGTCACGCTTAGCCACTTCGATGAGAGCTTGAATTCCCGGCCTTGCTTTACCTGCACGTATGCGCTGCAATCCCTGATGCACCAAGATACGGTTGTTCTCATCCAACGGCACAACATCCGCGACCGTTCCAAGTGCAACAAGATCAATTAGCTCCATCAGTTTTGGCTCGGCCATGCTTTGCTTAGCAAACCATTGGTGCTTTCTCATATGGACACATAGAGCCATCATGAGATAAAAGGCAACACCGACACCCGCAAGAGCTTTAGATGGGAAGCGGCACTCCTCTAGGTTTGGATTGACCATCGCATCCACTTCTGGCAGCTCAGATCCAGGCAAGTGATGATCGGTGACCAGAACTTGCAGCCCCTGCTCTTTGGCGTATTTCACTCCCGATATCGATGAAACACCATTGTCGACCGTCATTATCACTTGAGCACCGATTTCAATGGCTTGATCGACGACCTCCGGGCTTAATCCATAACCATCTTCGAAACGATTTGGTACAAGATAGTCAACGTTTCGACTGCCCAACATACGCAAAGCCAGCACCGACAGAGCCGAACTTGTCGCCCCATCAGCATCAAAATCACCGACAACAATAATGCGTTTTTGCGAGTCTATTGCCTCAAAAAGTAACTCGACAGCCTGATCAATACCGGCAAGTTGTTGATATGAATGTAAACCTTTGGCCGCTTTTTCTAATTGACTGACATCTTGAATACCGCGAGACAAGTATATACGTTTCAACAAGGGGGGAATTGAATCGGGAAGTAGGGAAAGATCTACTTCCGGTCGACGTTGGATCTCTATCATAGAATCAATACGGGCTCGCATGCGAGCCCTCCTTAGTATTATTGACTAGATTGCAGTTTTTGAAAAAGGTCAGCAGGTGGCAAGTACCCACCCACCAGCTCTCCATTTGGCAAGAAAATCGCAGGTGTACCACTGATACCAAGCTCTCTACCAAGGTTAAAGTGTTTTTCGACCGTCGCCTTGCATTGCGCGATATCGCCCACAGCTACCGCACTTTTCCTGTTTACTTTCGCATCGTGCATGGCTAGATTAGGATCCGCCGCGCACCAAATATTGGCCATTTGATCAGCAACATCTCCAGTCGCTCCCTGACGCGGGTACGCAAGATAACGTACAGTGATCCCTAGATCATTGTAGCCTTGCATTTGACTGTGTAAGCGAACGCAATATCCACAGGTGATGTCCGTAAAAATGGTCACTACATACTTTTCATCATCAGCTTTAAATTCAATAACACTGTCTTGAAACGCAGCAATTTTTTCTGCATTGAGTGGGGCTTGTCGCTCAGCTAATACGTCATTGTAATTACCTTCATCGTCTAACGCATACAACGTCCCTGCGACAAAATAATCGCCGCTCGGCGATGCAAATAGCACCCCACCCGCTGTTCGAATCTCGACTAGGCCGGGGATATCAGCTGGCACGACGTCTAAAACGCCAATACCGATCTTAGCGAATCGGGCCTGAATTGATGCTTCATCAATATCACTTGAAGCCATCGCTTGAGCAACAACGGCTTGAGGTTTTGTTTTTGGTCTCTCTTCTGCTCCGCAAGCAGTTACAAAAAAAGGAAGAGTCAGTAGAGTTAGCCGACGCATTACGCTCATCAATATCACCTATTATTTGAAATTGTGAATCATGCCCTTGGATGATGTTGGGAATGAATGTTCTTAAGTCTTTCAGTTGCTACATGAGTATAAATTTGCGTGGTCGATAAGTCACTATGCCCAAGCAACATCTGTACGACACGCAAATCGGCTCCGTAGTTCAGTAAATGTGTCGCAAAAGCGTGCCTAAGAACGTGCGGCGACAAGTACTCAGTATCAATTTCTGCCAATACCGCGTAGTACTTTATACGATGCCAGAAGGTTTGACGGGTCATTTGCCTGGCTCTTTTGCTTGGAAACACCACATCCGAGGTTGTTTCACCCAGAAGCGCAGGACGACCAGATTCAATGAACTGCTCGATCCAATCAACAGCATTTTCCCCCATCGGAACCAATCGCTCTTTTCCGCCTTTACCCGTGACTCTGACCACTCCTTGACGCAGGCTTATGTTCTCCATGGTTAAGCTAATGAGTTCCGTCACACGAAGGCCCGTGGCATATAGCAGTTCCAGCATTGCTTTATCGCGCAGTTCAATGGGATCATTGGGATCGGGCGCATCGAGCAAATCGCCAACTTGCTCTTCGGTCAAATCTTTGGGTAAGCGCTTTGGTAATTTGGGACTAACCAGCAATGCTGTGGGATCATCGGCTCGAAGCTTTTCTCTATGCAAATATTGAAATAGACGACGAATAGCCGACAGCATTCTAGCTCTGGAGCTTTGCTGATAATCTTGATCAACGAGCCAGCCTTGATATTTCTGCAGCCCTGACAAACTAATAAATTCCAACTTGGAATTTTGCTTGTGCATCCAATGTAATAATTTCATTAAATCACTACGATACGATGCAAGTGTGTTTTCAGACAAGCCACGCTCCATCCACATGGCGTCTAAAAACTGCTCTACTAGGCTCAGGTCCTGTGAATTAACATCTGGCACAACAGTCTCTTGGTTATTTATACAGTAGTTTATACACTTTAAGCGACCTCGCTCAATATTGCTATAAAATAATGCTACTCAGTATCACCTTGACAGGTCATTCTTCTGCGGCTTCTTATTGAGGTCGATTCTGGTTAGCGTTAGAATTTAAACATCACTCCCCCAACATACATTCGAACATGAAAATTGGCTTGTTTTACGGCTCCTCGACCTGCTATACCGAAATGACGGCAGAGAAGATCCGAAGCATTATCGGTGAAGAACTTGTCGATATTTTTAACGTCAAAGACACCGCGCTTTCTCGTATGAATGACTACGATCTACTCATACTAGGAATTTCCACCTGGGACTTTGGTGAAATCCAAGAAGATTGGAGCGCAATATGGGAAAACATCGCTGGCGTGTCTTTAAAAAACAAATCAGTCGCACTGTTCGGACTGGGCGATCAAGAAGGTTATGGCGAGTGGTATCTCGATGCGATGGGGATGCTGCACGATGAGATAGTAAAATGTGCCCCCAATATCATTGGCTATTGGCCAAATGAGGGTTATGAGTTTGAAGCCTCTAAAGCACTCACCGAAGACAAAGAGTACTTTGTTGGACTCGCGTTAGATGAAGACAGTCAGTACGAGCTTAGCGATGAACGCATTGCAACATGGTGCGAGCAGATATTGTTGGAATATCAAGAGTCGCTATAGTAGCGAAAGCTAGCCACCCGAATAATACAAACAAGCCAGAAATGCGAACTCTGGCTTTTTTCTTTTTACTGTCTCATCCTGAAATGTGTTTACACCTTAAGGGCGAGACATTTAAAAAAAAATCCCCAGTCATTAACTGGGGATTTTCACTAATGCCTTCACACGACATCACGCCAATAATATTGTGACTTCAAAGTGATTACGCACCTTCTTGGGCAAGCACTTCTTCATCTGAACGACCAATAAAGCACATGCAAATAATAGCTGCTGCCGTTGGCATTAACCAACCCATGCCAATACCAAACAGGGGGAGCATGTTGAAAGCAGAAACATTGACGCCAGCAACTTTAGCAGCATCAATGAGTGCAAACATCAAAGCAACAATCATTACCATTCGGTATGCCATCTTGGGGTTTCCAAGGAATTTGCGAACAAACGTCAACGCAACCAAAGCGATGGCTACAGGGTAAAGAGCAAAAAGCACAGGTACTGACAACGAGATAAGTTGCGCTAACCCAATGTTAGCCACAAATGCACACGCAATCCCTAAGATCACCACCCACTTCTTGTAACTTAGCTTGCTAATAGAGCTAAAGTAATCAGAACACGCAGAAATGAGACCAATTGCCGTTGTCAAACAGGCTAATAGAACGATGACTGATAAGACAACCTGACCATACGGCCCAAACAATGCCTGAACATATTGACTCAGTACGGCACCGCCGTTGTCCGCTCCCGCAGCCACGCTTGCACTTGTCGCGCCAAGATAGAACAAAGAAATGTAAACAAACGCTAGACCAGCCGCCGCAATAAGCGCAGCACTAATGAGGTACTTTGTCGTCGCACTCTGCTCAGTAATGCCCTTTTTACGAAGCGCATCCACAATAAGCATACCAAACATCAATGACCCAAACGTATCCATTGTGTTATAACCTTCAAGAAAGCCCTTCGTAATAGGTTGCGTCGCATAATCACCGATAGGTGCAATCATATCGCCTTGTGGGTTAACAAATACCGCGAAGGCGAGAATGATAAGCCCGACAAAAAGCGCAGGCGTTAACACCTTACCAATCACATCAATCAGTTTACCTTGAGACCAAGCAAAGCTCATCGCGACCGCAAAGAAAAGCACTGAAAATACCGCTAAGTGAGACTGGCTTGCATCAATGAAAAATGGCTTTACTGCCATTTCATAAGCAACAAGGCCTGTTCTCGGTGCGGCAAAAGCAGGACCGATAATAATAAAGATTAGGATCGCCATGACCATTGCTGCTCGCTTAGGAAGATCCTTGGTTAAGTGGTCCCAAGTACCACCAGCAATCGCGATAGCAACGATAGTGATCAGAGGTAGACCTACCGCTGTTAGCAAGAACCCTGTCATTGCTGGTAATACGTTTTGCCCTGCTAATTGACCGGCTAAAGGTGGGAAGATAATGTTGCCAGCCCCAAGAAAAAACGCAAACAGCATAAAGCCGACCGCAATAATATCTGTTATTTTTAAACTCTGTTTCACAGATAAACCCTTATTCAATGTTTTGTTGTGTATTTAACTAAAGAATCGTTGTTCTTCATAATATTCGGCGCGCATCATGACGAATGACTAATCAATTGGCAAGTTGCCCACAAAAAACACTATATAAAATTACCTAAACCCCACAAAAGCAGTGTTATTAACCAATTATCACTAAAAATCTAGCATTTAAGAGTATACAATACAGCGTACAAAAAAATCACACTCAGAACATAAACCCAAACAATTACATAACAACAGATGAAATTCCTTAATAGCAAACGATTGGTAAAATTTTCATGAAGAGTAGCACGTTAAAAACTAAAGGCTTTCAATTCAAACAGTTTACGATTCAAGATGGCAATTCTGGTATGCCTGTCAGTACTGACGGTGTCTTATTAGGGGCATGGGCAAAGTTCTATCGCACTGAGCACTTGCTGGATATTGGTACAGGGACTGGACTGTTAACCTTAATGTCTGCCCAACGTTTTTCAACGTCAAACATTTTAGCGATAGACATCAACCAAGAGGCAATAAAGGACGCCACTCGCAACGTGTCCCTATCGAGCTGGTCTGACAGAATCAAAGTCAAACAACAAGATGTCTTATCCTTAACCGTGCCAGAGGGCTTTGATGCCATTATTTGTAATCCGCCTTACTTTAATAGCGGTGAACGAGCTTCTAGGGAACAGCGCGCCATCGCAAGGCACAGTATTACTTTGTCACATCAAGAACTGCTAGATAAATGCTCTCAACTGTTGAGATCACATGGCCAGGCTTGTTTCGTTTTGCCCACAACGGAAGGGCAAGCGTTTATCGACTATGCTTTACGGACAGGTTGGTTTCTCGCACGGCGCTGTGATGTGCGAACGACCGACAAAAAGCCAGCAACTCGTGTGCTATTTACCTTGCAAAAGAGCGCATGTTCGACAGAGCGACAGGAGCTCGTCATTCATGATGGAACATCAGGTTATTCCAAATCCTTTATCCAACTTACGCAAGACTTCTATTTAAAAATGTGAGTGGGTTTATCGCTCGCTTATTGAATGGGTTTAAGTATAATAGCCGCCCAACTTTATACCCCTTTTAAGCAATTGCCCTTTATATTGATGGCGATGGTAGCTTTGTGGAGACTCGATAGTGATCAGAACATTTGCAGATTTAGATTTAGACCCAATCCTGCTCGAAGCCATTGAAGAGATGGGTTACTCACGCCCAACTCAAATTCAAGCTGAAGCTATCCCGCAAGCCCTTGATGGTAGAGATGTATTAGCTTCAGCGCCAACAGGCACGGGCAAAACAGCCTCATTTGCCCTGCCTGCGCTACAGTATTTGCTCGATTTCCCAAGAAAAAAGGGCGGCCCTGCGCGCATTTTGGTATTAACACCGACACGCGAATTGGCGATGCAAGTTGCCGATCAGACTAGAGCACTGGCCAAAAATACCAATTTAAACGTCATCACCATAACGGGTGGTGTGACGTATGATACCCATGCCGACATCTTGTCGCAGACTCAGGATATCGTAGTGGCAACTCCAGGGCGCTTAATGGAGTACATCGAAGGAGAGCGATTCGATTGTCGTGCTATTGAGTGGTTGGTCTTAGACGAGGCCGACAGAATGCTCGACATGGGTTTTGGCCCTGTCGTCGATCGCCTCTCTGCTGAATGTCGCTGGAGAAAGCAAACATTGTTGTTCTCAGCAACATTGGAAGGAAAAGGCGTCGAAGGCTTTACCGCTGATCTATTGAAGAACCCGGCAGAAATCGATGCTGAGCCTCCTCTTCGCGAGCGCAAAAAAATCACCCAATGGTACCATCGAGCGGACACCGCTGAGCACAAACTGAACTTGCTCAAGCACATCATTACCGAGCAAGCGGAACGCAGTATTATCTTTTTAAAGACACGTGAACGCCTAGCCGAGTTACGTCAGCAACTTGACAGCGCACAAATTCCTTGTGTTTGGATCCAGGGGGAAATGCCTCAGGATCGCCGTAACAACGCTATTAGTCGTTTCAGAGACGGTTCGGTGAATGTACTTCTTGCCACTGATATAGCAGCACGTGGTATTGACCTACCCGACGTTTCTCACGTCATCAACTACGATCTACCACGTAGTGCTGACGTATACTTACATCGTATTGGCCGTACAGCGCGAGCAGGTAAAAAAGGCATCGCCATTTCGTTAGTTGAAGCACACGACCAGCCAATGATGGATCGTGTTGGACGTTATACCAAAGAGCTGATTAAAGAGCGCTTTATTGATGGACTGCGTCCTACCCACAAAAAGCCAACGTTCAACAAAAAGAAAAAAGTGAAAAAAGACGAGAAAAAGTCGACGACGAAAAAGAAAAAATCAAACAAGAAAAAGTAATCTGCATAAAAAGCCCCGCATTGCGGGGCTTTTTTTATTCAAGAGAGATTAGAGCACTCTTTTTGTTTACTGCTCTTCTCGTTTAAAGACTAACTCTGTCGCCGTTGACTCTTCTTCAACAAAATAATAGCCCGCCGTGTCAAAACGTATCAATGCCTCGATAGAGCCTACCTTGTTATCAAGGATGTAACGCGCCATCATGCCACGCGCTTTTTTGGCATAAAAGCTGATGACCTTGTACTGACCATTTTTGCAGTCCTTAAAAACAGGCGTAATGATTTGTCCATCAAATTGCTTGGTTTTGACGGATTTAAAATACTCATTCGAGGCAAGGTTGATCAACACATTATCACCTTGCGCATTCAAAGCCTCATTAAGCTTGTTAGTGATAATGTCACCCCAAAAGTGATACAGATTTGGGCCACGCGAATTGGCAAGCTTGGTCCCCATCTCTAAACGGTAAGGCTGCATGAGATCGAGAGGTTTTAGCAAACCATACAAGCCAGATAACATGCGCAGGTGTTGCTGTGCAAAATCAAAGTCATCTTCACTCATGGTTTGCGCATCAAGGCCGGTATACACGTCACCTTTAAACGCAAGAATAGCCTGTCGAGCATTCTCTGTCGTAAACGTTTCTGACCACTGCTCAAAGCGTGCAACGTTAAGACCTGCTATCTTATCGCTCACCTTCATTAATGCCGAAACATCAGCAGGCGTCAGCTTACGGCACTCATCTATCAATTGAGCCGAGTGCTCGATCAACTCTGGCTGCGTGAATCGCTCCGTGGCGAGCGGGGACTCATAATCCAAGGTCTTTGCGGGTGAAACAACAATAAGCATGACTTTACTCTTTTAATAATGATTTCTTTCAGTATAAAAAAAGCCACGCACATTCTTCAACGAATTCGTGCATGGCTTTTTCTATTTCTGCGATAGCAACAAGTTATTAAAACCTATTTTTGGCTTTTCGATGACTCGCTGTTATCCCAAATACCCTGTTCTAGCTGGGATTTCAGCTCAGGGTAATCATTTGCATCAAACGTCGGGACTTTACCCGCTTTCAATTGCCTGTTGTAGTCTTTCGCAAGTTTTACCACAATGCCAGACAACAGGATGATCGCCACCAAGTTGACGATGGCCATTAAACCCATCGACACATCCGCAAGCGCCCACACTGTAGGCAAGGTTGCTACCGAACCAAATAACACCATCGAAAGCACAACAAGGCGGAATATACCAAGCCCCACTTTATGATTATGTTCTAAGAAGATAATGTTTGTCTCTGCATACGAATAGTTGGCAATAATCGAAGTGAAGGCGAAGAAAAAAATCGCCACAGCAACAAAAATACCCCCCCAATCGCCCACTTGAGAGATCAAAGCGCGCTGAGTTAACTCAATACCCGTCACTTCACTGTTAGGTACATACTCACCAGACATCAGAATAATGGCGACTGTCGCAGTACAAATAACGATCGTATCAGTGAAAACACCCAACATCTGCACGTAACCTTGCGATGCTGGATGCGGAGGGTATGGTGTTGCCGATGCTGCTGCATTCGGCGCAGAACCCATACCCGCTTCGTTAGAGAACAGACCACGTTTTATGCCCTGGATCATTGCTTGCGCAATTGCGTAACCCACGCCACCAGCGGCAGCTTCTTGCAAACCAAAGGCACTCTTAAAGATGTACGCAAGCACTTCCGGCACTTTCTCTAGGTTCATAAACACAACAACGAGAGCCAAAACCAGATAAGCTAATGCCATAACAGGGACAATCAACTCTGCCGTGCGTGCGATTTTTCGAATACCACCAAAAATCACAAAGGCCGAAATAAGGGCAATCACAACACCAACGTAAATAGGCTCAAAACCAAAGGCGGTTTTCATCGCGGTGGCAATGGCATTTGCTTGAACGGCGTTGAACACCAAACCGAATGCAATGATGAGGAAGATCGAGAACAAGACGCCCATCCAGCGCATGCCTAAACCTTTCTCCATGTAGTAAGCAGGGCCACCACGGTAATTGCCGTCGTCATCACGGGTCTTGTAAAGTTGTGCAAGTGTGCTTTCTGCAAACGATGTCGCCATTCCGAGCATGGCAATTAGCCACATCCAGAAAATTGCGCCAGGACCACCAAAAGTCAGCGCCACGGCAACGCCGGCCATATTACCGGTCCCCACACGGGCTGCTAAGCTGGTACAAAGTGCTTGGAAAGAAGAGATACCAGCAGTGTCTGCTTTACGGCTATGTTTTAGAACACTAAACATATGACCAAAATGGCGGAACTGAATGAACCCAAGGCGCACTGTAAAGTAAATCCCTACGCCTACGAGTAAATAAACCAGAATCGATCCCCAAAGAAGATCGTTCATTAAATTGATAACGTCTGTCACTGTTAACCCCTTATAATTAGAGCACCGAACACGGCATCCATTCGTCGTCTAAGATCGCAACATAGAACCAGTCCATTTGGTTTTTATATTTTCTTGTTGTTTCGCTACGATTTTACTAACTTTTCACGCACATTAGACGCGAATCAATCATCGGTGTGCTTTTTTGACGGCCGGATTTTGCAGCCTGAGCAGACAAAAAGCAATATGCGACCAATATACTAAAGATGTTGCTTTTTACCATAAAGTTACCGTCACTTAACAAGTAAGGCAACACTTCCACCACAACGCAATGCTGAACCTGTCACATTTGAGCAACATCACCAGAGAATCACAACGAATTTAAGCAAAATAGCGTTTAACCGGTGAAAACCTATATACAGCAAAGGGTAACACTTGCTATCTAGGCTGTGATTATTTTCTACTCATCGCTCTAAATAAGAATTGTTAGCTTCAAGCACCATACTTGAGGCTCAAATAAAAGAAGCAATGATTTAACAAATTTTGCAGCAAAATTGTTTTATTGCGATCATTCAAGTGGATATTTTTTAAACACTTTTCTCTGAGAAAATGTGAGTTACTGTTGAAAATGACACAAAAACTTCATGCTAAAGAAACAAATGAGAAATGCATCAAGGTTACTCTGCTGTGGAATATGGTACTTAAAAGTCTCCGCTGAGGAGAAAATTAAATAAGAGGTGGCTTATGGATGGCTTTGAACTTAATAACATGATGGATATTGATGCTCCACGTTCGCGCTCCGCTCGCTCTAAACCCGTAAAACGCAAGTGGCGAGAAATAGAAGCGATTAAAGACAAACAACGCTTACAAAAAGAGCTCAACGATATGGATATCGGACTCGACTTCTCAATTGATGACGTAAAACTCTAAGACAAATTTACTGGTTGTTGGTCAAGCCTGAAGAGCAACACTGGTACATTATAAAGCCCTCACTATAGAGGGCTTTGTTTTATCACCATCCCGTACGCAGTTCCGAATGCAACAACACATCAATATAAAAAGCCAGAATCATTCGTCAATTGATTACCATTCTCATTTAGTTGCAATTCGAACATTAAAGGATATATGATGTGCCCGCTTTAAAATGACGAATGGTCATTTTTTGAGTTACATTACTTGCACATTGTTCTTTGCTTTTACTATAGGCTCATCAACATATGACTGGAAATCGCACCAATGCCGTCGATGCTATCAAGATAAGTACGCTCATGGCTTGTCTATACCTTTCAATATCTACCGCGGCAGCCGATACCACTTCGACACCTAAACGACCGATCGGTGACGCTGCTCAGTCAGTTCACATCGATGCTCAAACCATTGGCCGTAGTGCAAAGAGCCAGGCACGGATCAATAAAATCAGTGACAAAACCTTCGAGCTAAAATCTGACATTGCAATGCTAGAGCAAGAAGTAGCCAATTTGGAAGTTTATCAAAAGCACTTGCAAGCGGTTGTCGCAAATCAAGAACAAGAGATGGCCAGCATTAACAAGCAGCTTGAGCAGATCAGTGACACTCGCCAGGGCGTAGTTCCATTGATGTATCAAATGCTCGCTGGGCTAGAAGAACATATCAAGCACGATAAGCCCATTCGCATTACTGCGCGCTTAGCCAGACTAGAGGAACTCAAATCATTGATGCCTCAGGCCGATGTCAGTGATGCCGAAAAATACCGCCGAATCCTTGAAGCCTATCAAATAGAGATGGATTATGGCATTAAGCTAGGCAGCTATCGTTCGCGTATCGATGTGGGCAGCGAGATCGAAGCTGAGCAACTGCACCTCGGCAGATTGTCGCTAGTCGCACGTAGCCTGGATAGAAACCAATACTGGTCCTGGGATTCAAACCAAAACCGTTGGATTGAAACGGATGCCGCGTTAGCGCCACAAATAGATAAGGCATTCGCAATCGCCAACAAGCAAGCGACTCCTTCTTTACTTGAACTTCCAGTATCACTGACTCCTGCCACTGACATTAAGGATCCTAGCTAATGCGCAAATTACTACTTATCATAGCGCTGTTTGGCCTAGGGTTCACTCAACCTGCTCTGGCTGTAGAGACGCTCAGCGTAAAAGCCCAAAAGGCACAACAGCAGGAGCAACAGCACAATGCCGAGCGAGAGGCTCAGTTCAAACAGCGCGAGTTGCAACTCGCCAAACGCAAAGCGGAATTGGAAAAGCGCAAAGCACAACTTGACCTAAGTATCGAATCGCTTAGCCGCTCTTTTTCAGACAATGAACACACTCTGGCAGAACAGCAAAAAAAGCTGCACCTAGAAACAGGAAGTCTCGGTGAGTTATTTGGTGTCGTTAGACAATCCGCCAAAGAGCTGCAACTAGAGTTAGCTCACTCTGTGGCTAATACAGAGCAATCTACGCACATCCATGCAATTGACGATATTGTTGCCGCTAAGAGACTGCCTTCCATTTTGGAATTGACTGGCCTTTGGCACGCCTTTCAGGCTCAAATAACCAGTAGCTCAACATACTCGGACATTACAGTACCCTTTGTCTCGGGCTCAGGTGAACTAACTCAGCTCGAGGTCACTCGACTGGGTAACTTTGCACTGCTATCTGGCCATGGTCCCGTTGACTGGAATGGTGAACAGGCAAGTGACTTTCCTCGTTTACCGAAACACGTACAAACCTCTGCTGAGGCCGCTGGCATTATTACAGGTCACACATCGGCGACTATCGATCCGAGTCGTGGTGAAATTTATAAGCAACTCGCTGACGCTCTGACATTGGCAGAGCGCTTCGAGCACGGCGGTTTCGTCGGAAAAATCATCGCAGGTCTGTTTGTGCTAGGGATGACCATTGCTCTGTATCGTGCCGCTGTTCTTATGAACATTCAACAGAAGATCAACAGGCAACTGAAATCTCCCCAAACGCCGACAGACAATCCACTGGGTCGAATCCTCAATGTCTACAGCAGTGAAAAACAGCTGCATGTCGAAGCGTTAGAGCTTCGTTTGCTTGAATCGATTATGGATGAACAGCAGCACCTTGAACGTGGCCTGAGCATGTTGAAGCTGCTCGCTGCGCTCGCACCGATGCTCGGCTTACTGGGTACTGTAACGGGCATGATTGAGACATTCCAAGTTATTACCCAATTTGGTAACGCCGAGCCTCGCGTGATGGCCGGTGGGATCTCAATGGCTCTAATCACCACCGTACTTGGCCTTATAAGCGCGATGCCACTGCTGCTGGCACACAATTTATTGAGCTCAAAATCTGAGGCGATTCGCAATATTCTTGAAAGACAGAGTGTGGGTTTAGTCGCGCAACAAGCCGAGGCTCAAAGCACGGAGCACAAAGACGCGTATGCCGCATAACCTATTCAGTTGGCTACCCAGTAGCGACCATCTGAACCAGTTTATGACACAAGGTGGGCCCGTACTCTGGTGGCTTGCCGCTGTCGTATTCGTATTCTGGTTGGTAGCGTTTGAGCGTCTTATTTACTTTGCCAAAGTTTTTCCTTGCGAAAAGAAACATTGGGTTGCGCGCTGGACACAGCGCCAAGAACACTACTCTTGGTACGCCCAGTCGCAGCGCAATGCCATGCTCAGTGAAGCCGAGAACAAGCTCAAGCAAAACCTAAATATACTCAAATGCTTACTTAGCTTGTGCCCCATGTTAGGGCTGCTCGGTACGGTCACAGGCATGATCACTGTATTTGATACTTTGGCGGTGCAAGGCAGTGCCCAACCTCGCCTTATGGCCGCTGGTATTTCAATGGCGACCATTCCGACAATGGCAGGCATGGTCGCTGCACTTTCGGGCATGTTGGCTTACTCTCGCATTCAAAAATTAAGTAACAAGAGTTTATTTCAACTTGAACAATTACTTAGAAGCGAACATCACTTATCATCAAAGCGCCCTAGACACTCACATGAATCTGGAGACACCAAATGAGATTAGGTCATCGCAGAAAGCAGACCGAAGAAGCGAATATCGACATGACCTCGATGCTCGATATTGTATTTATCATGCTGATCTTTTTTATCGTCACCAGTTCATTTGTGCGTGAATCAGGTGTCGATGTGAATCGCCCTCAAGCAGGTCATGCCGTAAGCCAAAAAGACGCGGGTATCTTTGTCGCTATTACCGCATCCAATGATATCTATATAGATAAACGACGAGTAGATATAGAACGTGTACAGGCCACTATTGAGAAACTGTTACTCGAACAACCTAACGCGGCTATGGTCATTCAGGCAGATAAGCACGCTTTTAATGGTACCGTCGTTAAAGTCATGGACAGCGCTAAAGGAGCGGGTGTCGCGAAGATAGCGCTCGCAACGGAGAACCTATAATGGTTCGACTATTGGCAAGCATTCCGCTAGCCGCGGTATCCGCCTTGATCCTGTTCTCGCTCATGAGTTGGATGATCGACATTGGGCCTAAATCGAAGCCCGATGAAAAGCCAAGACTAAGCTATGAGTTGGTGATGGTGGAACCTAATAGCGAAACAACAAGGCGCCAACGCGTTCTACCGGAACCACCAAAGATGCCATCAGCGCCGCCATCTGCAGCCATTGTGGAGCAAAGCTCTCACGTATCGAGTGTGCAAACACCAAGCACACCTCAGCTGCCTAATATTGCGGTTTCGACTCAGGTGACGGGGGTTGCGTTAAATGCGCCAACCGTGCCCGATATTGGCCAGAACCAACAGGTCATGCCATTACATCGCAAAGAGCCTCGTTACCCACGTCGCGCATTACAACGCAATATCGAAGGCTATGTCGTTATGTCGTTCACCATTGATGAAAGTGGTCGCCCGACAGATATCAAAGTGCTCGAAGCAAAGCCTACACGCGTGTTCGAGCGTGAAGCGATGGTTGCCCTTAAGCAGTGGAAATACCAACCTATGGTCGTCAATGGCACTGCCACAGCTCGTATTGGTCAAACCGTTAAATTAGAGTTTAAGTTAAATCAATGATAAAGCGTCTATTTGTTTTTTGTGCTCTTGTCCTGTGCTTCCCCTTGCTCGTTGGCCATGCTTTAGCGAATTCAGAGTTAGGTATGCGCACTGCAATACAAGTTTCCAAAGCTTATGAGTTGGAGCAACAAGAAAAACTCAGCGAAGCGATTGAACTTCTAGAAAGCATCAAGTCGAATGCTCGCTATGACAAAGCCTATGTCGCTAGAATGCTGGCCATCTATTATTGGCAGTCAGGGCAGCCTTCCAAGGCAATAAAGCAACTGAAATTTGCCGTCGATAGTGATGCATTTAAAAACGAGCAAGGTTGGCAAACCGAGCGCATGCTGGCCGAGCTTATGCTATCGGAAAACATGCCAGAGCAAGCCTTGCAGCATTTTGATCACCTGGCACAAACGGCACATGCCAATAGTATAACTAAAGAGCAGCTAGCTGATGTATGGCTTAATAAAGCGAGAGCCTACTACTTATTGCAGCAATGGGACCCCCTTCTGACCACAATAGATCACCATCAAAAACTCGACAACACGCCAAGACAGCAGCCATTGAGCTTACAGCTTACCGCAGAGATCCGTTTATCACTTTTTAACAGTGCCATCATTACCACACAAAAATTACTGGCACTGCAACCGGATAACCTTGTGTGGTGGCAACAACTAAGCTCATTGTATATGCAAACCAAGCAGTATAGGTTGGCACTAGCGACCTTAGTTTCAGCGGAACGTGCTGGGATTGACATCCCTGACAATCTTCAGTTTAGCAAAGCCCAGCTCTACGCCCAGCAAGGAGTACCAGAGCACGCAGCAATGACCTACGCTGAGCTTCAAGTTGATGGTAAAGACATTGAGACAATGGTGAAGCAAGCTCGCCATTGGCAAACGGCTCGTGAATGGACTAAAGCTCAAACTGCTTGGTCGGCCGTCGCTAGACTCAACAGCAAATACTATGAAAATGTGTCAAGACTGGCGCTTCAGCAAGGGAAATACCAAGAAGCTTTAACGGCGCTAGATAAAGCCTCTGGGCTATCACAACACACTAGACAACTACTGAAAATCCGTGCCTATGCAGGGCAAAAAGACTACTCGAAAGCGAAACAAACCGCGGAAGTGGCGCATCGAGAGCAGCCAAGCAAACAAACGGCTGACTGGCTTATCTATCTGGCACAAATGACAAAAGAGTGATGTGGGCACATCACTCTTCTTTTCACTTACTAGTGGAGCCTACACCGATTCTGAATCACTTTGCCTGACTCGTTCTGCCAGCTGTTTGTACCGATCGGCTATCGTATCGCCAAACACAGGGTCATCTTCTGACTGACTCCACTTATTCTCAACGGCTTGCCAATCTGCAATCAAGAAACGCTTTTCGATCAGTGGCAAAATTGAGCGTTCTTCTAGCTCAAGGTGATGCCTCTGATCATGAATAAAAGCTTCGAGTTTTGATATAAAAATATCTTGAGGAACAACAGCATCTTGCAAAATCATCTGTACTATGTCCAAAAACTCATGTGTCTTGACCGACAATGTTTGATGTTCATGCTCCAAATCGGAAATGGTTTCTTGGTCGCCAAAGCGTTTTAAAAAGTGGTGATATATAATATCTTCTTTTGGGTGATGCACTTTCTCCGAATGATTGGCAAGATAGTCGACGATCTCTTCAACTAAACTGTAATTGATTGGCTTCTCATCTTTCAATTGGCGCAATTTGTGCGCCAGTATTGCTAGCAAACGCACCATATAGCCATGCTCTCGCCTTATCCTTTCAATCATCATTGTTCTGCTCCCATTCCACTCACTATCAGTAAGTGTATAAGATGCGTGCAATATTTGCTTTGAGCTCCCTCTTAAAAATGATGATATTGCTTCAATAACTCACTCAGATAACGGAGGTTGCCAGTCAATTTCAGGACGTCCTGATTGCTTTAAAAGCTGATTCGTTTGGGAAAAATGCCTGCAGCCCAAAAAGCCTCGATGGGCTGACAGTGGCGAGGGGTGTGGTGCTGTCAGTATATGATGGCGTTCTCTATCAATGGCCTTACCTTTCTTCTGTGCGTGTGCGCCCCACAGTAGAAAAATCACACCATTGCAATGCTCGTTAATAACCTTAATCACCTGTTCGGTAAACGTTTCCCAACCGTACTTGGCATGCGAGTGAGCCTTGCCCTGCTCAACGGTTAACACAGTGTTTAACAGCAAAACGCCCTGTTTTGCCCAGCTGTCTAAATTGCCATGGTGAGGGATTTGAAAGTGAGGAATATCTTGTGCGAGTTCTTTGTAGATATTCACCAGCGATGGCGGTATCTTGACCGATGGTCGCACCGAAAAACACAATCCATGCGCTTGGCCTGCGCCATGATAAGGGTCTTGCCCTAATATCACGACTTTGATGTCTGAAAAGGGAGTTAAAGCGAACGCACTAAATACATCCTCTTTAGGGGGAAAGACTACTGTTCCGCTCTGTCGCTGTTGTTCGATACGTGCGATTAGCGCCTGATAGTATTCTTTCTCTTCCTCAACTTTCAGTACCACGTCCCAAGTCAGTGAAGCGTTCATTTAGATTCCTTTTGGTAGTTATCTGCCACAGTGTAGCATCACACTAAGAAACCTTTAACGCTCTACTGCTTATTAATCACCGCTACTAGTTTGATGCGTTTCGACTCTGTGGAGTTCGATAGTGACCTTGACCAGTTACATGTCTGTTCGGCACAGGAAAACGATGATTTCGACCAGTGATTGCTCTAGGAATTGATATACGAGTCATAATGGCACCTACTTTATATAGTCATAGCTTATTAAACTAGTATGAAAGAAAGGTGCCAGAATTCCATTTTATCTAAAAAAAGAGTTAGTTTTGGGTAAAATGTCTTAGTGCCTGTATCTCATCTTTCCAGATATCAGGCTCAATAGTCTCTAATATCAATGGTATAGCGTCGAAGCGAGGATCTCTCATTATGTATTCAAAGCACTCCCAACCAATTTCACCACGACCTAACGAGTGGTGCCTATCGACCTTGCCGCCTAAAACCACTTTTGAATCATTGAGGTGCATCGCTTTAAGATAGTGCATACCAACTACTTTAGAAAACTCTAAGAAGGTCGCCTCACACGCCTCTTTAGTACGCAGATCATAACCGGCAGTAAAGGTATGACAGGTGTCGAGACAAACACCAACACGCGATTTATCTTCTACTTTATCAATGATATAGCTCAAGTGTTCAAACTTCCAACCCAGGTTACTTCCCTGGCCTGCTGTGTTTTCAATCACCGCGACAATATCAGGTACCGCCCGGTGAGCGATATTTATCGAGTCGGCAATTCTCTCTAGACACTCTTGTTCGGAAATTTTCTTAAGATGACTCCCAGGATGAAAATTAATTTGCGAAAGCCCTAGGGTTCTGCACCTTTCCATTTCATCTATAAATGCGGCGCGAGATTTTTCCAGCTTTTCTAGCTCTGGAGCGCCGAGGTTGATCAAATATGAATCATGCGGAAGTATTTGCTCCGGAAGGAAGCCCAGTCGAGCGCATTCCTTTTTGAAATTTTCCACAATTACGGGATCTAGCGCCTTCGCTGCCCACTGTCTTTGGTTTTTGGTAAATAGTGCGAATGCATTGGCACCGATATCGGCAGCTCTCTGTGGCGCTTTATCTACACCACCAGCAGCCGAGACGTGCGCCCCAATAAATTTGTTCATTTTCCACTCGATCCAGTTCACAGTTTTAAAAGTGTTATTTAGCGATATGATACTTTCAGTTTTTATGATAAAAACCGGTTATCAATGCTTCTTTTGTCATAAAAACGGCATAAGTGTAGTTTTATTACTACACTTATGCCGTTAAAATATTATTTAATCATTCAACTATGATTTTAAAGCCTGATTTTCAGGTGCTTTATTGACATTTATCAACTTTATAACCTTACATATGATAATGTTTTTTGTGGTAAATTGATCTAAATCAATGCGCAATAAAATCAACCTGGGTATATATAGTCCCAACTCAACAATATTTGAAAATTAACACCACAATAATACCACTCTAAAGTGGCTTAGGAGATAGTGATGATTCAAGGTATCCAAATTACTAAAGCAGCAAACGACGATCTACTAAATTCAATCTGGCTAATTGACGGCGAGAAAAACGAAGCACGTTGTGTTGCTGCAAATTCAGGCTTCGAAGCTGATCAAGTTATTGCGGTTAGCGACCTAGGTGAATACGAAAGCCGTGAAGTTGCGATCGAAACTGCACCGCGCATTGAAGGTGGTCAACACCTAAACGTTAACGTTCTTAAACGTGAAACTCTTGAAGATGCTGTCGCTCACCCAGAAAACTATCCTCAACTGACTATCCGTGTTTCTGGTTACGCTGTTCGCTTTAACTCATTAACACCTGAGCAGCAACGCGACGTTATTGCTCGTACCTTTACTCAGTCACTATAAGTCTGAATGAACGGTCTAATAAATTGAAAAATGGCGCTCTATGAGCGCCATTTTTATTTTCTATCTAATCTGACTACCAAGTATTACTGAACTTTACGCAGTACCGCTTTTAGCGCATCAAAATCATTGTCGAGATCTTCAGATAACAATTCCATCGCCGCGTGTTTCGCCAATGGAGCTGGCAGTTCAATATCTAACTGCAGAACTTCATCAACCACTTCTTTGAACTTAGCAGGGTGTGCCGTACACAAAAAGAGCCCTGTTTCTTCCGGCGCCAGCTGCTCATTGAGCACACGGTAGGCAATGGCACCATGCGGCTCACACAAGTAACCCAGTGCATGCAGATCTTTTACTGATTCTGCACTTTGTGCATCCGAAACAGAACCTTTACCTAGGGTATCTAATCCCCAACCTTTTAGCTGGCACAACTCTTCGATACGTGGCCAGTTATTTGGTTGGCTAACATCCATCGCGTTAGATGTCGTTGCAACGGTTGGTTTTGGTTCCCATTGACCAGTTTCGAGGTAGCGAGGCACAGTATCGTTCGCGTTAGTCGCAGCGATAAAGCGTTTGATTGGCAAGCCTAGCGCTTTGGCTAAAAGACCTGCTGTTAGGTTACCAAAGTTACCACTAGGTACCGAGATAACAAGGTTTTCGCGCTCTTGCTTGATCATCTGAGATGCAGCTTCGAAGTAATAACAGATTTGCGCCATTAGACGGCTAATGTTGATGGAATTAGCAGAGTTAAGTCCAATCTCTTCACGCAACACAGAATCATCAAATGCTTGTTTCACCAAAGCCTGACACGCATCAAAGTCGCCGTTAATTGCAACAGTGTGGATGTTTTTACCCAATGTACAAAATAGCTTTTCTTGTAGTGGGCTTATCTTTCCTTTTGGATACAGAATCACTACATTGATGTTTTCCATACCATAAAACGCGTGAGCGACAGCCGCACCAGTGTCACCGGATGTTGCCGTTAAAATGGTGATCTTTCCACCTTCAGATACCGCTGCTAGCGATTGCGCCATGAAACGACCGCCAAAATCTTTGAACGCTAAGGTTGGACCGTGGAAAAGCTCCAAAGCATACACTCCGTCCTTCACCGCTTTAATAGGTGCGGGAAATTGGAAAGCATCGCCAACTAGCTCTAAGACCTGTTCTTTTGATAATTCATTGCCAATAAGTGCAGAGAGGATTTTTGCACTACGCGGAACGAAATCTTCAGCCAAAAGAGCATCAACATCTTCGAATTTTGGCAACTCTGACGGGAAGAAAAGTCCTTGATTACGACCCAGACCTTGTCTTACCGCCTGACCAAATGAGACTTGTTCATCATTTTCTTTAATATTGTAAAGCTTCATTACTTACTTCCTGTTACTTTCGAACCTTGCTTGTCTAATTGACAAACATGCACGAATCCTTCGTTATTTTGTACATAATTCTCTTGAAGCCAACGGGCGACTCTTTCTGCCACATCTTGTTCTTTACAGATGCTAAACAGAGTTGGTCCACTACCAGAGATCCCCGTTGCCAACGCCCCCGCAGTAGCCGCATAGTGGCGAGCTGCTTCAAAACCGGGCAGTAACTTCGCTCGGTAGGGCTCTGCAATAACGTCTTTGATCATTTTCGCCGCTAATTCAGGCTGCCCTGAATGGCAAGCATGAATAAAACCAGCCAAATGGCGTCCATGGGCGATAATGTCCTGACGACGATATTGAGACGGCAAAATCTCTCGCGCTTCCGCTGTCGAGACTTTAATCCCTGGGTAAGCCATAACCCAGTACCAATCATCGAAACAAGGTACTTCCTGGCTAATAATGCCGAGCTCTTCGAGCATCAGCTGCACACCACCTAGGTAGCAAGGTGCCACATTGTCGTAATGGATACCACCTGAAATTTGCCCTTCCATCTCACCCATTAGGGCAAGAAGCTCGGTTTCATCAAGTGAGTTAGCATGGAACTGGTTAAGAGCGTCCAAGGCCGCAACGATAGAACATGCGCTCGAGCCTAATCCCGAACCAATTGGCATATTCTTTTCGAGAGTCATGTGCACCGGTTTTAATGCAATGCCTTTTTTCTCCAGTTCACGCGCATAAACTCGCCAACAATCGTAAACGATATTCTCTTTTGGCTCTGTCGGCAACTTATCGACAAAATCGCCTTTGGTCGTTAAATCAAAAGGCAATTCACCTAAAGCTACTGTCACGCAATCGCCTAGCCATGTTCCATCAACGGGTGACACGGCTGCACCCAATACGTCAAAACCAACGCTGACATTGCCAATGGAAGCCGGAGCATACACGGTAACACTTTGCATATCTGTCGCCATACTAGACTCCTAATTTCCAACCCAATGTACGCATTACATCAGAGAAAACACCGGCAGCCGTCACTTCGGTACCCGCGCCGTAACCTCTCAGTACCAGAGGGATCGGTTGGTAATATCGGCTATAGAACGCTAGCGCATTCTCGCCATCCTTGATTTTGTACATCGGATCATTTTCATCGACAGCGGCAATGCGTACTCGGCACTTGCCGTCTGCGATTTCACCCACATAACGAAGTACCTTGCCTTGCTCTGCAGCGTCCGCAATGAGCTGATTAAAGTATTCATCCGCTTGTGGCAGGCGAGCCATAAATTCATCAACAGAACCTGAATCATCAAAGCCAGGTGGCAGTGCCTGATCAACTTCTACATCTTCAAGCTCAAGCGCCATGCCAGCTTCACGGGCAAGGATCAATAGCTTACGTGCGACATCCATTCCTGATAGGTCATCACGAGGATCAGGCTCTGTAAATCCTTTCTCTTTAGCAACATTTGTTGCCTCACTCAGTGACAGCCCTTCATCTAACTTACCGAAGATGAATGACAATGAACCCGATAATATACCGTTAAATTTCTCAAGTTCATCGCCCGCTGCAATAAGGTTTTGTAAGTTTTCGATAACAGGAAGTCCGGCACCCACTGTTGTCTCATACATCAACTTGCGACGTGAGTTTCTGGCAACATCACGAAGTTGATGATAGTAAGCCATACTTGCGGTATTGGCCTTTTTGTTTGGCGTGACAACATGGAATCCCGCCGCCAAAAATTCTGTATATTGATTGGCTATCTCTTCGCTCGAGGTGCAATCTACCAATACTGGGTTAATGATGTGATTGCGCTGCACAAGAGCTTTAAGATTGGCCAGGCTGAACGTTTCCGAGGCACCGTTCATACGATCGCGCCATTGCTCTAACGGCAGACCTTCACCATCAAGCAGCAAGCCTTTACTGTTTGCCAGGCCGCAAACTCGGATCACAATGCCTTTTTCGGACAATTTCGCTTGCTGTCTTTCGATCTGATCAACGAGCTCACCACCAACACCACCGACACCAACGACGAATACATCAAGGAAGTGCTTCGAATTAAATAAGTTCTCGTGACACGCTTTAATGGCTTCTGAAATTTTATCTTCAGGGATCACGGCTGAAATCGCACGCTCTGAAGAACCTTGAGCAATGGCGACGATGTTGACATTCACTTCTGCTAAAGAGGAGAAGAACTGTGATGCCACCCCACGAGAAGTGCGCATACCATCTCCAACTAGAGTGACGATAGCAACGTCATTCATGAACTCGACTGGCTCAAGAAGGCCGTCTTTGAGTTCCAACTCAAATGACTCTTTCAGCACGCGTTCGGCATCATCTTTATCCGCTTCTTCGATACAAAAGCTAATGCTGTATTCCGATGAAGATTGAGTGATGAGCACGATTGAAACGCCTGCTGAAGACATAGCGCCAAATACTCGACTCGCCATGCCCACCATGCCTTTCATGCCCGGACCAGAAACGTTGACCATAACGAGATTGGATAAGGTAGTAATACCTTTAATAGACAGTTTATCTTCACCTGTGTCTTGTCCGATAAGCGTGCCTGCACCTTGTGGATTGAAACTGTTTTTGATTAGACAAGGAATATGGAATTGTGCAATGGGTGCGATGGTCTTAGGGTGCAGTACTGAGGCGCCAAAATAAGACAATTCCATCGCTTCTTGATAGCTAAGGGATTTCAATAGACGAGCATCGTCGACCAATCGCGGGTCGCAGTTATAAACGCCGTCGACATCAGTCCAAATTTCACAACAATCTGCTCTTAAACACGCTGCTAAGACAGCCGCAGAGTAATCTGAACCATTACGTCCTAATGTGACCAACTCTCCTTTTACGTTGCCTGCGGTAAAGCCCGGCATAATATGAACGACTTCTGGCGTTAATGGTTTTTGAATAAAGTTTTGCGTCGACACTTCCACATCGACCATCGCCTCTAAATGACTTCCATTCGCAAAGAGATATTGGACAGGGTCAATCAATTCTGCTGCTTGCCCTTTGGCTCGCAGCACTGCTTTCATTAGCTGAATTGAGATTCGTTCACCCTTAGAGATGATTCGAGCATTAACATGGTCTGGACAGGTGCCCAATAAACGAATGCCATGTACAAACTGGTGTAACTGAAACAGTGAGGTTTTGACTTGGTTGTCAAAATCAGTTCTCTCAATATTGGGTAAAACAGATTCAATCTGGCTAAAAAGCTCATTAAATGAAGTTTCAAGCTCTGATATCTGCAATTCAGGCTCTTGATTTCTCAATGCTGTTTCAATAATAGCAACCAATTTGTTGGTTGTTTTACCTGGTGCTGAGAGCACCACTGATACTTCTTCTTGCTGGGCATTGTTCGCAATAATATCCGCTGCTCTTAAAAAACGATCAGCGTCTGCTAACGACGAACCTCCAAACTTTAATACTCGCATCCTTTCCTCCCGAAATACTCAAAACAGGTAAAAAAAAGGCCCGTATCGTGTGAGATACAGGCCTTTTTTTGAATTTCTTTCCGCTATAAGCCTGCCCCAACAATGTGAATGTTGGTAATAATAATGGTGGTCATCATTACAGAGCGCTGGCTAAAATTCATAAGTTGTCTTCAAAACTCATTACGTTGGTTAACACTACGTTTACCTTACTTCGGGTAACTTAGTCAATGAAAAATTACATATTTCTCGCATTTCAATCATAATTGCAGCCAAAGCATGAATATTTGGCATTAATGTCTGCATATGCATTCAAGATCTTTGTAAATAACAAAATGCTATATAGTTTTATAACTTTTGGTTTAGAAAGTGTGCTTTAATTAATTTCATAATGACTATAAATATAGCTAAGGAGTGGTGTTCATAATGATCAGAATTCTGTCTGCCTCTGTTATATTTGTCATTTCTAGCGGTGCCGCACTTGCGGTGGATTTGCCGTCCCTGTCAAACAGTCATAACGCCTCACCACATAAGTTTTTCCTTTCTTCTGGTAGCAATTCATCGAGTGATGAGTACGATGCTTGGAATCTCGACAGTGGCTATTCTTACTCTGTATTTGAGTCTGTAGACCTGTACGTTGGTGCACGGTTAAACAACTCGCAAAGTACTGCTGATAATGGACTGTTAAGCGGTGTGAACTACAAAGTATCAGACAGGATCAGCATTAAGAGCACACTAAGAAGCTACCAATATACGGAAGATAGTGAAACGCAGGGTGCAATGGCAGCAGAGCTGTCGAGCCGAATGAGGTTAACGGAAAACCTAGACCTGCATGCGACTTTCGATTATGAAAAGTTGCAGCAAGGGGTTGAAGTAGGCCTAGGCTTCCGGTTTTAGTAAGTTACCAAAGCATGATACTTAGGTAAACAGCTGTTCCTTAGATACCAATACACCATTCCAATCAGAATAAATGTAATCTCCTGGCTGAATAAGCTGATTGTTGATCGTTAATGTAACGTCAACTTCTCCGGCACCACGTTTTTCCGTTTTAAATGGGCAAGCACCTAGCGCTTTAACACCAAGATCCATTTCGGATATTGCTGCGACATCTCGAACCGCACCATTAACAATGATTCCCTCCCAGCCATTTTCAATGGCCATTATGGCCAACTGATCACCAAGAAGTGCTTTTTGAAGTGAGCCATTACCATCAACACACAGTACTTTACCGGTACCCTCTTGTGATAGGACCTCACGAACTTTGGAGTTATCGTGGTAACAACGTACCGTTACGATCTCTCCCCAGAACGCTGATCTCAGGCCAAAATTTTGCAATGGCATGGTCAACAGCGTCACTTTATCTTCGTGTTGGTCACAAATATCAGGTGTGATATCTCTCATCATTCCTCCATGATTCGAGCTCAAAATGAGCCTGTAATATAAAATCCTTTTACGTCAAAGGCGAAATTTTCAGTAAACTATCTACGGTTTATCTGTTGTATCCTTTCACGTATATCTCCCAATTTTTTCTGTTTATTGTCATGACAGGAGATCAAAAATAGTTGGTTATTTACCACATAGTAAATGGCATTCTGCTTAAAAATCCGCCCTAACTCAATGCTTTTCTTCATGCTTAGGGCCACAGCGTAGCTCTCTTCATACCAATTAAATCGCGCATCACCGACTTTTACCTTCGCCCAATTCACTGGAGGAAAAGCCAATTCAAGCTCTTGATTTTTATCGTGGTTATCTTTTTTTGACAACAGGATACTGCCTGGGTTCCAAGCGGTTATAATGGCATAGTCACCTACCATATCTGAAGTGCTAAAAATAAAGTGTGGATCTGAATAAGAACACCACAGTTTTGCATCTATTGTCATATCAACAAAAACCTACTATTTCATCATGACTATTAATATTTGTTACACATGGGCTATTGATATAAATCAACAAAGTGTATGGAATTAACATTTGATCATTGTTAGCATGCTGTTAACATTATAGAATTCGCCGCAATGATGTAGCAGAATAAGTAAGAGACATAAGGAATTTCTCATCGTTGGCAATGTCATGGAAGGCGAGTGACAAACGTAACTGTTTCTATAAATGTGTCACATACACACAAGAAACATTACCTATTTGTTAACTTTTTGCCTAGAATTTATTCTACTAGCGACAAATTTATCACAAGTTTAAATTAGGTACCGCCGATGCAAAGCCCGCAGATTCTTATTGTTGAAGATGAGCAAGTAACACGTAATACTCTTAAAAGCATTTTTGAAGCAGAAGGATACGCTGTTTTTGAAGCCAGTGATGGCCAAGAAATGCATCAAGTCCTTTCTGATAACTCAGTAAACCTAGTTATCATGGACATCAACCTACCAGGAAAAAATGGTCTATTGCTTGCGCGCGAACTTCGTGAACAAGCCAATGTCGCACTTATGTTCCTAACGGGACGTGACAACGAAGTTGATAAGATCCTAGGTTTAGAGATTGGTGCTGATGACTACATCACCAAACCATTCAACCCTCGCGAACTTACCATTCGTGCTCGTAACCTACTAAGCCGCTCTATGAGCTCGTACGCATCACAAGAAGAGAAGCGTACGGTAGAGAAGTATGAGTTCAACGGTTGGGTACTGGATATCAACAGCCGCTCACTGGTGAGCCCTAGCGGTGATGGTTATAAACTGCCACGTTCTGAGTTCCGTGCATTGTTGCACTTCTGTGAGAACCCAGGGAAAATCCAAACTCGTGCTGACCTACTCAAGAAGATGACAGGTCGTGAGCTTAAACCCCATGATCGTACTGTTGATGTGACCATCCGTCGAATCCGCAAGCACTTTGAATCAGTATCTGGAACCCCAGAGATCATTGCTACAATTCACGGCGAAGGCTATCGCTTCTGTGGTGATTTGGAAGAGTAACGACCAAATCAACGCAAAAGGGACGCTTTAGGCGTCCCTTTTTTATCGTCTGCAATTTTAGTAGACGGTATCGATCTCAACATTTGACTGTGACAACCACACTTGCTGTGTACCATCCTCAAGCTCAACGGCAATATCAACGGGCTGGATCGTATTAACATCAATCTGCCAGGCAAAGGCGACTTCCCACTGTTGTTCACTGTGGTTTCGCAGTTCAAAGTCGCTGTCTTCAAGTAGCCAAACCTGCTCGCCCTGCTTGATCACCACCTTACTCACATCAAGATCAGCTGGAATTTGCCCCGGAGACGACAGATTGAGCGATCCAAACACGACCTGCTCACTCACTAACGCTTTGGTTTCACCCACTTTGGGCATTTTATCTATCCACAAATTGGACTCTAAATTCACTTGCTGTTTAGAAAGCATGACCACTTTATTGTTCGACCAACGCTCGGTTTCGGAAGTTTCTGTCATAGCACCACAGCCGATCATTGCAGCGGTCATCGTGAGCACTGTTATTAATTTTTTCATTTGCTTTCCTTACTTTTTAACCAGGACTTGAGTACTTCGATATCATTTGGATATTCGTTTTTGATCTCTTCAACCCAGTCGGAAATGTTCTCCCACCATGCAGGCATATCGGGAGACTGTGCCTTTTGGGCTATTGATTGAATGTGTTTCAAACCAATAGAGCCTGCAGCGCCTTTGATTTTATGAGCTTCAGATGCGATTCCCTCTTTATCTTTGGCTACCATATTCGAGTCCAAGATCTCCACGTAGCCTGGCATCATATCCTCAAACATCTTAATGCTGTCGTAGACAGGCCTGGTTCCCACGATATCCACATAGGAATCTAACATATCCAGATCCAGAAGATGGTCAAAACGTGAACCGTGTTCAACAACCACTTCTCTCTCTTTCTTAGGCGACACATTCTCGGCCAAAGTAAATGACATGATCACATCATTTAGAGCTTTTACATTCAATGGCTTACTGATCGCATCGTCCATACCTTGCTCAATATACTCATTCTTATTTTTTAATACATTGGCTGTCAGTGCCACCAGCGGAGGTAACAAGTCATAACGCTCTCTGAAGGTTTGAGCCACATCAAAACCTGTCATGTCAGGCAATTGGATATCTAATAACACCAGGTCATAGAGCTCGGGCTCAAACATATCAAGAGCTTCCGTTCCGGTCATAGCAACGGTCACCGTATGCCCTAGACTTTCCAACAATGAACAGGCAACGGTAACATTCAATTCAATATCTTCGACCATAAAGATATTAAGGCTAGGCTGCTCAGGAAGTGTAAGCTCTTTGAACAGTGCGCCTTCCACGCAAGGAACTCGAATTTCAACAGTAAAAGTACTCCCAAAGCCCAGCTCACTCGAAGCTGTAATATCGCCGCTCATCAGATTAATAAGCTGCTTTGAAACAGCCAGACCAATGCCAGTACCAACGGCGTGCAAGTTGTCACTACCTGATTTAACTTGGTAATACATCGCGAAGATCTTCTCGAGTTCCTTTTCTGGAATGCCCACACCAGTATCTTCAATTTCAATCGTGATATGCGCTTCATGGTCTTCAACATCAGCACTTACCGTCATGACAACGCCACCTTCCTTAGTAAATTTCATGGCGTTGCTAACTAAATTCCAGATCACTTGACGCAGTCGCGTCGCATCAATCATTACCGCTGTGGGTAGGTCACTAAGACGCTCTAGATCAAATCGTAGTCCTTTTTGATCAGCCATCAAACCAGAAATACTTTCAATTTCAGAAACAAAATCTTCGACATTTGTCGCCTCTGGATAAAGCTCCAACTTACGTCGGTCAAATTTATCCATATCTATGATGTCGTTAAAGATGTTGCCTAAGGTGATGGCGCTGACGTTGATGGTTTGCAACTGCTTGCGCTGCTCAGCTGACAGTTGCCCCTCAAGCAGCATACGACTTAAGCCAACAATACCATTTAGCGGTGTTCTTAATTCATGACTGATAGTCGATATAAAGGTCGTTTTATCGCGGCTGGCTTTTTCTAGTGACTCTTCATGACGTTTTCGCTCTGTGATGTCGCGACCAAAGCCGACCAAACCTAAGTGTCGGCCTTCTTTGCTATAAAACGGCACCTTTCGCAATTCATAATAGATCTTACGACCATCTGGATAATCTAGCCATTGCTCGTAAGTCAGTGCTTGGTTGCTTTCCATCACTTGATGATCCGTATCAACGACCTGTTTGGCCACTTCTTCGCTATATACATCCCAAGGCGTTAAACCAACAAGTTCGCGTTCGCTTTTGCCCGTCAGCTCTTCCATTGCCTTGTTACAACCAGAAAAGCTGCCTTCTGCGTTTCGATAGTAGATAAGATCCGGTGATGCGTCGATGAAAGAGCGCAATAAAGCAGTGCGCTCTGCCAACTCAAGCTGGGTACGTTCTCGCTGATAGACCTCATTTTCCAGATCTCTCATCGCCTCCTCGCGTGCCTCTTCAGCCCGCTCTCGCTCTTCAATCTCTTGATTGAGCTTTAGGATATTTTGTTGCAATTTGAAATTGAGCTCTTGATCGCGAGATCTCATATCTTTGAGCTTGGCAACCATTTTGGCGAGGCGTTGACGGGACTCTTCGAGTTGATCAACCACAACTGACAAGAAATATACTGCCCAAGGAGTGATGACTAAGCCAAAAAATACCGAGCGAACAATATCGATATCATCGACACTGCCGTTTAAAAAGAGAGTAATCCCCACCTGAACCACAACAGCAAGTGCTACCAGGGCCAGAGCAAGAAGAATAGAGAAACGAACAATACCAAGTCGAACAAGCAAATCGACATAATATTGGGCGAGATTTTTAATAGGCTTCATTCAGCACTCCATGCGCGACAACTTTCTCAAGTGTACCCTGTTTAATGAGGATATTTAAGAAAGCCATCTCGCACAAAATGGAGAGGATGAGATTAATTTGAGTTCAGCGTCGGTTTTGTATACACAAAAGGAGTATCCAGCAGCGCTCCCTGGGCGCCATCTTTGGCAAGAGCCCGGCCAATTTCAGTCATGGCTAACCAGCGATTTTCGCACCACAGAGGAGAGAGCAACATTGGACGTCGCGCTGCCGAAGAGACTCTATGATAGATCACCTCAGGTGGCGTTCTACGAATCATTTCACTGGCAATGGCTACATACTCCTCAAGCTCTGGGGCTTCAAGTTTGCCAGCTCGCCAGGCTTTCGCCATGGTACTGCCCTCTACTATGTGCAGGCCATGCAACTTGATACCATCAGTACCTGTACTAAGTACTTTGTCTAACGTCTCTAGATTATCCGAGCGAGTCTCTTTTGGTAACCCAACGATCAAGTGAGTGCACACTTTTATCCCTAGAGAACGGGCTCGCTTAGTAATTTGCTCATAGCATTCAAAATCATGACCTCGGTTAATACGCTTCAAGGTCAGATTGTTTGCCGTTTGCAATCCAAGCTCAAGCCAAATTTCATAACCTTTCTTAGCGTAATCAGACAGTAACTCTAGCACTGCATCCGGGACACAATCTGGGCGTGTTCCCACACATAGCCCGACGATATCGGCCGATTCCAGAGCCTGTTCATACATATTTTTCAACACCTGAACTTCAGCATAGGTATTAGTGTAAGCCTGGAAGTAGGCGAGGTATTTTTTAGCTCGCTTCACTTCTGTCGCTCTGTCTGAGAGTTGACTTTGAATGCTCTGAATCTGGGTCGTCTCATCGGCAAATGAAGCGACATTGCAAAAAGTGCAACCTCCTTTGCCAATCGTGCCATCGCGATTTGGGCAACTAAAACCACCGTGCAGTGTCAATTTGTGCACTTTTTCACCATAACGGCGTTGCAGATCTTGGCCGATGGTATTAACCAGTTCATGTAACTGCATCAATCTTTACCTATAAACAAGAATGAATCTCACTCGAATTATTGAAACTAAATTACATCCCTGCAAAATAAAACCAGGAAACGTACCAGCACTTTAGATTTTATGACCTAACCCAAATCAATAAATATGCAAAAAATCAGGTAAAAAGTGCGATATGTTGCATCGATGTTATAAAACATATTCAAAAAAGAATGTAAAAAAAGCCTTCTAGTCAAAACTTTCGTTGGAATTAGAGGGGACAAAATTGTAGGATACTTACACAACTCTGCCTATTATGTGACTTTTGTTACAAAGGGATATAGCAGATTGAACGGGGATATTCGTCACCCACCGATATAAACCACTAAATAAGTGGTCAGTTAAAATCGAATATCACCAAGGACTGTTTTTCTCGCAACATTTTTCCTGCGAGATGCGGAATGGAATCGAAACCGCCCCCTCTGGCTGGTTAAGAATCAAAATTACAAAGGACAAGGCACATTATCTAGTTTTTTGTGCCTAGATTTAACTGGAAGGAAGTATCTATGGTAGATAGAGAGCAGAATGCACAGGGTCTGTATACTCCAGAATTGGAGCATGACGCTTGTGGTATCGGTTTTGTTGCTCACCTGAAAAACCGTAAATCTCATGATGTGGTCACTCAAGCTTTAGACATGCTGGCTCGAATGGAGCACCGTGGCGGTCAAGGTTGTGATCCATGCAGCGGTGATGGTGCTGGCATCTTATTGCAAAAACCCCATGAATTTTTACTAGAAGAAGCCGTTAAGCTTGGTATCAAGCTGCCTTCTTTCGAGAAGTATGGTGTTGGTGTTGTTCTTTTTCCAAAAGACGAGCATAAACGCGCCCAATGTCGTGACATTCTAGAACGTAATGCCAAGCGTCTTGACCTAGAAATCATCGGTTACCGCGTACTGCCGACAGACAACTCAATGATTGGTGCTGATCCATTAAGCACTGAGCCTCAGTTTGAGCATGTGTTTATTTCAGGCGGCCCAGGTTGCACGCCAGAAGAGTTGGAACGTAAATTGTACGTTCTACGTAACTATACGGTTCGCGTATGTCTTGAGAGCGTCTCTAACATTGGTGATGACTTCTATATCAACTCAATGTCTTACAAGACGCTGGTCTACAAGGGCCAACTCACTACAGAGCAAGTGCCTCAGTACTTCCTAGATTTACAGAATCCAACGATGGTGACGGCGCTTGCCCTAGTTCACTCTCGTTTCTCTACCAATACTTTCCCTCGTTGGCGCCTGGCGCAGCCTTTCCGTTACATTGCCCACAACGGTGAAATCAACACCGTACGCGGTAACTTGAACTGGATGAAGGCACGTGAAGCGATCATCGAATCTGACCTGTTCACTCAGGCAGAAATCGACATGCTACTTCCTATTTGTCAGGAAGGCAGCTCGGATTCATCTAACTTCGATATGGCACTTGAGCTCCTAGTTCTTTCTGGTCGCAGCCTGCCACATGCGTTAATGATGATGATCCCTGAAGCATGGCAAGAAAACAAAAACATGGATCCAACTCGTCGCGCGTTCTATCAGTACCACGCAAACGTCATGGAACCGTGGGATGGCCCTGCTTCTGTTTGTTTCACCGATGGCGTTCAGGTTGGTGCGACTCTTGACCGTAACGGCCTGCGTCCTTCTCGCTATACCGTGACTAAAGATGACTTCCTCGTGATGGCTTCAGAGTCTGGTGTGGTTGAAATTGAGCCAGAGAATGTTGAATTCCGTGGTCGTCTGCAGCCAGGTCGTATCTTTGTTGCCGACCTTGAACAAGGCCGCATCATCTCTGATGAAGAAGTTAAAGACAGCATTGCTAACGCACAGCCATATCAAAAATGGGTAGAAGAAAACCTACTCAGCCTGAAAAAGCTGCCTGAAGCGAGCAACGAATTCAGCCAACCTTCCCCTGAAAGGCTGCTGCACAAACAACAAGCGTTTGGCATTAGCTCAGAAGAAGTGAACGAAATTATCGTGCCTATGGCAAAAGATGGCAAAGAGCCACTGTCTGCAATGGGTGCCGACTGGCCACTGGCGATCCTATCGCACCAGTCACAGCATCTATCGAACTACTTTAAGCAATTATTTGCTCAGGTCACCAACCCGCCAATCGATCCGATTCGTGAACGTATGGTGATGTCTCTGAATACTTACCTAGGTAAAGATCAGAACCTGTTGGCCGAGTCGCCTGAGCACTGCCAAAAAGTAGAACTTGAATCGCCTGTTCTTTCAAACTCTGAGCTTGAAAAACTGCGCGCAATCGACAACGAGCACCTTCAAGCGAAGACTCTCGATATTGTTTTCCAAGCAAATGAAGACGAAGGCAAACTAGAGCGTGCGTTGAAACGCATCTGTCAATACGCTGAAGATGCCGTTATCGATGGTTACTCTATCATCCTTCTGACTGACCGTGCAGTTAACTCTAACCACGCTGCCATTCCAGCTATGCTGGCGGTTGGCGCAGTTCACCATCACCTGATCCGTAAAGGCTTACGTGCTAAGTGTGACATCGTTGTTGAGACGGGTGATGCACGTGAAACGCACCACTTTGCAACGCTAGTGGGTTACGGTGCAAATGCGGTTAACCCATACCTTGTTATCGAGACTATGGTTGACCTACAGCGCACGAAGAAGCTGGATCCAGAAGCAAACATCAAAGATCTATTCGAGAACTACCGTAAATCAATCAACGGCGGGTTACTGAAGATCTTCTCTAAGATGGGCATCTCCACGCTTCAGTCATACCATGGTGCGCAAATCTTTGAGGCTCTAGGGATCAGCAAGTCAGTTGTTGATAAATACTTTACTGGCACTGTTACGCGTATCGAAGGTCTCACGATCGATGATATCGCCAAAGAAGTATTGGTTCGTCACCGCGTTGGTTACCCAACTCGTGAAATTCCAGTGCAAGTTCTTGATGTAGGCGGTGTTTATCAGTGGAAACAGCGTGGTGAAAAACACCTGTTTAACCCAGAAACCATCTCTCTACTTCAAGAGTCGACTCGTAACAAAGACTATTCGCAGTTCAAGAAATACGCGAAAGCGGTTGACGATCAGGGTGATAACGCGGCAACACTGCGTAGCCAGTTAGACTTTGTTAAGAACCCAGCAGGTTCTATTCCTCTAGAAGACGTTGAACCCATCGAAAGCATCCTTAAGCGTTTCGCAACAGGTGCCATGTCATTTGGTTCTATCTCTTACGAAGCTCACTCAACACTCGCTGTTGCGATGAACCGTATTGGCGCGAAATCGAACTCTGGTGAAGGTGGTGAAGACCCAACCCGTTTCGAGCGCAAAGAAAATGGTGACTGGGAGCGCTCTGCGATCAAGCAGGTCGCATCAGGCCGCTTCGGTGTAACGTCTTACTACCTCACAAACTCTGATGAAATTCAGATCAAAATGGCACAGGGTGCTAAGCCTGGCGAAGGCGGTCAGCTACCAGGTGACAAAGTCGATGACTGGATCGGTGCGACTCGTCACTCAACTCCAGGGGTTGGCCTTATTTCGCCACCGCCACACCACGATATCTACTCTATCGAAGATTTGGCACAGCTGATCTACGACTTGAAAAATGCTAACCGTACTGGTCGCGTTAACGTGAAACTGGTCTCCGAAGCGGGCGTTGGTACTATCGCCTCTGGCGTCGCGAAAGCAAAAGCAGATGTCGTTCTTATCGCTGGTTTTGATGGCGGTACAGGTGCCTCTCCAATGTCTTCTATCCGTCACACGGGTCTTCCGTGGGAACTCGGTCTTGCAGAAACGCACCAGACTCTTCTTAAGAATGGTCTGCGTAATCGTATCGTGGTTCAATCTGATGGTCAGATGAAAACACCGCGCGACCTTGCCGTAGCAACGCTACTTGGCGCAGAAGAATGGGGTGTTGCAACAGCAGCACTAGTGGTTGAAGGCTGTATCATGATGCGTAAGTGTCATAAGAACACCTGCCCTGTTGGTATCGCAACGCAAAACAAAACGCTGCGTGAGCGCTTTGATGGTCGCGTAGAAGACGTTGTGACATTCTTCCAGTACATGGCAGAGGGCCTGCGTGAAGTGATGGCTGAACTGGGCTTCCGTACTATCGATGAAATGGTTGGTCAATCTCACAAACTTAAAGTACGTGACGATATTGGCCACTGGAAGTACAAGAACCTCGACCTATCACCGGTTCTGCATATTGAACAAGCTCGTGAAGAAGATGGCGTATACAACCAAACAGAGCAAAATCATAACCTTGAAGAGGTTCTTGACCGTAAGTTGATTCAAGCCGCTATTCCTGCGCTTGAGAAAGGTGAAGCAGTGAACGCTGAATTCCCGATTATCAACACGGACCGCTCTGCCGGTACAATGCTGTCGAATGAAATCTCTAAAGTCTACAAAGACCAAGGGCTACCTCAACCGATGAACGTTAAGTTTACCGGCTCTGCAGGCCAGTCATTTGGTGCTTTCCTGGCTAAAGGTGTGAGGTTCGAAGTCGAAGGCGACGCGAACGATTACTGGGGTAAAGGTCTGTCTGGCGGTACGCTGGTACTGTACCCTGATGCAAAGTCTTCTATCGTTGCCGAAGACAACATTGTTGTTGGTAACGTATGTTTCTATGGCGCGACCTCTGGTGAATCGTTCATTCGTGGATTGGCTGGAGAGCGTTTCTGTGTTCGTAACTCAGGAGCCAAAGTGGTTGTTGAAGGTGTTGGTGACCACGGCTGTGAATACATGACGGGTGGCGCAGCGATTATCCTAGGCTCAACAGGTCGTAACTTTGCTGCTGGTATGAGTGGCGGTGTGGCGTATGTATGGGACAAAGCGGGTGACTTTGAAACCAAGCTAAATCCTGAACTGGTTGACCTAGATCCTATCGAACAAGAAGATCGGGAACTACTACAAGACATGCTAACCAAGCATGTAGAGTTCACAGGAAGTGAAGTTGCTCAGTCGTTCTTAGACAATTTTGAAGCAAGCCTAGCGTCTCTCGTTAAGGTGATGCCGCGTGACTACAAAGCGGTTCTTCAAAAACGTCAAGCACAAGCTGAGCAAGCTCAAACGGAAGAAGTGGAGGCAGTATAATGGGTAAGCCTACTGGATTTTTAGAACACGGTCGTGAGCTTCCACAGAAGCTCGACCCAACCGTTCGTATTGAAGACAACAAAGAATTCGTTCTTAATGAAGAGTTTGGTGACAAGATCAGCACCCAAGCTTCTCGTTGTATGGATTGTGGCGTACCTTTCTGTCACAGCGGTTGCCCAATCGGTAACATCATCCCTGAGTTCAATGACGCGGTTTATCGTGACAGCTGGGAAGAAGCTTGGAATATCCTAAGCTCAACCAACAACTTCCCTGAGTTTACGGGACGTGTGTGTCCTTCTCCTTGTGAAAGTGCATGTGTATTGGGTATCAACCAAGACCCTATCACTATCTGTAATATCGAGAAAACTATTGTTGAAACCGCATACCGTGAAGGCTATGCAAAACCGAAAAAACCTCGCTCTCGCAGTGGCAAGACCATCGCGATCATCGGTTCAGGCCCGGCGGGTCTGTCTGCCGCAGAACAACTTAATAGTGCAGGACACTGCGTTACAGTGTTCGAACGTGACGAAAAAGTCGGTGGTCTACTAAGATTTGGCATCCCTGACTTCAAACTCGGCATGGACATTATTGATCGTAAGATCAACTTGATGGAAGAAGCTGGCGTTAAATTTGAAGTTAATGCGCATATTGGCGTTGATATCAATGCACAGCAGCTTCGACAAGATTTTGATGTCGTATTGCTCACTGGTGGCTCAACGGTTCCTAGAAACCTTCCTATTCCAGGCCGTGAACTCAAAGGCGTTCATTTTGCAATGGAGTTCCTCGCGCAAAATAACCGTCGTGCTAACAACATGGATCTTAAAACTGAAGAGATCCATGCCCAAGGCAAACACGTTGTGGTTATCGGTGGTGGTGACACAGGTTCAGACTGTGTGGGTACATCAAACCGTCATAAAGCTGCAAGTGTGACTCAAGTTGAAATCATGCCGATTCCACCTGAGAAACGTCCAGTGAACATGCCTTGGCCACAATACCCAATGATCATGAAAACCACGACTTCTCATGAAGAAGGCTGTGAGCGCCACTGGAACATCCTGACTAAGGAGTTCATCGGTAACGATAAGGGACAAGTCACTGGTCTGCGTATTGCTGATATTGTTTGGCAAGACGCGAAACCAGGTGAGCGCCCAGGCTTTGATGAAGTTGCAGGTAGTGAGCGTATAATCCCTTGTGATATGGCCTTCCTAGCAATGGGCTTTTTACACCCAGAACCAACCGGTGTTCTTGCTCAACTTGATATTAAACTGGACGAGCGTGGCAATGTCGCAACTCAAGGTTATACCACTAACCAAAAGGGTGTTTTTGCTGCAGGCGATATGCGTACAGGTCAATCTTTGGTCGTACGCTGTATCAACGAAGGTCGTGAATGTGCGCGTGAGATCGATGCATTCCTGATGGGCAACACCAATCTAGAAGCAAAAGCAAACTCGCTGATGCTTTCAGCATAAAAGTAACACTCAGGAGAGCTTCCTCTCCTGATAAGCAATATCCTTCCTTTGGCCAGTACTTTCGTACTGGCCTTTTTTATTGAGCCCATTTTAATTTGAACAGCGCTGCATAGTTCCGAAAACAACAGTGTGGTTTTCATCGTGTGTAGATAAATGCTTTGTAAATGCTCAAGGTTCCTGACTGATTTTTGAACACTTGATCTTTTTCCTCATAACCTATACGTTGTAAAGTTCTTGAAAATCAAACAAATCAATAATGTTAATGTTTTCACACTTCGCTTTATGACCCAAAATAAAACAACAAGTCATTAAAAAGCAATATGTTACTGTCAGGATGACAGCAAGCTCAAAGGGAGATAGACCATGGCTCTTTATGATCCTAGTCTTGAAAAAGACAACTGTGGATTCGGCCTAATTGCTCACATGCAAGGCCAATCAAGTCATAAATTGGTGCGTACCGCAATCTCTGCATTAGACCGCATGACTCACCGTGGCGGCATTGCAGCGGATGGCAAAACCGGTGACGGTTGTGGCCTGTTGCTACAAAAACCCAACTCATACTTTCGGCTTATTGCCGAAGAAAACCAATGGAATCTCAGCAAACAATACGCAGTCGGGATGCTGTTCTTATCCACCGATCCGGTAAAAGCTCAAACAGAAAAATCCGTCATTACCAAAGAGCTAACTCAAGAGACCCTCACGATCGCAGGGTGGCGGGATGTCCCCACGAATCCAGACGTACTGGGTCCAATTGCAACTCAATCACTGCCAAATATCGTGCAAGTCTTTGTTTCTGCTCCTGCGGGTTGGCGTGAACAAGATATTGAACGTCGACTCTATGTCGCGAGGCGACGCATAGAAAAACAGCTCTCTGATGATAATGATTTTTACATCTGCAGCCTATCCACTCAAGTTATTGTTTATAAAGGGCTTTGTATGCCAGCGGATTTGCCAAGATTTTATCTTGATCTGGCTGATCTGCGTATGGAGTCTGCTATTTGTTTGTTCCACCAGCGCTTTTCTACCAACACACAACCACGCTGGCCACTCGCGCAACCGTTTCGATATCTGGCGCACAATGGTGAGATAAATACCATTGAAGGCAACAGACAGTGGGCAAAAGCTCGTGCCTATAAATTCGCCTCACCGCTACTTCCAGATCTGATGACAGCAGCTCCCTTTGTAAACGAGACGGGCTCAGATTCCTCAAGCTTAGATAATATGCTCGATCTGTTTTTATCTGGTGGAATGGATATTTTCCGTGCGATGCGCATGCTTGTACCACCAGCCTGGCAAAATCACCCAGATATGGACCCTGATCTGCGCGCGTTCTATGACTTCAACTCGAAACACATGGAACCTTGGGATGGCCCTGCTGGTATCGTGTTATCTGACGGCCGTTATGCTGCCTGTAATCTTGACCGAAATGGCCTGCGCCCCGCTCGATATGTGATTACCAAAGACAATCTAATCACTCTCGCCTCTGAAGTTGGTATTTGGGATTATGCCCCCGATGAAGTCGCTGAGAAAGGTCGCGTTGGGCCTGGTGAACTGCTTGTCATCGATACTCATCAGGGTAAATTGTGGCAGTCGCATGAAATTGACAATGATCTAAAAAATAGACACCCCTACAAAGAATGGATGGAGAATAACGTTCATCACCTAGTTCCGTTTACAGAGCAATCCAATGTAGAGGTGGGTGAACGCAGTTTTGATAACGATTTATTAAAGACCTATCAAAAGCAATTTGCCATGTCGAACGAAGAAGTGGATCAAGTTCTGCGTGTTCTTGGTGATATGGGGCAAGAAGCGACCGGTTCGATGGGTGATGATACACCCATGGCGGTATTGTCTTCTAAAGAGCGTTTGATCAGCGATTACTTCCGGCAAAAGTTTGCCCAAGTCACTAACCCACCCATCGATCCACTGCGTGAAAAACACGTCATGTCTTTGGCGACCAGTGTCGGCCAAGAAATGAATGTATTTTGTGAAACCGACGGTCACGCGTACCGAGTCGCTTTCGACTCTCCAGTGTTACTGTACTCTGACATGCAGCAACTGCTAGAGCTCAGTAACAAACACTATCAAAACACCTTACTCGATATCAGCTTTGATCCTGACGAAAAAGACCTACAACAAGCAATTCTCGACTTATGCGACCAAGCCGAAGAAGTCGTAAAACAAGGCACCGTTTTACTGGTTCTCTCTGATAGAGCTATTCGCAAAGGCCGCCTACCTATTCCCGCCGCGATGGCTGTTGGCGCGGTGCAAACGCGCCTTGTGAATACCAACCTTCGCTGTGACGCAAACATCATTGTGGAAACCGCCAGTGCTCGTGATCCTCATCAGTTTGCCGTACTGCTGGGATTTGGCGCGACCGCCATTTATCCTTACCTAGCTTATGAAACACTAGGTAAACTGGTTGATGATGGTGCTATTGATAAGAGCTATGCTCAGGTCATGCTCAATTACCGACAAGGGCTTAATAAAGGCCTGTATAAGATCATGTCCAAAATGGGCATATCCACCGTGGCTTCCTATCGTTGCTCTCAGCTGTTTGAAGCCGTCGGACTACATCAAGATGTCACCGAACTGTGTTTCAAAGGCGTTGCCAGCCGCATTCAAGGAGCCGGTTTCCAAGACTTCCAACAAGATCTGTATAACCTGTCTCGTAAAGCATGGAGTAAACGTAAAAACATTGAGCACGGTGGACTGCTCAAATACGTGCACGGTGGTGAATATCACGCCTACAATCCTGATGTGGTTGGCACATTGCAGCAAGCGGTCAAAACTGGTGACAGTCACGATTATCAAAGCTTTGCCAAGCAGGTAAATCAACGACCTGTTGCCATGCTAAGAGATCTCATGACATTCAAAACCGCCGAACAGCCTTTACCTTTAGAGAAAGTTGAAGCCGCGACTGAACTTTATAAGCGCTTCGATTCCGCAGCAATGTCCATCGGAGCCCTAAGCCCAGAGGCTCATGAAGCCCTAGCGATAGCAATGAACCGCTTGGGTGGCTACTCGAATTCCGGAGAAGGCGGTGAAGATCCAAGACGTTTTGGAACCGAACGTAATTCGCGGATTAAACAAGTGGCGTCTGGCCGATTTGGAGTAACACCGCACTACTTAACTAACGCGGATGTTTTGCAAATTAAGGTAGCTCAAGGTGCAAAACCCGGAGAAGGCGGACAGCTACCCGGTCACAAAGTGACCGCTGAAATTGCCAAATTGCGTTACTCGGTGCAGGGCGTTACCTTGATTTCTCCCCCACCTCATCACGATATCTATTCCATTGAAGATCTCGCTCAATTGATTTTTGATCTTAAGCAGGTCAACCCTAAAGCACTGGTTTCAGTCAAATTAGTATCTGAGCCGGGTGTTGGTACGATCGCGACAGGGGTGGCAAAAGCCTACGCTGACTTGATCACCATCTCTGGCTATGATGGCGGAACGGCGGCAAGCCCACTCACTTCTGTTAAGTACGCAGGTAGCCCTTGGGAGCTTGGACTGGCCGAGACGCAACAAGCTTTGGTGGCGAATGGACTTCGCCATAAAATCCGCTTACAAGTGGATGGCGGACTGAAGACGGGGGTCGATGTGGTGAAGGCGGCAATCCTGGGGGCCGAAAGCTTTGGCTTTGGTACGGCCCCTATGGTCGCGATGGGATGTAAATTTCTACGGATTTGCCATCTGAATAACTGTGCGACAGGCGTGGCAACACAAGATGAATTACTTAGACGCGAGTACTTCAAAGGGCTACCTGAAATGGTCATGAACTACTTTATTGGCCTAGCCGAAGAAGTTCGCGAGCTGCTTGCAAACCTAGGCGTTGAAAAGCTGACTGATTTGATAGGGCGCACCGACCTTTTGCAAGCATTGGATGGTTTCACGGCAAAACAGAATAAACTCGATCTCAGCGACATCCTTGAAAAACCGCTGTCGCCTGAGAATCATCCATCCTTCTGGACTCAACCCAACCAGCCTTTTGATCATGCAGAGCTGAATCAAAAGATCATCAATGATTCGCTTGAGGCTGTCGAAAACCAACGCTCTACCAGCCTTTATTACGATATTCTCAATACTGACCGCTCTGTGGGTGCTCGCCTTTCTGGAGAAATTGCTCGTCGCTACGGCAATCAAGGAATGGTCGCCAACCCTATAAAGATCCACCTCAATGGTACTGCTGGCCAATCTTTTGGGGTTTGGAATGCTGGCGGTGTCGAGTTATACCTCACTGGAGATGCCAACGATTATGTCGGCAAAGGCATGGCGGGAGGCAAGTTGGTGATCAAGCCTCACTTAGGCACCGCCTTTCAATGTAATGATGCAACCATCATCGGTAACACGTGCCTATATGGAGCGACTGGCGGTAAGTTATTTGCAGCTGGTAAAGCTGGCGAACGATTTGCAGTACGTAACTCAGGCACTCTGGCTGTCATCGAAGGTGCGGGGGATAATGCGTGTGAGTATATGACTGGCGGAATTGTGGCTATCCTTGGCGCAACGGGTGTTAACTTTGGCGCAGGCATGACCGGTGGGTTTGCTTATGTTCTGGATGAAAACGATGACTTTACCGGGCGCGTTAATAATGAATCGGTTGAAGCCTTATCTTTGTCAGAACTCTACATCCATCAAGAACATTTAAGAGGTATGATTGATAAACATCTCGAAATGACTGGATCTGTGCATGCCGAAAACATTTTGGCGAACTTCGATGAGTGGATTCCAAAGTTCTACCTCGTTAAGCCAAAAGCGGCCGATCTCAATACGCTTCTTGGCCATCAAAGTCGCAGCGCTGCAGAACTGCGCGTGCAAGCCCAATAATTGGAAGGAACCTGAAATATGAGCCAAAATGTATACCAATTTATTGATGTTAACCGCGTTGATCCTGCGAAGAAACCCGTCAAAATTCGGAAAATCGAGTTCGTTGAAATCTACGAACCATTTACCAAACAACAGGCAAAAGCCCAAGCCGATCGATGTTTAGATTGTGGTAACCCATACTGTGAATGGAAATGCCCTGTACATAATTATATTCCGCAATGGTTAAAACTCGCCAATGAAGGGCGAATCATCGAAGCCGTTGAGCTGTCACATCAAACCAATAGCCTGCCTGAAGTGTGTGGCCGGGTCTGTCCGCAAGATCGGCTTTGTGAAGGTTCATGTACTCTTAACGACGACTTCGGGGCCGTAACCATTGGTAATATTGAAAAATACATTACCGACAAAGCATTTGAAATGGGGTGGAAGCCTGACCTATCAGGTGTTGAGTGGACTGACAAGAAAGTAGCCATCATAGGAGCTGGACCTGCGGGTCTTGCTGCAGCCGATATTTTGGTGCGCAACGGGGTTAAACCTGTCGTGTACGATCGCTACCCAGAAATAGGCGGGCTACTCACCTTTGGCATCCCATCATTCAAACTCGAAAAAGACGTCATGCTCAATCGACGCCGCATTTTTTCTGAGATGGGTGTAGAGTTCAAACTCAATACAGAAATCGGCAAAGATGTCTCAATGGCCGAATTGGTTGACGGATACGATGCTGTATTTCTTGGGGTTGGTACCTATAAAAATATGCGGGCAGGCCTTGTCAACGAAGAAGCAAAAGGGGTATTTGATGCCCTTCCTTTCCTGATATCGAACACCTACAAGGTCATGGGCCTTGAAGATCCCAATTCCTTTGTCGATATGAAAGGCAAAAAGGTGGTGGTGCTCGGTGGTGGCGATACTGCCATGGATTGTGTGCGAACCTCCATCCGACAAGGCGCCAGTAATGTCATTTGTGCTTATCGTCGTGACGAAGAGAACATGCCAGGCTCACGACGCGAGGTGAAAAATGCCAAAGAAGAAGGCGTTAATTTCATGTTCAACCTGCAGCCTCTTGGCATCGAAGTCGATGACCAAGGTAACGCTTGCGGTGTAAAAGTGGTTAAAACCGCGCTAGGTGAGCCCGATGACGCTGGTCGCCGTCGGCCTGAACCTGTAAAGGGAAGTGAGCATGTATTAGACGCTGACGCGGTAATCATGGCCTTTGGTTTCCAACCGCACCAAATGAGCTGGTTAGAACCTTTTGGGGTAAACCTAGATCAATGGGGCCGCATTCAAGCACCAAAAGAGCAAAGCTTTATGTACCAAACCAGTAATCCAAAGATCTTTGCCGGAGGCGATGCCGTACGAGGCTCAGATCTGGTGGTAACCGCTATTGATGAGGGACGCAAAGCCGCCGAAGGCATACTAGACTACTTAGATGTGTAATCGTTGGCGCGTTTAAATTCTTTTAGGCCCAGTCAACCTGGGCTTTTTGAGATATCGACTATGAATAAATTATCAAAATCAGCACTCTCTTTTTCAGTACTCATTTTGCTTGCAGCTTGTGGCTCAGGAACAACAACCATGACAGATAGAACCGAAAAACCTTGCGGAGATAGCCCTCGATGCGTGTCGACCCAAGACCATAGAGAGACATTCTCTATTGCTCCGTTTCAGCTTGCTGAGAATGTCTCAATTGACGATATCGAGCGTGTGGCACTATCGATGCCTCGCGCCAAGACCGGCGTAAAAGAAAGCAATTACCTGCGTATTGAATACACCAGCAAAATCATGCGTTTTGTCGATGACATGGAACTCAAAATAAAAGATGGTTGGTTACTACTAAGATCTGAATCTCGTATTGGCTATTCTGATTTTGGCGTCAACCGTAAGCGAGCGGAAGCACTACGCAGCAAACTCATTGAAGCAGGGCTTGTCGTCCAGTCATAATTTTCTGCTTATCTCACCGATGGCTAATGGTATACTGCGCACAACAAACAGTTGATCAAAGAGAGTTATCATGAAAATCGGTGTTATCGGCGCAATGGAACAAGAAGTTTCCATACTAAAATCGGCACTTACCAATCTTGTTGAAACTAAGAAAGGTGGCTGTACCTTCTTTACAGGCCAACTAAGTGATGCGGAAGTGGTATTGCTTCAATCGGGCATCGGCAAAGTGGCAGCGGCGGTAGGAACAACGATTCTTCTAAGTGACTATCAACCTGATGTGGTCATAAATACCGGTTCTGCAGGTGGTTTTGAGTCCACTCTAAACTTAGGCGACGTGGTGATTTCAACCGAAGTTCGTCATCACGATGCAGACGTGACCGCATTTGGCTACGAAATTGGTCAAATGGCGGGTCAACCAGCAGCTTTCAGTGCAGATAAAAAGCTCATGGATGTTGCAGAGCAAGCGCTCGCACAAATGGAAGACAAGCATGCGGTTCGTGGGCTAATTTGCACGGGCGATGAGTTTGTTTGCCGCCCTGAGCGTCAAGCGTTTATTCGCGACAATTTCCCAGGCGTCATCGCCGTTGAAATGGAAGCCTCTGCCATTGCTCAGACTTGTCACCAATTCAACACCCCTTTTGTTGTCGTGCGCGCTATCTCAGACGTTGCTGATAAAGAGTCACCTATGAGTTTCGAAGAGTTCCTACCTCTTGCGGCGCAAAGCTCATCGGAAATGGTTACCAAAATGATCGAACTGCTCAAATAATCAGCCTTCATAATCAAGGATGATATCTATGAATTCGCTGCTAGAGCATGCGTATGCTAACGGTGCTCTCCTCGTCATGTGGGGAGCGCTTCTTTTCCACTTAATATTACCAATCCCAAACAATGCCCATCCACTCACTGCATGGCAGTACATTGCAAAACGGTTAGCGCAGAAGGTCAATACCAGTGGCGATTACCATCAAAGTAAACTTTCTGGTTCTCTCGCTTTAGTCGTTCTGATGACTCCGGTCATCATTCTCTTAGTGGCGTTTCGGCCACTCGTATGGCAACCACAGTTATACGACCTTGGCTTGTTGTTACTTTCACTCGACTGGCGCAGTAACGAACGACTTACCCGTCAATTAGTGGATGCTCTTTCTTCGAATGATAAAAAGCTCGCTCGACAAGTGCTTGGCGAACGTCTTAATCGCGACACTGACACCTTATCTCTAATTGGACTAGGAAAAGCTGGCGCAGAAACTATCATCATGGGCTACACCCGAAATGTCATCTGCGTGCTATTTTGGTATGGCATTTGTGGCGGAATTGGCGCCTTTTGTTATCGGCTTATTGCCGAACTGACAAGAGCATGGAGCCCTGCTCAGCAAAGGTTCCATCCATTTGGTCTCTCCACGGTTAGATTGCTCGCGATGTTAGATCTAGTACCGATGAGGCTTTATGCGATATGTATTAGCATTGGCAATAATACTGCCGCAGTGATCTCTAGCATTAATCAACAAGCTCGCGTTTGGCCATTACCTGGTCCTAGTTGGGTACTGATTTCCGTTGGTTGCAAATCGGAAATAGCACTAGGTGGGCCCGCTATTTATGATGGAACCAAGCATGAGCGCGCTCGAATTGGCGGTAGCGTGGTACCCTCGGCTTATCACCTTATGTGCATACAAAAACTGCTGGCTTGGCGTATCTACGCCTGGTTAATCCTACAAAGCGCTATCATGTTTATAGTTTATCAAGGGGGCTGATTTGACACGTTATTTGACTGCTCTCGCCCTCGTTTTGAGCTTAAGTCCAACCCTAGTATCGGCTACACCACAGCGCATCATCAGTCTTGCTCCACATGCTACTGAATTGGCCTTTGCCGCTGGTTTAGGAGGCAAACTCATCGCGGTAAGCGAGTTTAGTGACTACCCGGAACAGGCCAAAAGTATCGAGAGAGTCGCCAACTACCAAGGGGTTAAGTTGGAGAGAATTATTTCGCTCAAACCTGACTTGATCCTTGTTTGGCCCGCTGGAAACCCAATGCGGGAAGTTGAGAAGCTTGAGCAGTTTGGCTTTAATTTGCATTATTCGACAACCAAGTCCCTGACTGACATTGCAGACAACATAGAAGCATTAAGTGAATATGCCGACGATCCCAGCATTGGACAACAGGCCGCAGAAGACTTTCGTCAACAACTAACCAACGCCAAGCAGCGTTACACCACCGATGTTGCTGTGAGTTATTTCTATCAACTCAGTGAGAAACCCATCATTACCGTCGCTCAAAACAACTGGCCTAGCGTCGTTTTCGAATTTTGTGGTGGAGAAAACGTATTTGAAAAAAGCCCAGTACCCTACCCTCAAGTCAGCATTGAACAAGTTATCGTTCGACAACCCCAAGCCATTTTCACCTCTGAGCATGCCATTGCCAATGGCAATATGTGGGACAAATGGCGTCAACAATTACCTGCCGTTGGGCAAGGGCATTTGTGGTCGTTGACGTCTGATTGGCTTAACCGCCCGACGCCACGAACCTTGCGGGCCATTGAAGAAGTTTGCGAACATTTGCAACACGTAAGAAACAGCTTTTAATTGTGATACCAGTCACAAAATTTCAATATTCATCACGCAAAGAGCGATATTTTCGTAAAATCAGCCCCACAAACCATTCGTTAATTTGAGAATAAAGACCGTGGATTCCATGCTCTATTTAGTCGATCTTTTTGGGACGGCAATTTTCGCAGTATCAGGAGTGATACTGGCTGGACGATTGAAGATGGATCCTTTCGGCGTCATTGTGCTGGGCAGTGTGACTGCCATCGGCGGCGGTACAATTCGAGATATGTCTTTGGGTGCAACCCCTGTATTTTGGATTACCGATACCACTTATTTGTGGGTTATTTTTATCACCTGTCTTACCGCTATGTTGCTGATCCGCCACCCTCGCCGCTTGGCGTGGTGGGTATTGCCCGTTTGCGATGCGGTTGGATTGGCCGTATTTGTCGGGATCGGTGTCGAAAAGGCGCTTTCTTACCAAGACTCCTATATGGTGGCCATCATAATGGGGGTTATTACTGGCTGTGGCGGCGGTATTATTCGTGATGTATTAGCCCGAGAAATTCCAATGGTGTTACGAAGTGAAGTCTATGCCACTGCCTGTATTGTCGGTGGCTCAGGTTATGCGCTGGCTCTCATGTTCGGTTGCCACCCGTCTACCGCGTTTCTCACTTGCATTGTGACAACCTTGATCCTGCGTCTAGCTGCGATTCGTTGGCACCTCTCGCTGCCTACTTTTGCTCTCGATCGTTAATGAGACAATGACCTGAGTCGGCTTATACCGCACAAGCTGACTCAGGCGCTCAATAACCTCTTCATTTTTACATAAGGCTCTTGTATGTTGGTTGCATGAAACCCCATCCATCATCGGTTTTTTGAAGCGGTGACATCAGCTCAAGGACGAGACTATGAAGATTGAATTTCATCAACTGCACATCCCCGACACCGCGCATCCACTCACCATCGAACAGTGGCAGATTAACGACAGTGAACATTGGGCCATTTTTGAAACCCAAGGTAATGTCGGTTCACAAATCGGCGATTTGTTATGCGGAGAAAAACAAGCTGAGCCCGGCTGCCTTGTTGCTTTGCATCAAGATATAGCGCAAGTCTCGCTCGCAGAACAACAGCGTTTGCTTGAGCTCGAAAATGCAAACGACGATACCGATTTTCTCGATAGAATTGACTTCGGGCGTACCGTAACGCAGCTTATTGATGAACGAGTTCAGCAACCATCGCACACTCTCGAACTGATGGACAAGCTCGATTTGACGCATTTGGCCCAGCGAGGCTTTAAACAACTTTCAACGGGAGAAACCCGGAGAGTCATGTTGGCCCGTGCACTGGCAAGTAAGCCGCGCACTTTGTTGCTAGACGAGCCTTTCGTGGGTTTGGATGCCCAGCATAGAGAATTATTGGCCTGTTATCTCCGAACTCTCGCAGAGCACACTCAAATCATTATCGTGACATCGAGAGAAGATGAGATCCCCGATTGGGTGCATCACGTCGCTCTTTTTGAGCACGGAACGCTAAGCCAAACAATGACACATCGCCAATGGCTGTCGCATCCGGTCATTAGCCAACTCAGGGCCTTATCCTCAGAACAAAGTGAGCAGTGGATCGCCTTGATTCGCAAGCATCAACACACAGCAAAGTTTGCTGATCCCTTGCTAAAAATAACCAATGGCACTGTTGAATATGTTGAACAGCGAATTTTCTCTGGCGTAGATTGGCAAATTAATCATGGTGAACATTGGCAAGTACGTGGCCCCAATGGCTGCGGTAAGAGTACGTTACTTGGCTTGATTTTTGGTGATCACCCCCAGTGTTACAGTAATGATATCCAAATTTATGGCATGCAACGTGGAAGTGGTGAAACTGTTTGGGACATCAAAAAGCACACAGGTATGGTGTCATCTTCTTTACACCTGCAATATCGGGTAAGTTGTCGTGCACTCGATGTTCTTTTGTCTGGCTACTTCGACTCTATCGGATTATACGATCAGCCATCCAAAAAGCAGATAGATACTGCGATGGAGTGGTTAGCACTTTTGCACATGGCCCACCTCAAAGACACCTCGTTTAAGGCTCTCGAATATAGTCAACAACGCCTATTACTCATTGCCCGCGCCATTATTAAACAGCCAACATTGTTGATACTCGACGAACCATATCAAGGGCTTGATTTCTTGGGTAGGAAGTTAGTAACGAATGCTCTGAACATGATAGCCAATGAAAATCTCAGCCAGCTTTTGTATGTCTCTCATTATGTAGAAGATGCACTCGATAGCATTCAGCACTTTGTCGATTTTGTTAAAGATGATGCTGATGAAAATTATCGAGTTGAATTATCCAAGCGCGATGAGCTTCCTTAGAACTAGCACAAGGTGATTATTCAAGGTGTGGTAGTATTGCACTACCCATTCCAATAATTCATTAAAGCCTATGTTACTCGAAGGCATTGAAACTCTGTTAGTGCTCGCGCGGGAAAAAACCATGAGCCGCACTGGCAGTAAGTTGTATATCAGCCAGTCGGCGGTTAGCAAGCGTATTGCAAATCTAGAGAAGAAACTTGGAAAAACCTTGATTGAGCCACAAGGCAGGCAAATCAAGCTGACACCTGACGCGCTTTCATTGATTGACAGGATTGGCCCAAGTTTACATGAGCTTCGTGGGCTGATTGCTGAAGAGCGAACTCTTGATGAACAATCAGTCATTCGTATTGATTGCTCAGAGACATTAGTGGCGGGCTATCTTAGCGAAGTCCTACCAAGCTTAATGGCGCGCGAGCCGTTCTTGACCATCACGACCAATCACACCCCACGTATCATAGAGCATGTCAAAGCGGGCGACGCCGCAATAGGGTTGTGTGCAGGACATCTCAATAGTCGTATTGGATTACACACGACTCATCTTTTCAACGAACCCTTTCGTGTGGTTAGCCAGCAAGTGCTAACCCAACCGCCAACGACATTAATTACCAACGATTTAAATAATCCAGCCAATACCTATCAGGCAGGGCTGTTACAACAAGCAGGTATTGTTCCTAATATGCAGATGGACTCTTACACCGCCGCAGCTCAACTCGCCATTAAAGGGGTCTGTGCAGCCTTAGTGCCACTTTCAATAGTAAAAACCCTTCATATTGATGAAGGGCTTTGCTTTGATTTTGACTTTTTATCTCGGTTAACCCGTCCTGTGCACCTTGTTTATCGTCCTTCAGCATTGAAGCTTAAACGAGTGAGAACAGTGATTGAAACCATTGAGGATGCTGTTCCCAAAGTAGCTTCAATGCCATGACCATTGACATGATGACAACAAGTGGGCGGATGAATTTTTTCCCCTTGGATACAACGACCTTCGCTCCCATTCTGGCACCCAAAAATCCGCCCACCGCCATCACCAAACCGATCTTCCAAACCGGTAAGCCTGCAATAATGAAAAAGATCAGCGCAGCCAAGTTAGAGGTGAAGTTAAGTACTTTAGTTTTTGCAGTAGCATGCACAATCGAAAGCTGAGCAATGGCAACAAAACAAATGGTGAAGATTGAGCCTGTGCCCGGCCCAAAAAAACCATCATAAAAGCCCACGCCCGTACCCACTGAAAAAGCAAACATGGTCTCAGAAAACTTAGGCTTACCACCACCCTCGCCGGCTTGTGGTGCCAGTAAAAAATATAACGATATGCCAAGCAGTAACATCGGTATAAGACTGGTAAGAACGCCTGCGTCGATGTGCTGAACGAGCTCAGCACCAACAGCGGATCCCACAAAAGTACAAATAATGGCAAGGCGCATCTCTTTCAGATTAACGATCCCATTACGCACAAAGTACCAAGTCGCCGAAAAACTACCGAACGAGCTTTGTAACTTATTAGTCGCCAAGGCTTGGGTTGGAGGTACCCCTACCGAAAGCAAAGCTGGCAGCGTCAACAAACCACCACCGCCAGCCATCGCGTCAATAAATCCAGCTAATCCTGCGACAAAAAACAACATTGCCAGAATGTCTATCGTGACTTCCATAGAGCCTTCTCAAATATAAATAATGGTGCGATTTTACTTGGTAACAGAACGAACACTAGCGAAACCAAAGACAGAAACCTATTCCAATTTGGAATCAATACTGCTAAATGAGATGTAAAAAAGCCCGCTCAATTGAGCGGGCAATGAGGTTGTCTAAAAGGCGGGCGCGATACCTGCTTCTTAGTTTTTATCTATTACGCGTTTTTAACTTGCGCATGAAGTTCTTGTACTGACGTTACTGTCGATTTCGCATCGGCAGTGTGAGACATACACGTAGCGAACGCTGCGTTTAGCGTTGTGGTGTAGTTCACTTTCTCAGCCAAAGCGCCACGACGTAGAACTTTCGAGTCTTCTATCGCTTGACGACCAGCAGCCGTGTTAACGATATAGGTATACTCGTTGTTCTTGATGCGGTCTAGAATGTGTGGGCGACCTTCGTGTACCTTGTTAACAAGACGAGGGTTAATGCCCGCTTCACCTAGAATAACTGCTGTACCGTGAGTTGCATCCAACTGGTAACCCAGTTTCGTTAGCTTAGACGCTAGGTCAACGACTCGCTCTTTATCGCCTTCACGAACAGACAGTAATGCACGGCCACCTTCAGGGTAGACATTGCCACAACCAAGTTCTGCTTTTGCATAAGCTTCAGCAAACGTCGCACCAACACCCATTACTTCACCCGTAGAACGCATTTCTGGACCTAACAATGGGTCAACACCAGGGAACTTGTTGAATGGCAGCACCACTTCTTTCACAGAGTAGTAAGGCGGAATGATCTCTTTTGTGAAACCTTGAGCTTCAAGAGATTGACCAGCCATGACTCGAGCAGCAATCTTAGCAATAGGCGCGCCTGTTGCTTTTGATACAAATGGTACTGTACGAGCTGCACGTGGATTAACTTCAATCAAGTAAACCTGATTGTTCTTAACTGCAAACTGCGTGTTCATAAGACCACGAACACCCAACTCGAATGCTAGCTTTTCAACTTGCTCGCGCATTACATCTTGGATTTCTTGGCTTAGCGTGTAGGCAGGAAGCGAACATGCTGAGTCACCTGAGTGAACGCCCGCTTGCTCAATGTGCTCCATGATACCGCCGATAACCACACGCTCACCATCACAAATCGCATCAACGTCTACTTCAATCGCGTCATCTAGGAAGCTATCAAGTAGTACTGGAGATTCGTTTGATACGCTCACTGCTTCGTTGAAGTAGCGACGTAGATCTTGCTCGTCATAAACGATTTCCATCGCACGACCACCAAGTACGTAAGAAGGACGTACAACCAATGGGAAGCCGATTTCGCGAGATTTCTCAACCGCTTGCTCCATGGTTGTTACAGTTGCATTTTCTGGCTGAAGTAGGCCTAGACGGTCTACCGCAACTTGGAAGCGCTCACGGTCTTCTGCACGGTCGATTGCGTCAGGGCTAGTACCTATGATTGGTACACCTGCCGCCTCAAGAGCACGTGCCAGTTTCAGTGGCGTTTGACCACCGTACTGAACGATAACGCCTTTTGGCTTCTCAACGCGAGCGATTGCTAGCACGTCTTCCAGAGTTACTGGTTCGAAGTACAGACGGTCAGACGTATCGTAGTCTGTAGAAACAGTCTCAGGGTTACAGTTAACCATGATAGTTTCGTAGCCATCTTCACGTAGTGCTAGTGATGCGTGTACACAACAGTAGTCAAATTCAATACCTTGGCCGATACGGTTTGGACCGCCGCCTAGAATCATGATTTTTTCTTTGTCTGTTGGGTTCGCTTCACACTCATCATCGTAAGATGAGTACATGTAAGCCGTATCTGATGAGAACTCTGCAGCACACGTATCCACACGCTTGTATACCGGGTGGATATCGTATTGGTCACGTAGACGACGGATTTCGCTTTCCGCTACACCGAGGATCTTAGACAAACGAGCATCAGCAAAGCCTTTACGTTTTAGCTTGTTGAGTACGTCTTTGTTGAGACCTGCAAAACCAGCTGCTTTAACTTCTTGCTCTAGCTTAACGATATCTTCGATTTGAACTAGGAACCAACGGTCGATTTGCGTTAGGTTGAACACACCATCTACCGACATACCTGCGCGGAATGCGTCAGCGATGTACCAAATGCGCTCTGCGCCCGCTTCTTTAAGTTCGTGACGGATAGTGGTTAGAGCATCTGGTGCATCTAGGTCTACCATTTCGTCAAAACCAGTCGCGCCAACTTCTAGGCCGCGAAGTGCTTTTTGTAGAGATTCTTGTTGGTTACGACCGATAGCCATCACTTCACCAACAGACTTCATTTGCGTCGTTAGACGGTCGTTAGCACCGGCGAACTTCTCGAAGTTAAAACGAGGGATCTTAGTCACTACGTAGTCGATTGTTGGTTCGAACGATGCTGGAGTTGCGCCACCAGTAATGTCGTTCATCAGCTCATCTAGTGTGAAGCCAACTGCCAGTTTCGCAGCAATCTTAGCGATTGGGAAACCTGTAGCTTTAGAAGCAAGCGCTGAAGAGCGAGATACACGTGGGTTCATCTCGATGATGACCATACGGCCATCTTTCGGGTTGATACCAAACTGAACGTTTGAACCACCTGTTTCAACACCGATCTCACGCAATACGGCTAGAGATGCGTTACGCATGAGTTGGTATTCTTTGTCCGTCAGCGTTTGAGCTGGAGCCACGGTGATTGAGTCACCCGTGTGAATACCCATTGGGTCAAAGTTTTCAATCGCACATACGATGATGCAGTTGTCGTTTTTGTCACGAACCACTTCCATCTCGTATTCTTTCCAACCGATAAGTGATTCATCGATAAGAAGTTCGTTAGTTGGAGACAGATCTAAACCGCGACGACAGATTTCTTCAAATTCTTCTTTATTATACGCGATACCACCACCGGTACCACCCATCGTGAACGATGGACGAATGATACAAGGAAAGCCAACCATGTCTAAAACTTTGTAAGCTTCTTCCATCGTTTTCGCCGTATCCGCGGTAGGACACTCAAGGCCAATCGACTTCATTGCTTTATCAAAGCGAGAACGGTCTTCTGCTTTATCAATCGCGTCGGCCGTTGCACCAATCATTTCTACGCCGAACTCTTCAAGAACGCCGTGCTTTTCCAAATCAAGAGCACAGTTTAGTGCAGTCTGACCACCCATCGTTGGCAGTACCGCATCCGGCTTTTCTTTGGCGATGATATTACGTACGACTTCCCACTGGATTGGCTCGATGTACGTGGCATCGGCCATATCTGGGTCAGTCATGATAGTTGCTGGGTTCGAGTTTACCAGAATAACTCGATAGCCTTCTTCACGAAGTGCTTTACAAGCTTGAGCACCAGAGTAGTCAAACTCACATGCCTGGCCAATGACGATCGGGCCGGCACCTAGAATCAGAATACTTTTAATGTCAGTACGTTTTGGCATTGTCTACTACTCCGAGATTAAGCTTTATGCTGTTTTATTAGTTCGATGAAATGGTCAAATAACGGCGCGGCGTCTTCAGGACCAGGACTTGCTTCTGGGTGCCCCTGGAAGCTAAATGCTGGCTTGTCGGTACGGTGAATACCTTGAAGCGAGCCATCAAACAGTGACTTATGCGTTGCACGTAGATTGGCTGGCAGTGTTTCTTCATCCGCTGCAAAACCGTGGTTTTGTGAGGTAATCATCACCACATTACGATCTAAGTCTTTTACTGGATGGTTAGCACCATGATGGCCAAACTTCATCTTCACGGTTTGCGCGCCAGATGCCAGAGCTAAGATTTGGTGGCCAAGACAGATACCAAAAATCGGAAGACCTTTATCTAGAAATATCTTCGTTGCGTCAATCGCATAAGTACACGGTGCCGGGTCACCTGGGCCGTTTGATAGGAAAACGCCATCTGGGTTTAGTGCCAGCACTTCTTCAGCAGTGGTTTGCGCAGGAACAACCGTTAAACGGCAGCCGCGGTCAACCAACATGCGTAAAATATTGCGTTTAGCACCGAAATCGTAGGCTACAACGTGGAAAGGCAGTTCACTGTCTGCTTTCGCTTCAGGTAGGCCGCCTGTCAGCGTCCAAGAACCCTGTTTCCACTCGTAGCTCTCTTTAGTCGTAACCACTTTCGCCAAATCCATACCTTTTAGACCTGGGAATTCTTTCGCTTTCGCTAAAGCCAGTGCTTCATCAAGGTTATCGCCAGCCATAATGCAGCCATTTTGTGCACCTTTTTCACGTAAAATGCGCGTAAGTTTACGCGTATCAATATCAGCGATACCGACAATATTTTGTGATTTTAGGTAATCAGAAAGAGACTGTTCATTACGGAAATTAGAAGCGATAAGGGGAAGATCGCGGATCACAAGGCCCTGAGCATGGATTGCTGAAGACTCTTCGTCTTCTTTATTAGTACCAGTGTTGCCAATGTGAGGATAAGTTAGTGTTACGATTTGTTGAGAATAGGAAGGATCAGTGAGGATTTCTTGGTACCCCGTCATCGAGGTATTAAAAACGACTTCACCAACGGAAAGCCCATCTGAACCAATGGAAATACCGTGGAACACTGTCCCATCTTCTAGGACCAACAGTGCTGATTTACTCAAGACAACCTCCAGAATAAAGATGCAAAAATAATAAAATAAAATGCAAATTTGCCTTCCTTTTCGCCATAAACAGGCGCTTTAGGTCTTTCAGACAAATTGGCGGTATTCTAATTATCAGCGTGACCTGTGTCAACATTAATACTAAAACTAATTTGTTATTTATTAGAAACTTCGAGTTTTTTGGTGTTAAAGCCGTAAAAAAAGCAGTTAATTATATTTAATGTGGCCATTTATGCAGCAAACCGGGTCTCTTGCTCCTCCGTACCACCCTAAATAGACTTTAATGTGTCACAGTGACAGCGCAAACGTTAAGCAAGCCAAGTTTACTTATAAAAACACACCACAAAGGAAACTATCACCCCTTAAACGTTAAAAATAACAACTAAACCCCAAAAAAAAACCAGATTAGCCTTTATTAACTTTACAGAACCATTCTTAAGGTCACAGTAACAGGCACCGCACGATAAAGAATAGTTATGTATCCTAGCGAAAATATAATTCAGGTAACTTTTATGTATTCAGTTTTATCAAAAACTAAAAAAAGCGCCAATCTGGCGCTTATCAATTAGATGTCGTTTAATCCGAGAACATCGGTCATGGTATAGAGCCCTGCCGGCCTATCGCCTAACCAAACGGCCGCTTTAATTGCACCGTTTGCAAAGGTCATTCGGTCAGTGGCTTTGTGAGTGATTTCAACACGCTCACCAATATCGGCAAACATCGCAGTATGCTCACCGATAATATCGCCCGCTCGGATGGTGGCAAAGCCTATCTCATCTTTGGTTCGTTCTCCGGTAATACCCTCACGCGCATAAACCGCGACATCGTTGAGTTGATTTCCCATTGCGCCAGCTATCGCCTCTCCCATACCAATTGCAGTACCAGAAGGCGCGTCCACTTTATGCCGATGGTGAGCTTCAACGATTTCGACATCGCAATAGTCGCCCATCACTTTTGCCGCTTTCTCAAGTAGCTTAAAGACTAAGTTTACGCCTACGCTGTAGTTAGGCGCCATAATGATCGGAAGGGTTTTGGCTGCTTCATCAATCACGGCTTTCTCTTCTTCACTAAACCCGGTTGTACCAATAACAATCTTTTTATTATGCGCCTTACACAGTTCGATATTGGCTAGCGTGCTCACTGGTGCTGTAAAGTCGACGATCACATCAAATTCATCGATCGCTTTTGTTAAGTCATCCACCAAAGCAACATCAAAGTGTCCTTCATTACACAGTTCACCAATGTCGACTCCGACAAGTGACGATTCTGGCCTTTCTGAACCGGCCCCGACCGTCGCCTGCTTATTGTGATACGTTGCCTTAACCAAATTGCGGCCCATACGGCCCGCTGCTCCTGCAATCGCAATTCTAACCACTGCGTTATTCTCCATTGATTTTGTTTCTTTCAATCTAACTTAATGCAGCCCATATCGCTAGCATAAGGCGCGATATTAAGCGTATTTTTTCTGCACTTTATCGACAACCGGGAGGTTTGCTTCAGGAAACGGATAATGATGAAGATCCGCGATATTCACCCACTTTCCTTGTTGCCCCTCTTTGCCAAAGGGCACACCAGAAAATTGGCTCACTAAGAGGAAATCAAACACCAGCGACTTCTCTGGGTAATCATACAATAAGTGTTCAAAGGGGGACGCCGCCTCAACATCAATCCCAACCTCTTCGAAAAGCTCTCGTTTAATGGCTTCGCTCACACTCTCGCCTCGTTCAACTTTGCCACCTGGAAATTCCCAATAACCACCTTTGTGTTTGTCACTGGGCCGCTTGGTGATAAAAGCTTGAGATCGATTAGGGTTTAGAATGATCGCAGCAACGATATGTGTACGCTTCATAATTTAGTCCTACTATACGCAACCACCATTAACTGGTATTCGTTTGGCTGCACTCAATATTCAAAAAAAGAGCCGCAAAAGCGGCTCTTTTTGATTCTTCATCAGAAAGATTAAGCAATTTTCCCGTGGCACTGCTTGTATTTCTTACCAGAGCCACATGGACAAGGTTCGTTTCGTCCAACTTTACGCTCTTCTCTCACCATCGGTTGAGAAGCATCTTGCTCTTCTTCGTCAGCCAATTGATTGTCAGCACTCGCGTGTTGAGCGCGAGCTCTACGAGCCGCTTCAGCAGCTTGGGCTTGACGCTGGGCTTCCATACGTTCAACTTCTTCTTGTTGCTGTACGCGTACTTTCGACAGAACCGTGATGACATCGAACTTCAGTGTATCAAGTAGCTGTTCAAACAATTCAAACGACTCACGCTTATATTCTTGCTTCGGGTTTTTCTGAGCGTAGCCACGTAAGTGAATACCTTGACGCAAGTGGTCCATCGCAGCCAAGTGCTCTTTCCACAACGTATCTAGGGTTTGCAGCATCACGGATTTTTCAAAGTTACGCAGAACCGATTCGCCGACCGTTTCTTCTTTCGACTTATAGACCTCAACAGCGGTCTCAAGAATTTTCTCTCGCAGTGCTTCTTCATACAACTTGTCGTCTTCAGCTAACCAATTTTTCAGCGGTAGTTCGAGATCAAAGTCATTTTTAAGGCGAGTTTCCAGGCCTTCAACGTCCCACATATCTTCGAGAGATTGTGGTGGGATATATTCATCGATAACCGACATAAACACGTCTTCACGGTTTTGAGACAGCATTTCGCTAATGTCATCAGCACTCATCAGCTCGTCACGTAGCTCGTACACCACTTTACGTTGATCGTTCGCGACGTCATCGTATTCCAACAACTGTTTACGGATATCGAAGTTGCGGCCTTCAACTTTACGCTGAGCCTTTTCAATCGAACGAGAAAGCATCTTACTTTCGATTGCTTCACCTTCATCCATGCCACCTTGGATTAGGCTCGCCATGCGATCTGAGGTAAAAATACGTAATAACGTATCTTCCATCGATAAGTAGAAGCGAGATGAACCAGCGTCCCCTTGACGACCAGAACGACCACGTAGTTGGTTATCGATACGACGAGACTCATGACGCTCCGTGCCAATAATATGTAAACCACCAGCGTCTAACACGTCATCGTGAACCACTTTCCAGTCCGCTCTAATTTTATCAATTTGCGCCTGTGTCGGGTTGTCTAACGCTTCAATCTGAGCTTGCCAGCTGCCACCTAGTACGATGTCGGTACCACGACCGGCCATGTTAGTTGCGATAGTCACGGCACCTGGAGTACCTGCTTGAGCAACAATCTCGGCTTCTTTTTCGTGGAACTTGGCGTTCAATACGCTGTGCTTCACTTTTGCGGCTTTCAAAGCGTTTGAAAGAAGCTCAGATTTCTCAATTGAAACGGTACCCACCAAACACGGTTGCCCTTTCGCAGCACGCGCCGTGATGTCTTCGATAATCGCGTTAAACTTCTCAGTTTCAGTGCGATAAACAACATCTGGCATGTCATCACGAACCATTGGTTTGTTGGTTGGGATAACAACCGTTTCCAGACCATAAATAGATTGGAACTCAAATGCTTCGGTATCAGCAGTACCTGTCATGCCAGATAACTTCTCGTACAAACGGAAGAAGTTTTGGAAGGTGATAGATGCTAACGTCTGGTTTTCATTTTGGATTTTCACGCCTTCTTTGGCTTCAACCGCCTGATGCAAACCTTCTGACCAACGACGACCAGGCATAGTACGCCCCGTATGCTCATCAACGATAACCACTTCGCCTTCATCATTGACAATGTAATCGACGTTTTTCTCAAACAGAACATGGGCACGCAATGCCGCGTTTACGTGGTGAAGTAAGCTAATGTTAGTTGGCGAATAAAGCGTGTCGCCTTCTTCCATCAAACCGTTCTTAACAAGCAGCTCTTCAACAAACTCCTGACCATTCTCGGTCAAGTGAACTTGCTTTGATTTTTCATCCATAGTGAAGTGCCCTTCACCACGGTACTCTTCTGAGTCTTCTTTATCTTGTTTTTGAAGGCTTGGGATGAGTGTATTAATTTTAGTGTACAGCTCAGAACTGTCTTCAGCTGGACCTGAAATAATCAGCGGTGTACGAGCTTCATCGATTAAGATTGAGTCCACTTCATCAACGACAGCGAAGAAACGCTCACGCTGTACGCGATCTTCTGCACGAAACGCCATGTTGTCACGTAAATAGTCAAAACCAAACTCGTTGTTTGTTCCGTAGAGAATATCGGCAAGGTACGCTTGTTTTTTCTCTGGCGGTGGCATGTTTGGCACATTAATGCCTACTGTCATACCCAAGAATTCAAACAGCGGGCGGTTTGTTTCCGCATCACGTTTGGCTAGGTAGTCGTTCACGGTAACGATGTGAACACCTTTGCCGGGCAGGGCATTTAGATAAGCAGGTAGTGTTGCAGTCAGGGTTTTACCCTCACCGGTACGCATTTCTGCAATTTGTCCTGCATTAAGAACCATGCCACCAATAAGCTGGACATCGAAGTGACGCATGCCGTAAACACGTTTTGATGCCTCACGTACAGTAGCGAATGCTTCAGGCAATAGTTGGTCTAAAGTTTCACCTTTTTCCAGTCTCTCACGAAACTCAACTGTCTTCGCCTTGAGCTCATCGTCAGACAATGCCTCGAATTGAGGCTCATAGTTGTTAATTTCTTTGACGATTTTTCGTAGGCGACGCAATGTTCTGTCATTGCGACTACCGATAACTTTAGTCAGTAGCTTAGTAATCATGTGGTCTAAATCTCTCTTTCTCAGATCTCGCTGATCTATCTGGCATGCTGTTCAGTCTCGACTAAGGATACTGAGCTCAATCTTGTTCCAATTGATATTGTGTTGAAAGCCAAATATTTCAAGGCGGTCGAACAAATTAGTTGCCATAGTGTAAGGAATTTTACTGCAGACAACCAAGCTTCTCTTTCATCTAACTGCAATTTGTTTGATGTGTTTGGTAATTTTGTGTTGTTGGTGCTCTTCTCAACAGTTTTTGTTGTGCAAATAGCGGGTAATTGTCGCCCAAACTACTGGGTTGAGATACAATCTTTTAAGGTCAAAAGTGGAATCTTATCATGCGTGATCATCGCCCCACATCTACTGAGCAGTTAATACAGAGTGCTGGTTTTAGTAAAATTCAGCAACACGCTCAGAAAATCGCTCAAGCTAACTTGGCAATTTCGTCAATTCTTGCCCCTAATGTGGCCAAAATGTGCCGGGTAGCTAATATTAGAGGTGGATACCTACTCATTGAAGCGTCAAGTGCAGCGATAAAAATGAAGTTGGATTACGACCGCCTTTACCTATTGAGCCAATTACGTAGTCAAGGTTTTGCCAACCTAATGAGCATAGAAATTAAAGTAAATCCGGGCCTTTACCTTAATGAGAAAACAAAAGAAATTAAAGAAGAAAGCAAGACACGTCAGCACGCTGTTTCTGATGTTGCTGCGGACTATCTAAGAATGGTGGCGCAAGATGCACCGGACAAAATCAAAAAGCGTTTAGAAAACATCGCCAACTTGGCAAAAAATAAATAAAAAAAATCAGGCTTAAAAGCCTGATTTTTTTTAGATTCAATTTAAGCAAGAACAAAGCCGGGTTCAGCGAACGCAACCGGTGAGCCGGCTTCCTCTTCGAATGTTGCCCACTCCCACGCTTCTTGATCAGCAAGGACTGCACGAAGAAGTTGGTTATTAAGACCATGCCCCGACTTAAATGCTCGAAATTCACCCACAATGGCATGACCTGCCATATATAAGTCACCGATAGCATCAAGCACTTTATGAGTCACAAATTCATTTTCAAAACGAAGACCTTCTTCGTTTAGGATTCGATATTCATCAAGTACGATAGCATTATCGAAACTTCCGCCCAACACCAAGTTCTGGGATTGAAGGTGCTCGATGTCACGCATAAAGCCGAAAGTACGTGCGCGCGAAATGTCTTTAATAAAAGCTTGAGATGAGAAATCAAACTGCAAACGCTGTTCATCAGAATCAATTGCAGGGTGGTTAAATTCGATCTCAAAGTCCATACGAAAACCATCGTATGGCAATAGCTCTGCCCACTTATCGTCATCTTCGAAACGCACTGGTTTCTTAATGCGAATGAACCGTTTTGGTGCATTCTGCACCTCGATTCCCGCTTGCTGCAACAAGTAAACAAATGGGCTTGCACTGCCATCCATGATTGGGATTTCAGGTGCATCCACTTCAATAATGATATTGTCGATACCCATGCCAGCAAGAGCGGCATTTAAGTGTTCAACGGTAGAAATACGTACACCTTCATCGTTCACCAATGCTGTACATAACATTGTATCGCGAACTGATAATGGATCAGCTGGGAAATCAACCGGTGGATTCACATCGGTACGACGATAAATTACACCAGTATTCGCAGCAGCTGGACGCAGAGTTAGTGATACTTTACGGCCAGAGTGTAATCCCACTCCAACAGTTGTCACTATTTCTTTTAGCGTACGTTGTCTGATCATCTGCAAACCTCATAATAAACGCTACATATCACGGTCGATTATGTAACCAACCGCGAATCCTACCAGAAATTTGACTAGAGTCAAATTTACACAGCTTCTTAATCTGCCTGACGGCGTAGGAAAGCTGGAATGTCTAGGTAGCCATTTTCTTTTTCAGGTTTAGGTGCTGCACTCGTGCTTGCTCCAGAAACACTTGAACTCGAGTTTGCCACTGGCGTTGCTTTCACCTCACCCCTCTCCTGATTATTAACAGGCAAAGTTTGTGCCAGTTTTTCTTCAGTTTTCGCAGCAACAGCTGCTGTTGACGTTGGAGTCGGTTGTGCTTTTGTTGCTACATTTGTCTTACCACCGGCAACTAGGGTGATGTCTGGTTTTCTTTCGTTACCAATACCTGTAGCAACTACCGTCACTCGGATTTCATCACTCATGTCAGGGTCAAGAGAAGTACCAATAACTACGGTTGCGTTATCAGAAGCAAATGCTTTGACTGTATTACCTACCGTTTCAAACTCATCCAAACGCATGTCCAGACCAGCCGTAATGTTGACAAGAACGCCACGTGCACCTGCGAGATCGATATCTTCGAGCAGTGGACTGGAAATTGCCATTTCCGCTGCTTCTTCAGCTCGGTCTTCACCTTTAGCAACACCGCTGCCCATCATGGCATGTCCCATTTCAGACATCACTGTTCTTACGTCAGCAAAGTCGACGTTGATCATGCCAGGGCGAGTAATCAACTCCGCAATACCTTGAACAGCGTTCTTTAAAACATCGTTCGCACTTGCAAACGCTTCAAGAAGCGTTACGCCACGACCCAGTACTTTTAATAGCTTTTCATTGGGAATGGTAATTAAAGAGTCTACGTGCTTAGACAACTCTTCAATTCCTTGCTCAGCAAACGCTAAACGCTTTTTACCTTCGAAGCTAAATGGTTTTGTTACCACCGCAACGGTCAGCACGCCCAACTCTTTTGCGACTTCCGCAATCACGGGAGCAGCACCTGTACCCGTGCCACCGCCCATACCTGCCGCGATAAAGACCATATCGGCCCCAGTCAGGTATTCTTTAATTCTTTCTTTGTCTTCGAGAGCCGCATCACGTCCAACTTGTGGATTTGCTCCAGCACCTAAGCCTTTAGTAATGTCACCGCCAATTTGAATAACATTACTGATACTTGTTTTTCGAAGCGCCTGCGCGTCCGTATTAACGCTGATAAAATCAACGCCTTCAATGGACTCACGTACCATGTGCTCAACAGCATTACCACCGCCGCCACCAACTCCAACAACTTTAATTACCGCGTCGTCAGACATTTCCATCATCGGTTCAAACATGTGTTATCTCCGTTTTCCTGCAACTCATCAGGTTAAAACTCGTTCTGTATCCAATTACGCAACTTTCCAAATAGTGTCGACACCGATTGACGTTTAGGTTCGTTATAATCATTGTCGTCATTAATCTGACTGTCTCTTGCATAATGAAGTAATCCAACTGCCGTAGAATGATACGGCTCTTTTACGTAGTCCGTAAGCCCGCTAACATCAAGGGGTTTGCCGACCCGCACTTGATTGCGGAAAACACGCTCTGCGCACTCTACAACCCCTTCAATTTGAGAAGCGCCCCCTGTTAGGACCACCCCTGCTGCCAAGTGATGTTTAATACCGCTCTCACGTAGCTTCACCTGAACACTGTCTATGGTTTGGTTAACCAAGCCCATCAACTCGGTGTATCTTGGCTCAATCACTTCAGACAATGTCTGTCTTTGTAAACTACGCGAAGGTCTTCCGCCTACACTTGGCACATTAACTGTGTCGTCTTTGCTCACTAGTTCACTCAACGCACAGCCATATTTTACTTTTATTTCTTCAGCGTCACTGACTGGTGTTCCGAAGGCGAAGGCTATGTCACTGGTAACGGCATTACCGGCATAAGAAAACACTTCGGTGTGTCGCAATGCGCCGCCAGTCCAGATGGAAACATCCATCGTTCCAGCACCAATGTCGACCACACAAACACCAAGCTCTCGCTCGTCTTCAGTTATCACTGCGTTGCTTGAAGCCAAACCAGAGAAAACCAATTGTTCCACTTTCAAGCCACAGCGTTCCACTGCTTTTATGATATTGCGTGCCATATCGTTATGGCAAGAAATCAAATGAACGCTGACTTCCATTCGTACACCGGAAAGACCCAGTGGGTTTTTTATCCCTTCCTGATAGTCTATGGTAAATTCTTGAGGAATCACATGCAGAATCCGCTGTTCTTCACCAATTTTTATCGATTTCGCGGTATGAATGGCACGATCCATGTCTTCTTGAGAGACTTCTTCTTCAGAAATCGTCCCCATCCCTTTCTCAATTCTGCTCGCAATATGACGACCAGAAAGAGAAAGAAAAACATTGCTGATTTGGCATTCAGCCATCAGCTCAGCTTGATCAACAGCACGTTGGACTGACTTGACCACTGACTCTAAATCATTAACACCACCTTTATCCATCCCTCTAGAAGGGCTTGAACCAGCGCCAATAATATTAACCTGACCGTCAGGTAGGATTTCTCCTACCAATGCGGATACGGTAGCAGTGCCTATATCAAGACCGACAATAATATTGTCATCTGTGGTCTTAGTCATCTGTACTCTCTTGCTCTAATTCTTGTTCACGATACCAACCAACGGAAGCTCCTGTATCATATCGTAAATCGATATAACTCACCTTCGCTGCTTGCTCACCTAAACGGTTATACAACAACACAAAACGGGTTAGGCGCTCTTTCAGAGAATCTTTACCCAATTCCAGCCGAATCCCGTTATCTAAAATGATCTGCCAAGCTCTGCGGTCATTCAGCACTAAGGAAGTGACTGACAAACCAAGCGGTGCAAGCCGATCATTACTGTACAAATACGTTTCTAGAACAGACTGCTCAGTGCCTTCTGGTCCATATAGCTTAACTTGCTCATCATGAAGCCGTGCGGTATCACCATTAAATACAATACCGTTTGTATCCAACATTGCCACGCCATTCCATATCGCAGCAATTTTATGTTCTGTTAGGTACACCTTTACAGTATCAGGCCATTGTTTTCTTAATGACGCCTGAGAAACCCATGGTATCTCCTCGATACTGTCTTGCAGTACATCAATATCCTGCGACATAAATGTACCGATATGATCGAGATCAGCGAAGGCTTGCTGCACATCTCTTGCTGAAACATGCGACAACTCACCTTGTAACACTATCTTAGATAAGGGCAATCGCTGGTCGTCCCACATCCAGCTGAGGATGGAATAAAGTAATGAACCGATTAACAATAGAACCATGGCAAAGAATACTGCACCGATGCCATTTCTGGGCGTATATGACACATCTTGGTGATACAGTCCATTGCTTGTCCTAGTCTCTGTCAAACTTTAAGTCCTTCACTTGCTTCTCTGCGCCTTTCCTTTTGATCGTCTGAATATGAGCCGGGTCCACTATTCTTAACCTTAAGATTATACTGACGAATATCAAACTATCAAACATTGAACTCGATAAATCCAAGTATTCTCACTTAATAAGTGACAAATACCCGCTCTGAAGCTTTTTAATAAGCCGATCCAGAACGGGTATTGGTGTCACTAAAGCTCACTTAGCGATAGTAACTAATGCTGCATCGCTTTAATATTGAGTGCCAGCGCTTGTAAATGTCGTGCAATTTTACCGATGTCACCAGCACCTTGCGTCAAGACGAGGTCGCCATCTTGCAAAAGATTAGATAAAACAGAGGGTAAGGTGTCAATATCTGGTACAAACACCGGATCAATTTTACCTCGGGTGCGAATAGTGCGACACAGTGCTCGGCCATCAGCTCCAGCGATTGGCGCCTCTCCTGCAGAATAAACATCGAGCATCACCAATACATCGACTTGCTCTAAGACATTTGCAAAATCATCGTATAGGTCTCGGGTGCGGCTGTATCTGTGAGGTTGAAACACCATCACAAGGCGTTTTTCTGGCCAACCATTTCTTGCCGCTTTAATTGTGACATCGACTTCTGTGGGATGGTGACCATAATCATCCACCAACATGACCTGACCATGACCCGTATCAAATTCGCCAAGGTGTTCAAAGCGACGCCCTGTCCCTTCTGTTCCCAGCATTGCAGCTAATATTGCCTCATCTGAGATGTTATCTTCAGTGGCCACTGCGATGGCAGCGGCAGCATTAAGTGCATTGTGTTGACCTGGCATATTGAGCCTAATTTCAAGGTCTTTGCGATCTTGCCTTACCACCGAAAATAACCCTTGATGACCATTTTGGCGATAGTTCTCGATGCGAACATCCGCATCTTCAGAGAAGCCATAAGTAATCACTTGTCGACTGATTGTTGGGATCAGCTCACGGACAACAGGATCGTCAACGCACATAACCGCCTGACCATAAAATGGCAGGTTATGCAGAAAATCGATAAAGGTCTGCTTGAGGGTATCGAAGTCACCACCATAGGTGTCCATGTGGTCTGCTTCAATATTGGTCACGATGCTGACCATAGGTTGAAGGTGTAAAAAAGAAGCATCGCTTTCGTCTGCCTCGGCGATCAAGATACGGCTAGAACCCAATCGAGCGTTGGTCCCAGCGCTTTTCACCAATCCACCGTTAACAAAGGTTGGATCCATGCCAGCTTCGGAGTATATCTGCGTGACTAACGCTGTAGTTGTCGTCTTACCGTGCGTTCCCGCAACGGCAATACCATGACGAAAGCGCATCAACTCTGCGAGCATTTCGGCGCGGCGAACAACCGGAATACGCAATTGCCTTGCCGCGACAAGCTCAGGGTTTTCAGGGTCAATAGCGGTGGAGACCACCACTACACTCGCCTGTTCAACATTACTTTCCTGATGACCAATAAATACAGTAGCCCCTTTAGCGACAAGAGATTGCGTTACTGCGTTTTCCGCAAGGTCAGAGCCTGAGATCTGATAGCCCTCGTTGAGTAACACTTCGGCGATACCACTCATTCCCGCACCACCAATACCGACAAAATGGATGCACTTTACTCGTCTCATCTCAGGAATCAGTGCACGAATTTGTGCTAAGTCTTGCTTATGCTCGGTCATGGGTTATTTCTCATTGTTAGTTAATTCAATAATCGCACTGGCAACTGTGCTGTCTGCATTCAGTTTAGCGTTATTGCGCGCACTCATTGCCATTTGCAACAAGTCCGCTCTATTTAATTGGTTTATTTGATTCACCAGCGAATCCACAGACAGATCCGGTTGCTCGATCATAATTGCAGCTTGAGCCTCAACCAGGTGCTCTGCATTGAGAGCCTGCTGACGATCTTTGTGCATAAATGGGATGAAAATCGCTGCCACGCCTGCGGCAGAAACCTCTGAAACCGTTAATGCTCCTGAGCGGCAAACGACTAAATCGGCCCACTGATAGGCAGTAGCAACGTCATCAATAAACTCAGTCACGTCAGCACTAGCGACTTGGTTTTCCTGATACAGCGCTTCGACCTCTGATGCATTGCCTTTTCCTGCTTGATGCTTAATTTGGTAACCATCACCAAGCTGAGATAGCACTTTCGGCATTGTTTGATTGAGAATGCGAGCACCTTGGCTGCCTCCCATCACCAGAATACGAATATCGCCCTCACGTTCACTTAATCGCAGAGTCGGATCGGCAATCGCGGCAACATCTTGACGAACAGGGTTACCGACAACGTCTGCCGTTGCAAATGCCCCAGGGAAAGCTTGAAACACTTTGGTTGCGATCTTGGCAAGCCATTGGTTTGTGAGTCCCGCGACACCATTTTGTTCGTGCAAGACAACAGGCACGCCACATAGCCAGGCTGCAATACCGCCAGGCCCACTGACATAGCCACCCATGCCTAAAACGGCATCAGGTTGCCAACGCTTAATATGCGCCCGAGCTTGCATCACGGCATTGATGATTTGAAACGGTGCTTTCAAGAGCTTCAACAGTCCTTGCCCACGCAACCCCTTAACTTTAATGAAGTCGATATCGATGCCGTGTTTTGGTACTAAGTCTGCTTCCATACGATCGGCCGTTCCAAGCCATCGAATTTGCCAACCTTGCTCTTGCAAACGCTTGGCAACTGCAAGCCCAGGAAATACATGACCACCAGTACCTCCGGCCATCACTAATAATCTTTTCTTGTTACTCATTGGATTCCACTGAAGTTTCTAAATCTGTTTTCGTGCTTGACGTCTGACTGATGTTTATGCGGCATTCATGATCAATTCTTAACAAAATCGATACGGCCACTGACATGATGATCAAACTAGAACCACCATAACTAATGAGAGGCAGGGTTAAGCCTTTGGTTGGCACCATACCGGCTGCAGCCCCAACATTAACCAATGTCTGAAAGGCAAACCAGATCCCGATACCAAACGCCAGATAACCACCAAAGCGCTGTTCGTTCTCAAACGCTCGCTTGCCAATGTAAAGGGCTTTCACCACCAAGCTAAAGATCAGCGCCAGAACAATCACGACGCCAATAAAGCCAAGCTCTTCGGCTAATACTGCAAAAACAAAATCGGTGTGAGCCTCTGGCAAATACTCCAGTTTTTGCACCGAATTGCCCAAACCTTGTCCCATCCAGTGTCCACGACCGAATGCCATTAATGACTGTGTCAACTGATAGCCACTACCAAAGGGATCTTCCCATGGTTCTAGAAAAGAGGTGACACGGCGGACACGATACGGCTCGATGACAATAAGGCCAATGACGGCGACAATGCCTGCCACCATCAAAGCGATAAACTGCGACAACTTAGCCCCTGCTATAAATAACATACCAAACAATGTCACCAGCATTACCACGACCGTACCCAAATCAGGCTGGCCGAGCAACAAAACAGCCAAAGCCAAAAACACCATGATAGGCTTAATAAAGCCACCAAAGAAAGACTGTCGAACTTCCTCTTGTTTACGCATCAAGTAGCCTGACATAAATATGAACAGAGACAGTTTGGCAACTTCTGCTGGCTGTAAGTTAAACAGCCCTAAAGGGATCCAACGTGATGCACCATTCACGGACTTGCCCACTGCAAGAACCACAATGAGAAGCACAAAAGACAGTGTCAGTAGTAAAGAGCTGTATTTTAGCCATCGGTCGAGCGGGATCTGTAACACCACCGCCGAAACCGTCAGCGCCAACACCAGGAAGATCGCATGACGAAACATAAAGTGAAATGGCTGGTCAGTCAGGCGCGAGCTAATGGGAAATGAAGCGGATGTGACAATAACAAGCCCTGTCACCATTAAGGCAAGTGCTATCCAAACTAACTGCCTATCATACAACGTGTCGGGCGCTGACTCGCTCAGCCACCCTGATATAGTTCCTTTCGTACGTTGGATCATAGCATTATCACTCTAATTGCCTGCTTTTAATGAATACTCTTGTGCTAATTGGGTAAAGTGATCACCACGTGCCATAAAATTAGCAAACTGATCAAAACTGGCACATGCCGGTGATAGCATAACCATATCACCACTGCTAAGTTGAGGGGTGATGGTCTTTAATGCCTGTTCGATAGTTGAAAACTCAACGCTATTGCTGTGCAGTGGCATAAACTGTGCGGCATCTTCTCCAAAGCAGCAAAGCTGAACGTTAAGAGAAGTAAGTGGCTCTTGTAACTCGGAAAAATCAGCCCCCTTACCTACACCGCCGACCAGCAGATACAAGCGACCAGTCAAACTTAACCCAGACAGAGCAGCAAGCGTACTGGCCACATTGGTCGCCTTAGAGTCATTAACCCAAGTTATATCATTATATTTTGCTACCACTTGGCAGCGATGTGTTAAACCCGTGTAGTTTTTTAATGCCAGTAAGGCTTTCTTATAATCAATCTGTGACAATTTTAGCAATGCAATAGCTACCAGCGCATTTGACCAATTGTGTCGACCAACCAAACTCAACTCTTCGGCGGCAATGACAGGACACCCATGATCCATTAACCAGGTTTGGCCATCGATACTTCCCATGCCAAATTCACGGTTGTTGAACCCAAACGTCGCTAACTGAATATCATGATGCTCACCATCAGGGTACGTTTGCTTGTCATCTCTGTTAACTAAAGCATACTTTGCATGACAAAAGATCCGCTTCTTTGCCAAAGCATAATCATCCATACCTTGGTAGCGATCCATGTGGTCTTCAGAAAGATTAAGAAACGCCGACACCTGCGTGTTAAGGCTGTCTGTGGTCTCCAATTGAAAACTCGACAACTCCAAAACATATAAGTCCGCCTCCAAAGAGAGTAAATCAAGTGCTGGAACACCGATATTTCCACCAACCCCAACAACCAGGCCTGCGGCTTTTGCCATTACACCCGTCAAATCAGTAACGGTACTTTTTCCATTAGAACCGGTAATCGCGATCACGGGTTTTTCATTGTGCCAAGCAAACAATTCAATGTCACCGACAACGCGGATCCCTTGCTGTTTCGCGCTCGCAATTTCTGGCGTCGCCAGTGCAATCCCTGGGTTGCAGACGATAAGGTCAGCTTGGGCAAGCCAGTCGCCGTTCCAGCCACCGCTAAATAACTCAACTTCTGAAGGAAGTGCGTCTTGCCCAGGAGGATTGGCGCGAGTATCAATGACTTTGATCTCGACAGTTGGGTGATTTTCTCTGATGTATTTAACGACAGAGAGCCCGGTAATACCGAGCCCTGCCACGATGACTTGCTTGACGCCTTGCCAGCGATTCATGTTTCTTCCTTTAAATCTTTATAGCGAATTAACGCACTTTCAGTGTTGCCAGACCTATCAATACCAGAACAATCGAAATGATCCAAAATCTAACGATAACACGCGGTTCTGGCCAACCTTTTAATTCATAGTGATGGTGGATAGGAGCCATACGAAAAATGCGTTGACCTCTGATTTTGTAGGAGCCGACCTGCAAAATTACCGACAAGGTTTCCATAACGAAAACGCCGCCCATGATGACCAACACCAACTCCTGTCTTACCAATACGGCAATGATTCCTAGTGCCCCGCCAAGAGCCAAAGAACCAACATCGCCCATAAATACTTGAGCTGGGTAAGTATTGAACCACAAGAAGCCTAATCCCGCACCGACAATAGCCGTACAGACCACCACCAGCTCAGACGCGTATGGGATATACGGAATATGCAGGTAATTGGCAAAATTGACGTTACCTGTCGCCCAAGCAATAACCGCGAATCCAGCGGCCACCAGTACGGTAGGCATGATGGCTAAACCATCAAGGCCGTCGGTTAAGTTCACTGCATTACTGGTTCCGACAATAACAAAGTAGGTCAATAAAATGTAAAGCAGACCAAGCTGGGGCATGATGTCTTTGAAGAAGGGCACGACTAATTGTGTCGCGGCGGTATCTTTACCATGAGCATAAAGCGCAAAGGCAACAACGAACGCGATTGCCGATTGCCAGAAATACTTCCAACGCGCAATCAGACCATCAGTATTTTTACGCACAACTTTACGATAGTCATCCACAAAGCCAATCGCACCATACCCCAAAAGTACGGTCAACACGGCCCAAACGTAAGGGTTACTTAAGTCTGACCATAACAAAACCGTAATGGTGATAGCCGCCAATATCATGACGCCACCCATAGTTGGCGTTCCACGTTTACTAAAATGAGACTCTGGACCTTCGTTGCGAACAACTTGCCCAATTTGCAGCATCTGCAACTTGGCTATCATTTTAGGGCCCATCCACAATGAAAGGCACAGTGCGGTCAAAATACTGACAATGGCACGAAATGAGAGGTACTCAAATAGGCGAAAAAAAGAAAAGTATGGCTGAAGTAAATCTGCGAGCCAAATAATCATGTGTAGTTCTCCTTCAGCACACGAGCGATGTAATACATGCCAGCACTGTTTGCTCCTTTAACTAAAATAGTATGCGGAACATTTGTTGATTCTGTTAATTTAGTTTGAATATAGTCGTTCATCGCGTCGTGACATTCAAAGTGAATGCCTGAACTTAGATCGCTGATCACACGGGCATCCTCACCGTAAGTCAGGACGTGCTCAAAAGCGAAAGGCGCAGCATAGTCTCCAACTTCTCTATGAAGTGCAAGACTTTCCTCCCCTAATTCTGCCATGTTGCCCAAAACCAGCCAACGTTGTCCCTCAAATTGCGACAAAAGATCAATTGCCGCTTTCATCGCTGGCACACTGGCATTGTAGCTATCATCAATCAAGGTAATATTGCTACTCAGTTTTTCAAGCTCAACACGACCTTTGACTTTATTTAGCTGCGCAAGGCCGCTCGCCACCTGAGCCAGCTCAATGCCACTTTGCAGACACAACGCCGCTGCGGCAACGGCATTGGCCACGTTGTGCTCCCCTACCAAAGCAAGGGATATGTGTGTCTTACCTTGAGGTGTATTAAGGGTAAACGTCGATAACCCCTGAGATGACAAGCTGATGTCAGATGCAAAAAAGTCACTGTCAGGATTGTCTTTAGAGAATGTCATGACCGTTTTATCTGACAGTACCTGTTCCCACAATGCCTCCCCTTGGCTATCACGATTCACCAAAGCAACATCACCAGCGGCAAGGCCTTGGAAGATCTCGCCCTTGGCGATTTTCACTCCCTCAAGAGAACCGAACCCTTCAAGGTGGGCTTCTGCAACATTGTTGACCAGCGCGATAGTGGGGTGAACAAGTGAGGTGGTATAGGCGATTTCGCCCTGATGGTTCGCACCCAACTCTATTACTGCATAATCATTACTTGGCTGAGAACGAAGTAAGGTTAAAGGAACACCGATGTCGTTATTAAAGTTTCCTGCTGTGTAGAGAACCTCGCCCTGCTGGGACAAAATACTCGCCACCATTTCTTTTACCGTTGTCTTACCACAACTGCCTGTGATCGCCATCGTTTTGGTGGCGCAGCGACGATGCACTTCTGCCGCTAAAGCACCTAGCGCAAGCTTACTGTCTTGGACAATCACCTGGCTGACCGCCAGCGGTAGCTGCTTTTCGACTAGAAGTGCTACAGCGCCTTTCTCTAGCGCTTGATCAGCAAAGTCGTGAGCATCAAAGCGCTCTCCAACCAAAGCAACGAAAAGCGCTTTTTGTTCAATCGTGCGGGTGTCGGTTGATACGTGCTTGATTTCGGTGTCTTCACCGACCAACTGGCCTTCAACGATTTTTGCAATATCACTTAACATCAACGAGATCATAACGCTTCTCCTAGCAGTTGCGCGGCTGATTCTCGGTCTGAATAGTGCACACTTTGAGTACCAATTACCTGGTAGTCCTCATGCCCTTTGCCAGCAAGTAAAATGATGTCCTGCTCCGTGGCTTTTTCAACCGCAAATTTGGCCGCTTGGTATCGACTATGTAAAACATGAGCGGTTTGCGGATTAACCATGCCTTTGAGCATATCAGACACAATCTGCTGAGGATCCTCACTTCGGGGATTATCATCACTCAAGATCACTTCATCGGCCAAACGCTCAGCAATTTCCGCCATCATTGGTCGCTTACCCGTGTCTCGGTCTCCACCACAACCAAAAATCACCCACAATTTCCCCGTGCAATGAACCCTTAAAGCTTGTAGCGCTTTTTCTAAGGCATCAGGCGTATGCGCATAATCAACAACGATTTTGGGTTTACCTTTAGCTTTAAACAGTTCCATGCGGCCGATGACGGGCTGCAACTGGACGGCCACGCGTTGCAACGCTTGCGGCTCAAAACCTAAGGTAAGCAGTGTCGCAAATGCGAGCATCAAGTTGGTAGCATTAAACTGTCCTATCAAAGGCGCTTGCAACGTCCCTGAACCAAGTTTGCCATCGTACTCGATGGTGATCCCTGATTCGCTATACTGGATATCTTTGGCCCAAAGGCTAGCACTTGTCTTACCAAGTGCTGATACCGTGATCGCATCACTTCGCGATGTTAACCAGGATTGACTCACCACATCATCAATATTCAAAACAGCATGCTCACAATGGTGCTCAGTAAACAAGAGCTGCTTCGCCGCGGCGTACCCTTCCATCGTACCGTGATAATCCAAGTGATCTCGGCTTAAGTTAGTAAAGATCCCTACACGAAAAGGCACTTTGGCCACGCGACCTTGCACCAGGCCATGTGATGAAACCTCCATGGCCGTATACCGCGCGCCAAGATCAGCAAGCTCCGCCAATATTTTTTGAACATCCACGGCATTACCTGTGGTGTTGGCCGCTTGCTTTAAATCGTTTAAAAATCCGTTGCCATTGGTTCCCATGATAGCGCTTGGCATGCTCATCAATTCAAGCCACTGAGCGATCAATTGGCTGATAGTGGTTTTGCCGTTGGTTCCCGTGACACCAATAACGGTGTTATTGCTATAGCCATACAGCTTCTGCGCAATGGCCGACAAATGCTGATCGAGCTGGTAGATATAAACAATCACCGCACCATTGCGCAGTTCAACATGACCATTATTTTCGATGTTCTCGGCTTGAGCCAGCACCGAGTGCGCACCACTATTAATGGCATTGTCGATAAACTTTCGACCATCAATGGCGTGACCAATAATCGCAACAAAGGTATCGTTTTCGGTGACTTTGCGGCTGTCTAATTCTAGATTTGACACCTTTAGCGACAAAGGCTCTGTGTTACTCAAGCTGCAAAAAGTGTCGACCAGTTGTTGTAAGGTAAGTTGATTAACCATAGTGATACCTAATTACTCTTTTGAAATTGGTTCTCATCGGGTGGCACATTGAGGATCTGCAAAGCGCCCTTCATGATCTCTGAAAACACCGGAGCGGCAACGGAGCCCCCGTAGTATTGATCGCCTTGCGGCTCATTGATAATCACCACTAAAGAAACTCTTGGATTACTGACTGGCGCAGCCCCTGCCGTCACAGCAACGTACTCATCACTGTACCCCCCCGCCTTTGCTATGCGAGAAGTCCCTGTTTTTGCCGCAATTCGGTAACCCGGAACCGCCGCGCGTGTCGCCGTGCCACCGGGTTTGGTTACACCTTCCATCATATGCAAAACTTTCTCTGCAATATCATGGTCAAGTACCTGCTTGGACAGATCTTGCTGATTGTTCTCTATGATGTGGACTGGCTGATAAACTCCAGCGTTCGCCAACGTGGCATAGGCATGGGCCAGTTGAACAGGGGTAATAGAAATGCCATAACCAAAAGCTAATGTGGCGATCTCAAATCGAGACCAACGTCTTCGGTTAGGAAAGATCCCCGTAGTTTCCCCCACTAAGTTCAACCCTGAGGTTTGCCCGAAACCGACTGAGCTATACATGCCTAACAGTGCTTCTAAGGGCATCTCCAGCGCAAGCTTTGCAACACCCACATTACTGGATTTCTGTAAGATTTTAGCAAGATCAGCTTTACCGACTTTAGAGGTGTCTCTAACCCGACTACCACCAATCTGCATCATACCGTTTTCGGTATCTATCACCGTCAACTCATCAGCAATGCCGGCTTCCATAGCCGCTAGAACAACAAAGGGCTTCACCGTAGAACCCGGTTCAAGTGAATCGGTGATCACCCGGTTTCGCATGGTAAAGCTTTGTCTTGAGGAGCGGTTATTGGGGTTATACGATGGCGCGTTTACCATCGCGAGGATCGCACCGGTTTTAACATCAATCATCACAGCTGAACCGGAAGTGGCACGATAATCGGCGACGGCTTGCTTAATGGCACGAAACGCAATGGCTTGTAATCTTTGATCAATGGTCAGTTGAAGAGGTTTACCTAACTCTCGCTCTTCAAGAGCGATGTTCTCCACCACGCGTCCATAACGGTCTTTGCGAATAATGCGTTTTCCCGCTTCGCCTGTTAGCCATTTATCGTAGCTGCGTTCAACCCCTTCTAAGCCATGACCATCAATGCCCGTGACTCCCACGAGATGCGCACTGACTTCCCCTGCGGGATAATATCGTCGAGATTCTGATTTTAAGCCGATACCCGATAGCTTGAGTTCCCCAATATATTTAGCCATCGCAGGGCTAACCTGACGCTGCAAGTAAATAAAACGGCGAGTTTTGTTCTTCTCAATCTTATCAAGCAAGCCTTGTCTTTCAAGACCCAATACATCGGCCAGCGCATACCAACGATCACGTTCGGCAAAGCCACCCTTTTTGAAAATCGTCGCAGGATCGGCCCAAACAGCTTGTACAGGAACACTTACAGCGAGCGGTTCATCATTCCTATCAGAAATAATGCCGCGTGCAGATGGCATAGCTTTGACGCGAACAGAACGCAGATCGCCTTGCTTGATAAGATTGTCAGGTTCAATGATTTGAATATAGCCGACACGGGCGACGAGTGCGCCGAAAACCAAGATGACACTAATCAAAACGACCCGAAAACGCCAATGAATAAAAAGTGAAGATTCAGAGGGCTGGGATTTCTTTTTGTTCGTCGCCTTTTTCTGTTTTTTACCATTCATTTGAGAGAAACCACTACTTCCTTGTCTGCGTCAGGGCGCCTCATGTCGAGCTCTTGTTTTGCCAATGCCTGTACCCGGCTGTGCTCAGACAAGGCATTTTCCTCAAGCAGAAGATTTCGCCATTCATTGTCCAAGCGTTCACGTTCTTGCAGCGCAATATCCTTATCGTTGATCGCTTGTCTGGTATGATGCGTGGCAAACACAACCCCCATTGCGCTGGCAAATATCAACAGCAACAGAATCAATGGGGTTCGTCCTACGGTCAGTAGATCATAGGCAATGTGTTTGGCTAAATTAGGCTGAGTTCCTTTCGACATCGCGGTTCCATTACAATTTTTCTGCGACTCTCAACACCGAACTACGAGAACGAGCGTTGACATCCACTTCTTGAGCGCTCGGCTTAATCGCCTTACCTACCGTTTTTAAGTTTGCACTGCCTAAGGCTTGGATTTGTGCCTCAGTCATTGGAATGCCATGAGGAACCTGTGGGCCGCGGCTTTCTTTGCGCATAAAATGTTTGACCATGCGATCTTCTAGCGAATGAAAGCTGATCACCGACAAACGTCCTTCTGGTGCTAAAATGCTTGCAGCGCCTTTCAATGCAGTATCAATTTCATCCAACTCACTGTTGATGTAAATACGAAAAGCCTGAAAGCTGCGCGTCGCAGGGTGCTTTTTCTCTTTAAAGCTTTTTGGCGCAGCTTCGGAAATCAATTTGGCTAATTGTCCAGTGCGCAGCAATGGCTCTTTTTCATCATTCTCACGGTGCGCTACAATCGCTTTCGCAATTCGGCGCGCGTGCTTGTCTTCACCAAACTCACGAATCACCCAAGTAATATCATCAAGATCCGCCTCTGCTAACCACTGGGATACAGGAATGCCCGAAGTCGGGTCCATGCGCATATCTAACGGGCCGTCTTTCATAAAACTAAAGCCACGTTCAGCATCATCAAGCTGAGGTGAAGAGACGCCTAAGTCCAATAAAACACCATCAACTTTACCAGTAAGATCATAATGTTGTGCGTATTCAGCCATGCCAGAAAAAGGGCCATGAATGATGGTAAAACGAGGATCATCAATCGTTTTGGCTTCAGCAATGGCTTGTGGGTCACGATCGATACTAAATAGACGACCATTTGGCCCCAAACGTGACAGGATTTGTCTGCTGTGACCACCTCGACCAAACGTACCGTCAATGTATGTCCCATCAGGTTTAATTGCTAAGCCATCAATAGATTCATTGAGAAGAACAGAAATGTGTTGAAATGATTCAGTCATAAAGATCTCGTTGGGTTTAGGCGACTCATTAATAGCGTAGCCCTAATCATAAAATAAGCGTCAATGAAGTGGTTACTAGTGTACTGATTTAAGGCGATCCCGCCACCACTTACCACTATTTATCGTGATATTGCTGTGAGTTTAATGTGTTTATATGGCACTACGTCAATATAAAGCAAAAAACCCATCACAACTAAAAGTTATGATGGGTTTCGAATAGGTGGAGTTGACACATACGCCGGGTTCTGTCTCCGCTTGCGCGGCGGTAACCATTCGTCTAGGCCTGCAATCGCTCACAGGCTCAAGCAATCTACCCGCCCCCAAACACGAGCAATGCTATGCGAGGGCCTATTTGATCTTGCTCCGGGTGGAGTTTACCTTGCAACGAACTGTTGCCAGTCGTCCGGTGCGCTCTTACCGCACCCTTTCACCCTTACCTGTGCTCTTTCCGAAGAAATAGAGCCATCGGCGGTCTTCTCTCTGCTGCACTTGTCGTGGGCTCGCGCCCCCCAGGCGTTACCTGGCACCCTGCTCTATGGAGCCCGGACGTTCCTCCCCTCCATCAGTCTCCCGAAGGACATCAATGAAGCAGCGATTACCCAGTCAACTCCGGAGGCGGATTGTATAGACTATCTATGATGCTGTCTAGAGGGAAATCAGTTTAGATGCTCCAATCCCCACTTGTACAAGGCATTTTTCTTAAGGTTAAATATCTCGGCCGTCATGGCTGCCGCTTTCTTCAAAGGTAACTCTTTGGTCAAGATGGTCAGCGTTCGGGTAGCTTCATCTGGCAAAGTCTCTGATGCTGGCTCTCTGTGACCATGAATCAGTAACACCATTTCGCCACGCTTGCGATTGGGGTCCTCTTCAATCCACTCGATCAGTTCAGCCAACGGCAAACCTTGAATCGTTTCGAATGTCTTAGTGAGCTCGCGAGCCAGTACCACCTCTCGCTCAGGGCCAAGGACTTCTAGCATGTCTGCCAAAGATTCGCTAATTCGGTGTGGTGATTCATAGAAAATACACGTACGCTCTACTTTAGCGATCTCTAAGTACTTGTCTTTACGACCTTTGCTTTTTGCTGGTAAAAAACCCTCGAAACTGAAACGATCCGAAGGTAGGCCTGATGCACTAAGAGCGGTGATCACCGCACATGCACCAGGTAATGGCACAACTTTTACGCCTGCTTGACGACATTGTGAAACGAGGTGATACCCTGGATCGCTGATCAACGGCGTTCCTGCATCAGAAACGAGTGCAATGGACTCGCCAGCTAACAATTTTTCGACTAAGACTTGCGCTTTTTGCTGCTCATTGTGATCATGCAAAGCAAAAGTACGAGTTTGAATATTGAAGTGAGACAGCAGCTTGCCAGTATGGCGGGTGTCTTCAGCAGCAATGATATCAACGCTATTTAATATCTCCAGCGCACGTTGGGTTATATCCCCAAGGTTTCCAATAGGGGTTGGAACAATAAAGAGCGTTGGATGCTCAATATGAATGGTTTTGTTGTTTGTCATTTGTTTACCATCACTTCAACGATTAATATAATGATTTTACACAAATAGTGAATAAAGAGCTCATGGCAATGATGAACCCGAAGAGAAATAGTGTAACACGCATACTGACTCCCATAGCACTGGCGTTGACCATTGCCGCCTGTTCTTCACAACCGAGTGCACCGACATCGGTTGATATTACTGCAAAACCAAGCGATTCCGCACAGACTTACTTGATGCGTGCCGACAGCAACCAAGGTGGCTTTGCCAATGAATGGCTCATAATGGCTTTTAAAGCATCATTGGCTGAAGGTAACCTTGAACAAGCCGAGAAACTCTCGGCGCGTCTGGCTAAGCAAAACCTGACCGTCATTCAACAGGCAGAGTGGCAACTCACTCGCGCTGAACTGAATTTGGCGATGGGCAAGCCACAAGATGTTTACTCACAATTGAATTTTGCCCCTGAATGGCCACTAAGCCCACAGCAATGGGCTCAATATCATCAGCTGCGAGCCTCCAGCTTGAGCGAGACAGAACAGTATTTCGAAGCGAGTCGAGAGCTGACTTATATGGCAGCGTTCGACCCACAATCAGAGCAGGCTGTTATTGCTGATCAGGTTTGGCAAAACCTCGAGCAATACTCGGCAGAGCAAATCACGGAGTTTTCCACCCAGCCAAGTGAAGAGGTTCTTGATGGCTGGTTACAACTGGCCATTTACACCAAAACCATGGGAAGCTCACTGACCCAGCTACAATCCACGTTGCAAAACTGGCTGGCTGAAAATAGCAATCACCCAGCGGCGCTCTACACTCCGATTGCCATTCAGGACATATTGGCATTAGAAATCACCCGCCCACGCAGTACCGCTCTGTTATTGCCAGTGACGGGCAAGTTTGCCAAGCAAGCTCAGCTTGTCCGTGACGGCTTTATGTTGGCGATGATGGATGATCAAGAGCGCGATCCTCAAGCCATTTTTACCGTGATCGACACCAATGACACCACGGCTGAACAAGTTAAACAGAAGCTGGTCGAAAACAGCGTTGACTTCATCGTCGGACCGCTCACAAAAAACAACGTTGAAGCACTGCAACAAGCTCAGAGTACATCAGAATCTCCAATTCCAGCACTGGCTTTGAATATTCCAAACACACTGGAAGCAACTCAAAATCTTTGTTATCTGACGCTGTCTCCAGAGCAAGAAGTGGCTCAAGCGGCAAAACACTTACATGAGCAAGGCTATCAATACCCATTGGTTCTGGCTCCTGCCAGCGCTTTAGGTAGGCGAGTCGTGAAAGCGTTTGAAGATGAGTGGCAAACACTCAGTAACAACAAAGTCGCGGTCAATCAATTTGCTAACCGCAGCCAACTTCAACTCGCCATTAATTCCGTTTTTGGATTGCAAGAGAGTCAGCAAAGAATCGCTCAAATGGAAGGCATGATGGAAATCAAGCTCGAAAGCCAACCACGTAGCCGACGCGATATCGATTCAGTGTACATTGTTGCCAACAACGCCGAACTGACGTTAATCAAGCCATTTGTTGAGGTGGCAATTAACCCGGATGCGAGGCAACCAAAACTGTTCGCGGACTCACGCAGCCATTCAAGCAAGCGCCAATACGAAGATCTCACCGGTGTGGCATACAGCGATATTCCAATGTTAATCAATGAAGACCAAGCCTTGGAGGCACAGCTTGATAAGTTCTGGCCTAAGAGCTCAAATGGAGAGAAACGTCTACAAGCACTTGGGATGGATGCGTATATGCTGACCAACGAACTGCCACAGATGAAAGTCGTGACTGGCTACACGGTTGAAGGTCAGACTGGTCAACTGTCTATCGACGAAAACTGTGTCGTGCAACGTAAGATCAGCTGGGCAGAGCATGGTACTGCCATTACTAGTAACTCAGAATCAAACGATCAGAGCAACGCTGATGAATCTTCTCAAGAACCAAGTGCAGTCGCTGAGTAAGCGTCTGATTGGTCAAAACTACGAAGCATTAGCGCAAAAGTACCTCATTCGCCACGGGCTTACTCCCGTGGCAATGAACTTTTCAGCAAAGTGCGGTGAAATAGACTTGATTATGAAAGACAGTCATTGCATCGTATTTATTGAAGTAAAGTACAGAAAAAATGACCAATTCGGAAGTGCGGCAGAAATGGTTACACCAAGCAAAGCGAAAAAATTGATCAAGACCGCCCAATTTTGGTTATCGAAACACGGCCTATCTTTTTACGATACTGAGTTTCGATTTGATGTATTGGCCATTGAAGATAATGGTTCAAACATCAATTGGATTAAAAATGCAATAACTCAAGGATAACCATGCGCGATAGCATCAAAGAGAGCTTCACTGAGAGCATACAAATACAAATCGCTGCCGCTGAGGCACTACCAGATGTCATAACTCACGCGGCACAAGCCATTGTCTCTAGCCTACTTAATGGTAATAAAATTCTCTGCTGCGGTAATGGCGGTTCAGCGTCCAATGCTCAGCAATTTGTCTCTTGTTTCCTCAATCGATTTGAAACCGAGCGCCCTAGCCTGCCAGCAATGACGCTCACTTCAGATAGCACAACGATGACGGCTGTCGCCAACGATTATAATTTTGAAGACATTTTTGCTAAGCAAGTGCGCGCTTTTGGCCAGACTGGGGATATCCTTCTCGCGGTCTCCACCAGTGGCAATAGTAAAAATGTTATCAAAGCTATGGAAGCGGCCGTTACACGAGACATGACGATCATCGCCTTTACGGGTAAAGATGGCGGTGAAATGGCAGGACTTCTTGGCGAACATGACGTTGAAATTCGGATCCCGTCCCACAGAACCGCAAGAATTCACGAAGTGCATATGGTGACCTTGCACTGTTTGTGCGATCTTGTCGATCAAGTTCTGTTTCCTTCTCACGAAGAGTAATGTCATGACGTTGTATCGAATTATTGTGTTGTTTGTTGCTAGTGCCCTGTTGTCTGGCTGCGCTAGTGTGTTTGTTGCCGGAGCTGCGGGGGCGGTCAATATCGTGACCGATACTCGCACGACCCAAGAAATTTGGAACGACAGTACCTTAGAGTCTGAAGTCGCCGGCCTTGGTAATAAACCCCCTTATGTGGGTAAAGTTCGCGTTGTCGCCAGCTCTCAACGAGGCACCGTGGTTTTGATGGGGCAAGCGTCATCAAAAGAGTTGAGCCAGCAGTTTGAACAGAAAATTAAAGGCATTAAAGGCGTCAACGTGGTCTATAACCAGATCCGCATCAAGCCACCGATTAGCTTTTCTCAAACCAGTAACGACAGTTGGATCACAACAAAAATCAAATCAGCTATGCTGACAGACGAGCGCCTTAACGGTATAAAAGTAAAAGTAATTACCGAAGATAAAGAGGTGTTTTTGCTTGGTTATGTTTCCAAAGCTAACGCTGATATCGCAACCGATATTGCCCGTAATATCTCTGGAGTGAAGCAGGTGATCCGTGCATTCCAATACAGCGAGTCTGAGGTCAAGCTCAATACTGAAGCGAAGCCAGCACAAACGCCTGCACAGCCCAAAGCGCCGATGGCCAAAGAACAAGAGATTAAACCAATCGAAGAGGTGCCTGCTTTTGTTGAGCCTGCCCCGATTGAAGAAATCGAAGGCTAAGCTGTCAGGTCTAAAAAAAGCGAGCTCGATGCTCGCTTTTTTATTATCGGAAATTCGTGACTAGGGTTTTAGTGAGCGCTCTCCACGCGCAATACCCACAACACCACTTCGTGCCACTTCCACCACATCCGTCACCTGAGAAATAGCTTCAATAAACGCATCAAGCTTCTCACTGGTGCCAGCTAGCTGAACCGTATACTGCGAAGCTGTCACGTCGACAATCTGTCCACGGAAGATATCGGCTGTGCGCTTGACTTCAGCGCGAGCAAAGCCACTGGCTTTGACTTTTACCATCATCAATTCACGTTCGATATGATCGAGTTCGGTGACTTCCTGAACCTTAAGTACATCAATAAGTTTATGCAGTTGCTTCTGGATCTGTTCTAACTGCATTTCGTCCGACGCTGTGGTGATATTCAGTCGTGACAGCGTTTCATCGTCAGTTGGTGATACTGTCAACGATTCAATGTTGTAGCCACGCTGAGAGAACAGACCGACCACACGAGATAAGGAACCCGGTTGGTTTTCCATTAATAGCGAAATAATGTGTCTCATATTATGTTCTCTCCGTCTTGCTTAACCACATTTTGTCCATTCCTTCCCCTTTGATGTGCATCGGGTAAACGTGTTCAGTCTCATCGACGTTGATATCGACAAACACTAAGCGATCTTTCATGTCGAGCGCTTTTTTGAGCCCATCTTCAAGCTCATTAGGGTTATTAATACGAATGCCTACGTGGCCATAAGCTTCGGCAATAGCAGCAAAATCAGGTACGGAATCCATGTATGAGTTTGAATGGCGACCTTGATAAATAATGTCTTGCCACTGCTTCACCATTCCTAGGAATCGGTTGTTAAGGTTAATAATTTTTACCGGAATATCATATTGCAAGGCTGTTGAAAGCTCTTGGATATTCATTTGAATACTGCCATCTCCGGTAACACAAACCACTTCTTCATCCGGCAGCGCAAACTTCACGCCCATCGCCGCAGGGAAACCAAAGCCCATGGTCCCTAACCCACCTGAGTTGATCCAACGTCTTGGTTTATTGAATGGGTAGTACAAAGCGGCAAACATCTGGTGCTGACCAACATCGGACGCGACATACGCATCTCCACCCGTTAGTTTATGAAGTGTTTCAATCACCTGCTGTGGCTTGATGCGCTCATCAGACAGTTGATAGCCTAAGCATTTACGCTCACGCCACAAATCAATATCTTGCCACCACTGAGTCAGGGCCGCGTCATCATTGCTATCACCTTGCTCACCCAGCAATTTGAGCATTGAGGACAATACCACATCGGCAGAGCCAACGATCGGCAGATCCGCTCGAACGTTCTTCGAGATAGAAGATGGATCAATATCAATATGGACAATCTTAGCGTTAGGGCAATACTTATCGAGGTTATTGGTCGTGCGATCATCAAAACGCACCCCAACACCAAAGATCAAATCAGCATTGTGCATGGCCATATTGGCTTCATACGTACCGTGCATACCGAGCATACCCAGCGCGTTTTTGTGAGTACCAGGAAATGCTCCTAGCCCCATCAACGTGCTAACAACTGGCAGGTTGAGGGTTTCCGCTAATTTGAGGATGGCTTCATCGGCGCTAGACATGATGGCACCACCACCGATATAAAGAACGGGTTTCTTCGCCTCAAGAATGGCTTTTAGAGCTTTTTTTATCTGACCTTTATGTCCCGTCGTCGTTGGATTGTACGAGCGCATACTAATGCTTTCAGGGTAACGGTAAGGAAACTTGATCTGTGGGTTCATTACGTCTTTAGGGATATCAACCACAACGGGGCCTGGACGGCCTGTTGACGCAATATAGAAAGCTTTTTTCATCGTCTCAGGAATATCTTCTGCTCGCTTGATGAGAAAACTGTGTTTCACCACAGGGCGAGAGACACCCACCATATCGCATTCTTGGAAAGCATCATTACCAATCAGATTATTCGGTACGTTACCTGACAAAACCACCATAGGGATGGAATCCATATAAGCGGTCGCAATACCCGTGATGGTATTGGTAGCACCGGGACCAGAACAAACCAGAACAACTCCAGGTTTACCTGTAGCGCGCGCGTAGCCATCGGCCATGTGCGTTGCTGCTTGTTCGTGACGAACCAATACATGCTGAATAGTTTCACGCTTCTCGTGAAGCGCATCATAGATATCAAGGACGGAGCCACCAGGGTAGCCAAATATTTGCGGAACACCTTCGTCAATCAAAGATTGTACGATCATCTCAGCGCCAGATAGCATCTCTGCGTTGGACTCATTTGCCATTTTTTTCTCCTTACCAGTCCCTTTATCGACGTCTTTGCTGACGGGCTGGTTACACATAGTTAGGGCTTATTCGTAGCCTAATTCGAAAGAACTCATTTTTCGGCTATGTCATAAAGCCAGTCATAACAAGCTTTATGTTTACGCAACAACTTTAACCCTTTCTTAGCACAGAATCTAACCCTATAGAGATCTCAAAAAGGGTATTTCGCTACTAGGTGATAGCTAACTAGGTGAATAGGGAGGGGGAAGTAAGAACTGGTAAGATAAAGGCGAATTAATTTAGAAAAATTCAGAATAATATTTTGCGCACAAGCTGTTTTATCGTCGATTTATCATTGAAATGCGCTATATAAAGCTAAGCGAAATAATCGCTAGCTATCGAAACGTGGAGAAAAAAACCTCAGCCAGTTTGACTGAGGTTTTTCAATTATTTTTTCAGCGGCGTATCGCTGTACATTTCTTCAATTTCATCCTGATAGCGGTCATTGATCACCTTACGACGTAATTTCTGCGTCGGAGTCAACTCCCCTTTATCCATTGAAAAGCCAATCGGCAACAATTTGAATTTCTTCACTTGCTCAAATTTAGCCAGCTCTTTTTGCAATTCTGAAATACGCTTGTCAAACATCTCAACGATCTGATGGTTTTTGATCAGTTCTAAGCGATCTTGATACTTAATGTTCAGCTCTTTGGCGTGCTCTTCTAGGCTATCAAAACAAGGGACGATTAACGCAGACACAAACTTACGTGTATCAGCAATAACCGCAATCTGTTCAATAAAGTGATCTTTGCCTATTGCTCCTTCGATCGACTGAGGCGCAATATACTTGCCGTTCGATGTCTTCATGAGCTCTTTAATACGATCCGTTATAAACAGGTTACCATGTTCGTCGTATTGCCCGGCATCGCCCGTTTTCAAATAACCTTCTTCATCAAACGTTTTCGCCGTTTCTTCTGGCATTTTGTAGTAGCCGCGCATCACCATTGGACCACGAACTAAAATCTCATCATTGCTGCCAATCTTTACTTCGGCGCCTGGCATAGGCATGCCAATCGAGTCTGGGTTGTAGCAAGTGTCATCCCAACAAGAGATCGTCGCCGTCGTTTCCGTCATGCCGTAACCCAATTTGACATTGATACCAATCGCCTGGAAGAAGCGACCGATGGTTTCGTCAAGTTTAGCACCACCACACGGCATAAAATTGATGCGGCCACCAAGTAACTCGCGCAATTTTGCCAGAACTATCTTGTCCGCTAACGCGTAGCTCTTTTTCAGAGCCCAAGATGGCTCAACGTTGTCTTGACGACATTGCGCCATTTTTGCGCCCATATTCACCGCCCAGGTAAATAGTACTTTGCGATGGACAGGTGCTTTAGAGACGCGCTCATGGATGGCAGAATATATCTTCTCATAGAAGCGTGGAACCGCACTCATTACTGTTGGGCGAATTTCACTTAGAGCATCTCTAACCTGCATCGTATCTTGCAAGTAGCAGTTCGTTGCGCCTTTATAGAGTACGTAGAATGTCCACGCGCGCTCAAAAACATGAGAAAGAGGCAGGAAGCACAAAGAGACATCTTGATCCGTTAAGCTCAAACGGACATCATGCCCTTTTAACTGAGCCGCGATATTCTCGTAATCGAGCATCACGCCTTTAGGCTGACCTGTTGTCCCTGAGGTATAGATCAGCGTTAGCAAATCACTAAGGTTTGCCTGTGCCAGTCGCTCATCGAGCTCGGATTGCCATTGTAAACAAGGTTGCTGCGCAAATTCCTGCCACGAAAGCACATGCGACAATTCTGGGATTGCAACGTTATCGGCCATGACAACGATAAGCTCTAGCTGCTCACACTCATCATATATAGACATTGCAGCATCCAGCTCAGCCTGTTCACCAACAAAAAGGATCTTGATGTCCGCATTTTGAATGATGTAACTAGATTGAGCCGGGGTATTGGTTGGATAAATCGGGACGGTGACAGCCCTGATTTGCAGTGCAGCAAAATCAGCGATGGTCCAACGAGGCATGTTGTTGGCGATAATACCAATTTTGTCTTGAGGGTTAATTCCTTTTGCGATCAGAGCCAATGACAACGCATCAACACTGTTTCCAAATTCTTGCCAGCTAATTCCTTGCCACACATTGTTTATTTTATGTCTGAGAGCGATCTTTTCGCCTCCAGCCGCAATTTGCTCACGGATTTTTCTTACGATATGGAATTCTTGTTTAGCCATGTTCTATCTTACCTTTTAGCTTACAGGTGTAAGCCTTAACGCGCCCAAGTGTACAAGGGGCGAAAAAAAAGGCAACAGACATACATCAAAGTTATCAATAAATTTGTAAGAAAAATAATCGAGTTAACCTATGGACAAAAAAAACCTACAAACTCAAGCAAATGAAGGTTTGTAGGTTCCTATTAACTAAGACGATTTTATTAGTTGATTAGCTTAACGCTAATACTTCACCGCAAATCATCATTAATTGGTCACGTAACCAGATGTGACCTTTGTCTTTTTCACTAGACTCGTGCCAGCTTAAGAAGCCACTGATCTTGGTGTTTTCGTATGGCAACGCCACAACTTGCAGTTGATCATTATTTACCGCATTTTCTACCATCCAGCGTGGTGCGATGGTCACTAGCTCAGATTGACCGACGACATACAGTACGTTGCTCAGGCTCGTTCCTTCGTACGAAGCCTGGCAATCTAACTCTTTATACGCTTGCTCAGAGAAGCTGCGAATGCCGTGTACTTTTGAAAGTTTCGCGTGTTTCTCATTAGCTAGCTGAGACACGCTCACGGCACCGTGAATACGTGGGTGGTTCTTCGCCGCAACAACAACCAGCTCATCTTGGAAAATTTCTGTGCTTGAGAAACCCTGACCATCGTAACGGGCGTAATCAATGACAAAGTCAATTTCTTGATAGCGCATACGATCCGCCAGTTGACGGTCACACTCTGCATCCATATGCAGCTGAACGTGAGGTGCTTGCTGGCCGATAGCTTGCATGATTTTTGGTGCAAAACGCATGTCACACGGAGAACAGATCGCCATTTTAAATAGGCGAGTAGATGTCTCTGGTGTAAAGATTGAGCTAGGAAGTTCATTGCGGATCAGTTGAAGCGCTTGGCGCACTGGGCCAAATAACTGACGAGCGCGTTGTGTAGGCTGAATACCACGACCTTGACGCATAAACAGTTCGTCATTGAACATAACTTTAAGACGAGCAACGGCATTACTAACTGCTGGTTGTGACATGCCTAGGTTGTGTGCCGCACGAGTAATATTTTGCTCTTGCATTACAGCATCAAAAACAGTCAATAGGTTTAGATCGACGCCGCGTAACGTGCTTTCCATACGGTAACTCGCGATTGCGCTCATAGCATCTTTCTTGTCTAACATTTTAGTAGGCCTCTTGTTGTGTCATTCTTAAAGTCGCCGAATAAGTTTTGTACAGCACCGCACATTATGATTTAAGTAAAGCAGCACCAAGCCTTACGGCGTTCTATTTACTTCCTGCATACATCAGGAGCGAAACCAACTATCCACCAATAATAGACCCGTTAACAACAAGATTGACAATTAATCAGTAAGTTTTATCAATGGGAAATTATTACACTTCAAAATCAAATAGTTAGCAAAAAGGTAAAAATATCTAAATTATATTCTTAATAACTTTTGGTAGCAATAATACCGAAAACCATAAGGTCTGGGTATGGTTAACCAGAAACCGTTAACAAGGCATCCATTGAAGTTAGATGTAAACACCCTCCCAATCCATTAGCAAATCGAATGCTAGGCCAATTCACAAGCTGATTAGTTCTATTTGGTGTAATAACTCTAGAAAAGGTATGGCGGGTATTTTGCAATCAACGCGTTGTGCGTGGATTGCGGTAAGTGTCCCATCACATCAAAATATGATTGGCAATGAGAAGAAAGATAGCGACCCAAAGAGTGCACAACGGCAGTGGTTAAAGATTGACCGTTGCGCATGAGGAAAGTCAGCACGTTTGCGCTTAACGGCTTCCCGATTAGACAGAGGCGTAACTCGGGAAATCAACGCGTTCCCACAAGCTTTGCTGTAACTTCTCGCTACAATGCCAATTTCCAGCGACTAACCACTCGGCAATTCCACTGGCCACACACGGGTAGGTCACTTTTTCGGCTTGTTTTAAATCGAGCCACTCTCGTACGATAGATGCGTCTAAAAAGTCCATACTTTTTGCCAGCCCAAGACTCTCTAGCGTTGCGGCGTTACTTTGTTGTTCGAACTGCCCTTCTAAAGGTTTCACCAAGAGTTTTTTGCCTAAAGTCAGTGCTTCTGACGGTAACTCAAAACCACCATTTGCTATAACACCATCACAACGATGGAGATCCGCTTGAAACGTCTGATGGCACAGTGGTTTCATGATGATATTGTCGATTTGGACTTGTTCGACATTATTAGGGTGGTAGCAAACAAATTGATGATTATGGAAACGCGTCAGCAGACTAACGATCGCGTGTTGATTTTCAAATGGAAGATAAACAATGACATAGGCAAGGTTATCCACTAAGTCGCTGCTTATATGTACGATAGGTGGCAAAATGGGTTGATCAAAATGATACCAATGCAAGCCGAGCTGAAAGTCGCTCGGGGCAAAATTCTTTATGAGCTGTCGATCCAGCCAATTTGCATTCTTCTGAGGAACGGAAAAGCGAAAGGCATTTTGATGACTGATACTGACACAAGGTACATTTTGCTTCTTAGCAGCCCAGGCCGATATCGGCTCAAAGTCGTTAACAACGACCTCATAATCCGACAGATCCAGTTGGTTAATTTCAGATAAAAATGTTGGGACACTATTATTCATCCCTGTTTTTAAATAATCGACTTTGCCTTCATGTGTCAAAAAGGTAAATCCACGTCGCGTCTGATAATCGCCAAATTCTTCCATCGAGAAGTACTTGTGTTTATTTCTTCCTGAAAATAGAAAATCAACACTGACATCGTATCTTCTGAGTGCCTGTGACATCGCTCTAGCTCGTGCGATATGCCCGTTTCCAGTGCCTTGCACACCGTACAGAATCTTCATAATTACTCTTCCCTAAACGATAGTGTAAGTGAGTGCCAACTTAGCTGATAGCACTCCCAATAATGCGCCGACTAAAACATCCGTCAAAAAGTGCACGCCAAGAAGAATTCGTGCTGAGCCAATCAATGCGGCCCAAACAAAACTTAGTAACATGAAGTTTGGGTAGAAAAAACTGATCAAGGTCGCCATTAAAAACGCCGCTGCCGTATGACCAGAAGGTAAACTGTATCTATCTGAGGGGGTAATAAAAGGTTCTACAAACGGTGAGATTTCTTGAGGCCTGCGACGCTTGATGCTGTTTTTTGCCAACCAGTATATTGGAAGCTCAAAAGCAAAAGCCAATAAAACGCAGGTTGTGAAATCTTCACCATAATGATGATCTAATCGCCATATCATCAGCACGAGTACTGCATAGAAATGACCGTCTCCCGTTCGAGATACCCAACGACTTATCTTGGCGACGGGATGACGAAAACGATGTCGTAGACAAAAAAGTGAAAACGCCAAATCTAAACGTGTAATGGCTTCCATATTGCGCCCCCTCCTATTCCTTCATCGCAGCAAATAACTCATCAAAAAAATTACCGGATGACCATGACAAGCAGGTGACGCTTTTTAGGCGATCTGATGACAAAAAAAGGCCTTATCAATGGATAAGGCCTTTTTTTTTGTCTATCACTCTGGAAAAGACATCATAGTTCTTGATGCCTATGAATCACTCCCCAGTCTGCCAAAATCGCGTAAGCCGCTGGGATCATAAACAACACCAATAACGTTGAGGTAAAAATACCAAATACGATTGAAATAACCAGCGGCTGAATCACTTGTGCTTGCAAACTCGTTTCGGTAAGTAGGGGCAATAAACCCGCTGCCGTGGTCATGGACGTTAAGAACACCGCACGAAATCGCTCTCGACTAGCTTTAACTACCGAGTCATGCACTGAATCCCCTTCATCCACATGATGACGAATATATTGAACCAACAAGATAGAATCATTAACCACAATACCCGCCAAGGACACGAAGCCCATCATGCTCGGCATACTCAATGAATGTCCTAACAGCCAATGCCCCCAAACGACACCAATAAACGCCAAAGGGATAGCAAGCATGACTACAAACGGTTCTAGATAACTACGGAACTGAAAACTTAAAATAACAAACACGCCAAACAGCCCAAGCAAGAAGCCTTTACCCATAGAAGCCCCTGTTTTAGCTGAATCCTTGGCTTCCCCTTCAAAGTCAAAACGAAGGCCTGGGTATTTTTGTGTTAGCACATCTGCTTGTGATAATTGAAACTGACTAATTACTTCTGTCGAGCTTACTTTAGAGCTATCCGTATCACCAAACACACTGACGGTTCTTAAACCATCCACGCGCTGGATGCGAACGTAATTGCGTTGAAAGTCGAGTGTTGCAATCGAGGCCAATGGCAGCTGTGCTCCGTCGGTGAGAATGATGGGAAAATTGGCTAGCTGCTGAATATCGCCGATACCCTGCTTATCAAGCTTGACCTCGATTTTGATGTTCTCAACCCCTATTTGGATCTCATCGGCGGTCTGGCCAAAAAATGCGGCTCGAAGTTGATTTGCTATTAGCTGACCATTGACGCCATAGGTTTCAGCTCCAGGGCGAAGTTTAACTAAGATTTCCTCTTTTCCGAGACGCATGTCGTCGAGGACGCCGTGCACACCGTCAAACTGATTAAGATATTGCTGAATATCGATGGACGCTGATTTCAACGTATCGAGATCATCGTGTTTAATGCGGATCTCAATCGCTCTTCCTCCTGGTCCTATGGTTGGCTGCTTAAATACCATAGAGATAGGATCGGCTAACTCGCCTACATCCTCACGCCATGCATCGATAAACTCATCGATAATGGTATTGCGTATTTCAGCACCACGTAAGTCCAAACGAACGGTGGCAAGATGCGGTCCTGATTCATTCGCGTCTCGGTTGGTATTGAACTGACTGGTAATTTGCTCGACCAGTACATGTCCACCTTCAACTTCGTCACTCCACTTTTGATTAAGTTTCTGTGCTGAAGCAACAATATGATCCACGACCTTTTCGGTCTGAGACAAAGATGCGCCAGGTGGCAATATAATCCGTGCTACGGCGGTATCACCATCTAGGTCGGGGAACGGATTGAATTTAACCACGCCTCCTGCGAGCAAGCTGATAGATATGAGCAGCAAGGAAACCACGCCTCCCATAAAGGCATAACGATACGAGACCACTTTGTCCACAGCGAAAACCAAAGTGGTGTTTCTAAAGAGCTCAAAACGCTCAAGTAAGACACGCTTGAACTTAAGTGGCTGCCTTTCATTTTTCTGTTTATGAAGTGAGTGAGATAAATGGCTTGGTAAAATCAGAAAAGCTTCTATCAAACTGATAGATAACACCAAAATTAGCACTTGTGGTACCGCTTTTAACACCGCCCCCATTTCACCATCTAAGAACAGCAAACTGCCGAATATGCAGACTGTCGTTAGAAAGGACGACAATACGCCAGGAAAGACTTTTTTGACTCCATTAACCACTGCATCATCGATACTCTGCCCCCTATCTAGGTGAGAGGCGATCGATTCTGCGATGACTATCGCGTCATCCATCATAATACCAATCGCCATTAATAACCCGACCAGCGACATAATATTGATAGACAAACCTAAGTTGGCCATCAAGTACAGGCCACCAAGAAACGCGACTGGTAGTCCAGCTGCAACCCAAAACGAGTAGCGGAAACTGAAAAATAACCACATGGTCGCAAATACCAAGATAATACCTTGCCAACCATTTTTAACCATCATGGTCAATCGATCCCAAAGTACCGAAGAGAGATCGTTGGTCATTTCAAGCGTCACGCCTTCAGGGGCGATAAGCCGCTGATCGTCAACAAAGCGCTGCACATTCTCTTTGATCCGCAGGGCATCATCTTCTTTATTTTTACTGACTTTTAGAATCGCCGCCGGTTTGCCATTAAACAAGACTTTCTGCTCATCTAACTCAAAACGGTCAGTGATCGTTGCAACGTCTCTGAGTCGAATTAGCGCACCATTGGGACTAGAACCGACCACAATGCTTTCAAGCTGAACCGGTGTAACGCGACGTTCATCAAAACGAATCAAGAAGTTCTTATCGGGGGTTTCTACATTGCCACTGGGCAGTTTAATGTTTTGCTTACCTATCTGGTTGGCAATGTCATTAACACTCAATCCAAGTTGACGCATGATTTGTGTATTGAGTTCGACTCGATATTGGTGATCTGAAAAACCACTAACATCGACTAAAGACACGCCATAATCTAGCTTCATAGTACGCTTTAACTGCTCTGCGTACGCTTTTAACTCTGGCCAGGTGGTGTCAGCCATAATCGCAACATCCACCACAGGTTCATTCGAATCAAGCTCTTGCACCACCGGGGATTCAATTTCATCCGGAAAATCATTAATGCTGTTGATTTGAGTTTGTACGTCCACCAGCATTCTGCCAATATCCGCCTTCTCATTGAGCTTTAGCGTTAGACGAGCCGAGCCCTCGATAGCTTCACACTTCGTCTCAACGATATTGGCTAAACCATCGACGGCATCTTCCATACGCACACACAGGCTTTCTTCAGCTTCTTGTGGTGATGCACCTGGATAGGTGATCGCCGCCATAATATAGGGAGGGGTAAACTCAGGAAAAGTTTCGCGTTTTATTTGCGGCAACGAGGAAATCCCCAACACCAGCAGTGCCAACATTAGCAAGTTTGCGGCGGTTGGGTGCTTGGCAAAATAACGAATCATAGTGATGACCCCTCACCTTGCTCCGAGTTCGCTTGACGAAGCTTCATGCCCGCAATTGCAGGCAGCAAATCATTAACAACGAGTCGATCACCTTGGGAAAGCTGACCTTCTATTGCGACTTGATTGTCACGTCGATAAATAACCTTAATTTTTTGAATAAGCAGACGATCTTCATCATCCATAAGATAGATTTTATCACCGTGAAGCGCTCGCTCTGGAATCAACCATGTTGGCTGCTTAGCACCCTCAATTTCGGCTTTAACAAACATACCTTTAACCAGTATGGGGGTATCGCTAAGGCTGTAGCCATTGGCCGCTTGCTCTATTTCCAAAATCACACCTGCTGTTGCTTGCGCTTGATCGACGCTGTCACTGACCCGGGCAACGCGAGCTGGCCAACTGGCTGTCAAATTACCGCTGCTCAAGTACACCTTGGCGGTGAGGTTATCGAGGTAACTGAGCTGCTCTGTCGATTCTGTTAACGAGGAACCTAGGCTACTGGCAAGTAACTGCACATCATGAATGGAGAGTTGCGCATCCACTTCCATTAAATCCATACCATGCGCCACGACCATGGTTTGCTGCATGTTGACCACCTGATTACTCTCAGCATCCACTTCAGAGATCCTCATCGCGACAGGCAGCACAACACGTGTTTTACTCAATGAACGATCTGCTTCCTGAACCTTGGCCTGATTGACTTTAACAAGTGCTTTTGCTACTGCTTTTTCATCTGGTATTAACGCCAATTGATTCTCAATATCTTGCAGTAGTTTTTTCTGCGATAACATACTTTGCTGCTGAACATCGACATCGGACTGAGAGCTTAAACCTCGTTTTTGCAAATCCACTCGTCGCTGCAATTCATTATTACTCAGTCCCAGGCGGTTTTTCTCTATGGTTAAGGTCTGCTTTAGATTAAGTTCTTGCTGATCCAATTTCGCTAACTGAGTTTCACTTGATGTAAGATCAGCTTTCGCTTGAGAGAGCTTTAACTCGTAATCCAAAGGATCGATTCGTAGCAGCTCTGTGCCAGCAGGCACCACTTTGCCTTTTTCCAGCATCGGGCTTTTATACACCACAGCGCCACTCACCTCGGCAATCGCTTTCCACTCAACCTTAGGTACGACCTGACCAAAACCTACGGCGATTGGCGCTGATAGAACCGGAGTCAGTTCAACAATATCCACCACTCTAGATTTGTCGCCAGCAGGCTTTGTCGCCACATCTGGCTTGAGATTAATGGCGAGCACTAGGCTGAGCACCCCTACAGCAAGCGCCGGAAAAAAAAGAACTCTTCGATTGATTGTCATACTTTTCTCTTTCATCATTCTGAATCATTGCTAAGTGCGCCGGCAGTCAAAAAACCGTGCGCCATCATTTGTATGTTGTGTTCTAGTAGTTGGCTTAGAAACTCTTCATTTATTTCTATGCCATGCATGTTCAACAATGCAGGAGGCGCGATAAACGGAAAAACCATGAGACTAAGAAAAGAGATCTTACACAACTTAGGATCGGCGTCTTCTCGAATAAGACCTTGTCGTTGTAAAGATTGAAACATCTTATCCTCGGTTGGCTTCATCACATCGGCCATGACCTTTTCAAGCAGCGATCGTTGAGTATTTGACGGAGCGAAATGCATAACCTGAATAACTAGACGGGGAAACTCGGGGACGTTATTCATTTCTCGATAGTAGGTTCGCATCAAGCCAAACAAGTTATCTTGCCCGCCATCTTCTATCAAAGCGTTCATCATTTTTTTCATCGGAGCCAGAGTTTCGCGGAGCATGGTCTCAAAGAGTCCCTCTTTGCTCCCAAAATAATAGCGAATCATCGCAATGTTGACTCCGGCCTTCTCGGCTATCATCCGCGTCGAAACCTTGTCATAAGGCATCACAGTAAAAAGTTGCCGTGAGTGAAGCACCAGCTTTTCCCGTGTATCGGTTGGCTTGTTGGGTCTACCTGCTTTTCTGCTTTTTTCTGCTGCCACCCAGTCACCTTCACAATATTAATCATTGGATTAATTAATTATTAACAATTCACGCTGTGATTGCGAGAAACGATCGCACCAATAATTCATCACATATTAATCAATTGATTAATATCAATATCAGCAAGTTAATCTGAGTAAAGTCATCGGACATGGGTAAAAAATCACGGAAACACTTGACGCAGTTGTTAGAGTGCGGTACTAATTCTGTAACTTAATTTTGTGGAATGTATAACAGTGACATTACGTTTTTCTCTTCTCCTGAGCCTCCTCCTTAACGTGAATCAATCGCGCGGGTAGCCAGTGGACGAAAAACACCACGAAAGAGATTTCTCAAAGCCCGCATCGAAATGCGGGCTTTTTTATACCAATCGAACAGGACGTAAACGATTAACCTGTACAAAGAGGAAGCAAACATGACAGATCAGGTAATTATCTTTGACACCACGTTGCGTGATGGCGAACAAGCTCTATTAGCCAGTTTAACGGTAAAAGAAAAACTGCAAATTGCTTTCGCTCTCGAACGCTTAGGTGTGGATGTTATCGAAGCCGGCTTCCCTATTTCATCACCAGGTGATTTTGAGTCGGTGCAAACCATTGCAAAGCACATTAAGAACAGTCGTGTTTGCGCCTTGTCTCGAGCGGTAGCCAAAGATATTGATGCCGCGGCAGAAGCGTTGAAAGTCGCTGAGGCCTTCCGCATTCACACATTTATTTCAACGTCTACAGTACACGTTCAAGACAAGTTGCGTCGTAGCTACGATGATGTCGTTGAAATGGGTGTCAAAGCGGTAAAACACGCAAGAAAGTACACTGATGATGTCGAGTTCTCTTGTGAAGATGCGGGGCGCACCCCGATCGATAATTTATGCCGCATGGTGGAAGCCGCGATCAACGCCGGTGCGAGCACCATCAACATACCAGATACTGTGGGTTATACCGTTCCGAACGAATTTGGCGGCATCATCCAGACGCTTTTCAATCGTGTTCCAAATATCGATAAAGCCATTATTTCAGTGCACTGTCATGACGATCTAGGCATGTCGGTTGCTAACTCCATCGCCGCGGTTCAAGCCGGTGCGCGTCAGATTGAAGGAACGATTAATGGCATCGGTGAGCGTGCTGGTAACTGCTCACTCGAAGAAATTGCCATGATCATCAAAACTCGGGAAGAGCTGTTGGGCGTTCACACTGGTGTCAACCATCAAGAGATCCACCGTACCAGCAAGTTGGTGAGCCAGCTGTGCAACATGCCAATCCAGGACAATAAAGCGATTGTCGGCGCCAATGCCTTTAGCCACTCGTCAGGTATTCACCAAGATGGCATGATCAAGAATAAGAACACCTATGAGATCATGACACCTGAGTCTATTGGTCTAAAAAACAAAGCATTGAACCTAACCAGTCGTTCTGGTCGTGCCGCAGTGAAACAGCACATGGACTCGATGGGTTATAAAGAAGAAGAGTACAACCTAGACGCGTTATACGCTGACTTCTTGAAACTGGCAGACCGTAAAGGCCAGGTCTTTGATTACGATCTAGAAGCGCTTATGCACTTTGCTAACTTGCGTGATGAAGATGACTTCTACAAGCTTAACTATCTAAGTGTTCAGTCAGGCAGTGTAATGGCAACCACCAGCATCAAGATACAGTGTGGTGATGAAGAAAAATGCGAAGCCGCAGTGGGGAACGGTCCGGTTGACGCTCTTTATCAATGTATTTATCGTGTGACTGGCTATGACATCGTCCTGGACAAATTTGACTTAACCGCCAAGGGCGAAGGTGAGGATGGCCTGGGTCAAGCGGATATCATTGCCAACTACAAGGGTCGCAAATACCACGGTACGGGTGTGTCTACCGACATTGTTGAAGCTTCGGGACAAGCGCTTTTGCACGTCATCAACAGCATTCATCGTGCAGACCAAATCGCTGAAATCAAGCAACAGAAAGAAGAAACCGTTTAGTAAGGCTTCGCCATTGCGTGCACTGCAGGCAGTGGCGAGCAAACAGAACAGATATCAGCAGTCATGACTGCAGCAAAAATTTAAAATTAGACAAATACAACATGTAAGGAATAGGAATCCATGGCAGGCACACATAAGATTGCAGTATTACCTGGAGACGGAATTGGACCAGAGGTCATGGCTCAAGCACACAAAGTGCTGGACGCCATCGAAACAAAACACGGCATTACTCTAGAGCGTGAACATTATGACGTTGGTGGTATCGCCATAGACAATCACGGCTGCCCACTTCCAGAAAGCACGGTTGCTGGCTGTGAAGAGTCAGATGCCATTTTATTTGGTTCTGTTGGCGGTCCAAAATGGGAGCACCTTGCCCCTAACGACCAGCCTGAACGTGGCGCCCTTCTGCCCCTTCGTAAGCATTTCCAACTGTTTTGTAATCTGAGACCTGCACAAATCCATAAAGGTCTTGAATCCTTTTCGCCGCTGCGTGCAGACATTTCAGAGAACGGCTTTGATATTGTCGTTGTGCGCGAACTAACGGGTGGCATTTACTTTGGTCAGCCTAAAGGGCGTGAAGGTGAAGGCCCAATGGAAAAAGCTTTTGATACCGAAGTTTACCACCGCTTTGAAATTGAGCGCATTGCAAAGATCGCCTTTGAATCTGCTCGCCTGCGCAACAAAAACGTTTACTCCATTGATAAAGCCAACGTTTTGCAAAGCTCAATCTTATGGCGTGAGGTGGTCGAAGAAGTCGCGAAAGACTATCCAGATGTAACCCTAAACCACATGTACATTGATAATGCCACCATGCAACTGATCAAAGATCCGTCTCAATTTGATATTATGCTGTGCTCTAACATCTTCGGCGACATCATCTCTGATGAATGTGCGATGATTACTGGCTCTATGGGTATGCTGCCTTCAGCAAGCCTTAATGAAAGCCAATTTGGCTTATATGAGCCAGCGGGAGGCTCAGCGCCGGACATCGCCGGTAAAGACATCGCAAACCCAGTAGCGCAAATTCTTTCTGCGGCACTGATGCTGCGATATAGCCTAGGTGAGGAAGCCGCTGCTCAGGATATTGAAGCGGCCGTTAGTAAAGCTCTTTCAGCGGGAGAGCTTACTGCCGATCTAGCTGGAAACAATCCTGCATTATCAACGTCGCAAATGGGCGATAAGATCGCCAGCTACGTGTTAAATTCATAATAATCACAATGAACGCTCCCGCTGGCTCTGTCAGCGGTGAGAAAGTTGCAAGGAATCAGCAATGTCAAAAACACTTTATGAAAAAGTCTACGATGCGCACGTCGCCGTAGAAGCTGAAGGTGAAAACCCAATTCTTTATATTGACCGTCACTTAGTGCACGAGGTGACGTCTCCTCAAGCCTTTGATGGTTTGCGTGAAAAAGGCCGTCAGGTTCGTCAGGTTGGCAAAACGTTTGCCACAATGGATCACAACGTCTCCACCACAACAAAAGACATCAACGCCTCGGGTGAAATGGCCCGTATCCAGATGGAAACGCTGTCTAAGAACTGTGAAGAGTTTGGCGTAACACTTTACGACTTAAATCATAAATACCAGGGCATCGTCCACGTTATGGGGCCAGAGCTTGGTATTACCTTACCAGCCATGACCATTGTCTGTGGTGACTCTCATACCGCAACACATGGCGCCTTTGGCTCTCTTGCGTTTGGTATTGGTACTTCTGAAGTTGAGCACGTTTTAGCAACCCAAACCCTTAAGCAATCTCGTGCTAAAACCATGAAGATTGAGGTGACAGGAAAAGTGTCTCCTGGCGTTACAGCGAAAGACATCGTGCTGGCGATCATCGGTAAAACAACCGCAGCAGGCGGCACTGGCTACGTCGTAGAGTTCTGTGGAGAAGCCATCACAGATCTGTCGATGGAAGGTCGTATGACCGTGTGTAACATGGCGATTGAACTAGGCGCTAAAGCAGGCCTGATTGCTCCAGATGAAACCACCTTTGATTACCTGCAGGGTCGTAAATTTGCCCCTCAAGGTGCAGATTGGGACGCTGCGGTTGAATATTGGAAGTCCTTTAAGAGCGATGACGATGCGAGTTTTGATGCTGTTGTAACTCTAAATGGTGCGGATATCAAGCCGCAAGTGACCTGGGGCACGAACCCGGGCCAAGTGATCGCCGTTGATCAACCCATTCCAAATCCAGAAAGCTTTAGCGACCCGGTAGAAAAAGCATCTGCTGAAAAAGCGCTCGCGTATATGGGGCTAGAAGCAGGAAAATCTTTAAAAGACTACCCTGTTGACAAAGTCTTTGTGGGCTCTTGTACCAATTCACGTATTGAAGACATGCGAGCGGCCGCGCAAGTAGCAAAAGGTCGCAAAGTGGCAGACCATGTTCAAGCGTTGATTGTACCTGGCTCTGAGCAAGTTAAAGCTCAGGCTGAAGCCGAAGGATTAGACATCATCTTTAAAGAGGCCGGATTTGAATGGCGCCTACCGGGCTGCTCTATGTGCCTGGCAATGAACAATGATCGCCTTGGTCCCCAAGAACGCTGTGCTTCGACCAGTAACCGTAACTTTGAAGGACGTCAGGGGCGTGATGGGCGAACTCATTTAGTTAGCCCTGCAATGGCAGCTGCCGCCGCTATTGCTGGTCACTTTGTTGATATCAGAAACTTGGACTCATAAGGAAGCGAACATGTCAGGATTTAAACAACACACTGGATTGGTCGTGCCTCTTGATGCCGCGAACGTCGATACTGACGCGATCATCCCTAAGCAGTTTTTGCAAAAAGTCACTCGAACGGGGTTTGGGCAGCATTTATTTCATGACTGGCGCTTTCTAGATGACGCTGGGCAGCAAGAGAACCCTGAGTTCATTATGAATGCAGCGCGCTACCAAGGTGCTAGTATTCTTCTTGCTCGAGAGAACTTTGGCTGTGGTTCATCTCGTGAACATGCGCCGTGGGCATTGGCTGACTATGGTATTCAAGTAATGATTGCACCGAGCTTTGCCGATATTTTCTATGGCAACTCAATCAATAACCAAATGGTCCCAGTTCGCCTTACAGAACAAGAAGTTGATGAGATATTTCAATACGTAGCAGCCAATGAAGGAGCCGAGATCACTGTAGATCTAGAAGCCATGACCGTGACAGCCAATGGCCAGTCTTATAGCTTTGAGATCGATGAGTTTCGTCGTCACTGCTTGCTCAATGGGTTGGATAACATTGGGTTAACGCTGCAACACGAAGACAAGATTGCGGCTTATGAAGCGAGCATTCCTGGCTTTTTGAAATAGTGACTCAAACGATAACGTTAATTATCCCGGCCTTCGCGCCGGTTTTTTTTATTCCACGAATGCGAGCTAGGAGCTCATTTAATCAATACAGAAACCGCAAACAAAAAGTCGCTATGATCTATATTCTATGAACTATGATCTGTCTGATAGTGAAAGATAATCCCTTTGACTAAGGTCTGTTAAATGGACGTTTTTAGATATGGACATGAACTATGACTCGAATGGTATTACTGCTTGCCTTATTTCTTTCAACACATGTGCTGGCGGCGCCTAAATCGGAACTGTGGGAGTATTGGAACACCAGTAATGAAAGCAGCTTACAATCCGTGTCTCATCAAGGCTGGCAACGTTTTCTGGATAACTACGTTACCGCGCAAGGAGAACATACTCTCGTCAGCTATCATCGCGTTTCCCCGCAAGATAAAAATAACCTAAAGCAGTACGTTCAACAGCTCGCCACCCTCGATCCCAAACAACTAAGCAGAGCTGAGCAGTACGCCTACTGGGTGAACCTCTACAACGCCATCACTGTTGACTTAATACTAGATAACTACCCGATAAAGTCGATCACCAAACTGGGCGGTTTTTTTAGTTTTGGGCCATGGCAAGACGATGTCATTACCATTTCCGGCAAAGCACTCACTCTCAATGACATTGAACATCGCATCCTGCGCCCTATTTGGAACGAACCGAGAACTCACTATGCGGTCAATTGTGCCAGTCTTGGTTGCCCAAACCTTCAAGCAACCGCCTTTACTGCCAGCAATACGGACAAATTGCTCGAACAAGCTGCTCATGTATTTATTAACAGCAACAAAGGGGTTGAAATAACGCCAGAGTCCGTGACGCTGTCTTCAATCTACGATTGGTTTCGTGATGATTTTCAAAGTGAAGGGGGCGTCATTGAGCACATCAGACGATATCGCCCACAAATCAACGACTATCAAGGGACGCTGCACTACGATTATGACTGGTCACTAAACCAAAGTTCGGACTAGTCCCATTCGCAGCATAGACTAGAAACTTGAACCAGGCTCTTGGAGAAAAGTCAGCTCTTCAGGCGTGGACTCGCGCCCGAGTATAGCGTTACGATGAGGATAACGACCAAAACGCTCAATGATGGCTTTATGGCGTAATTCAAAATCCAGATTGAGTTCATTACCGTTAGCTTGAAAAAGCGCAACCGCTTGTTCATGGATAACAAGCGATTCACTGTGCATAAACGGCATGTAGAGAAAAGTTCGCTGCTGGGCGCTGAGTTCCTTATCAAGCCCCATGGCAATGGCCTCTTGTGCCAATACCAATGCCATACCGTCGCACGCAAAAGACAACGCCTGACCTCGGTAAAGGTTACGAGAAAACTGATCAAGCACAATCACTTCACTCAGGCGCCCCAATGCATCACTGCGCCAGGAACCTAACTCACCATGGGCCGCTTGCTGATGAAGAATCGCGAAGCGCTCGGCAATTAAATGATCAATGTCATCACCACCAGCAAACCATTGCTGCGGAGTGAGATCGTCAAACCAAAATGTCAGTACATCCGTATATTGCATCACGCTCTCCTTTGTCAGATCACTTAAAGCCTTTTACTTTCTTAATGAGATCATAGGCGCTTTGGATCTCTTGTGACTGCTCTTTGGCGACATTCATCATCTCCGGCGGCAGACCTTTTGCCATTAACTTATCTGGGTGGTGTTCATTCATCAATTTTCGATAGGCTCGCTTAACTGTTTTGGCATCGGCGCTTTCTTCGACACCTAACACCTTATAGGCGTCAGCAAGATGGGAGGCACTGCTGGCTTGCTGCCAACCACCAGTGGATTGATGTCCGCTTTGCTGACCTTGCTCAAATCCACCATGATGAAAGCGAAACGCGGCTTCTTGCATTCTTAAGCGCTGCTCTAACTGCTCGGAAGAGAAACCAAGTCCCTGAGCAATACGGTGCAAGACGTCTCGCTCACTTGGGTGCACACTGCCATCAGCAAAGGCAGCGGAAATTTGCAATTCAAGGAAAAACTGCAATAAGTCGTGACGGCCACCAGAAGAAACGCGCACACTTCGCAACACATCTTCGAGTGGGAAGTCGGTCGATTTCCCGGTGCGGAAGGCTTCTTGAGCAGCATTTTTCTGACTTGCAGTCAGGTTCATTCTTTCCATCATGACGGTGGCCAATTGGATCTCTTCGCGAGTTACCTGACCTTTTGCCTTTGCCACATGCCCCATTACTGCATAAGCTGAGTTTAGGAACTCTTGTTGTTTTTCGGCTTGATTGGCTGCACCACCAAATCCGCCGCGCGAAAAACCCGCTTGATTTAAGCGTCGCGCTTTATCAAACTGATGACCAAGGAATAGTCCAAATAGCGCTCCTAACGGTCCCCCAAAAAGGAATCCAAAAAAAGTGCCTAAAATTTTGCCAAAAATATGCATTATGTGCTCTCAATCTATGAATTTTTAATCAAGCAAGCGGTCTGATAGTGTCGTAAGAGTCAATTTCCTTTATGATAGGGACCGTCTCATAAACGATTCAATATCAATCGAATTCAACTGAATGAATCAAGTTAAACAGGATAGTACAACTCGATGTTACGTTTTTCTCGCACTTATTTAGCAGCCTCAATTGCTGCAGCGCTTGTTACGTCCTTCGCACAAGCCGAAACAACATCGAATCAAAGTATGCAGGAAAAGCCGCCTGCTGACCAATGCTCTATCGATACTGCCCAAAGTTCTGATCCCAATCAAGAACCAATCAACATCGAAGCCGATTCTTTAGAGGCCACCAACAATGACACAGCGGTTTATCGCGGTGACGTGGTCGTGGTTCAAGGCAATAGGACTATGACTGCAGATACGGTCACTCTACATCAAAGTGACAATGTGGTTGTGGCTGAAGGTAATGTTCATATGAACGATGGCAAAATCGATGCCATCTCAGACAAAGCCACTAATGATATCAATAACGATTACCTAGAGCTGGAAAACACCGATTATAAAATGCTGTGTAGTGGCAACCGCGGCGAAGCGGTATTTATGTCGAAAACAGGTAAGAAGCTCTACGAAATCGAAACAGGCTGGATCACCTCGTGCCCTGATGATGATAATACCTGGCGACTGCTGGCCTCCGATATCAAAGTCAACCCTGAAACCGAAATGGCTACTTTGTACAATACCCGCATGGAAGTACTCGATGTACCGGTGTTTTACCTACCGTACATGCACCTGCCTATTGGTAAAGGTCGAAAAACCGGGGTGTTAAGACCAACGGCATCACTGGGGTCGAAAAACGGTTTCGAATTTGAGCTTCCTGTGTACTGGAACCTAGCGCCTAACTACGATCTACTCACCAGCGCTCATTATATGCAAGAACGCGGCTTACAATTAAAAGGCACATTCCGCTACTTAACGCCGAAAAACTCCGGTACAGTGAAAACCGAATTTCTTGGTCACGACCAAAAGTACACTGAAAAGGGCGAGCGCTGGGCGTCGCAAATCACGCACAACACCAGTTTTAACCGAAATTGGCGTGCAAGTGTTGATTACTCACAAGTCAGTGATGTCGATTACTTCAAAGACTTTAGCTCCAGCGTCGGTAACCGCTCGGATGGTCAGTTAAAACAGCAAGGCGAAGTCACTTATCGTAATGAGCGCTGGGATACCGCGCTGCGCGTGACCGACTTTCAAATCCTGGTTGAAAACTCGCAGCCATACCGCACAGCACCACAATTCGAGGCTAACTACTACCTGCCAGAGGTGTGGGGCAACGTTAACTTCGATGTCATCAGCCACGCGTCAAGCTTCGAAACTGAAGATAAACTTAAACCTAATGCCACACGATTGCACATCGAGCCTGGATTAACACTACCGTTAGCGACCACTTGGGGCACTTGGACTACGGAAGCTCGCTGGCTGAGCACCTACTATGAGCAGGATCTTGATAATATCCTCATTAAAGACAGCAACGGTAACGTGCGCCCACTGGAAGAAACCGTGGCGCGTAATATCCCGCAATTTCGAACCCATGCAGGTCTTGTGCTAGAGCGTGACACCACGCTATTTAGTGGCTATACCCAAACGCTAGAGCCTCAAGCACAATATTTGTATATCCCCGAGGTGGATCAATCGGGCATTTACGAGTACGACACTACGTTATTGCAAACCGACTATTATGGCTTGTTTCGCAGTCGCCAATACAGCAGCGTCGATACCATAGCCCCTGCCAATCAAATCAGCTACGGCGCAACCAGCCGCTTTTTCGACGATAACAATAAAGAGCGCCTAGCCGTATCGTTCGGTCAAATATATTCTCTTAAAAATTTCGCCAATCCTAAAGGGCAGGATAACAATGCCAACAAAAAGTCGAACTATTCGGCCTGGGCAGTGGAAGCGGACTTTAATTACAACGACAACATTTTTTATCGCGGCGGCGTGCAATACGATGTCGACAGCTCTGAGATCACTATCGGCAACAGCGCCATTGAATACCGACAAGGAGCCGATTATATCCAGGCTAACTATCGTTATGTCACTAAAGAGTACATCGAAAGTACATTAAACTTTAATAATATCAATACAATAACCACAAATGGCATTTCTCAGGTGGGCTTACTGGGTAGCTATCGACTGTCTGAAAAGTGGCTCGCTCGCGCCAACTATTTCTACGACACCACTGAAAATGTCGCGATGGAATGGCTCGCTCAAATCCAGTACGAATCTGACTGCTGGTACATTGGCTTTGACCTGAGCAAGCAGCTGCGCTCATGGGAGAATGGCATCGGCACAGGTACACCTGTATTTGACCAAAATATCAAAGTCAACTTTGGCATCGTCGGCCTTGGTGGAACCCAAGGCGTAGGCTTTAGCGGCCAGGGTGATGGCGCACTGAAATACGGTCGCCCATTTATACTTAACGAATAAACTGTTACCAAGGAACTCTTTCACTTAAAGGCGTTCAAAATGCCTATAAGCGAAACTAGGAATATTCATGAAAAAATTGAAGCAACTTGTTACTACGTTTGCCATCTGCTCTGTAGCCATGCCCATCTGGGCACAGATGGTAGAACTTGATCGCGTCATTGTCGTCGTTAATGACGGCGTAATTTTGCAAAGCGATTTAGCATCGGCCACCAAGTCCTTAACCGCCAACGCGAAGAAAAGCGGCCAAGAGCTGCCTGAACAAGAGGTACTTAATGAGCAAATCATCGATAAACTGGTCATGGAAAAACTGCAACTTCAAGAAGCCGATCGAATTGGCGTACGTATCGATGATGGCCGTTTAGAAGGTGCCATTAATGACATTGCTGATTCCAATGAGCAGACGATTGAACAACTGCGTGAAACCGTCGCTCAGGAAGGCTTAAGTTGGGAAGCGTTTCGTGAACAGGTACGGGATGAAATCGCCGTCAGTGAAGCTCGTAACGCGATGGTCAGACAGCGCATCAATATCCTTCCTGCGGAAGTCGACAATCTAGCCGAAATTCTGGCGCAAGAAACTAATGCTACGGTGACCTATAACGTGCGTCACATTCAGCTGCGTTTTAGTGGTTCAGAAGAAAAAGACGCTCTAGAGCAACAAGCAAAAGACATCGTTGCGCGTCTAAATGCGGGTGAAGACTTTGCCACCATGGCTTACACCTATTCAAAAGGCCCTAAAGCGCTGGAAGGTGGCAATTGGGGCTGGTTAAGAAAAGAGGAAATGCCCACCATCTTTGCCGACCAAATCAAAATGCAAACCAAGGGTAGCATTATTGGGCCATTTCGCAGTGGTGTTGGCTTTCATATTCTGAAAATTGACGATGTCAAAGGCCTGGAAACCGTCTCGGTCACCGAAGTAAATGCGCGCCATATTTTGATCAAACCAACCGTGATCCTCAGCGACGACGGTGTTAAGAGACAGCTCAACAACATTATCAGCAAAATCCAATCAGGTGAGGGCTCCTTTGCCGATTTTGCAGAGCAATACAGTGAAGACCCTGGCTCTGCAGCCCAAGAGGGAGAACTTGGCTACCAAACGCCTGAGCTCTACGTTCCAGAGTTCAAACATCAGGTCGAAACTCTACCTATAGGTCAAATCAGTGCTCCGTTTAAAACCGTGCACGGCTGGCACATTGTTGAGGTGCTCGATCGCCGCGACGTTGATAAAACAGGTTCAGCGATGCAAAACCGCGCGTATCGAATTCTGTTTAATCGTAAATTCAACGAAGAAGCATCCGCCTGGCTACAAGAAATTCGCGCCAGTGCTTTTATCGAGCACATAGTGGATGAGGAAAACCAATAATGACGGCTCTAAAACGCATTGTTGTGACCGCCGGAGAACCCGCTGGAATCGGTCCAGACTTGGCCATCGCGCTTTCACAGAAAAGCTGGCCCTATCAAGTGGTCATCTGTGCGGATAAAGAATTACTTCGCGAGCGAGCTCAACGACTTGGAGTTCAAGTCACGCTGAACGATTACGACAGTACACAAGGGCAAGCATCTGAAGCGGGACAATTGATTGTTGACCATGTCGCTTTGTCCGTCCCGGCAGTGGCCGGGCAGCTCGACTCAGCAAATGGCCAATACGTATTAAAAACGCTAGAAAAAGCAGCAAAAGGCTGTATGAACGGTGAATTTGATGCTATTGTCACCGGCCCTGTTCACAAAGGGGTTATAAATCGTGCAGGAGTGCCCTTTAGTGGCCATACTGAATACTTTGCTGAAGTCTCCAAGACACCTCTTGTGGTCATGATGTTAGCCACGGAAGGATTGCGTACCGCGTTGGTAACCACTCACCTTCCATTGCTGGATGTTTCAGCGGCTATCACAGAGCAACGTTTGACTTCAATTATAGACATTTTACATCACGATTTAGTCACGAAATTTGGCATTGTCACGCCAAAAATATACGTTTGTGGGCTCAACCCCCACGCAGGTGAAGATGGTTGTCTTGGCATGGAAGAGATCAATACCATCACCCCAACTCTTGAAAAGTTGCGCCAAGAAAAGGCGTACCAATTGATAGGGCCTTTACCTGCAGACACTATTTTTAATGATAAATACCTACAAGACGCAGATGCGGTGTTGGGTATGTATCACGACCAGGTATTACCCGTACTAAAATACAAAGGGTTTGGTCGTTCAGTTAATATCACTCTTGGTCTACCCTTTATAAGGACATCGGTCGATCACGGAACTGCATTGGATCTTGCCGGAACAGGCCAGGCAGATTTCGGAAGCTTTGAAACAGCATTAGCGTATGCGATAGATTTAGTAGAGAACAAACAATGAGAAATGATGTCCATTTAGGGCACAAAGCGAGAAAACGTTTTGGGCAAAACTTTTTAAACGATCCTTACATTATCGATGGGATCGTTTCTTCGATTAACCCAAGACCTGGACAAAACCTGGTAGAGATCGGACCTGGTCTTGGCGCGATCACCGAGCCTGTCGGACGTGAAGTCGATAAATTTACGGTGATTGAGCTCGATAGAGATCTCGCTCAGCGCTTACGCACGCACCCTGAACTGGCGGATAAGTTAACCATTCATGAAGGCGATGCCATGCGCTTCGACTTTACCCAGCTGGTTAAGCCAAATAACAAATTGCGTATTTTTGGTAACCTGCCATACAATATTTCAACGCCATTAATGTTCCACTTATTTGAATTTCACAAAGATATTCAAGATATGCACTTTATGCTGCAAAAAGAAGTGGTTAATCGACTCGCAGCGGGCCCTGGCAGCAAAGCGTACGGTCGACTCACTGTAATGGCACAGTATTTTTGTAAAGTTGTCCCGGTACTCGAAGTGCCACCAACGGCCTTTGTTCCACCACCAAAAGTAGATTCTGCGGTCGTTCGACTTGTCCCTTACGAGATCCTGCCACATCCAGCAAATAGTCTGAAGTGGCTTGACCGAGTCTGCCGAGAGGGCTTCAATCAACGCCGTAAAACGGTGCGTAACTGCTACAAAGCACTGCTTTCAGCAGAGCAACTCGAAGCACTAGGGGTGAACCCGACCATGCGCCCAGAGAATTTGACTCTAGAGCAGTTTGTGGCAATGGCAAACTGGTTAGATGAAAACCATAAATAGATATTAAGGCGCCTTAGGGCGCCTTTTTTAATGTAAGGAGACATCATGGAACACACCCCTCCTTTGGTGAAATGCCTAGTTCAGACAAAGTATGTAGAAGATCAATCCGAGCCTGAACAAAACCGATATGTATTCGCTTATATGATTACTATCAAAAATTTAAGCTCGCAGCCGATACAACTTTTAAGCCGACGCTGGTTGATCACCGATGCCAATGGCAAACAAATGAGCGTTGAAGGCGATGGTGTGGTGGGTCAGCAACCTGTTATTGCAGCCAATGATGATTATACCTACAGCAGCGGCACCGTCATCGAAACCCCTGTGGGTGTGATGCAAGGGCAATATATTATGCTAGATGAGCATAATAAACAGTTCAACGCTGAGATTGATCCTTTTCGTCTCGCTGTTCCTAATATTCTTAATTAGAGGATCCAGATTGGCCAATTACATCGTCGGAGATATCCAAGGCTGCTTGGACGAACTCCATGCACTTCTAAATACTGTCGAGTTCAATGCGCAAAACGACACCTTATGGATTGCTGGCGATCTTGTCGCCCGAGGTCCAAATTCATTAGAAACGTTGCGCTTTATCTACTCATTGGGTTCTGCAGCCAAAGTGGTACTTGGAAATCACGATCTACACCTATTGGCTGTCTCCCTTGGCATTCATCGCGCCAAGGCTAAAGACAACACCCAAGCCATTTTGGATGCGCCAGATAAACACGTATTGCTCGACTGGCTTAGAATGCAGCCACTAATGCAAGAGCACGATGAGTTTGTTGTTTGCCACGCGGGGATATCCCCAGACTGGAGCCTTAATCAGGCCAGAGAATGTGCTCGCGAAGTCGAAGCGAAATTACAAGGCGAACAATGGCAAACGCTAATCGAAAAAATGTATAGTAATCAACCCGACAAGTGGGATCCAGAACTTGTTGGCATCGAACGCTGGCGTTATGCTATCAACGCTTTTACCCGCATGCGTTTTTGTTTGAACGATGGACGACTAGACATGACATGTAAGCTGCCTCCCGAAGAGGTAAAAGAGGGTAGCCTCACCCCCTGGTTTTTACTATCGTCTCGAATCCCAGTAGAAAAAGTCGTGCTTTTTGGTCACTGGGCAGCTTTAGGTGGCTACAGTAACGCCGATATTATTGGTTTAGACACGGGATGTGTTTGGGGGGGAACACTTACGATGATTCGCTGGGAAGATAGGCAGTTTTATACTCAACCTTGTCTCGCTAATCCCCAATAGAACAGTGCACAGAGAAAGCGATTGGGGCATTACGCCCCAAAAGATTAGGCGCGGTTTAGGATCACAAAATTCATGTTATAGGCATTTTTATCATCGGCTTGATAATGCTCTGAATGATCTTTGTGCCAGTTCTCACCCCAGTTGGGGAATTGAGTATCTCCTTCAATATCGGCATCAATGAAGGTTAAGTACAATTTCTTCGCCAATGGTAAGCAGTGCTCATAGAAAGAGCCACCACCGATAATCATCACCTCTTCAACATCGCTTACAAGATCCAAGGCATCTTTTAAGCTGGTCACCGTTTTTACGCCATCAATACATAAGTCCTCATTACGACTCACGACGATGTTCATTCTTCCTGGCAGTGGGCGACCGATGGAATCGTATGTCTTACGCCCCATGATCACTGGCTTACCCATGGTGCAACGCCGAAACCAAGCAAAATCAGCAGGCAAATGCCAAGGCATCTGGTTGTCTTTACCAATTATTCGATTGTGTGCCATGGCGGCAACCATACTAATGATCATTGAGCTGGGTCTCTTGTTAACAATATATTTTATACAATGGGTTTGCGGCGATAGAATAACAGTCCAGGCATCGCTAAGCCAATAGCTAACCCGGCAATGATAAACATCGCCTTCAAGAAGTTTTCCATTAGCGTCGCGAGAAGATCCGGGGTAAAACCTAGGTGATTAATTTCCACCATGGCGATCATCGCTTTAAAGGCAAAAACGCCGGGGACCATGGGTATCAGTGCTGCAACAGTAAACACTTTAGGGTGAGCCAAAAATCTGTGCGACCAATGAACACCAATCATACCAACAACAGTCGCGGCAAAAAAGGTCGCCCACTCAATAGGGACTCCATAGTGCATTATCAAGAAGCGACTACCGTGGCCTATCGCACCGCCAATAGCACAATATAACAGGGCTTTTTGTGGTACATTGAAAACCAAAGCAAATCCTACAGCTGGAATTGCAGCAAAGAACATATCGTTCGCCAGCGCGAGAAGTAAATCTAAAAATGACATGGTCATTGCACCCACCCCAACACATTAGTCAGATTCATTGCACCAACAATCCCCAAACAGGTTGCTAATGTCAGTAAACTGGCGAATACAAATCGCGCTATCCCCATGTTGACATAACCTTTGAGCATGTCAGCCACCGAGTTAATTAAAGGAAAGCCTGGCACAAGCATCAATACCGATGACGCCATGACAATTTCTGGGTGAGAGCCGATATCATAGATCACGGCCTGAGCTGAAATCAATGTGGTCACGAAAGCGGTAATCGCAAAGTTAACCAATGGATTGAAGTGACGATGACCAAATTCTTGTCGCACAATCATACCCATGGCTGACGCAATAAACGTCATAATGAAAACGGCCCAGTCACCTCCCGCCAAACGACTGAAAGCAGCACATGATAAGCCGATCATCACCACCACCAGCCAACGGTTATAACGTTTAGGGCTTATCCGGTTGAGTTTATGCTGAGCCAGTTGATAGTCGAAGATCCCTTTTTCCATCATGATGCAAATTCGTTGTACTTCAGTAACGACTCGCATATTCAATCCCTTGTCGGGGCTACGCCTTGCGGTGGTGATACAGTGTTCGCCTTTCACCGTAGTTACGACAAGTGAGCTAGCAGACAGAGACACTTCGACCTCATCCACTCCAGCGGCCAGTCCAATCCGTTGCGTTATGCTACCAACGAGCGTACTTTCTGCGCCGTGTGCCAATAACATTTGTCCCGCTTGCGCAATAAGTCGCGACACTGCTCTCTGTTTTGATGCCATGAGGTCCATTCCAAAAACAAAACGTTAAGTTTGCTACAAAAAAGTGACACAAAATATGATTTAGATACAAAAAAGCCGCAATTTCCTATTGCGGCTTCTCATTCATGCTGGGGTTACTCTAGTCGCGAACGTAGACAACGTGACCATCGTCTTCTTCATCGTCCCAATCATCCCAGTCATCACCATCTTCAGTAACGACATCGCCACCGCTGATTGCGTCTTTATGGTAGTCATCCCACATGAAGTCGACTTTCTCTTCTTCACTCTGCTCTTCCGTATCCCGTGGCATGCTTTCCATGAATTCAGCTAGCTTAAAGCAAAGCTCTTTGGTCCCTTGCTTATTAATGGCAGAGATTTTAAAGAACTCATCTTCCCAACCAAGCGCGTCAATAACGCCCTGAATGATCTCATTGGCATCTTCTTCTGGCATCAAATCAACTTTGTTGAATACCAACCAACGAGGCTTTCCTGCTAGCTTTTCACTATATTGCTCAAGCTCATCGAGGATCGTTAATGCATTTTGAATAGGATCACTTTCATCTACTGGCATGATATCTATCATGTGTAGCAACACGCGACAGCGCTCAAGGTGTTTCAAAAAGCGAATACCAAGTCCCGCACCATCAGCTGCGCCTTCAATCAGTCCCGGAATATCGGCAACCACAAAGCTCTTCTCTGGTACGACACTAACCACGCCCAAACTAGGGATCAGGGTAGTAAATGGGTAATCCGCTACTTTTGGTTTTGCCGCTGATACCGAACGAATAAAGGTCGATTTGCCCGCATTTGGTAATCCTAGCATCCCCACATCAGCCAGCAGCAATAGCTCTAGACGAAGTTCGCGAACTTCCCCTTTCGTTCCCATCGTTTTTTGACGTGGAGCTCGGTTAACCGATGATTTAAAACGCGTGTTACCTAAACCATGCCAACCGCCTTTCGCCACCATGAGCTTTTTACCATGCTCAGCAACTTCAGCAACGACTTCATTAGTATGAATATCAACGGCGCGAGTACCAACCGGCACTTTAAGTACCTTATCTTTACCACGCTTACCAGTACAGTTACCCCCACGGCCATTTTCACCGCGTTCTCCGGCATAAAAGCGTTGAAAACGGTAATCAATAAGTGTATTTAGGTTCTCATCCGCTTGGATATAAACGTCACCACCATCACCACCGTCTCCGCCGTCAGGGCCACCTTTAGCTACAAATTTTTCTCGCCAAAAACTCACGACGCCATTACCGCCATCGCCAGCTTCGACTTTTACTACCGCTTCATCAACGAATTTCATTTTCTACTCCGCCTACTTCGCGTGTATCACATTAATCAATTATCACTACATTTTAGCAGATGACAGATCCTACAACCCACTATCCAAACTATCGTTGGCAAAGTATAGGCATTAGGAACTATCGACTGCTACAAATAAAAAACCCTGCCGAATCGGCAGGGCTTTTGAATTCAGCTAGAAACTAAACTTACTCAGATTCGATGCTAACGAATTTACGGCTTTTAGGACCTTTTACTTCAAATTTCACTTTACCTTCAGTAAGAGCGAAAAGAGTATGGTCTTTACCGATACCAACGTTAGTACCAGCGTGGAACTTAGTACCACGTTGACGAACGATAATGTTACCTGCTAATACAGATTCACCACCGAAACGCTTAACACCAAGACGTTTACTTTCTGAATCGCGGCCGTTACGAGTAGAACCGCCAGCTTTTTTGTGTGCCATTGTTAAACTCTCCTAATCGAATTAAGCGTTGATGCCAGTGATTTTCACTTCAGTGAACCACTGACGGTGACCTTGCTGCTTACGAGAGTGCTTACGACGACGGAACTTAACGATTTTAACTTTATCGCCACGGCCGTGTTGTAGTACTTCAGCAGTAATTTTACCACCTTCAACAAGAGGTGCACCAACAGTGATTTCTTCACCGTTAGCTACAAGAAGAACTTTGTCAAATTCTACAGTTGCACCAGTTTCAACGTCTAATTTCTCTAAACGAAGAGTTTGACCTTCGCTTACACGGTGTTGTTTACCACCAGATTGGAAAACAGCGTACATATTTTACTCCGCTTTTTCCGCACAGCCATTGAATGTTCTCTGAACAAATAGGGTGTGCGCTAAACTAATCATCAATAGGGCGCAGATTCTACGCGAACCATTAACCTATGACAAGCCATATTTTAAAAAAATTGGCGAAAAGCTAATCGCCAAAGAAAAGTGTGGCAATAATGCCTTTTAAGCATGTATTAATCAACGTTTTTTAGTGTATTATTCACCAAATTATAATGATCGACTAAGCCTTATAGGCTCTATGCTCAACCGGGTACGTAATGGATTTTAAAGCTATCCAATCACTAACTGCTAGTGACATGGTAAAAGTGAACGAAACGATTCAGGCACAATTGAACTCTGAGGTCAGCCTTATCAATCAATTGGGCTTCTACATTGTCAACAGTGGTGGGAAACGCATCAGGCCGCTTCTGGCTATCTTATCAGCAAAAGCCCTTGGCTATGATGGAAAAGCTCATACCACCGCGGCCGCCTTTATCGAGTTTATTCATACCGCCACCCTGCTCCATGACGACGTTGTCGACGAGTCAGATATGAGGAGAGGTAAAGCCACGGCAAATGCCGCATTTGGCAACGCCGCTAGTGTTTTAGTTGGTGACTATATCTATACTCGTTCATTCCAAATGATGACGGGCCTTGGCTCTCTTCGAATTTTAGAGCTCATGAGCGACGCGGTTAACGTTATCGCCGAAGGCGAAGTCCAGCAGTTAATCAATTGCAACGATCCGGACACCTCCGAACAAAGCTACATGCAAGTTATCTACTCTAAGACAGCTCGTCTGTTTGAAGCGGCTACACAGGTTGGAGCCATTCTCAACGAAGCGCCTTTTGAGATCGAGCAAGCACTACAAAACTATGGAAAATACTTGGGCACAGCATTCCAGTTAATCGATGATGTCATGGATTACACGTCTTCCGGGGAAGAAATGGGCAAGAATGTAGGCGACGATCTTGCTGAAGGGAAACCGACTCTACCATTACTTCATGCTATGGAGCATGGTAATGGTTCGGAAAAACAGATGATTCGCGACGCCATTGAATCTGGTAATGGGATGGAAAACCTAGACGCTATCCTTGCCACAATGCACCGCGTCGGGTCTCTGGACTACACCATAAATAAAGCGAACCAGGAAGCCGATAAGGCCGTCGCCGAGCTTGAAATAATCCCTGACAGTGAATACAAAACAGCACTTATAGCACTGGCCTATATGTCAGTGAATCGCACGGCTTAATGGCCGAATACAAGAGCGGATGTGAGAAGCAATGATATGCTCTTCTCATTCCGCTTAGTAGTATTGATCACAGCCATTGTGTAATTGAGGGTCCTCTGATATTTCGTCGACACTCAATGCCCATTGTTCTTCATGAACTAACTGCTCTACTAATACCGATTGTGAAGCTTCGTCCACAACTAGCACTTTGCCTATGCCGTGGACAGACTCTACCCACATTCCTTTTGACACATCTTTGAATTCCATTGCCAGCCCTCTCTATTTATCTAATGACCTAATGACCTAATGGGTTTACGCTACGATCTAAGCATAGGATCAAAAAAGCCGATCTAATAAGACCGGCTTTGTATATCAAGTAGCAGAATTCGACTAACGCTTAGCCCGCAAATTCGATACCAATCTCGATATCACCTTTTAGTGTATCTAACATGCCATCCAACGCTTGCTTTTCATATTCGCTGATTTCACCGTAAGGTAAGATGGCTTCAGCGCCCTCTTTACCTAACTTAACAGGTTGCGCGAAGAACTGTGCATGTTCACCATCACCTTCGACATAAGCACATTCGATCACACCTTCTTCACCTTGTAGGCCCTTAACAAGAGCCAGACCAAAGCGACATGCTGCTTGCCCCATAGATAACGTTGCAGAGCCACCACCCGCTTTCGCTTCTACAACTTCAGTACCTGCATTTTGAATACGCTTGGTCAATGCTTCCACTTCCTCAGCGGTAAACTCAACGCCTTCAACTTGAGAAAGTAGAGGAAGGATGGTGACTCCCGAGTGACCACCGATAACAGGAACGCGGATATCACCTGGATCTTTATCTTTCAGATCGGCAACAAACGTTTCAGAACGAATCACATCCAGCGTAGTCACGCCGAACAAACGACGCTTATCGTAAACACCCGCCTTCTTAAGAACCTCAGCTGCAATAGCGACTGTCGTATTGACAGGGTTAGTAATAATACCAACACAGGCTTTAGGACAGACCACGGCGATTTTCTCAGCCAGTGATTTCACAATTCCCGCATTAACATTAAATAGATCCGAGCGATCCATACCTGGTTTACGAGCAACACCCGCAGAGACCAACACCACATCAGCACCTTCAAGTGCCGGTGTTGGATCTTCACCTGCGTAACCTTTGATAGAAACAGGCGTTGGGATGTGGCTAAGATCAGCGGCCACTCCAGGGGTAACAGGGGCGATATCATAAAGGGCTAAATCAGATCCCGCAGGAAGGCGGTTTTTCAATAATAGGGCTAGGGCTTGACCGATGCCACCTGCGGCACCAATAACAGCTACTTTCATGGTGGTTCTCCTTGAGAGTAAGTCTCTTTTTAATAGTTTTGTATAGTGATTTGTAATCGAATTATTAAAAAACTATAGTAATCACATTCTGATTACAATCAAATAACCTCAGCTTTGCGAGGTTGCGCAATTGGTAAATTACGTGCTACTGACTTAGCATGCCACACCAGGAGAATAACTGCACTTTTTGCCTTAGTATTTAGGGTGTTAAACCATTAACTTCTGTTATTCTTGAAAGTGATATTCTCAACATAAACCATGGATAATTTGGTCATGCACACCAATGTATGGCAAGATATAAAACTAGACGCTTGCATTAAAATTCAAGAGACAACTATGCGTAATACAGAGAAACAAGACAGCTTAGTTCGTGCCTTTAAAGCCTTACTAAAAGAAGAGCGATTTGGCTCCCAAGGTGAAATTGTCGACGCTTTGAAGCTCGAAGGCTTCGAAAATATAAACCAATCGAAAGTGTCACGAATGTTGACAAAATTTGGCGCAGTTCGTACTCGAAACGCTAAAATGGAAATGGTTTATTGCTTACCTGCTGAGCTTGGTGTTCCCACCGCTTCAAGTTCATTACGCGAGCTGGTCCTCGACATTGATCATAATAATGCCATCGTGGTTATTCACACAGGCCCTGGCGCGGCACAACTCATCGCACGCCTACTTGACTCTCTAGGAAAATCTGAAGGTATTCTTGGTGTTGTCGCAGGGGATGATACGATTTTCATTACCCCAACGTTATCGATCTCCACTAAGGATCTGTTCGACTCAGTCTGCGAGCTTTTCGAATACGCTGGCTAAAAAACCGCTACTTTTTTCTATTGATTCCTTCCTATCACGAAGCACCACGCTTCGTGATCTGTGTCACATCTTAAGGAAGTGGCATCATTTCTTGTATTGCACAGTAACCTATTGATTTAATTCATAAGCACCAACTATGTGACACGTCATCAACTGTTAACAAAATAGTGAATAAACCTGTTTTGATTAACAAAACTATAATTATCTTCCATTTTATTTGGTATGATTGCGCCGCTTTTTCAACATATGGATTGAAAAAGATGCCAATTCCATACAGGAACTTCCTGAGTAAGCACTATATTTAACTCAGGCTCATAATGAATAAGGAAGGAACATTCATGGCATTTAAGAAGCTTATAAAAATCGGGGCAATTGCTGCTGCAGTAATGGGAGCTGGCGCTGTAAGTGCTCAAGAATTTATCACTATCGGCACAGGTTCTGTTACGGGGGTCTATTACCCAACAGGTGGTGCAATCTGTAAACTGGTCAACAAAGGTCGTAAAGATCACGACATCCGTTGTTCTGTAGAATCGACTGGTGGTTCTATCTACAACGTTAATACCATCCGTGCAAGTGAATTAGACTTTGGTATCGTGCAGTCTGACTGGCAATATCACGGTTACAACGGCACAAGTAAATTTGCCGATCAAGGTCCTTACAAAAAGCTTCGTGCGATGTTCTCTTTGCATACCGAACCATTCAACATCATTGCTCGCTCTGACGCTGGTATTAACAATGTCACCGATCTAAAAGGCAAACGAGTAAACATTGGTAACCCAGGTTCAGGTGATCGCGCAACTATGGGCGTGATTATGGATGCGATGGGTTGGACGAACGACGACTTTAAACTGGCGTCTGAACTCAAAGGTTCTGAGCGTTCACAAGCTCTATGTGACAACAAAATTGACGCGTTTGTCTATGTGGTTGGCCATCCAAACGGTTCTATTAAAGAAGCTACGACGTCTTGTGATGCAAAACTGGTATCAGCAACGGGTCCAGAGATCGATAAAATTGTTACAGGCAACCCATACTATGCATTCAGCAACGTTCCAGCTGGCATGTATCGCGGTACCGAGCAAGATACAAACAGCTTTGGTGTAGCTGCCACTATGGTTACCACCTCTGACGTTTCAGATGACATTGCGTACAATGTTGCAAAAGCAGTGTTCGAGAACTTTGACACCTTTAAGCGTTTGCACCCAGCGTTTGCTAACCTTCGTAAAGAAGACATGGTACAAGCAGGTCTTTCTATTCCATTGCACCCTGGCGCAGAGAAATACTTCAAAGAAGTTGGCCTTCTTAAATAACAACCACTAAGAGCAGACCACCGCTCGCAGTTCGGTTCTCCAGTAGATCCACGATCACCACGTGGTTCCTAACGCTGCATTGTTTTGCAATGCAGCGTTCAAACCCTCTACGGGCTTGAAAAACTTGGGTTATTTAATTAACGACCCGTCATTTTCAGTATCTAATTACAACGATAAATAAGTAACTGCTTCTGGTTTAGCTACACTATCTAGACGCTATTTACTATTCATGCTCGCGATAACAACAATATTTTCGCATGAATCATAAAGGACAAGTACATGACGCAGACATCAACACCGTCTCAAGATGTGCAGGAAATGGTCGCACAATCGGACACGGGTGCTAGAAACCCAAGAGGCATTCCTGGTAAAATTCTTTGGCTTGTACCGCTTTGCTGGTCGCTATTTCAACTGTGGTACGCATCACCGCTCCCTTTTATTTTTAACTTTGCGGTACTTAACGATACCGAAGCTCGCTCAATTCATCTTACTTTTGCGATTTTTCTGGCCTTCACAGCCTATCCAGCGATGAAAGGCTCACCTCGCGATCACATTCCTCTAGTGGATTGGGTTTTGGCTCTGGCGGGCAGTTTTTCTGCCGCCTATATCTATCTTTTTTACACCCAACTTGCTGGACGCTCTGGTGCACCTACCGCACCAGATATCGTCATTGCAGTGATCGGCATGCTGCTGTTATTGGAAGCGACCCGAAGAGCACTAGGACCACCTCTAATGGTCGTTGCTGCTGTCTTTTTGCTTTATACGTTCGGCGGGCCACATATGCCTGACGTAATTGCCCATAAAGGCGCGAGCTTAAATAAGGCAATGTCGCATTTATGGTTGACCACGGAAGGCGTATTTGGTGTCGCTCTCGGCGTATCAACCTCTTTTGTATTCTTGTTTGTATTGTTCGGGGCCATGCTAGAACGCGCTGGCGCTGGTGCATACTTTATTAAAGTTGCTTTCTCTTTGCTCGGTCATATGCGTGGCGGACCAGCAAAAGCAGCCGTTGTCGCTTCTGGATTATCTGGCCTAGTATCGGGCTCTTCTATCGCCAACGTGGTAACAACCGGTACGTTCACCATTCCATTAATGAAGCGAGTTGGCTTTCCTGGTACTAAAGCTGGTGCAGTAGAAGTTGCAGCTTCGACCAATGGGCAATTAACGCCTCCGATCATGGGCGCCGCTGCCTTTCTTATGGTGGAATATGTGGGTATATCCTACGTTGAAGTTATTAAGGCAGCCCTACTACCTGCACTTATCTCTTACATTGCGCTTATCTACATTGTTCACTTGGAAGCGTGCAAGGCAGGGATGACTGGATTACCAAGACGCCACACACCTACCATAGTACAAAGCTTATTGTCTTTTACTGGCACCATTCTTGGCCTATGCATTATCAGTGCGTTGGTTTACTACGGCGTCGGCTGGACTAAAGACGTCTTTGGTGCGGCTGCTACACCCATTGTGACCGTCGCTTTGCTAATTGTTTATTTAGCTCTACTTCGCATTTCCGCTAAATACGCTGACGAAGGCAAAATGGAAATTGATGCTGAGCTGACTGAAGTACCGGATCCCGGCCCAACGATTAAGTCTGGCCTGCACTTCTTGTTGCCTATCGTTGTGTTGGTCTGGTGTCTAACAGTGGAACGCTTTTCTCCTGGACTCTCGGCATTTTGGGCGACGGTGTTCATGATCTTCATTCTGTTAACTCAACGTCCTTTAATTGCACTGCTTAGCAAAGCAAATAACGTCAAAGAGCAGGCGAAACAAGGCTTTGTAGATTTGGCTGAGAGCTTAGTCTCTGGCGCTCGCAATATGATCGGTATCGGTGTAGCGACGGCTGCGGCAGGCACTGTTGTCGGAGTGGTCACTTTGACCGGTATCGGTCTTGTCATGACTGACTTTGTCGAGTTTATCTCCGGCGGTAACATTTTACTCATGTTGCTGTTTACTGCCATTATCAGTTTGGTGCTGGGTATGGGCTTACCCACCACAGCAAACTACATTGTTGTCTCAACCTTGATGGCTCCTGTTATTGTCACGCTCGGTGCTGCTCACGGTTTGATCATCCCATTGATAGCCGTTCACCTATTTGTGTTCTATTTCGGGATTTTGGCTGATGATACTCCACCTGTTGGTTTGGCCGCTTTTGCCGCCGCAGCCATTGCTAAGTCCGATCCTATTCGTACAGGTATTCAAGGTTTTACTTACGATATCCGTACTGCAATATTACCATTTATGTTCATCTTCAATACTCAGCTACTTATGATGGGCATTGATTCTTGGTGGCACCTTGCGCTTACTGTCATTTCAGCGATTATTGCGATGCTTATTTTCTCTGCTGCGACTCAAGGTTGGTGGTTTACAAAAAATAAATGGTGGGAAACGGTACTACTTCTTGTACTGACCTTTACCTTCTTTAGACCCGGTTTTTGGTGGGATATGATCTATCCAGCCAAAGTTCTTTCACCCGGAGTTGAGATAGCGCAAATCACTGAAAGCCTGAATGTCGGACAATCCATAGAACTTCGAGTGGGCGGTGAGACACTTGAAGGGAACTATGTCGAGAAAACCGTTCGATTACCATTTGATGATAATGCCGTTGGACCAGAGGAAAGGATTGCCTCAATGGGCTTAATGTTGGTCCAAAATGACAACAAAATGATCATTGATATGGTTGAGTTTGGTAGCCCGGCAGAAGCATCTGGACTAGACTTTGATTGGGAGATCAAGTCGATAATACAAGATGCTGATAGACCGATGAAAGAGTGGGCGTTTATCCCTGCCATTTTAATTCTCGTGTTGATGGCACTGAATCAAAAACGCCGTGCGCGAAAAGAAAACATTAGCGCCTAGTACTGCACAACGTGATTGAAGCACCATATTCAATCACGTTGCCCATTGGAAAGGATAAAATAGTGCCATACGTGGCTAAGACAAAAGAGATGATTCATGTATAAACAGATCCTTGTTCCAGTAGACCTCAATGACAAAGGGTTCTCAGATAAAGCGGTAGAAATTGCCGTTTGGCACGCCAAGCACTCCAATGCTGAAGTGCACTTGCTTAATGTACTACCTGGTATCCATATGTCGATGGTCGCTACATACTTTCCAAAAGATGCCGCCAATCAAATGAAGCAAGATGTAAAAGCACAATTGGAATTCTTTGCCAATCAACACATCGATGACGAGATCATTTACAAAGTGCATGTAGCTGAAGGTAAACCGTATACGACGATTTTGGAATACGCCGAACGTCTCGGCGCGGATCTTATCGTTATACCAAGCCACAAGCGCTCAAAAATCGATAAGGTGGTTCTCGGCTCCGTTGCAAGCAAAGTGGTGCAGAATTCGCGAATCAATGTACTGGTAGTCAAACCACAATCTGACTAACACTCAAAAAAGGTGGCTAAGCCACCTTTTTTTACACCACCTGATAATACGCCTCTCCATTAACATACGCCTCGATATTCGCAACGAGGATCTCACACAAGGTACTGATCGAGGAATCACTCCCCCAAGCAACATGTGGCGTCAATATCAAGTTCGCTAAGTCCATGTGGGCAATTAGGGGGTTATTGATATCAGCTGGCTCTTGCGTAAAAACATCGACACCTGCCGCCGCGATATCTCCTGATTTCAACGCCTCTACCAAGGCGCTCTCGTTGACCAAGCCACCGCGCCCGGTGTTAATTAAAACCGAGGTAGATTTCATTAACTTTAACTCTTGTTCGTCAATAAGGTGGTGCGTTTGTTCCGTCAGCGGACAAAGTAGCGCGATAGCATCGCTTTGTTCAAGAACCTGTGAAAAGGGCATGTATCCCTCACGGCAAGTGACGGCGAATTTTCGCTCAGAAAATACGACGTTCATTCCTATCGCTTTCGCTAATTTCGCCGTCGCTTGCCCTAACGTACCACCGCCGACAATACCAAGCGTTGCGCCAGCAATATCTCTAATCGGGTGAGTAAAGAAGCAGAATTTATTTTGCCTTTGCCATTCTCCCGCTCGAATATCCTGATGATAAGCAGGAATACTACGCATTAAGGTGAACAGCAAGCCTATCACGTGTTCGGGTACCGACTGGTTGGCGTAGCCACGAATGTTAGAAACACTGATGCCTTGCTGTTGGCAATAATCTAGATCCACATTATTGACCCCAGTTGCGGCGACAGCAATGTGCTTGACGTTAGGTGCCTGGGCTAGTAAATCGCTCGTCAATGCCACTTTATTGCTGATCACGATGTCCGCATCACGAATACGTTCTGCAACCGTTTCTGGTTGGGATTCCGGATAGCTCACCCATTGGTGAGGAAACGCTAGGTCAGGGATGGAAATATGGCTAGGGATGGTATCTCTATCAAGAAATACCACTTTTACTGCGGTCATAAGCTCTCCTGCTTTTCAAGCCCATCAAGGCAACCGCCGATCAGGGTAGAGCCCGAGCGCTGCCTTACTGTTTAGGTAATGTCTTATAATCTGGTAATTTCAATTCAGGGTCAAAGTGCTGGATCACCATTTCCTGAGCTTCTGGAAAAAAGTCACAAGGAATAAAAATAGAACTCAATGCTTCGCTCTCTGGGTGATAGAATGCCATTTCAGAAGCGTGCAGTTCTAATCTATCAGAAAAGTCTCTTGCCTGATCATGTGCATAAAACTCATCACCAACAATAGGGTGCCCGAGCGCCAGCATGTGAACACGAAGTTGATGTGAGCGTCCCGTGATTGGAAAAAGTCGCACAATACTGGTATTACCTTGTGATTTTACCACCTGGTAGTAGGTTTGTGATGGCTTTCCATGCTCGAAACACACTTTCTGTCTCGGCCTGTTTGGCCAGTCACAAATCAGCGGCAGGTCAATCATGCCTTCTGCTTTTTCTGGTTTGCCCCACACGTTTGCATAGTAGATTTTATGGGTTAAGCGATATTGGAACTGTTTTTTTAGAGAGCGCTCTGCTTCTTTGTGTTTTGCCAATAACATCAACCCAGAGGTGGACATATCAAGACGATGAACCACTTGAATATCCGGGTATTGTTCGTGTAAACGGCTCCACATGCTGTCGTAATGTTCTACAGCTCTTCCCGGGACCGAGAGTAAGCCCGATGGTTTGTTGACCGCCAGCATATGGTCATCTTCGAAGACGATTTCTATCCAGGGGTCCGTTGGGGGGGTATAGCTGAGCATCGCCATATAAATTACTACCGCTTTAAAAATCAAAAAGGCGCAGCACACACTACGCCTTTTTTTGGGGGGGATGATTAGTTGTGGCTCACCACAATTAAGCGCAACGAGTCGAGCTGAACCTGAGCCTTATTAATATAACCATCGAGCTCCTTAATTTGAGACTCAATGGCATCGATCTCTTCATCACGTATGTTAGGGTTCACAGCTTTAAGCGCTTGCAGGCGCTCCAACTCCCCATTTAAGCTGCTGTACATCGCTTTGTGTGCCTGTTCTCGAACCACTGTCACTTTATCTTCTACTGCGCTGCTGCCCGCTTCAATAAGACGATGCACATCGGCTTGAACCGATGCCACTAATTTACTCGCCAAATGACGATTAACTGGGCTGAGTTGGCGGTTAAAACTTTCAAACTCCACTTGAGCAGACAGGTCATTGCCACGAGCATCCATCATCATGCGAATGGGTGTTGCTGGTAAGAAGCGACTGATACCACTTTGCTTTGGTGCCTGTGCATCAACCGCATAGATGAGCTCAAGCAGAATAGTACCGACAGGCAGAGCTTTATTTTTAAGAAGAGAAACCGCACACGCTCCCACGCCTTCGCTCATGACTAAATCAATGCCACCTTGGATCATTGGGTGTTCCCAGCTGATAAAGTGCATATCTTCGCGTGATAATGCGGTCTCACGGTCAAACGTAATCGTAGCGCCTTCGTATGGAAGCCCAGGATAGCTTGGGACCATCATATGTTCGGATGGCGTCACCACGAGTGCGTTTTCGCCTTTGTCATCTTGATTAAGACCAATGGTATCAAATAGGCTTAGGGCAAAAGTCACCAGGTTGGTGTCACCATCACTGGCCGAAATTGTTTCAACGATCTGTTGTGCTGCTTCTCCGCCATTAGAGTGCATTTCTAACAAGCGATCACGACCTTGCTCCAGTTCGTGCCTTAGTAATTGGTTATATTGACGAGATCCTTCAATCACCTCGTCAAGCTCAGTCGTATCTCCAGAGGCCAGCATAGCAATAATCGCCTCTTGGTAGCGGTCGTAAACCATGCGTCCTGTTGGGCAGGTTTCCGCAAACGCATTGAGGCCTTCATCAAACCAACGAGCCAAGATCGCTTGCGACGTTCCCTCAAGGTAAGGCACATGAACATCAATATCACGCAGCTGTCCAATACGGTCGAGGCGACCAATACGCTGCTCAAGTAAGTCTGGGTTGAAGGGCAAATCAAACATCACTAATTGATTAGCAAATTGGAAATTACGTCCTTCTGAGCCGATTTCACTACAAATCAGTACCTGTGCTCCCCCTTCTTCTTGGGCAAAATACGCTGCGGCTTTATCTCGCTCAAGAATCGACATGCCTTCATGGAAAACGGTAGCGCGGATACCTTCACGCTCACGCAGGGCTTGCTCTAATTGCAGCGCGGTATTTGCACGTGAAGCAATAACCAGAATCTTATCGCTACGCTTGACTTTAATTTTGTCGATAAGCCAGTTCACACGGGAGTCGAATTGCCACCAGCTCGATTCATCCCCTTCAAATTCTTGGAAAATCTCTTCTGGGTACAGCATCTTCATGGCACGCGCTTCTGGTGCCATCTTACCGCCAATCATGCCAGAAACACGAATAGACGTTGTGTACTGTTGAGGTATAGGCATTGGGATCAAGTTAACGTTGCGCGTCGGAAAGCCTTTGATTGCCGCACGTGTATTTCTAAATAAAACACGTCCAGTACCATGACGGTCCATCAAGTTGTCAATCAACTCTTGTCTGGCTGAGGCTTTTTCATCAACTGAAGCACTGCTTTCCAGTACATTAAACAGTGGCTCTACATCTTGTTCGGAAAGCAATTCAGTTATTTGATTTTTCGCATCATCAGCCAACTGTTCACCCGAGAAGAGTGCCGTGACCGCATCCGCAACGGGCGCATATTGCTCTTCTTCTTTGACAAACGCTTCATAATCAAAGAAACGATCGGCATCAAGTAAACGCAAACGAGCAAAATGGCTCTCTCGGCCAAGTTGTTCAGGTGTGGCTGTCAAAAGAAGCACACCGGGTGTTTTTTCAGCGAGGCCTTCGATAACTTGATATTGACGACTTGGTTTCTCTGGGCTCCACTCAAGATGGTGCGCCTCATCCACCACCAATAAATCCCAATCACCCTCTAGAGCTTGCTCGTAACGCTTGCGGCTCTTGCGTAAGAAGTCCAACGAGCAAAGTACAAATTGCTGAGTATCAAAGGGGTTGTCAGCTTCAGCGAATGCTTCAATGCAGCGCTCTTCATCAAAGATTGAGAAATGCAGATTAAAGCGGCGCATCATTTCGACCAACCACTGATGCTGCAATGTTTCAGGCACCACAATTAAGATTCGTTGTGCGCGACCCGAAAGTACTTGTTGATGGATGATCATACCCGCTTCAATGGTTTTACCTAAGCCGACTTCATCGGCAAGCAATACACGTGGCGCATAACGGCGACCTACTTCGTGAGCAATAAACAATTGATGTGGAATCAAACCCGCTCGCATTCCACATAAGCCACGCATTGGGCTTTTGTGCTGCTGGTATTGATTACTTAGGGCGCGGTAACGCAACACAAAGTTGTCCATGCGATCGATCTGACCAGCAAACAATTTATCTTGCGGCTTGTTAAATCGAATTTGATTACTTAAGAAAATCTCACGCAGAACAGTTCCAGCTTCTTCGGTATCTTGGCGAGTACCAACGTAACTGAATATGCCTTGATTTTCCTGGACCTCTTCAACTAGCAAAGACCAACCTTCCTGGCTGTCTATGACATCTCCGACATTAAAAATGACTCGAGTTACGGGTGCATCAGTACGTGCGTAAACACGATTCTCTTCCGATGCCGCAAACATGATGGACACTGTTCTCGCATCCAATGCGACGACTGTACCTAAACCTAAATCACTTTCCGTATCGCTGATCCAGCGTTGCCCTAAAGCAAATGTCATAGAACGACTACCTCACCCGTTTCGAATGTCTTTCTGCCTGTAATTCGGTGGGCTCATTAATGCCAAAGCTGAGCTAAACACACCGCCAGAGTAGAGTAAATTTTAGATGCTAATTCGATTGTTTGCCGACTATCCACTGCGCTATTCTTTGCAATATCCACAATGGTTGATGGGGCGACAATCAAAAGTCGCTCATCTTACTTTAAGGCGTGATTTAGGTCACGCCAATTGCTGTGAAATATGCTGTTTTTTTTTGATTGTACCGCTTGACATCAAATTGCAATGATTTCCTGACAATGCTAGTCACTCATCCCTCTGATTTATCGCATATAATGAAAATGTGGTCGTAAATATTCTTTAGTAAATGAATCGTGGCCACAGGGAATCAAAGCAGGTTTGACTCGAACAAAATCCCGTTTAGAGCCAGCAGCGACTCCGCCTACTGACTCTCTTCTGCTTTTTTTGCGAGCAAGCCTCTCAAGGAATAGCGCCGGACTCGGCAAGGAGATTTTATGGGCGATGCCAATCGTAAATATTTTGTTCTAGACACCAATATCCTCCTTCATGAACCATTTGCCATTTATTCATTTAAAGAACACGACGTCATCATTCCGATGACGGTACTTGAAGAACTTGACCGAATTAAAGACAGTAAAAGAGACGTCGCACGTGACGCTCGCGTTGCAATTCGAGCCTTAGAAGATCTCTTTCATGATGCAACGCCAGAGCAAATATCGCAAGGCATCCCCCTTCCCTCTAGCCAAGAGGCGACAGGAACCATTTCAATTTTGGCAGACTATATTCTGCAAGAAACCGTTAAAGCTTTTGCCGATAAAGAGGGTGACAACCGCATTCTTAACGGTGTCCTTTACTTGCAAGAACAGCATAAGCGGGACGTAGTCCTCATCACCAAAGACATCAATATGCGCTTAAGGGCCAAAGGCGCGGGGGTGCGATTTGTCGAAGACTATCGCACCGATCAACTGATTGATGATGTCCAATATCTCACGAAAGGCTTTCAATGTTGCCAAGGGGACTTTTGGAGTCAGGTTCCGGAAGTCAACAGTAAAACTCTTGCAGGAAAAACCTACCATCAATTTGAACGCTCAGTCATCGACCCTACATACTTAAATCAATATATTATCGATGAAGAAAGCGATTTTGCCGGCCGGGTCGTCGATGTTAATGATCATAAAGTGACCCTAAAAGATCTCAGTCGCGAACGTATGAGTCATCGCGGCGCATGGGATATACGACCGAAAAATATTTATCAGGGTATGGCCCTTGATGCGCTACTCGACCCTGAGATCGATCTAGTTATCCTCACGGGAGCAGCGGGCAGCGGCAAGACCTTACTGGCGATGGCTGCTGCACTTGAGCAAACTATTGAACGTAATATGTTTGATAAAATCATCGTGACCCGCAACACCCCTGATATTGGGGAATCAATAGGCTTTCTGCCGGGGAGTGAAGAAGAGAAAATGATGCCATGGTTAGCGGCAGTGACCGATACTTTAGAAGCGCTGCATAAAAACGATCACTGCACAGAGGGATCTCTCAAGTACATTTGTGACAAAGCCAACATTCAATTTAAATCGATTAACTTTATGCGCGGGCGTTCAATCCAAAATGCCTTTGTTTTACTCGATGAGTGTCAGAACCTCACAGCCTCACAAATAAAAACCATCATCACGCGCTGCGGTGAAGGAACCAAATTAGTTTGCTCGGGTAACCTTGCTCAAATCGACTCGCCGTATTTGACGCCAGTGACCTCAGGCCTGACTTATATGGTCGAACGTTTTAAGAACTTTGAAGGCAGTGTCAATGTGCACCTTAACGGTGTAGTGAGAAGCCGATTGGCAGAGTTCGCAGAAGAGAATTTGTAAAAATCGAAGTCGTAATTGAAGGAAGAAGGGAGCCATTGTCGATATGGCTCCCTTCATTGTTATGATTAATCCGTGCCACCAACAGTAAGGGCATCTAATTTCAGTGTTGGTTGGCCAACCCCCACAGGAACGCTTTGTCCAGCTTTACCACAAACACCAACACCGCGATCAAGGCTTAAATCATTCCCCACCATTGATACCTGTTGCATTGCGTCAATACCAGAACCGATTAAAGTCGCCCCTTTGACTGGCGCGGTGATTTTACCATCTTCAATCAGGTAAGCTTCAGAAGCAGAAAAAACAAACTTACCCGAAGTGATATCCACTTGTCCGCCACCAAAATTCGGTGCATAGATGCCTTTTTTAACCGTTGAGATAATCTCTTCTGGGCTATGCTCCCCTGGCAACATGTATGTGTTGGTCATGCGTGGCATCGGCAGATGCGCATACGACTCACGTCGGCCATTTCCAGTTGGATTAACGCCCATTAAACGCGCATTCAGTTTGTCTTGCAGATAGCCCTTTAATACGCCTTTTTCGATCAGTGTGTTGTATTGTCCAGGAACACCTTCATCGTCCACATTGAGTGAACCACGCAGATCGGTCAACGTACCGTCATCAACGATGGTACACAAATCTGAGGTGACATTCTGTCCTACTTTTCCGGAAAACACTGAAGAGTCTTTGCGGTTAAAGTCACCCTCTAAGCCATGACCCACAGCTTCATGCAATAACACGCCAGGCCAACCTGAACCGAGTACAACAGGCATGGTGCCTGCTGGTGCGGCTATGGCTTCTAAATTAACCAGAGCTTGTCGAATGGCCTCATCAGCAAATTGATAAGCCACCTTTTGACCATTGTCGTCACTAAGGAAGAAATCGTAACCAAACCGGCCACCACCACCCGCACTGCCTCGCTCGCGGCGTTCTCCTTTTTGCGCCAACACGCTGATAGACAAACGAACAAGAGGACGCGTGTCTCCAGCAAAGGTACCATCGGTCGCAGCAACCAACATTTGTTCGTATACGCCGCTGATGCTGATGCTCACTTCTTTGATTAATGGCTCTTTGGTACGAATATAGGCGTCAAGCTGTTTCAGTAGCTCAGTTTTTTGTTGTTTCTCCCAACTTTCTAATGGATTAACCGCTTGATAGAAAGCCTGATTATCGCGTCTGGCTAGGCTACGTACTTGACCGTTTTGCCCTTGCTGAGCAATACCTCTGGCAGCATTAGCACTTTGAGTGAGCCCTTCCAAATGAATTTGGTCTGAGTATGCAAAGCCAGTTTTCTCACCAGTGACCGCACGTACGCCAACGCCACGATCGATGTTAAAAGAGCCATCTTTGATGATGCTATCTTCTAATACTAATGATTCGTGCCAACTGGACTGAAAATAGATATCGGCATAGTCGATTTGACGAGTAGCTATGCTGGCTAATGTCGCCTCAATATCTTGCTCGGTAAGGCCAGATGGGCCTAGTAGCGCGTCTTCTATGCGTTCCATAAGGTTATACTCATTCTATTCAAATTATTTAAAAGAGAGATTCTGTTCGAATCGAATATGGTGCGCGACCGGCATAGCTTGTCTCACTTCATCGACAATCTCGGTATTGACATCAGCAATCAACAATCCGGGCGCTTGTTCTAATTCGGCTTGGATTTCGCCCCACGGTGATACCACCATAGAATGCCCCCAAGTTTCACGTCCGCAAGGGTGAGTGCCCCCTTGGTTTGCTGCAATGATCCAACATTGCGTTTCTATCGCTCGGGCTCGCAATAGCACTTCCCAGTGAGCTTTTCCCGTTACTGCGGTAAATGCAGCTGGCACAACAATGACGTTTGCCCCTTGACTTCTCAGGGCCGCATACAATTGTGGAAAACGTAGATCGTAACAAATTGATAGACCAATCGCACCAAAATCCGTGGGAACCACAGCAATATGCTCTCCCGCTAAAAAGGTCTCTGACTCACGATAGCGCTTAAATCCATCGGCAACATCAACATCGAACATATGCAACTTGTCATAGTGATTTAGCCGTTGTCCGTGGCAATCATACACCAAAGTTGTGGTTGTCACCTGTTGCGACGGATGCAAGATAGGGAAACTACCCACGATAAGGTTGAGATTGTGTTCGACGCAAAGAGCAGCTAAACATCGTTGCTTATCACCACTACCCAAGGGTTCCGCTTGGGTGTGATAATCTTGTTTATTGCCAAAAACAATTGCATTTTCAGGCAATAAAACCCAGCGAACACCCTGTGAAGATAAGGTTTTCAACTGCATCGCGATATAGTCTAGATTCGACTGTGGATCGGCACTAGAGGTCATCTGAATAATTCCAAAGCGTTCCGTGCTCATAAGGTGATTATTTATCCTCTCTGTAATTTTCCGGCAATGTAAACTCACCCTTACTTCGTGATATTTCCCTTACGGTTGGTGAATCTAATGGCCCTTTCACTTCATAATTAACTTGTGTGACAACTTCAATCACAGGTTGTATTACCGTGGTTACCGCCAATACTACCAGTGCGGTTTGAGGAGTCACCGCAAACGCCGTTAATACCGGGATCCCGGAGGTCATATCAGGAACAAAATTGACCTCAGCATCTACTGTCTGCTTAGTAAGATCGCCCAGTCCCTTAATGGTCATTTCCCCAGCAACCGCATCCATCTTTATATTATTAGTGAGAAAAACACCATTTTGAATTTTTCCGGACCCCTTGATGGAATTAAACGCCATTCCCTTATCAAAGACATCGGTAAAATCGAGCTGCATTTTGCGTATAATGGAATCGAGGCTGAATAGGCCCAGCAAGCGTGCCGCGCCACTGACATCGGAAATAACCCCTTTACCCAACTCGGTTTTCATTTCACCATTTACGGTTTCAACGCGCATGTTCCAGGGCGAGCCCTTCCAGGCCAGTGAGGATTCAAGTTTAAATGGCGCTCGTTGTATCCCAGAGGTAATACCAAAGCGCTCCATCAAATCACTGTTATTCTCACCTTTTACCAACAGCTTAACCTCGGTTTCGCTGTCGTCGTCCGTTAGAGTCCAACGGCCATTTAAGTCGATATGGTTGGTGCCACTTTTAATCTGAAGCTTTTTCCAGACCAGGCTGTTTTGCTCGCGCGCCATTTCCATGTCAATCTTGCCGACTTTGTACCCCTGAAACCAAAAGTTGTCGATGGTAAATTTAGTGTCCGGCGCGATTGCGTGAAACTGCTTCTCAAAGTCGCTGATCAGCGGTGCTTTGGGATCATCTACCGCAATAATGGATTCATCACTATTGGCTGTATCATCCCAATCAGGCACAAAAACATGCAGACGTTGTAGCGATACTAATAGTTCATCGTCATGACTTAGGTTCGCCTGACCTTTGACTTCTTGACTATCAACATCAAACTGCCAAGAGCCTTTCTTTTTACGTGCGTTAAAATCAACATCATGCCATTCAATACTACCTAGCATAAGTTCATTAACGTCTAAGCGCACTCTTTCTGGCAGCGGTATTGAGGGCGTATTGAGACCATCTAATACCGCCTTTTGACCAATTACAGGCTCTTTGGCTATCGACATCCAATCATCAAGGTTAAATTTGTCAGTTCGTACCTGAAAGTGGTGGCCAACGATTGGGCTAATCTTAAACCCACCTTTCCCCAATACCAGGTTGGTCGCCTTAAGAACAGGCTGCTCTCCGGTAATATCAATCTCTGTTTGATACTTTACCGACGGCAATTGCAGTCTAGCGGTGATGGATTGTTGGTTACCAGAGGCTTGCAGACGCGCAAATCCGGTATCGCCATACCCCTTCGCTAATGGGTAAGGATATTCACTCACCAAGGTCGCAAAGTTAGCATTGAGATCGAGCTGATAAGTAAAGCCTACGTCATTCAGTTGTAGTTCAATGCCCATCTGCCAAGGTGCATGTCCTTTAACACGCTTAACCCAGCGCTCTCCGATGTAGGGAATAAGAGGCTTAGTATTCCAGTCACCAATGGCGTCAATATTAACAGCGTAACCTTTACCTGCATTCTGACCGCTAAAATCCAGAGTGATCGGTTGTTTGAGTAGCTCACCAGACAAACCTGCAGTTTTGACCACATCGTTGTCAAACGCCACTCGTCCAGATACGTTTTCAAGCGTCATCGGAGGTGCTTTGATTTCAACATGATTGTCAGTCAGCTCGGCGTAGCCCCAAGCTCTAGCCTCTTTTTCGTCCTTCGCAAAAGGGATGTATAACTGGAAATCGGCATCAACATCACCACTAATTTGCACAGCGGTGAGCGCGGCTCCAACAGAATCGACCAATGGTGACGAGGTCATATAGTCACGAACGTCGCCACCGTCTGCGGTCGCTTTTGCCTCAATTTCTATATGTCCAGATGAGCTTAAACGAGGAATGCGCCCCGTGATCCTTTTGGCTTTGACGTTCATCAAATCGGCAGCGTGAGAGTCTAGATGCATCGCGTCATTTTGAAATAATAAGTCGAGCTGTAGATTGGTAATCAGCGGCCAATCCGTTGCAAAACTGAATTTTGCATCTTTCAGGCCAACCCAGGCCTGAAACATTCCATTGTTGCTTTGATAAGGAAAATCAGATAACTGACCAAACCACAACAGCTTAGAGGTATTCACTCGGCCACCTTGTAACGCGGCTGAGAGGTAGTCCGTCAAATTCTGGCCCAACGCCAAGGTGGGTAGATAACGCCAGGTCTCACCAGCATTGTGGAGATCCGCTTCAGCGTAAAAAGAAAGAAAAGGGCTTTTGTCTTTAGGAAAATCTAAGCGGAATGCCCCCAACACCTGCAAATCTGGCGTCGCTACGGTGATCTTATCTGCCCACAACGACCAACCGTTATCATTAAGCTTCTGCCACACGATGTCTACTTGGCCTTGCTTAATCACTAATGGAGCTTGGAACACATCTCCATACGGCAAGCGATCATCGATCATATTTAAGCGAGCTGTGGCTTGCTCTAAGCTACCTGACACCGTACCTGACAAATTGTGAAATTCCGGCAGCAGCTTCCACTGAGCCATTGAGAGCTGACTAAAGGTCGCAGAATATTTAAATGAGTCTGTACCAGCCAATTGCGATGCACGAATGTCTTCAATCCGACCTCCAAAATTGAGCCTTTCTAACCACTGGGTCGCGGTATCGTCCGGTGCAAGCTCAGCAAGAGGTCGCAGAGCTTCTACATCAAGTTGTGAAACATTAAGTTGCCATTGATTGTTGCGATTCCACAATAGCGCAAAGTCGAGCTCTGGCCATTCGACTTCATTACTACGCAATTGAAATTCATGGCCGTTGATCTGCCAGCCTGACTCAGAAGGTAACAGCTGAACAAATCCAGATTCCAGCACGAGATCATGCGGCTTCCCTTTATTCCACGTCAGCTCCGAGGGCAACAGTTCAATAGACGCTTCGGTAGCGGTGCTTTTATCTAAGGTGAGCCAGCTATTGAAACTGGCAAACCCGCCATCAATTCCAGTCTGATTACGGATTTCATTGGTCAACCAGGGTTTGACCGATACATGCGATGCACTTACATAAAAATCACCACTCACACTGGCAAGTGAACCATGGTCGATAAAGTCTGCACGTACTGAAAGCGCATTAAGGTTTGCATCAGCGATGGACACAACACCTTCAGCCAAATGTCGCTCTTGTTGGTTGCGCCAACGTAGTTTTTCGATATCCAGCTGACGTATGTCGGAAGAAATGGAACGATAGATGATCGTGGATTTTGTGATAGCAAAGCGGTCTAGCTGTCTCAGTAGCAAGGTATCCAGCTTGCTGACGAGTTGCTCGCCCCCACTGCTCGCCCCACCGGATGATGGCGTCGACTGAGTGTCTAATCTCGGGAGTAAATCGACGCTACGGATGTCGAGGATCATACCATTGATGACCAGATCGGCCACAACGGGCTCTCTTTGCACTATGGTTTGAATCAGATCAAATTCAACTTCAATATTGTCAATAACAAAGCGCGTGTCTGGCTCTTCTGGAAAAACGGCCTCAACGTTTTTTAACGACAGTGAAGGGTGGGTATTGCGCCAAAAGCCATGAACATCTTGCACAGTGAACTGCAGGCCAGAAGCATCATTAACCCAAGTCACTATTTCAGATTGAACACGATTTAACTGGGGTAAAGTAATACGTAACGCAGTGACCGTCGTGGCTAACAACACCAAAACGGTCAACAGCATCCATAAAATGATACGAACAAAACGGGTAACGTGCGGACTCACAAATAACTCATTACATCATGACGACATCAAACTGCTCTTGGATATAGAGAGGCTCAGCTTGAATTCGTACTTGCTTACCAATAAACACTTCAAGTTCTGCCAGAGCATGAGACTCATCACCTTCCAAGGTTTCAGCGACTGCAGGCGCAGCATAAACGACAAACTTGTCAGCATCGTAAGCACGATTAACCCGTGTAATTTCCCTGAGGATCTCATAACACACAGTTTCCACCGTCTTCACTGAGCCACGCCCTTCACAAGTTGGACAACCACTACATAGAACATGTTCAATACTTTCACGGGTTCTTTTGCGAGTCATTTCAACCAGACCCAATTGAGTGAAGCCATTGATATTGGTTTTAACACGATCTTTCTCTAGCGCCGATTCTAACGAAGCTAACACACGTGCACGATGTTCTTCCGACATCATATCAATAAAGTCGATGATGATAATGCCACCCAAATTACGCAGTCGTAATTGACGCGCAATCGCTTGAGTCGCTTCGACGTTGGTATTAAAGATAGTTTCTTCGAGATTGCGACGGCCAACAAAAGCGCCCGTATTAATATCGACGGTGGTCATCGCTTCTGTTTGGTCGATGATCAGATAACCACCGGACTTAAGTTCCACTTTGCGCTCTAATGAGCGTTGAACTTCGTTTTCGGTGTCATACATATCAAAGATAGGCTTATCACCTTCGTATAACTCGAGTTTGTCCGTCAATTCTGGAACAAATTCCGAGGTAAACTCTTTTAGATTTTCGAACACTAGTCGTGAGTCAACCTGAATACGGGTAAGTTCAGTGCCAACAAAATCGCGTAGAATTCTTGGGGCAAGCCCCAGTTCACCGTACAACGCTGTTCGAGGTTTGTTTTTTGCACGACGCTCGATCACCTTAGACCATAAGCGCTTTAGAAAAGCAGCATCTTGAGCCAACTCTTTTTCATCGGATCCTTCTGCAGCGGTACGAATAATAAACCCGCCATGTTCATCACAATAGTCCGCAACCACCTTCTTTAAGCGATTGCGTTCATCTTCGCTGTCAATACGCTGAGACACCCCAACATGGCTTGCTCCGGGCATGAAAACTAAATATCGGGATGGCAACGTAATATCAGTTGTCAGTCTGGCGCCTTTCGTACCTAAAGGGTCTTTGACAACTTGAACGACAATATCCTGGCCTTGTCGTACTAGCTCTGAAATATCTCGCACCTGAAACTGCTGTTTTTCATTTTCCGCTACGCATTCGGTATGAGGAACAATATCAGAAGCGTGAAGAAACGCGGCTTTCTCCAAGCCGATGTCGACAAAAGCGGCCTGCATACCCGGTAAAACTCGGCTCACTCGCCCTTTGTAAATATTGCCAACAATGCCTCGTTTGGCTTCTCGTTCAATATGAACTTCTTGAAGGATCCCGCCCTCAATCATCGCAACACGAGTCTCACTCGGTGTTACGTTTATCAGCAACTCCACGCTCATTGGCGCACCTCAATTCTATTCGTTATTAAATTCACGCAAGAGCTGGTCGGTTTCATATAGGGGAAGGCCAACGACTGCATGGTAGCTACCTTCAATGCGAGTCACAAAACGCCCACCTATCCCTTGAATACCGTAACTTCCCGCTTTATCGCATGGTTCCTTTGACTGCCAATATCGTTCTATTTCTTGTTGGCTAAGGGGTTTAAACCATACGTTTGTCGTGACCACGACCGAACTCTGCTTATTCTTTGATGTAACCGCAACGGCCGTCATCACTTGGTGTTGACGCCCAGACAACATTGAGAGCATTCGACGGGCATCGGCGTAATCAATTGGCTTTTCCAATACCACGCCATCACATACAACAACCGTATCCGAGCCTAGAGATACATCGCTATCCGAGGAGCCTAAATTAAGCCCTGTGCGCGATTTATCTTTAGCCAAGCGAAGTACGTATTGTTCCGGAGTCTCTCCACTTTGCTGCGCCTCTTCAATGTCAGGGGCAACACAATCAAACTCAACGCCCAATTGCGCCAGCAATTCTTTACGTCTTGGCGACGTTGATGCCAAAATTAAACTCATCGTTAATGAACCCAATTATCTTACGTGCCAACGACGCCTGACGCGACGCAACAGCAGAAACATCCATGGCCAAAGTATACAGTTAATCAGGCCACTCCACAGTGACAAAGGATTAAAAGTGACATCTTGAACTAAATACTCGCCGAAGAAAATTAACACTTCAAGAGCCATAGACAGTAATGCAACCACCATAGCCTGTTGCCATAATGCCATGTTACGCAAGACCAAAAAATTGAGAGCAAGGACATAAATAACAATGGACATCATCATGCCTCGGATCCCTAAGGTCGAGCCAATCAACAAATCCCAAATAAGACCTAATACTAAAGCCGTTCCTACGTTAACTCGGTGTGGCAGCGCAAGCACCCAATAGCCAAGTACCAGTAATAGCCAGGAAGGACGCGTGAAATCTAAGATCCCAGGCCAAGGGATCGTTTGTAGAACTAAGGCCAATAGTAGGGTTGCACCGATCACCATCTGACTTCGAAACAAACTATTTGTCATATTCATCTCTTATTCTGCTTTGAGCGTTGCTTCTACCGCTTGCTGCTGACGGTCTTCATTTGGCCAAATCAACAGAAGATAACGAAGGCGGTCAAAATCAACCACTGGTTCGGCAATAATTTGGGCAAACTCTTTAAAGTTGTCTCGCTCGACCGATTTCACGTAGGCGACAGGGTAGCCTTCTGGATACACTCCCCCTAGCCCAGAGGTTACGAGTAGATCACCTTGAATAATATCGGTACTGGTCGGAATGTGCTCCAACTGGATCTCATCAATGGCACCGTTTCCTGACGCTATCACGCGGATATCATTACGGATAACTTGTACTGGAATGGCACTATTACTGTCCGTTAGTAGCATGATACGGCTGTTATGAGCACCAACAAAAGTGACTTGGCCTACAATACCGTTTTCGTTTATAACAGGCTGCCCGACATACACACCATCGATAGCCCCTTTATCGATCACTACTTGGTGTCGATAAGGCGAGGTATCTACTGCCATCACTTCTGTCACGACTTTCTTTTCGTCACGGACAAAAGAAGAACCTAATAACTCTCTGAGACGTTGGTTTTCTTCGCGGTATTGATCAAGAAGGATCAACTCACTTCTTAGGCGTAAAACTTCTCGCTTCAAACTCACACTTTGTTCAACAAGACCTTGGCGAGTATTGAAACGCTCATATATCCCATCGAACATTGAACGCGGAAGATTTGCTGCGTATTGGATAGGAGCAACGGCACTATTAAGTAAATAGCGGATATTCGAGAATGTATCTAAACGAGTATCAGCCAGCATAAGGCTGGCTGATAGAGTGACCGCAATAAACAATCTAAGCTGTAATGATGGCCCTCTGCCAAATATTGGTTTCATATCTCTCTACTATGGTGATGTGGTCTCTAGTTTTGAAATGCATCAAAACTAGAGCGAAACCATTATTCTTCAGTGAACAGATCGCCACCGTGCATATCGATCATTTCCAGAGCCTTGCCCCCACCACGAGCAACACACGTCAGTGGCTCTTCTGCGATAACAACAGGGATACCCGTTTCTTCCGTCAGTAAGCGGTCTAGATCACGTAACAATGCACCGCCACCTGTGAGTACCATACCGTTTTCAGAGATATCAGACGCTAGCTCTGGTGGACACTGCTCTAAAGCAACCATCACTGCAGAAACGATGCCTGTCAATGGCTCTTGAAGTGCCTCTAAGATCTCATTTGAATTTAGACTAAAGCTACGCGGCACACCTTCAGCAAGGTTACGACCACGAACTTCGATCTCTTCTACTGCATCGCCAGGATACGCAGAACCGATTTCATGCTTGATTTTTTCAGCTGTAGCTTCACCAATCAGGCTTCCGTAGTTACGACGCACATAATTGATGATAGCTTCGTCAAAACGGTCACCACCGATACGAACAGACGATGAGTAGACCACACCGTTCAACGAAATCACTGCGACTTCGGTCGTACCACCACCGATATCAACCACCATAGAGCCCGTTGGTTCAGAAACGCGAAGACCGGCACCGATCGCAGCTGCCATCGGCTCATCGATAAGATAAACTTCACGAGCTCCAGCCCCCAATGCTGACTCACGAATCGCACGACGTTCAACTTGCGTTGAACCACAAGGGACACACACAAGAACACGCGGGCTTGGTTTTAGCACGCTATTGTCATGCACTTGCTTAATGAAGTGCTGAAGCATTTTTTCAGTCACATAAAAATCAGCGATAACGCCATCTTTCATTGGGCGAATAGCTGAAATGTTACCCGGTGTACGGCCTAACATTTGTTTTGCAGCATGACCCACAGCTGCAACACTCTTTGCTGATCCCGCACGATCTTGGCGAATAGCAACGACTGAAGGTTCATCAAGGACGATGCCCTGCCCTTTTACATAAATCAGAGTATTGGCGGTTCCTAAATCGATCGATAGATCGTTGGAAAACATCCCACGCAGTTTTTTAAACATATTCTTCGCTCGTCCTGCAAGAATTAGAAGACAAAAATTGCACTAAATGTACCAATGCCTTGCCAACTCAGCAAGGCATTGAAGTCGAAACATTGGCTGAAAGCCGCATTTTCTTACAGTTTCCTTACTTAACGCAAAAAATTAACAGTCATTCAGCCCTTAAATGACCAAATTCGCCATGAAAAGTCTCACCAGGTTTTCATAGAAGTTGGAATGATAGTCTCAGCGACTCAAGAGTCAGCGAGCACTCGCTATGAACATTGAGTAAGTAATATTCACCCATTTATCCTTTTTTCCAGCGATTCCTTCGTCCTACTTTCACGGATGTCGTAGCTGTCGACTTTGGCAATATCTGGCTCTCTTTTGCAAAATAGCGCCCTTGAAAGCCACTCACCCCGAGATCAATTAAAGCCTGCCACTCATGCTCAGTCTCAACTCCGACTGCGAGTACTTTGGTGGTTGAGTCTCCGCAAGCTCCCACCATGCTTCGGACAAAGAGTTGATTCTCATGACGCTGTTCGATCTTCTTAATCAAGCTGCGATGTAACTTCAAATAGTCGACTTTTAGATCTTTAATATAGTGAGTGCTCACAATAGAACGACCCGCTTGACCAACGATCACCGTACATCCTAGGCCCGACAACATTCGGATCACTGGCCTCATATAATCAAGGTGCTGCACCAATTTGGCTTCGGAAAATTCGAACGATAGCTGCTGACGTAAAGCAATGGGAAGTTGCAACAGTTCATCTCTAACCCACTTAAAATACTGCTTATTTTTAAAGGGGGTAACGTATAGGTTAATCGAGATGTTCTGAGCACTGGTTTGTTTTTTTAACAAGCCTAATACTGTCATAAACACCGTTCGATCTAAATTCGCTTCGTAGCCAACCTGTATCAAGGCCGACTGAAAACGAGACGCCTTGATTTCGCCTTTTTCTGGGTCATGAATGCGCACAAACATCTCATGATGCAATAGTTGTTGCTCTTTGCCTTTTTGATGAAGAAAACAAGGCTGGTTGTAAATCAAAATGTTGTTAGGTTGCAGTGCTTTATCAAATAAGGTTCGCCAACGCACGCTGCCACGCTCATCCACTTTTTGAGCTTGTTTTTTGTAACGGCTCCAATTGTTTACACGTTGTAACTGTGCACTCTTCAGAGCGGTTTCAGCCTCATCCATGATTTGCTCTTGCTTCTCACCTTCAGAATAAAGACTCACCCCGATATGGCACCAATTATCTTCATTTAAAGGATTGGGTGGCGTCACTTTTTCCAACTGTCTCAAACACTGACTGGCTAGGGTCGAGATATCTTTAACACTTTGATGGGGAATGAAAATAGCAAAGTCAGCATCGTAATAACGAGAGAAGATGACATCTGGATATTTTTGTACAGTATTCGACAACACATCGCCGACCTCAATAAGAAACTCGTCGCAAACATGTTTGTCATTTTGTTCCTGCACTTGTTCCCACTCTTCAATACGAAACAGTAGTACGCCACCGTGAGCACCGCTTTCGTGCAGAGCGGATTCGAGTTTACTATCAAATAGCACTCGGTTAGCACTGCCTGTTAATTGGTCTAAGAAGGTTTGTGTGCGAATAAAAGTGTCAAAACGGCTGCGCTCCTGCCGTGCGTCTTGCAATTCATCAATAAGGATATCTAGGGCTTCGCTGGCGGTATATGGCCACTCTCTGTGATCGCCTTTGGCGTAAGCTTCAACCCGTCCGGCGAGAATCATTCGCCCGCGCTCTTCGAGAAGTTCAGAGCCGATTAATTGCTCCTTCAGCCATTTGACACTGCGAACCAGACAGAAAATAATAAGACCAAATGCCAGTGTGACAGACCACATTGCTTCTAACGAATACTTGACGCTTAAATAAGGTGGCAGCGCTTTAAAAGAGATCGTATAAGATTGATTTCGTTCTAGAGGGTAAGATTTCTCATAAAAAACAGTACGTTCAATATTAGGCATCGTGTTTTTATAGCGATACACCACCCCTGACTCAGAGCTAAGCTGCATTTCAATAATGTTGCTGGCTTGCAGCATCTTGGGCATCCATCGCTGCATCCTATAGGCGGCGTCTGGATCTTCCAGCTCTTTATCAACCACTTCCACAATACCTGTTAGGTGGTGGTCGAGGTACTCTTGTCCCATTCTTTTGATCGATAATGTGCCACCAATAAAAAGAATAAATACAGCACTGATTACTATTACAGTAACAAAAGCTACAAGACGGGTGCTCAACTTAAGCGTTGGTGTCTGCCTCATAAATGGTTAAGTCCTTTTTGTTCCAGCTGATCGATCATTGCCAGAGTATTCCCTACTACTCGCAATTACATAAGGATCGGTGAGAGGTTCATCGGCGCATCCAAGAATCATCCAGCACGGCCAAACCATAGATTTGTTATAACAGAATTCCCGCTTAGCGTTAAGCAGTCGCTAAAGCCAGACATCTAAGAAACAAAAAAAGCCACGACAGTCGTGGCTATTTTTTAATTCACACTCAAGCCATACGGATTGATTGAACTTGAACTTGAACTAGTCAATTTTAGAACGGAATGTCGTCGTCAAAATCCATTGGTGGTTCATTGTACTGCGGTTGTGACGCAGGAGCCTGTTGTTGCTGTGGCTGCTTAGGTGCTTGTTGAACCGGCTGTTGAGGCTGGCCCCAGCCTCCTTGTTGAGGCGCTTGAGACTGTTGTTGTCCCATTCCGCCTTGATTCATTCCACCTTGCATTGGAGCTCCGCCCCCCTGACGACCGCCAAGCATCTGCATCACACCATTGAAACCTTGTACCACAACTTCTGTCGTGTAACGGTCCTGACCGCTCTGGTCTTGCCATTTACGGGTCTGCAATTGGCCTTCGATATAGACTTGTGAACCTTTACGAAGATACTCACCAGCCACTTCGGCTAGCTTGCCAAACAGAGCGACACGATGCCACTCTGTTTTCTCTCTCTGCTCGCCTGTTGCTTTATCGCGCCATGATTCTGACGTCGCAATGGTGATGTTTGCCACGGCACCGCCGCTTGGCATGTAACGAATTTCTGGGTCATTACCTAGGTTTCCCACAAGAATAACTTTGTTTACTCCACGGCTTGCCATGATTTGCTCCGTATTCACATTTCTGGATCTTAAATTTAGCCCAATAGAATAGCACGAACAGACTATAGGACAACACTGCTATTACCGCCAACAATGGCGAAGAGTGAATGACCAATGAATTGCGACCAATATCAATCGCTAAACTTCTTTAGTTTTTCGTCAATTACCAAAAGACAAGATATGCGCCTAAAAGCTACCGTCATTGCTAGCGTGTGACTTTTTACTAAGCGACTATCTCTGAAATCGACCTTTCACCCACGTAGACTGAGGCAAATATATGCGAAAAAGCTATTATCGACGCGTCGTTCAATATGTGACGCCAACGCCGAGTAGTATTCCTGAATTTATCCAGGTTCTGTCTGAACAATGTTGCTCCCCTATTGCGCCCATCACACCACAAAGTTTGATGGAAGCCAGCCCACTGTATAAAAATAGAATTCTTTTATTCGAGTACGAACATTCCTTGGAGTTATTCCAACAAGTAGTCAATTTGCCATTGGTTAGCAAAGATTACGAAACGATTTTGATTAACGTTCCGCGCCGATTGACTACCCAAGAGGTTCTCCATTACGGTCACCTCAAGGCGCTTTTTTATTGCCATGAAGCGCTCGATAAATTGGTTATCGGCATCAATGAAGTCGTTAATGGCAAAAACTGGTTACCAAGAGATGTCACGAGCCAATTACTTCACCACTATCGCCACATGGTACTTTCTAACACGGCGCCGACCGTGGTCGATCTCACCAGTCGAGAAATCCAGATTTTGCGGAGTTTGCAGTCGGGTGCATCCAACTTGCAAATGGCTGAAGATCTCTTTATTGCCGAATCGACCGTCAAGTCACACTTGTACCAAATCTTTAGAAAATTATCGGTAAAAAACCGTATCCAGGCCATCGCTTGGGCAAACCAGAACCTCTTATCGTAACGACCAACACCCGATAGACCAGGCTTGAACTGCCACCCGTTTTTAAAAATTTCCGTTGGGAATGTTCACAATACAGGTGTACCAGAGCAAATTTACTTGTAAACTGTGGCGGTATTAATGCCGTCAGTGGCAATCCAATTAAAAATAGAAATTATAGGGTGTTATCATGATCAAAAAGTGCCTATTCCCGGCTGCGGGCTATGGAACTCGCTTCTTACCTGCGACAAAGTCTATGCCTAAAGAGATGATGCCTGTGGTCAATAAACCGCTGATTGAATATGGCGTTGAAGAGGCCATTCAGGCAGGAATGGACGGCATGTGCATCGTCACTGGTCGTGGTAAGCACTCCATCATGGATCACTTTGATAAGAACTATGAACTAGAAGATCAAATCAGCGGTACAAACAAGGAAGATTTGCTGGTCAATATCCGCGATATCATTGAATCGGCGACCTTTACTTACGTACGCCAGCGCGAAATGAAAGGATTGGGTCACGCTATCTTGACCGGTCGTGAGCTGGTTGGCGACAATCCATTTGCTGTTGTCCTTGCCGATGATTTGTGCGTCAACGAATCACAGGGCGTGTTAGCGCAAATGGTCGCGCTTTATAAGCAATTTCGCTGCTCAATCGTCGCAGTACAAGAAGTCCCTGAAGACGAGACCCACAAGTACGGGGTGATTTCAGGTGAAATGATCAAAGACGATATATTCCGCGTCGATGACATGGTTGAGAAACCAGAGCCTGGGACTGCGCCAAGCAATCTGGCAATTATCGGTCGCTATATCTTAACTCCAGATATTTTCGAGTTAATTGAGCAAACAGAACCAGGCAAAGGTGGCGAAATTCAAATCACTGATGCTCTGTTGAAACAAGCAAAAGCTGGCTGCGTATTGGCGTACAAGTTTAAGGGTAAACGCTTTGATTGCGGTAGCGTCGAAGGTTATATCGAAGCCACCAATTACTGTTTTGAAAATCTTTACCTTAAAGACGAGAAAACCGCGGAATTGGGTAAGCACGTTACTCAAAGAGCCGACTAACTCGCTCCTTCCATAAAAAAACAGTCATCCTAAGATGACTGTTTTTTTATCCAGTATACCCTTTGCACAAACTTCACACTATGTAATACTTGAATCACTTGGCATTACATGAGCTGTAGCAATGGATAAAATAGAAGTCAGGGGCGCTCGAACCCACAATCTCAAAAATATTAACCTTACGATCCCTCGTGACAAATTAATTGTTATCACGGGCTTATCGGGCTCAGGCAAATCATCACTGGCTTTTGATACTCTATACGCAGAAGGGCAACGACGTTATGTTGAATCGCTCTCGGCTTACGCTCGCCAGTTTCTTTCCCTTATGGAAAAACCCGATGTTGATCATATCGAAGGCCTCTCTCCAGCCATTTCCATAGAACAAAAATCAACGTCCCATAACCCACGCTCAACCGTTGGCACCATAACCGAAGTTTACGATTACCTGCGTCTACTATACGCCCGGGTCGGAGAGCCTCGATGCCCAACTCATAAGGTACCGCTCGCGGCGCAAACCATCAGCCAAATGGTAGACAAAGTCCTTGAGCAGCCAGAAGGCGCCAAGTTGATGCTGCTTGCCCCTATCGTTAAAGAACGCAAAGGTGAGCATGTTAAAACGTTGGAGAACCTCGCGGCTCAAGGATTTATTCGTGCAAGAATTGATGGTGAAACATGCGATCTATCGGATCCTCCTACTCTAGAGCTGCATAAGAAGCACACCATTGAAGTGGTCGTCGATCGCTTCAAGGTAAGGGACAACCTACAACAACGTTTGGCTGAATCATTTGAAACGGCACTAGAGTTATCAGGGGGTATTGTCGCTGTTGCTTCAATGGATGATGCCCAACAAGAGGAGATCCTGTTTTCAGCTAACTTTGCATGCCCACACTGTGGCTACAGCTTGCAAGAGCTCGAACCAAGGCTGTTTTCGTTCAACAACCCGGCAGGTGCCTGCCATACCTGTGATGGACTTGGTGTACAGCAGTACTTTGATCCCGCGCGCGTCGTTGTTGATGAAGACAGCAGCCTGGCACAAGGTGCGATTCGTGGCTGGGATCAGAAGAATTACTATTACTACCAGATGCTTGGCTCACTCGCCAAACACTACGATTTTGATCTGCATGCGCCTTTTAATTCCCTACCGAAAAAAATACGTGAGATCATTTTAAAAGGCTCTGGCAGAACCGAGATTGAATTTAACTATGTTAATGACCGTGGAGATATTCGCGTCAAACGTCATGCCTTCGAGGGGATACTCAACACGCTTGAACGTCGCTACCGAGATACGGAGTCCAACGCTGTCAGAGAAGACCTGACCAAATACATATCCACAAAATCATGCGCTAGCTGCCATGGAACACGATTGCGAGAAGAGGCTCGTAATGTCTTTATCGAAGACACGACCCTACCGGAAATCGTTGAGATGAGCATCAGTGATGCCATGAGCTTTTTCCAAGGGCTCGCATTACAGGGCCAGCGTGCTCAAATCGCTGAAAAAGTGATGAAAGAGATCAATGATCGCCTGCATTTTTTGGTTAATGTTGGCCTTAATTATCTCAATTTATCACGCAGTGCAGAAACCCTTTCAGGGGGCGAAGCACAGAGGATACGTCTTGCCAGCCAAATAGGTGCCGGGCTTGTCGGCGTGATGTATGTATTGGATGAACCCTCCATCGGTCTTCACCAAAGAGACAATGAACGCCTACTTAATACCTTGACCCATCTACGAGATTTAGGAAATACCGTGCTGGTTGTCGAGCATGATGAAGATGCTATTCGAATGGCTGACCATGTCATTGATATTGGTCCTGGGGCTGGCGTACATGGCGGCCACATCATAGCCGAAGGTAGCGTGGATGATATTATTGCGACAGAAGCCTCTATAACAGGCCAATTCCTAAGCGGTAAAAGAGCCATCGAGATCCCGAAAAAGCGCATCAAAAGAGATCCAAAAAAGCAAGTCTCACTACTTGGTGCCAGCGGTAACAACCTTAAAGATGTGGATCTGACAATTCCTGTTGGACTGTTTACTTGTGTGACTGGCGTATCGGGCTCAGGCAAATCAACATTAGTCAATGACACCTTTTTTAAAATCGCACACACCCAACTTAATGGAGCAACCACCGCAGAGGCCTCCCCTTACAAGTCCATCAAAGGACTTGAGCATTTTGATAAGGTCATCGATATCGATCAAAGTCCAATTGGTCGCACCCCACGTTCGAACCCAGCAACCTATACCGGGATCTTCACACCCATCCGTGAGCTATTTGCAGGTACGCAAGAATCTCGCTCACGAGGCTATAAACCAGGGCGATTTAGCTTTAATGTTCGTGGTGGACGCTGTGAAGCGTGTCAAGGTGACGGGGTTATAAAGGTAGAAATGCACTTCCTGCCGGATGTGTATGTACCGTGCGATGTGTGTAAAGGCAAACGCTACAATCGTGAAACCCTTGAAGTTCGCTATAAAGGCAAAACCATCGATGAAGTTCTGCAAATGACCGTAGAAGACGCCCGAGAGTATTTCAGCCCTGTTCCCGTTATTGCCCGCAAGCTACAAACGTTAATGGATGTGGGCCTGTCTTATATTCGTTTAGGTCAAGCGGCAACCACCCTCTCGGGAGGCGAAGCTCAGCGCGTCAAATTGGCCAAAGAGCTGTCAAAGCGAGATACGGGTAAAACACTGTATATCTTAGATGAGCCAACTACCGGACTGCATTTCCACGATATCGAAATGTTGCTCTCTGTATTGCATCGTTTGCGAGATCATGGCAACACCGTTGTCGTCATCGAACACAACTTGGATGTCATTAAAACGGCTGACTGGATTGTCGATTTAGGTCCGGAAGGGGGGCAAGGAGGCGGTGATATCATTGCTGAGGGAACGCCAGAAGAGGTCGCCAAGGTATCGGGCTCACATACTGCAAGGTTTTTAAAGCCAATGTTAAATTAAACATGCTCCCTTATTAGCCCTTCCCATTCCAACCACAGTAAGCCCAAATTGCTGTGGTTGGAAAAACAGCCTTAAGGTGAGACACTTAACCTTTAACGCTCTCTGTATGGAGCGGCGACGATTGTAGAGTCAAGGATATCATGGCAACACTTCACTTAAGTGGTACTGAGTTAGAGCTAGGCAAGACTCGACCACCATTGAACCGAAACTTTCTACTGGCAATGGCGGCTACCTTTCTTGTTGCCATGCACATTTTTTGGCCAAACCCTGGCGGTTTGGGACTCGCTCTTTCATTTAACGCCACAACCTGGATTGCGCTCAGCTTTGCTCTGGCCGTCGGCTTATACCAAATAGGAACAAACCGCACGGTAAGATATTCTAAGCTGACTATCGGCCTATTTTTATCTGCAACAATGATGTCCCTTCCCATCATTTACAGTAGCCCCGATATGAGCAATGCCACAGGTCGTTTAATGGGTTTATGGGCTGGCTTGCTGCTTTTCTTAGTACTGCAACAATTTCATTTTACCAATAAGCATAAACAGCGATTATTGTGGTTTGTGATATTGGCTTGTGTTTTTCAAGCCCTCGTGGGATACGTTCAATTTTTCTTATTAAATGAACATAACTGGTTTGGTTACGACACTGCTGCCAATCGACCTTATGGTGTTTTCCAGCAGCCCAACGTCATGGCCAGTTTCTTGGCATCCGGAATGGTATTGTCTGGCTATCTGCTGGCTCGCCAACCTCAGAAATACAATCGCCGAGTCAGTGATGTCTCTATATTGTATTTCACCCCAATGTTATTTGCGCCACTGATCATCGTACTCGCATCAAGGACGGGCTGGCTTAGCATGCTCTTTGGCTGTACGTTAGTGCTACCTTACCTTTACCGCTTCTCTACGAAAAAAAGATTCTACGGCTGGATTGCTTCCAACATTATCGGACTCGTCATTGGTGTTGTGATTGCGTTGTCCAGTAATAGCGGCAACCTCATCAGCTACAAATCGAATTTAGATTCAGCCCGCGCCACGATTTATCCTCAAGCGATAGATATGCTAATTGAAAAGCCCTTTACTGGCTATGGTATTGGTCGATTTGAGCCGGAATACATTCTATACACGGCGAGACAACACCAGCTCAATGATGGCTACCCTGCGGGTATAGCTGCTCTTGATCATCCTCATAATGAAATCCTATTTTGGGGGGTTGAAGGCGGGCTACTTCCTGTACTTGGGATATTGCTAGCGGCAATCTTTGTTCTCAGTCGCATTGTCAGAGCCAAAAAAGGCACAAGGTTGGCAATGTTTGCTCTCTTCGTCCCAATCGTGCTACACAGCCAATTGGAGTACCCGTTTTATCTATCTGCTATCCATTGGATTATTTTTATTACATTGGTTTACTGGGTCGACCAACGATCATCGACGTACTACACAACTAGCTTTGGAATAATCACCAAAACGCTTAGCCGCTCATTATCTCTGTCTTTGCCGATAATGGTTTGCGCTTACATGCTAACCTCCTTGCACACCAATATGGTACTTACTCGCTTTGAGCAAAGCCGGCCTGCTGACCCCGAAATCCTAAAACAGGTCTCTAATCCGGTGGCTTGGCAAGACCGTTATAATTGGGCGATATACCGCTCTCTCCTCGAGCTTGGTTTGCAATCTGGTGAACGAGAAACACTGCAACCCTTTATCGACTGGTCAATTAGCGTAATTCAACGTAAACCTCGACCTGCTTTATATCAAAACCTCATCACCGCCTATTTGGCATTAGGAAATGAAAGTCGAGCTCGACAAGTGCGTTATGAAGCTCAATTTTTATTTCCTAATCATAGTTTTAAAATAAAAGAGCCCGTAATCGAGGACGTGGTGAACCTTCACCTATAACCAAAAAAACGTCCTCATAGGACGTTTTTTTGTATCGCTAAAATCACTAATCATCTTCAATATTAAACAGTGACTCCATATTTAGCCCCTGCTTAATCAGTATATCTCTGAGTCGTCTTAGTCCTTCGACTTGAATTTGACGAACTCGCTCGCGGGTAAGGCAGATTTCTCGACCCACTTCTTCTAGTGTTGACGGTTCATAACCTAACAGGCCAAAACGACGCGCGAGAACTTCTTTCTGCTTAGGGTTCAGTTCATCAAGCCAATGGATCAAAGACGCTTTAATGTCATCGTCCTGTGTCGATACTTCTGGATCAGAGTGCGTAGAATCAGGAATAATGTCCAGTAGCGCTTTCTCGCCATCTCCACCAATAGGAGTATCAACAGAGCTAATACGCTCATTGAGGCGCAGCATTTTACTCACATCGCCAACGGGTTTATCCAGTTTCAGAGCAATTTCTTCAGCCGTTGGCTCGTGATCGAGTTTTTGTGATAACTCTCTTGCGGTTCGCAGATAGATATTCAGCTCTTTCACGACATGGATAGGCAGACGAATGGTGCGGGTTTGGTTCATCAACGCTCGTTCAATCGTCTGTCGAATCCACCACGTTGCGTAGGTAGAAAAACGAAAGCCCCTTTCAGGATCAAATTTCTCTACCGCTCGAATTAACCCTAAGTTGCCCTCTTCAATCAGATCAAGAAGTGCTAGACCTCGGTTGCTGTAGCGACGAGATATCTTGACGACCAAGCGCAAGTTACTCTCGATCATTCGTTTACGGGCAGCTTCGTCTCCTTTAAGAGCGCGACGAGCATAAAGCACTTCCTCTTCTGCTGTCAGTAGCGGAGAAAAGCCGATTTCGCCAAGGTATAGTTGAGTTGCATCCAAACTTTTCGTCGATGCATCAAAAGATTCTTTTTCTGCGGTTTCTTTATTGGTGGTTTCTTGCGGAAGTTCTCCGTTCGCGATGTTTACATTGCGACCATCAAACTCTTCGTTTTTAGTGACTGCATTACTGATACTCATAGCGCCTCCCCCTGGCTAGTTAGCTTGCACTCCGTCAGATACGCAGCTAACCTATTCTGATCATGTCAATCTCATTTGTAGAGTTACATCGGTATTTTGTTGTTTACTATGGCAAATAGCGTTTCGGGTTTACCGACTTACCTTGGTATCGAATCTCAAAGTGAAGCTTAACCGTATTGGTTCCTGAACTGCCCATCGTTGCGATTTTTTGTCCGGAATGAATACTTTGACCTTCTGATACCAATAACCGATCGTTATGAGCATAGGCACTTAAATAATTGTCGTTATGTTTAACTATCACTAAGTTGCCATAACCTCGTAGTGCATTGCCCGAATAAACCACGGTTCCCCCTGCAGTGGCGACAATCGCTTGGCCTCGTTGGCCAGCTATGTCTATTCCTTTGTTCCCTTGATCACCGGCAGAGAAATTCTTGATAACACGCCCTTTGGTTGGCCATTTCCAACTTGCAACTTTCGTACTAGATGAAGTGCTTTTTACCTTAGCTGGCGCCGGTTTAGGCTTGTTAACATTTTGTTTACCTTTAGAGCCACCATACTCCTTTGGTTTAGATTGATCAACACTCTTTTTGATGGTTTTTTGAGCTGTTTCAGTTTTGATACTTTTCTGTTTTGTACTTTTTGGCGCAGCAACTGGAGAGGCCGCTGCTGCTGTTGCCGCGGCTACCGTAGCAGCACTCGCTACTGCTACCTCGCCACCAGCGCCAGTGCCCGCATATACGGGTGGAGTGTAGACAGGGCGCCACAAGTTCAAGCGCTGTCCAGGGTGAATGGTATAGGGTGATTGTAATTTATTGAGCTGAATAATCTCTTTAACGTCTTTATTGGTTACGTAAGAAATGAAGTACAAAGTGTCACCTTTTTGCACTTCATAATAGCTACCTCGATAACTTCCTCGAGACACATTGCCATATTTATCGTCTACATCTGATACTCGCGCAGGAGATTGCCCAGCGCATCCATACAGAGCACTAGAAAGGCACACCAACACGACCATCAGTTTAAAACGACAATTCACTTATGCTAACTCACCCGCAACCAAAGGAACAAAGCGTACCAATTCAACCACTTCGGTATTAAAACTATCACCTTTTCGAGTAATTTTTAACAGTTGTTGCTCTTCTTCACCAACCGGGATCACCAATCGTCCACCTTCTGTGAGCTGAGAAATCAGCGCATTTGGCACAGACGCCGCTGCGGCCGTTACGATGATCGCATCAAATGGCCCTTTCGCTTCCCAGCCCTGCCAACCATCACCGTGCTTGGTCGCTACGTTGTAGATATCAAGTTGCTTTAACCTTCTTTTTGCATCCCATTGCAATGATTTAATTCTTTCTACCGAAAAAACCTTATCCACCAATTGGGCCAATATCGCGGTTTGATACCCTGAGCCCGTTCCGATCTCCAAAACTTTCGTTTTCGCTCCCAATTCAAGCAACTCAGTCATCTTAGCCACAATGTAGGGTTGAGATATGGTTTGCCCATTCCCTATCGGCAACGCGTTGTTATCGTACGCTTGATGGAGCATCGCCTGAGAGACAAAACATTCACGTGGTGTCTTCGCAATAGCGTCCAACACTGCTTGATCCTGGATGCCATTGCTCATCAAGAATTGCACTAACTGCATAGCTTGGGGGTTCATACACTCTTCCCTCTTACGAGCCAGTTTTGCATACTTGGGATAGATTCATGGGCGGTCAAATCAACTTGTAACGGCGTGAGAGAAATCGCACCATGTTCAACAGCATAAAAGTCGGTGCCTTCTCCTGCGTCTTGTTCTTTTCCGGGAGGCCCTAACCAATAAATATCGTGCCCTCTTGGATCTTTCTGCTTTATCATGCTTTCTGCATGATGACGCGCCCCTAACCGAGTCACCTGAATATCGTCCAACTCAACCAAAGGTCTATCGGGCACATTGATGTTAAGTAGACGGTTGGTTGGTATCGGCATTGAGATATGCTGCTGCACAACACGTTTAGCTACTTGCGCCGCAGACTCAAAATGCTCTCTCCCTACAAGGCTAATTGCAATCGCCTGCACGCCCAAGAAGTGCCCTTCCATCGCTGCCGCAACTGTTCCGGAATAAAGCACATCATCACCAAGGTTAGCACCATGGTTGATCCCTGAAACGATAATGTCTGGCAGTTTATCTTTCATCAGCTCATTGAGAGCAAAATGCACACAATCGGTTGGCGTCCCTTGCACAGAATACACATTGGGACGAATTTGATTGACACGCAGTGGTTGCTCTAATGTGAGCGAATTTGAGGCGCCGGAGCGGTTTCTGTCAGGGGCAACAATCGTGATATTAGCGATATCACTCAACGCCTCTGCCAGTACATTGATCCCTTTAGCGTGCACACCGTCATCATTGCTGATGAGAATATTAAGTTTGTTGTTCATATCCATGAATTAAAACTGTCTTTCCACTTCCTTTGCATTAACGACTTCTCGAATTATAGCAGTTGCAAAACTACCAGCATCGAGCGCAAATTTGATGACAAGCTCATTACCTGAAGATTGCCATGTTAACGAGTCGATTTTTAAACGCATATTACGCCTATCGTGTCGCATTCTATTGCCACGAATCAAAGCCATTAGATCCGTCTCATTATCAACGACTGCTTGCTCCATTTCCAACGGCTTCTCTGCGGTAGGCAGGGCATTATCGCCAGCCAATGCAGCTGTGATATTGACGCAATCTAATGGTAACGTTGATAACATGTCTTGTGTCACCAATGATTGCTGACCATTACTTTCAATAACATCGCCGACGAGAACGTCATCAAATAGCCCTGAGGTCAGACGTTGCGAAACAATCTGATTAAATATCCACGAACGGGCCGCCGACAAATAGAGGCTACGTTTATTTTGGTTGCGTGTTCGTACGTTCTCTCTGCCCCAACGTTTAGCTTCATCAACATTGTGACCATCACGACCAAAGCGCTGCTGACCAAAATAGTTTGGCACACCCTGTTGTTTCACCAATTCAAGTTTTGCAATCACATCGTCGACATCAGTAACCTTCGATAACACAATTTCAAATTCATTGCCTTGCAAATCCCCCGGGCGCAATTTCTTATTGTGCCAATCTGTTTGCAAGATTTCTATGCTTGGATATTGCGCTAAAAACTCTGTAAAGTCTGGCGTATCGCCTTTCGGCAAGTGAACACTGAGCCACTGCTCAGTGACAGCGTGGCGATCTTTGAGCCCAGCCCAGCCAACATCTTTGGACTTAACACCACACACTCTAGCTAACTCATTGGCAACAAAGCTGGTATTCTCGCCACTTTTGCGAATGCGCACCATTAGGTGTTCGCCCTGACCTGAAAAGGGGAAGCCAAGAACTTCTTTAACAACGAAGTCTTCATTTTTAGCTTTAAACTGCGCGTTAGCTTCTGGTCTGCCGTGCAGGTAAGCTAGATTTGATAGTAGATCAGACATTAAAATTGTATTCCCGATTTATTCTGATTTAGCGATAAGTACAACAGCTTCTGTCGCAATACCTTCTTTGCGTCCAGTAAAGCCCAGTCTCTCAGTCGTGGTAGCTTTTACATTGACGTTTTCCACTGCCGTTTGCAGATCTGCAGCGATGACTCGACACATAGCGTCGATATGGCCAGCCATTTTAGGCGCCTGAGCCATAATGGTTATATCAGCGTTCACTAGTCGATAGCCACGCTCTTGTACCTGGGCATAAACATTACGCAACAATGCTCGGCTATCAGCACCTTTCCATTCATCGTCAGTATCCGGAAAATGACGGCCAATATCACCAGCGGCTATCGCTCCTAACAAAGCATCGCAAAGAGCATGCAGAGCAACGTCACCATCAGAATGCGCGATTAGCCCTTGCTCGTAAGGGACAGCAACCCCCCCGATAATGACAGGGCCTTCACCACCAAATTTATGAACATCAAAGCCATGACCAATTCTCATCATTTTTCACCTTCACTGTGTCTCAAATAAAACTTGGCAAGGGCCAAGTCTTCAGGCTGAGTCACTTTAATATTATCAGCGCGCCCTACCACAAGCAGTGGCGCATAACCTAACCTTTCCAATGCGGATGCCTCATCAGTCACCACATCACCACTTTGTTGTGCTTGCATCAATGCTTGGTGCAGCTGAAAAGTTGGAAAAAGTTGCGGCGTCAGCGCATGCCATAGACCACGCCTTTCCACTGTATGTGCAATACTGCCGTTGGCATCACTGCGTTTCATGGTGTCCCTAACGGGCGCAGCCAAAATCCCTCCGACTTCATGCCGTTGAGCCTGTTCGATCAATCTCGAAATATCATCCAGAGACACGCAGGGGCGCGCGGCATCGTGCACCAAAGACCATGAGTCGGTAAAGTGTCGTTTTACATAATTCAGAGCAGACAATACGGAATCTGCTCGTTCATCCCCGCCATTCACCCGGAAAACACGATCGGGATAAGCAAAACCAATATCAGAAAAATAAGGATCACCATCACTGATGGCGATAACCACTCGCTCAATGAGAGGATGGGAGAGAAGTTTGTCGACGGTATGCTGCAATATGGTTTTACCGTCAATGATTAAGTATTGTTTTGGGCGATCAGCTTGCATACGACTGCCAACACCTGCCGCTGGCACAATCGCTATGATAGGCTGTGTTTCAGCACTCATTGGGACTCCTCGCCAATAATTCGATAGAACGTTTCTCCCTCTCCAACCAAACCGAGCTCATGGCGAGCCCGCTCTTCAATCGCATCTAAGCCTTGACGTAGGTCATCAATCTCGGCAAACATTTCCTGATTTCTTGTTTGGAGATTCAAGTTCACCTGTTGTTGGACCTGAATATCGCTTTCGACCTGATTGAAATCAACAATACCATTTTTACCAAACCACAAAGTGTATTGTAGCCAAGAAAAAACACCAAACAGTAGCAGAGCAAAAATACGCATACGCTTAAGTTAGCTTGTAGGGAAAAATTGCTTTCATATATACCACAATTGACGTTTAAAAATCAGTAAAGGTTTGCTCAAGTCTTGGTGATAGACATAAAAAAAGGGCTGCAAACGCAGCCCTTATTCAAATATTGAGTATCGATTAAAACTCGATGTTGCGACCAAAGTTCATTGGCCAGTTTGTTGGGTTCTTCTTACCTTCACGGATGTAGCGAGATTCCGCCAACCATGTTAGTAGTTCCCAACCAAATGCTGCTGTTAGAAGCGCATCTTTCTCATCAGAGTTCTTCTGAGGAGCAAACTCAGCGATGTCAGCACCAACCAGGTTAATACGCTTAGTCGCACGAAGCTTACGGAAGATGTCGTAGTACATGCGAGCCGATACACCAAATGGATCCGGGCTTGAGTTTGCACTGTGATCTAGAAGATCAAGACCATCTAAGTCAAACGTTAGGTAAACAGGACGACCATCGCCTTGCTTCTCTAGAATTTGTTCTACGATGTAGTCTACGCCCAAGTCATAGATTTCGTCCGCTAGGAAGAAGTTACCACCGATCGCTTTTGCTTTACCTTGTTGCGAAGCACACCAGCGGCCGCGCATACCTAGGCTCACACTGGTAGTTGGATCCATAGCACCCTCAGACGCTAGTCGGCAGTACCAGTTACCTGAATATGATTCATAGTCAAAGTCTGCGCGTGTTAACAGATCGAAGTGACCATCAATGTGAATCAAAGAAACAGGACCGTGAACTTTTGCAAGTGCTGCAGGGCCAGGGTAAGCAACCGTGTGGTCACCACCGAAGAAGAATGGTGTACAACCGTGGTTAACAACCATGTCATCGACAACTTCTTGCGCTGCACGCATTTCTTCGTCAAGGTTGAATTGGCCTAGGCCATCCCAGTTACCGTGATCGATGATGTTGCACAGTTCGAATGGCATTGTGCCATCTTGGTGGATAAGACCCATGCCCGTTTTAGATGCATCACGAATCGCACCAGGACCAAATTTGTGGCCACCAGCGTTTGGCGAACACTTGTCCATCGTTAGGCCGTACATTACGATGTCTGCGTTTTCAAAGCTGTTCACATAAGGAGCACCAAATGCGCCAACATGCTCTTTACCAAGCAAACTAAATGCTTCTACGCCTTGCTCTGCCATACGCTGCTGCATTGGAGCGATGTCTTCGTTGATGTAGAAGTCTGCATCAGACTTGTTCCAGTAGATATCTTGGTACAGTTCTAGTTTTTCTTTAGAAATTTCGACACGTTTTGGTTTGAACATGTTGCTGTCCTCTGTGTGTTAAATTTGCTGTTAAGCGATGGACACATTGTATCTAATTTAATCAGTATATATAATTACATTTCCGGCCATAATGTGTACATTTAAGGACAACCCAATGAGTTCTCAACACCAGCAGCAGTTTCTACAGGCCATGGTCGGCCATTGGGAATCGCTTATACGTGACTTAGCCAAGCAACCGCTTTCCATTGACCAGTTTCTCGATCGTGCCAACATTCGGCGAATAAGTTACGGTCACTACCACACGCTAAGTACCCAACAGGTACTCACTCTCATGAAGCTGTCAATGGAACGACTTAATATCGACGGCATAGGACTTCGCATTGCGAGTCGTCTTACGATAGAAGACACCGGCGCATTGGGATTTGCCATGTTGGGTTGCAAAACACTCAAGCAATTATTGGAAACCATCATCCATATTCCCTGGATGACCAGTGGGTACGTCGACATCCGCATCGCCTATGACAAAGATTATGCCTACATCACGGCCGAAGACCGCTCTGCGTTTTGGACCCCACAGCCCTATACCATTGAGGACAGTATTGGCCACTATTACCTGGGTATCAAAAAGCTACTCGGTGAGCAGTTTGATCAATCTAAGATGCTAATTCAACTAAACTACCCAGCCCCAACATACAAACACTTATACCTACAGATGCTCGGAACCATGCCAACATTTAATGCTTCAAGCAATCAGATTCGCTTACCAATTGAATGGATAGAAATGCCCATTTCCGGCAATGAATCTTTGGTGGCAAAAATCGCAGCAAAACACAGTGCCGAAATCAATCAAGAAGCACGTTCAACCATCCGCGATCAAATACGTATGAGGCTTTATGCCCAACTCGCTTCAGGAGTCCCGACAATGGAACAAATGGCGAGGACGCTCAACACTACCTCAAGAACCATGCGACGCCGATTAGCTGAAGAAGGTAAGACCTACAAGCAGTTAGTGCTTGAAGTTCGTATGCAGATGGCAAGTGAGTACCTTCTCAACACGTCATTAACCATCAGTGATATTGCCGCGCTGCTTGACTACCACTCAGCGCCTCCTTTTATACGAGCCTTTACCCAACACCACCAGTGCTCACCGGCAAAATTTAAAAACCGGCAAAAAAAAGCCCAGCTATAAAGCTGGGCCAAAATCATGTGCGTATGACTTTCAATTACTTACGGATAGTTTCCGCCGCGCGCTCAGCGCCAACTTTCGCTTCCCACTTCGCGTTTAGCTCTTCGATTGAAGTGCCTGAACGCTCTAGGAAAGACTTGAAACCTACCCAGTGAGAATCCATTACTTGATGCTCATCAGTTGCGTTTGCTAGTGCTTTTAGGCCCCACTCGTCTGGGATGTAAACATTGTCAAAGCCAGCGCGTGGACGGTTTTCTTTAATCGCTTTAACGAACATGTCGCTCTTACGCTTCACTTCTTCGATTGGGCCGAAGTGGCTTGGGTCGATTACTAGGATGTAAGAACCGCCTACTGGACATGGTGCATCTTCCATAGTGAAGAAATCACTTGGTACTGCTGGAAGCTCAGGTGCAATCTTACCTTTAGGGTTGATGATTGCTGTCATTACTTCGTTCCAGATGTTTAGCGAGTAAAGGCGTGGCGTTAGGAAAGTCCATGGTGCTTTACAGTCAGCAACACGGCCGTAACCTTCGATGAGAGAGCCCCACTTACGTGCGTCAGCCGTTAGCTCACCAGTGTCTTGGTCAACTAGAGCAGCAACATGTAGGTCACGCTCATTTACGATAGCATCACAGATGTGAGAATCGTAACCTTCACCGATCATGATAGACGTTACTAGCGGTAACTCTTCACCACCAACTAGAGCCGCATCGAACGGAGGGCAAGACATTGCTGGATCCATACCGCCGAATGGTGCGTTTAGAGGTACAGAGTTGTTTGAAGACATTGCAAACATGCCTTCTTTCATTGCCATCTGTGTGTAGTTAGAGAAGTTGCCGCCGTCACAGTGGTCGTAACCGAATACGATAGAGATACCGTGCTTGCGAGCTTTCTCGATAGCTGTTTGTGCCATTAGGGTACAAACGTAGTGACCAGAAGATTTCTTACCGTTGTAAACCGCCCAAGTGTCGCCTTCAGACTCGATTTCTGGGGTTGTTGTTGCGTCTAGGATACCAGCTTCGTATGGGATCGTAACAGCTTCAATTACGCCAAGACCTTGGTGCAGTTTACCTTGTAGGCCACCTACTAGTAGGTTGTGCGCTAGAATATCTGCGTGAGTTTGGTCTGCACCGATGTGCTTCCAAGATTCAGAAACGATGAACGAGAAGTACTCGTTGTTAAACGTAGTTGTAGGGCTGGTCACTTTAGCCATGGTAAAGTCCTCTTATGTAGGATAATCACTTTATTGAATCTGATCACAGTTTATCCCACTACTCCATTTTGGTAAGTAACATACTGGATATTGTTACCTAAGACCGACTGTTACTTCTCGACATGAGCACTCACAATTACAGAACAAAAAAAAACCGCCCCATAAGGGACGGTTTAATAAAAGATTTAAACAATCAAACGATTATGCTTGACCTTTAACTTCTTTAAGACCGTTGTAAGGTGCTTTTCCACCTAGAGCTTCTTCGATACGAATTAGCTGGTTGTACTTAGCAACACGGTCAGAACGGCTCATAGAACCAGTTTTGATTTGACCTGCAGCAGTACCTACCGCTAGGTCAGCGATAGTTGCATCTTCAGTTTCGCCAGAACGGTGAGAGATTACAGCTGTGTAACCTGCGTCTTTAGCCATCTTAATAGCAGCTAGAGTCTCAGTTAGAGAACCGATTTGGTTGAACTTGATAAGGATAGAGTTAGCAACACCCATATCGATGCCTTTAGCAAGGATCTTAGTGTTAGTAACGAATAGATCGTCACCTACTAGTTGAAGCTTGTCACCTAGTAGCTCAGTTTGGTGCTTGAAGCCATCCCAATCTGACTCGTCCAAACCGTCTTCGATAGAAACGATTGGGAACTGGTTAGCTAGTTCAGCTAGGTAGTGGTTGAACTCTTCAGAAGTAAACGTTTTACCTTCACCTTTCATGTTGTAGATGCCAGCTTCTTTGTCGAAGAACTCAGATGCTGCACAGTCCATAGCAAGAGTAACGTCTTTACCTAGTTCGTAACCAGCAGCTGCAACAGCTTCTGCGATAACTTCTAGAGCTTCTGCGTTAGACTTAAGGTTAGGAGCGAAACCACCTTCATCACCAACTGCAGTGCTGTAGCCTTTAGACTTAAGAACTTTAGCTAGGTTGTGGAATACTTCAGCGCCTACACGTAGAGCTTCTTTAAGAGTCTTTGCACCGACTGGTTGGATCATGAACTCTTGGATATCAACGTTGTTATCAGCGTGCTCGCCACCATTAATGATGTTCATCATAGGTAGAGGCATAGAGAACTGACCAGCAGTACCGTTTAGTTCAGCGATGTGCTCGAACAAAGGCATGCCTTTAGCAGCAGCTGCAGCTTTAGCATTCGCTAGAGATACAGCTAGGATTGCGTTTGCACCAAATTTAGATTTGTTTTCAGTGCCATCTAGGTCGATCATCACTTGGTCAACGTCAGCTTGTGCTTTCGCATCTTGACCAACGAGTGCTTCAGCGATTGGGCCGTTAACAGCTTCAATAGCTTTAAGAACACCTTTACCTAGGAAACGTGCTTTGTCACCGTCACGTAGCTCAAGAGCTTCGCGAGAACCAGTAGATGCGCCAGATGGAGCCGCCGCCATGCCGACGAAACCGCCTTCTAGGTGTACTTCAGCTTCTACAGTTGGGTTACCACGTGAGTCGATGATTTCACGACCTAGAACTTTAACGATCTTAGACATTAATGTTTCCTCTCATTAAGTATAAATGTCAAATTAAAGGCAGTGGCATACCTTTGCCACTGCCCGTATCTTTTTTACTTTTCTTCACTACCGCGTTGAAACTCACCCGCCGCTTTCACAAAGCCTGTAAATAGCGGATGACCATCGCGGGGGGTTGATGTGAATTCTGGGTGGAACTGCGCAGCTACAAACCATGGGTGAGCTGGGTTCTCAATCACTTCAACCAGTTTCTTGTCTGCTGACAAACCAGAAACTTTTAATCCTGCTTTTTCGATCTGTGGACGAAGTACATTGTTGACTTCGTAACGATGACGGTGACGCTCGTGGATCTTAGCACTGCCATACATCTCGAATGCTTTTGTGCCTTTTTCTAAGTGGCATAGCTGAGAGCCAAGACGCATTGTGCCGCCAAGATCAGAAGACTCGGTACGTTCTTCAACTTTACCTTCGCCGTCTACCCATTCGGTGATCAAGCCTACCACTGGGTACTTCGTTTCTTTGTTAAATTCTGTTGAGTGTGCGCCTTCCATACCCGCAACATTACGCGCGTACTCAATAAGAGCAACTTGCATACCAAGGCAGATACCTAAGTAAGGTACGTTGTTTTCACGAGCGTACTGTGCTGCGCGAATTTTACCTTCGACGCCTCGATCACCAAAGCCACCAGGTACAAGAATCGCGTCTAGACCGGCCAAGACTTCTTCACCTTTGCTTTCTACGTCTTGTGAGTCAACATATTTGATCTTCACACTCAGGCGGTTCTTAAGACCTGCGTGTTTTAGTGCTTCGTTTACAGACTTGTACGCGTCTGGCAGTTCAATGTACTTACCGACCATACCAATCACAACTTCTTCTGTTGGGTTGGCTTCTTCGTAGATAACCTGCTCCCACTCAGATAGATCAGCTTCTGGAGCCGTAATACCAAAGCGTGAACACACTAAATCGTCAAGACCTTGAGCTTTAATCAGTTGAGGGATCTTGTAGATAGAATCTACGTCCTTCATTGAGATAACCGCTTTCTCCTGTACATTACAGAAAAGGGCGATTTTCTTACGCTCGTTCGCTGGGATCGCACGATCACTACGGCACACAAGAATATCTGGTTGAATACCGATAGACAGGAGCTCTTTTACCGAGTGCTGAGTCGGTTTCGTTTTCACTTCACCCGCCGCAGCAAGGTAAGGGACGAGTGTTAGGTGCATGAACATCGCGCGTTCACGACCAAGCTCAACAGCTAGCTGACGAATCGCTTCCATAAACGGCAGTGACTCGATATCACCCACTGTGCCACCCACTTCAACGATAGCCACATCGTGACCTTCTGAGCCTGCAATTACACGATCTTTGATCGCGTTAGTAATGTGTGGGATTACCTGAATCGTCGCACCTAGGTAGTCACCACGACGCTCTTTACGAAGAACGTCCTCGTAAACACGACCTGCTGTAAAGTTATTGCGCTTGGTCATTTTGGTACGAATAAAACGTTCGTAGTGACCAAGGTCAAGATCTGTTTCAGCGCCATCTTCCGTGACGAACACTTCACCGTGCTGAGTTGGGCTCATTGTACCCGGATCAACGTTGATGTAAGGGTCAAGCTTCATCATGGTCACTTTAAGACCACGAGCTTCTAAAATGGCTGCAAGCGAAGCTGCTGCAATACCTTTACCTAGAGAGGATACAACCCCGCCAGTAACAAAAATGTAATTTGTCGTCATGTTTAACCTGAAATTGGTTGAATGAGGGAAATGGATTTCTTCTGGACGGGATGAAAATATACCAGAAGCCCTTTATCGCCACAACGTGAAACTTATCACAGTCAGAATTTTTATTTTTTGCTTCAAATCAATTGTCGAAACTTACACCAACATGAGTTATCTCACAAATCCTGCTTTTTTTCTTGTTTTTTTACATCATTCCAGAACATATCTAGTTGTTCTAACGAGAAATCTGTAAGAATTTTTCCTTTTTGCGTTGCTCGCTTTTCTACCCCTTTAAAACGACGAATAAATTTATTATTCGCCTTGGCAAGAGCTACTTCAGGATCTTTTCCAAGATGTCTAACAAGATTCACGGTCGCAAACAATAAGTCTCCTAACTCTTCTTCTACCTTATCTTCATTCATATCTACCTGCAGAGCCTCGTGCACGACTTCATCCACTTCTTCATGAACCTTGTCTGCGACAGGCCCGAGTGTCGCCCAGTCAAAGCCATACTTAGCACATTGCTTTTGTATTTTATTGGCTCTAGACAGTGCAGGTAGAGAGTTTGGTATTGAGTCTAGAATACTTTGTTCAATTTTTCCTACCTCAGCTTTTTCCTTGCGTTTCTCGGCCTCCCAGTTTGCATTAATTTCAGCTTCGTTGTTAAACTCAGCATCCGAAAATACATGGGGGTGACGACGCGTTAGCTTGTTACTCACACCTTGAATAACATCTTCAAAATCAAACAAATCTTGCTCTTTAGCCAGCTGGCTGTAAAACACGACTTGAAAGAGCAGATCCCCCAATTCTTCTTTGAGGTTATCCCAATCTTGATTGTAGATAGCATCGACCACTTCATAAGTTTCTTCAATGGTATGGGGTACTATGGTGTCAAACGACTGCTTAAGATCCCACGGGCAGCCGTTTTCAGGATGACGAAGCTGCGCCATAATATCGAGTAGCTGATGAATGGATTTGTCTGAGTTCATGGTTCAACCTATAAAAAATAAAGGGCTGGAAAACCAACCCTTTGTTGTTTCTGGCTAGCCTAGCCGCTTCACTGTCATCACATCTTTAATTTGTTCGATGCGCTTTGTCACCCTTGAGAAGATCTCTATATTGGTCAACTCAAGATCAAAGTCCATGATCGACAATTGGCGTTTATAATCACTGCGACTTTTCATGCTAGTCACTTTGATTTTCTCATTGGTGAGCAGTGTGGTGATGTCTTTTAATAAACCACTGCGCTCTAAGGCTTCAATGCGTACCGTCAAGATATAAGAGCCGACAAAGCCACTCCCCCAAACGGTATCAATGATGCGCTCTGGAGCATGAAGACTGAGCTCCTCGAGTTGCTCGCAATCGCTACGGTGTACCGAGATGCCTCGCCCTTGGGTAATGTAGCCTTTGATTTGATCGCCCGGGATCGGCTGGCAACAGCGAGCAAGGTGAGTCATCAAATTATCCACCCCCTCAACTACAACAGCATCTTTGCGAGGTCGGCTTTGTTGAGTGGGTTTATTTTCGGATTCTTTAAGTTTTTCGAGCGCTTTTTGATCTTCTTCCTCGGCCGTGGGTTTATTCACCAACGCGTTGATGTGATTAACAACTTGGTTGATCCTCAAGTCGCCACTACCAATGCCTGCATACAACTCATCAGGCGTATTGACGTTAAAACGCTTCACCGCATACTGCTCTGCGTCTTTTAACGTTGCGCCAATCTTAGTCAATTCAGTTTCTAGTATTTCGCGTCCTGCTTCTAAGTTTTGCTCACGACTCTCTTTGCGGAACCACGCATTGATCTTAGCACGAGCTCGGCCAGAGCGGACAAAACCCAATGTCGGGTTTAGCCAGTCTCGTGACGGATTTGGCTCTTTTTGGGTAATAATTTCAACTTGATCACCCATCGTCAATTGATGAGTAAACGGCACGATTCGTCCTGCTACTTTTGCACCAATGCAGCGATGACCGACCATGGAGTGAATATGGTAGGCAAAGTCTAATGGCGTGGCGCCCATAGGTAAGTCGACCACATCACCGCGTGGGGTAAAGGCATAGACGCGGTCGTCAAAGACCTGACTACGTACTTCATCGAGCATTTCACCCGAATCTGACATCTCTTCTTGCCAATCAAGTAGCTTGCGAAGCCAGGTGATTTTCTCATCGTAGCCACTGCGCCCGCTGCTGCTGCTGCCTTCTTTGTACTTCCAGTGGGCGGCAACACCAAGCTCGGACTCTTCATGCATCTGCTTGGTACGGATCTGGATTTCAATGGTTTTACCCTCAGGCCCCAAGATCACAGTGTGAATCGATTGATAACCATTGGGTTTTGGATTCGCCACATAGTCATCAAACTCACTTGGCAGATGTTTGTATTTGGTATGCACTAGACCAAGGGCCGCGTAACAATCTTGCAGTCGCTCGGCAATAATTCGCACCGCACGGACATCAAAAAGCTCATCAAAGTCCAAGCTCTTTTTCTGCATTTTTCGCCAAATACTGTAAATATGCTTTGGTCGACCGCTGACTTCCGCCTGGATCTGAGAGGCTTGCATTTCCTGAGTCAGGTCAGACACAAAATCATGGATATATTGCTCACGAACAATGCGCCGTTCAGAGAGCTGTTTGGCAATTTGTTTGTAGGTTGTCGGTTGCTGATAGCGAAAAGCGTAATCCTCTATTTCCCACTTAAGCTGACCAATCCCCAGTCGGTTGGCTAACGGTGCGTAGATATTGGCGCACTCTTTTGCCGCCGTGCAGCGAACGTCATCTGGCTCATCTTTGACTTCGCGCAAATTACAGATCCGCTCAGCCAGTTTAATGACGACGCAGCGAAAGTCGTCAACCATCGCCAACAGCATGCGACGAACATTATCCACCTGACCTGACGCAGCAGAGCCTTCTAGAGTCACGTTGAGTTGACCAATGGCGGCCATTTCAACCACACCGTCAATCAGTTTGACGATCTCTTTACCGTAGTCTTCTTCAAACTGCTCTCGCTGATAGGCGCCACTTGAGACCAATGGGAATAACTGAGCGGCGATTAGGGTCGCCTTATCCATCGATAAGGTGATCAGGATTTCAATCATTTCACGGCCGCGCCACAGCAGTAGCCCACCAAGTTCATGATCTTTTACCAGTGTTTCACACTGCTGATACACCTCTTTGAGTCTTTTGGATGTGTTCTTATCTTGCTCTAGTGACGCAATCCAACTATCCAGTTCAAACTGTTCATTTGGGTTTAAATGCGCGCTTCTTACCGCAACCATTATAATTCTTCCTAGTATTCCTTAATCCAACTAACTCGATCCTGACTAACCAACGCGTTCAAATAAGGCCATTGATTCTAAATGACTGGTGTGGGGGAACATATCCATCATTGCCAACTTAGTTAATTTGTAACCCTGTTGAATCAAGCTGCTGCTATCTCTGGCAAGGGTAGCAGGATTGCATGAAACATAAAGCACTCGCTGTGCGCCTAACTCAGAAACTTGATCTATCACACCTGTTGCACCCGCTCGAGCCGGATCCAGTAAAATTTTATCGAACTTTTCTGACGCCCACTCGCTGTTTGCCAGACTTTTATCTAAGTCCGCCTGGTAAAAATCGGCGTTGGTAATGTGATTGACATTGGCGTTGTCCTTGGCCCAGTCAACCATATCCTGAACGCCTTCGACGCCAATGACATAGTCGGCTTTTTTTGCAATAGGCAAAGTAAAATTGCCTAGGCCGCAAAACAGATCCAAAATGCGCTCATCGCTTTTTGGATCTAACCAGTCCATGGCTTGCTCTACCATTTTCTGGTTCACCTGCGCATTGACCTGAATAAAATGCGACGGTAAAAAAGGCAGCTGCACACCAATTTCGTCGTAATAAGGTGCATCACCAAGTTGACGCTCTAGTCGGTCACTTTCTGGCATCAGATACAAGGTGGCCTGGTGCTTTCTTGCAAACGTTTCGAATGCTTTTCTGTCTTCATCGCACAGTGGACGCACATGGCGCAATACCATCACAGAGGTGTTACTGGCCTGCACCAGCTCGACATGACCCAGCGCACTTTGGTCTTGGAAACGACTTAGCAATGTTGTCAGCCCTGGGATCAGGCTATTCAACCTGTCGTCCAGTACTGGGCAATGTGTGATATCGACAATCTGCTTACTCTGTTTTTTACGAAAGCCAATCTGCAACCGCCCAGCTTTCTTGTTCAAAAACACACTTAACCTCGCTCGACGACGATAGCCAAGATCATCTCCAGAAATAACCTCATCAAGTTGCATTGTTTGACCGGCAAATTTTTCCATCATTTGGGACAGAGCTTGTTGCTTATACGTTAGTTGACTCTCTCTGGCTAAATGCTGCTGATTACAGCCGCCACACTCGTGGTAATGTGGACAGAAAGGCGAAACACGTTCGTCGCTAGAAATCAGGGTTTTAATAAGCTTAGCCTTGGCAAACTTACTTTTATTTTCCGTAAATTGAGCAACAACCTTCTCCCCCGGCAGTGCTCCTTCAATAAACACAGGCTTATTCTTATGAAATGCAATACCAGCACCATGATGGTCGAGTCTGTTGATCTCAAACTCTTGATGCTTGGTCGTCACTGTCGATTTCTTTGTCGGTTTAAAAAAGCGCGCCATGTTAATTTCCAGTTTTAGCACTTGCCAAACTACGTGGTTTGGCGAGTAAAATATGTTTAAAAATCACTATTCTATTGCTCAATGATTGTCGAACTGCTTTGCATTGATTAAGCTTACAACATCTCAAGAATGAATTGCCGGGTATTGTCCCATATCCTGCGCATTGATGACATCATTCCCGCATATTATTGAATTAGATTGGACCATGACAAGATACGGCCTTCGCGCTCGCGTAATTACTCTGACTCTTGCACCGACCCTTATTATCGGTCTACTGCTCAGTGCGCTATTTTCTTTTAACCGCTATCACGATCTTGAGTCTCAAGTTCTCAATGCGGGTTCTAGTATTATAGAGCCCCTCGCGATTGCCAGTGAACAAGGGCTGATAAATCAAAGCAGAGAGTCCGTTCGCCGGCTAATTAGTTACGCCCATCGCAAGCATTCCAAATTTGTTCGCAGTATTGCGGTATTTGATGATTCTCATGAGCTGTTCGTCACATCGAACTTCCACCCCAACTTCGATGTATTGACCTTCTCCAAAGACGAGCCTATCCCACCACTGGGATCATCGGAGTTTCATGACAACACCCTAATTTTAAGGGCGCCTATTTTGGCGGAGAGTCAACTAATTTCGGATACACGTGAAATCACCTCGACCAGCCAGATTCTAGGCTATATCGCGATTGAGCTCGATTTATCCTCGCTGCGCCTTCAGCAATATCAAGAGATCTTCTCTGCCATTCTGGTCTTGGTTCTTGGTTTGCTGCTGTCGAGTGTCTTTGCTTACCGATTAATGTACGACGTTACACGTCCGATATCCCATATGAGAAATATGGTTGCACGAATACGCCGAGGGCATCTAGATGTGCGAATAGAAGGTCGCATGCACGGCGAACTTGATTCATTGAAAAACGGTATCAACGCCATGGCGATTTCACTGTCTGAGTATCATGTTGAAATGCAGCACAGTATCGATCAGGCCACCTCGGACTTGAGAGAGACCTTGGAACAGTTAGAAATTCAAAACGTCGAACTCGACATCGCGAAAAAGCGCGCGCAAGAAGCGGCTCGCGTAAAGTCCGAATTCCTGGCCAATATGTCTCATGAGCTTAGAACCCCGTTAAATGGCGTGATCGGTTTTACCCGTCAAATGTTGAAAACGCAATTGACCAACAGCCAAACAGATTACCTTCAAACCATCGAAAAATCGGCAAACAACCTACTGACCATCATCAATGACATTCTTGATTTTTCTAAGTTAGAAGCTGGCAAACTGGCACTTGAGAACATTCCGTTCGAGTTCCAGGATAGTTTAGAAGAAGTACTGACCCTACAAGCCACCAGTGCGCATGAGAAAGGGTTAGAACTCACGTTAAAAATCGACCCAAAAATACCGAATGGGCTGGTTGGCGATCCACTGCGCATACAACAAATCCTCACCAACCTTGTCGGTAACTCAATCAAATTTACCGAGCGTGGCAACATTGATATCAGTGTTGAGCTAAGAGCGCACAAAGAAGATAAGGTCGAGCTGCAATTTTTAGTCAGAGATTCCGGGATCGGTATTTCAGAGCGCCAGCAAGCTCAACTGTTCCAAGCCTTCACCCAAGCTGATGCAAGCATTTCACGCCGTTATGGCGGTACCGGGCTGGGCTTGGTCATCACCCAGAAACTGGTTGGGCAAATGGGGGGTGAGATCAGCTTATCGAGCCGCTTGCACCAAGGCTCTACATTCTGGTTTACCATTAAGCTGCATTCCACTGAAATTCCGATGTTGGATACCGTCGACCCACAGGTTATTCAGAATAAGCAACTGCTGCTTATCGAGCCTAATATGCAGGCAGCTTCTGTTGCACAGAGTATGCTCACTAATGAAGGCGTTTCGGTCACCTATCGCTCTTCATTACCGGACGAATTAACCCCATACGATTACGTGATGCTGTGCTTACCCGTTAATGAAGATGTGCCCGTACAGCTCATCGAAAAATGGATTGAGCGAGCTCAAAGCGCCAGCTCGAATATCATCGTGGCAACGTCCAGTATTCAGTTACCTCTATCGGATTATTTGATGAAGCACTACGACGTACAATGTTTGGGTAAGCCATTGTCGCGTAAGCGTCTGCTGCAAGCGCTTGTCGATAAGCAGCCCCCTCTACTGCCTGATGCGCAAGTTCATGTTGATAAAGACAAGCGCCCTCTTACCGTAATGGCAGTAGATGATAACCCTGCGAACTTAAAGCTGATCAGCGCCCTACTTAGTGAGCGAGTCGACAACGTCGATAGTTGTAAAAATGGTCAAAGTGCTGTAGATCTCGCGGCATCAAAAGCGTTCGATATCATTTTTATGGACATTCAAATGCCGCATATGGATGGTGTAACAGCTTGCCGATTAATTAAAGAGAACGACTGCAATCTCAACACGCCCGTCGTTGCCGTGACTGCCCATGCAATGTCAGGTGAACGAGATCGTCTATTGGCTGCCGGAATGGATGACTACCTGACCAAGCCGATTGACGAGCAAGTGCTCGAACAGGTGCTTCACAAGTGGGTACCCGAAACGCAGCACGAACTGGCCTTGTCGGCAGCGAAGCTTGTCAGCCAATCCAGTGTGGAACCTTCATCTCAGCCAGCGACCGAAGCTTCTGCGGAAAAACGGGTTATAGATTGGGATTTGGCCTTAAAGCAAGCGGCAAATAAAGAAGATCTCGCCATCGAGATGCTGCAGATGCTGGTCGACTTTATTCCAGAAGTCGCTCAGTTAACGGAGCAGGTATTAGATCACAATTACGATGATATCGAACAAGTCATACACGTCGTCCACAAGCTCCACGGTAGCTGTTCGTACGGTGGTGTGCCACAGCTCAAAGCCGTGTGTGCTGCCATCGAAAAAGCACTTCGTGCTGGTGAAACACTTGAAGATATTGAGCCTGAACTGTTTGAGCTTCAAGATGAAATGGACAAGGTGATTGATAGCGCGAAGCTTTACCTGACCAAAGCATAAACAACACGCGTAAAAAAATAGGCGAGCTATGCTCGCCTATTTACGGTCTGATGCAGTGTTAGCGGCCTTCTAGAATAACCGTCGCAACCGCATAATGTCGTTCATCAGAAATGGTTAAGTGAATGGCAACAACGCCCATTGCTTCGGCAATTTGTTGCGCTTTATTTTCGAGACTAAGTACTGGCTTGCCCTGTTCATTATTGCTGACCACAAAATCATGAAAAGTGACACCTTGAGCTATACCTGTCCCCAACGCTTTTGAGGCTGCTTCTTTCGCGGCAAAACGCTTGGCCAAAAAACGCCCTTGTTGTTTAAGTGAAAGGTAGTGTTGCAATTCGCTATCAGCCAAAATCCGTTTAGCGAATGCCTCACCAGAGCGTGCGAGTGCTTTCTCTATGCGCTCTATCTCCGCAATGTCTGTACCTAACCCTAAAATTGCCATACTGCCCGTTTCCCGATCAATTAACGTCTTGCCGCTTCCATCACTGCTTTCATATCAGAAACCGCTTTAGATAAGCCGTCAAACACTGCTCGTCCAATGATTGCGTGACCAATGTTAAGCTCATAGATCTCTGGCAGAGCGGCTATAGCGGCAACGTTGTGGTACGTTAAACCATGGCCAGCATTCACTGTAATACCTTGGTCAGCAGCGTAACTTGCACCTGCAGCAATCTTTTTCAATTCATCTTGCTGATCTTCTTCTGTTTCAGCATCGGCATAATGGCCGGTGTGAAGCTCAATAAAAGGGGCGCCACACGCTTTCGCAGCATCGATTTGCTCACGGTCTGCATCAATGAATAGAGATACTTTGATTCCCGCATCAGTCAGCTTTTGGGTGGCCGTTTTCACTTTCTCAAGCTGACCTTTAACATCTAAGCCACCTTCTGTTGTCAGCTCTTCACGCTTTTCTGGCACTAAACAGACGAACTCAGGCTTGGTTTTAAGCGCGATAGCGATCATCTCTTCGGTCACGGCCATCTCTAAGTTCATACGTGTTTGAAGTGTTTCTTTTAGAATACGAACATCTCTGTCTACAATATGGCGACGATCTTCACGTAGATGGATCGTAATACCGTCCGCACCTGCGCGCTCTGCGATTTCAGCGGCATGCACAGGGTCTGGGTATTTGGTTCCACGTGCATTGCGTAGGGTGGCGATATGATCAATATTGATACCGAGTAAGATTGAACTCATGTTTTGTACTCCATATTCAGAGCTGCTTAGGTCTCGTTATGAACAGCTCTCGGCTTTTTAATGGTTTGCCGCCAAGATACGGCTTTAACGCTATGCGTGTAAAGCGTTTTGCAGCATGTAATTGAGATTTCGTGATAAACCGACGTTCACTGATGGCAATGAGTTCTTCACCACGGAAAGTAAGGTTGTCGATCCTGACACTGGCGATGAAACCTTTTTGCTCTCGATACCGGTAGGTCATAGAAGGTTCGATCGGCTCTCCACTGCCCGCACAGTGTAAGAAATCCACGCCATATCCCATTGCCGACAATACGGCTAACTCGAAGCGCCTTAGTGCCGGTTCAGGATTGGTGTTATGGGCTAACTCGGTGAGCGATTGTAAGTAGTCATGGAACAATGCTGGGTGAGGAATTTCTGAAGCCAGAACACGGCTGACAAGTTCATTGACGTACATCGCCGAGTAAAGGTTTATCCCTATAAGAGGAAGCCCTAAGCTGATGGGTTCAGCCTGACGCAAGGTTTTCATTGATCCAGAGCCGGACCATTTAAGTAACAATGGGGTGAATGGCTGAAGCGCTCCTTTTAGATTGGAGCGCTTGCTTCTCGCGCCTTTCGATAATAGCGTGACGCGACCGTACTCCTCGCTAAAAACATCAAGGATTAAACTGGTCTCACTGTAGGGTCTGCGGTGCAGAACAAAACAACGTTGCAATCCATCCATACGGTCTCTTTTGTCTCGCTCTCAGGCTAAGCCTTGGGGCTTATAAGTCGTCGATATAACCTAGAGAGCGTAACGCTCGCTCATCATCGGCCCAACCGGATTTCACTTTAACCCAGGTTTCTAGATACACCTTTCGCCCAAAAAGCTCTTCCATATCTAAACGAGCTTCCCGGCCAATCGTCTTCATTTTTTCGCCACCTTTGCCGATCACCATTTTTTTCTGGCCAGATCGTTCAACTAAGATAAGAGCGTTGATATGAAAACCATCGTTTTTCGGGTTGTAATCAAAGCGCTCTATCTCAACGGTGACGGAATACGGAAGTTCATCACCAGTGAATCGCATCAGCTTTTCACGCAAGATCTCAGACGCCATGAAACGCTGAGAACGATCTGTCACATATTCCTCTGGGAAATGGTGTGTCGCTTTAGGAAGATGTTCACGCACGTGTTTACGTAACGTATCAATATTCTTACCGTGTTTCGCAGAGATAGGCACAACATCGACAAACTCCATCTTCTGAGACAGTTCCATCATGTGCTGCATCACGTCAGTTTTATCCTGAACGTTATCCACCTTGTTAATACAAAGCACAACTGGGAATTCGGCTTTCTTCAGTTTGTTCAGCACCATTTCATCGTCTTTGGTCCAATGCGTACCATCGACTAAGAAGAACACCAAATTAACATCGCTTAGCGAGCTGTTAGCGGCACGGTTCATCAAACGGTTAATCGCTCGCTTTTCTTCGATGTGAAGCCCTGGAGTATCGACGAAAATCGCTTGATAATCCCCTTCAGTGTCAACACCCATTATACGGTGACGAGTGGTTTGCGGCTTGCGCGAAGTAATCGAAATCTTCTGTCCCAAAATCTGGTTCAGGAGAGTCGATTTACCCACATTAGGGCGACCTACAATAGCAATAAAGCCACAGTGTTGGTTTTCTGGTGAGCTAGTTTCGCCATCTGAGGCAAAAAACGCGTCAATATCAAATTCGTTATCAGACATTTGTCAATTTCTCTAGTGCTATTTCCGCTGCCGCTTGTTCTGCCTTGCGACGGCTGGTACCTCGACCAATGACAGGCTTGTCCATGCCCGCTACTTCGCATGCAACCGTAAACTCTTGGTTGTGTGCTTCACCCTTAATAGTAGTCACTGTATAGACTGGTAGGGGTTTTCTTCGCCCTTGCAGGTATTCTTGTAAGCGCGTTTTCGGATCTTTTTGGGAAACGCCAGGCTCAATCGCCTCTAAGCGTGAGGCATACCAGCTCAATACCACTTTTCTTACGACTTCCACATCGCTGTCTAAGTATACCGAACCAATGATAGCTTCAACAGCATCAGCCAGAATCGAATCGCGACGGAATCCGCCACTTTTCAATTCACCTGGACCTAATTTTAAGTAGTCTCCCAGCTCGAATTCACGCCCCAGCTCAGCCAAGGTATGCCCTCGTACTAGCGTGGCTCGCATTCGACTCATATCACCCTCGTTGATGCTTGGAAAGCGATGGTAGAGATCGTCAGCAATAACAAAACTTAAAATTGAATCGCCCAGAAACTCAAGACGCTCATTGTGTTTACCATTGGCACTTCTGTGTGTCAGTGCCAAGTTCAATAGCTGGCTATCTTGAAATTGATAGCCAAGCTTTTTCTCTAGTTTTTCAATAGGAGAATTCATACTCTCTCTTTCAGTCAATTCCACCGATGCGATTAAATCTCACACCCGTTGGTACCCATGCAGGCAATACACTGTCTGCACCACGTTCAAATTCAAAACTAATCCAGATGCCAACGGCCTTACCGACTAAGTTCGCCTCTGGAACAAATCCCCAATAACGGCTATCTGCACTGTTATCACGGTTATCGCCCATCACAAAGTACTGACCTTGAGGCACTACCCACTCATTTACGCCAGGACGAGGCTGGTACGCATCAACGCGATCGCGTCGTAATGGATGAACAAGCACTTGATGCTCAACCGAGCCAAGTTTTTCGTTCATTTGGATAAGCGGGATCCCATTTTGCGCAAAAGGGCTTTCTTCAACATTAAACAGCTTAACGGGCTGACATGTGTTGCTGCCCTGCTGCTGAATACAAATGTCTTTGGTTGCGCTGTATTTCACGGTGTCACCAGGCAAGCCTACGACGCGTTTAATGTAGTCGATATTAGGTTGTGGCGGGTACTTAAACACAGCAACATCACCACGTTCTGGCTTACCTGTTTCAAGCATCTGTGTGCGCCATACAGGATCTTTCAGACCATAGGCGTACTTCTCTACTAGGATGAAATCACCCACCAGCAAAGTAGGCATCATCGAGCCTGACGGGATCTGAAATGGTTCGTAAATAAACGATCTCAGGACTAATACAAACGCAATTACTGGGAAAATAGACACGCTGTTTTCAACAAACCAAGACGGCGCTACCGCTTTTTGTGCAGTGTGTTCATCAAGTTGATTTGCCTGTTCATGAATCGCAGCCAGTTTTTGCTGACGTTGCTTTCTCAATACCAGTTTGTCCAAAACCCATACCACACCCGTGACCAATGTAACGATGACAAGTATGAGTGAGAATGTATTAGCCATTCAATTCCCTTAAATTTTGCGTCTTTAAAAATAATGAAAGTGAAAGAGCTACCAGAGCTCTTTCACTTCTACTTTTTATTGGCAATAGATCGAGTTATTAATCTTTGCCAACGTGAAGAATCGCAAGGAACGCTTCTTGAGGCAGTTCAACGTTACCGATCTGCTTCATACGCTTCTTACCTTCTTTCTGTTTTTTCAACAGCTTCTTCTTACGACTCACGTCACCGCCGTAACACTTCGCAATTACGTTTTTACGCAGTTGTTTTACGGTAGAGCGAGCAATGATGTGGTTACCGATTGCTGCTTGAATCGCGATATCAAACATTTGGCGAGGGATAAACTCCTTCATTTTCTCAACAAGCAGACGACCACGGCTTTGCGCTTGATCTTTATGAGTAATGATTGCCAATGCATCAACCGTATCACCGTTAAGCAATACATCGACACGAACCATGTTTGATGCTTCAAAGCGCTGGAAGTTATAATCCAGTGACGCATAACCACGAGACGTTGACTTCAGACGATCGAAGAAGTCGAGAACAACCTCTGCCATAGGAATGTCGTAAGTCACGGCGACTTGGTTACCGTGATACACCATATCAACCTGCATGCCACGCTTTTCGACACACAAAGTAATAACGTTACCTAGGTAGTCTGAAGGGACTAAGATATTACAACGTGCGATTGGTTCACGCATTTCTTCAATATCGTTAGTCGCTGGTAGCTTAGCCGGGCTATCAACATACAACACAGTGCCGTCTGTCTTTTCAACTTCGTACACTACTGTTGGTGCCGTAGTGATCAGATCGAGATCATATTCACGCTCTAAACGCTCTTGAATGATCTCCATGTGCAGCATGCCCAAGAAGCCACAACGGAAACCAAAACCTAATGCTGCAGAACTTTCTGGTTCATAGAATAGAGAGGCATCATTAAGGCTGAGTTTACCTAGAGCATCACGGAAGTTTTCATAATCATCAGATGATACAGGGAAAAGACCAGCATAAACCTGAGGCTTCACCTTTTGGAAGCCGGGTAGCGCAGTTTCGCTGCCGTGTTTTGCCGTTGTTAGCGTATCACCAACAGGTGCACCCAAGATGTCTTTAATTCCACAAACTACCCAGCCTACTTCGCCAGTATTCAGTTCTTTCGTGTCAATCTGTTTTGGTGTAAAGATACCAAGGCGGTCGACACCCCATACCTGACCAGTACTCATCACTTTGATTTTGTCGTTTTTCTTTAATACGCCATTTTTAATGCGCACTAACGACACGACGCCAAGGTAGTTATCAAACCAAGAGTCAATAATCAAAGCTTGCAAAGGTGCTTCCGGATCACCTTCCGGTGCCGGGATTGCGGCAACAATCTCTTCTAGAACCTCGTCGACACCCACACCAGTTTTGGCTGAGCAGCGCACGGCTTCCATAGCATCGATACCAACTATCTCTTCAATCTCTTCAGCCACGCGCTCTGGTTCTGCGGCTGGAAGATCAATTTTGTTTAGAATAGGAACAACTTCCAATTCCATTTCAATGGCAGTGTAACAGTTGGCAAGAGTCTGAGCCTCTACCCCCTGACCAGCATCGACAACAAGCAGTGCGCCTTCACAGGCAGCTAGAGAACGAGACACTTCGTATGAGAAGTCTACGTGTCCTGGTGTATCGATAAAGTTTAGCTGATACGTTTCGCCATCTTTGGCTTTGTAGTCGAGCGTTACACTTTGTGCTTTGATGGTGATACCGCGCTCACGCTCTAGATCCATAGAATCGAGAACTTGAGCTTCCATTTCACGATCACTCAATCCACCACAAACTTGGATTAAACGATCTGAAAGTGTCGACTTACCGTGGTCGATATGGGCAATTATCGAAAAGTTGCGAATGTGCTTCATAGGTTTGATGTAGCTAAACTCTTAATCATTAAGGAAATAGAAACCACCAGTAAAACTGGCGTTTCATTCAAGTTGGCAGATTCTACCCAATTTCTGTACGGTTCGCACCATTTTTAGGCGATCGCTTGTCCGAGGACTCTGAGTAAAATGACCTTTTGTGATGTTTTTCTCTCCAAGGGGCGCACGAGATAACGGGCTAACATGACTCCACAAAAAGCGAACAGTAACGCACTCAGTATAGTCACAGGTTCACCTGTTGCGAGCGATGCGTTCAATACAAACTGCCCAAAGAGCGCGCCAATGAAAAGAAATAAGATAGGAAGTAAATAAACCAGAGCAGCCGATTGCAATAATCGTTTCTCAGGAAAGCCGATTTCAACCACATCACCTGGTTGAACGGCTTTCTCTGTTTTAAGTTGCCAGGACAACTGTTTGTTGCCAAGCGCTTTACTGACAATACCGGTACCACAACTACTTTTAGACTGGCACGAGTTACAACTGGTCTGTTGCTCACAACTGAGCTCAACGCAGTAGCTTTGCCCTTCACGATAGACAGACGCTACCGTTGCCAGCGCCTTCATCATTGAGGCGTATCCTCGCTTGGGGCGGGCTTCTCCGAGCTCATCGCATTTAGGCTAACGGATTGTGCAATACGTTTAGCTGTCGCGGGCGGAATATCACCGACAACCGAAATCTGCCGGTCTCCGAGAACGATACTGTGCACCGTTCTTCGCCCCTGACGAATCAGTTGACCACGTAAAGAGTTGTTGTCACTTTCTGACACATAGACGGAAAAGCTAAACAAACCGTCACTGAACATTTGGCTCTCAACCACATCTTCGCTATTGAACATTCGATAGCGATTCAAATCATTCGGCTTAAACCCTTCAGGGGTCCAACCCACTTGCCAATAGGTTTTTTCAATGTTGCCTTTTGGAAGCGAAAGTACAGCGGGCAATTCCACTTCATTCAACTTACCTAGCATAGAGGCTATTTGCTCATTGACGGTATACGAGATGACACGGTACTGCTCTAGAATCTCACCATCTCTGTCCAATAGATCTGCTCTTAGCGGTAGCTTGCTGATTTCATCCATCCAAAGGACGTAGGAATAGCGCAGGCCATCTTTAGGAACAATTCGAAACACCTGAGTTGCTGCGCCTGCTTCTCTTGCTCGTCCAACACGGACGTAATCGTAATACTGACTCAAATAGTCAATATCACCATTTAGCAAAGGAATAAGCGGAGCCACCATAGAGCCTGACTCAATAGTAAATGGCTCGACGCCAGGTTCAATGTAGCTCACTTCATTGCCACGTCGAATCACCTCACGAACAGGGCCGCTCAAATAGACCAAATGAGCAAACTGCTGCTGTTGATGGTTAGCATGACGGTACAAGAGCGGTTCTATACTGCTTTTCTTTATTAAGATATACGACAGTTCGTAATTTAACTGCTGACTGGCTTTACTCATTTGATGCAACAAAGCCTCCGCAGACTCTTGTTCTGCAAAGGCTTTGGTTCCAAATAAACTGAGCAGCAGTAGTGAACTGGTCAGAAATTTTTTCATTCAATTACCGAATCTGTATCATCGATGTGGGAAGGCTGAGCTTCTGCATTCAGTCTCAATTGCAATTCATAATCTTGCAATAGTGCGTTAACGCGGCGACGCTGCTCTTGCACATTCGCGGTGTCAGTGACGCTCGCACGAGCAACCGAATTACGTGTCAGACTAACGGGTTCGACACTTCCGGCAAACGGAATAGTCTGCAGCACAGGAAGTTGCTCGAGCTCAGATTGTGAAGGATCTTGACCCGCGTATTGCTGAATCCCAAATATGACCACCAGCGAAACACTGGCCGCCACAGCAACCTGACCTAGTTGATTAAGCCAAGCTGGTAACTGACGTTTAGCTTGAGCTGGTGTCGGTTGAGTTTCCAATGGAGCAACATTACTCAAATGAGCCTGTTGTGCACTATGTGCGGGCTCATCTTCTAATGCCATTGCGACACTTTCAGCGATATTCCACTCTAAGCTGTCTGGCGCATCCCCTCTCATCACATCGCCGATAAGGTGGTAGTTTTGCCAAGCTTCAAGACTTTTCGAGTCATTTGATATTTCATCAAACAACGCTTCATCTTTGATATTTCCATCCATGAATGCTGAAAGCTTTTGTTTGTCAGCCATTATATTCACCATTATTGTTACTGGTTCTAGTGCTCAAGAAGAGGTTTCATTTTCTTCTCGACCGCTTCACGAGCACGGAAGATACGCGAGCGTACCGTTCCTACGGGGCAATCCATTACTTCTGCAATTTCTTCGTAACTCAAACCATCAAGCTCTCGCAACGTCATTGCTGTTTTCAAGTCCTCTGGTAACGCCTCTATGGCGTTAAAGACAACTTGCTTCAATTCTTTCGACAACGCTAAATTCTCTGGGTTCGAAATTTCTTTCAACGCATTAGCCGTTTCATAGTATTCAGCGTCATCTACATCAACATCACTTGCTGGCGGTCTACGACTTTGAGCAACGATGTGGTTTTTTGCGGTATTTACAGCGATACGGTACAACCATGTATAGAAGGCACTTTCCCCTCGAAACGTTGGTATAGCCCGATACGCCTTTATGAATGCTTCTTGGGCGATATCCGCTACATCCCCCGAATTGCTCACGTACCTTGAAATGAGGTTGCACACCTTATTTTGATACTTTAATACCAAAAGATTAAAGGCTTGTTTATCCCCATTTTGAACGCGCTCAATCAGCACCTGATCGGTCAGCTGCTCGTTCATTCGAGCGTATACTCCTATCGTTATCACCCGTATCTTCTCAGATATGGGTCTTAATTATGCAAAATGTAGTATTGACACCACCGCTTACATGAGCACTATTGTGACTCTATGTAAAAAAGAAAGTTCAATGCTTTCGAGTTTTTTTTGTTTTTTATCATTAACAATGTGAATTAGCGTCAACTACAATGATGACAGCTTATAAGAATGAATGAGTTAGCAACTCAACACAATTAATATTTCATTGTTTCACATTGTGGGCAACACCGAAAAAAATCGATGTAATCATAGCATTCAACAAGATTTGGTTACCAAGCGATTGTATAATCGACCACTTTGCTTGGCTGTAACTCAGGATTTTAAAATATTTATGAACACAAACCGAGAGCACCTCTGTGATGTACTGGTCATTGGAAGTGGCGCAGCAGGATTATCGCTAGCTTTGCGAGTTGCTGAGCACTGTAAAGTCACCGTATTGAGTAAAGGACCACGTAGCGAAGGAGCCACCTACTATGCACAGGGGGGTATTGCTGCGGTATTCGATGAAGACGATAGTATCGAGTCTCATATCAATGATACTCAGATAGCGGGTGCTGGCTTGTGTGAAGAAGACACGGTCAAGTTTATTGCTGAAAATGCCAAGGAGTGTGTTCAATGGCTCATCGATGGCGGCGTACCCTTCGATCGTGAAGAAAACGACAGCGACGATAAACCTCGTTATCACCTGACGCGAGAAGGGGGTCACAGTCACCGCCGGATTCTGCATGCGGCCGACGCAACTGGCATGGCAATGCAAACCTCCTTACAGGATAATGTTCATAATCACCCTAACATCAATATCTTAGAGCGGCACAACGCGCTGGATTTGATCACCGAAGAATTGCCTGACCAAGACAACGGCAAAGTCATCGGTGCTTATATCTGGAACCGTGACCTAGAAAATGTTGAAACCGTACGCGCGAAATTTGTTGTCCTGGCAACGGGCGGCGCTTCAAAAGTGTATCAATACACGTCTAACCCTGATGTTTCTTCCGGTGACGGTATCGCGATGGCATGGCGTGCAGGGTGCCGCGTTGCTAACCTAGAGTTCAACCAGTTCCATCCGACATGTTTGTATCATCCAGAAGCTCGAAATTTCTTATTGACCGAAGCACTGCGGGGAGAAGGCGCTTATCTGCGACGCCCTGACGGCTCTCGTTTTATGCCCGACTTTGATGATCGTGAAGAGCTGGCGCCTCGTGATGTGGTTGCACGCGCCATTGATTTTGAGATGAAACGTTTGGGTGCGGACTGCATGTATCTGGATATTAGCCATAAACCCGAAGAGTTTATTGTTAAGCACTTCCCTACCATTCATATGCGACTTCAAGATCTTGGCATCGATATGACCAAAGAGCCTATCCCTATTGTTCCGGCAGCACACTATACCTGTGGTGGCGTCATGGTGGATAAGGCGGGTCAAACTGATTTACAACAATTGTACGCAATCGGGGAAGTCAGCTACACCGGACTACATGGCGCCAACCGCATGGCTTCAAACTCATTGTTGGAGTGCGTCGTTTACGCTTGGTCTGCAGCACTAGAGATCATCAAACAACTACCGACAGCACAACATGCCGCTTCTCTTCCTGCTTGGGATGAGAGCCAGGTTAGCTGCTCAGATGAAGAGGTGGTCATCCAGCATAATTGGCACGAGTTGCGTCTGTTTATGTGGGATTATATGGGCATTGTACGTACTGACAAGCGCCTAGAGAGAGCTCTGCGTCGCATCCAGTTATTGCAGCAAGAAACTCACGAGTACTACAGCAACTTCAAAGTCTCTAACAATCTTTTAGAGCTTCGTAATCTATTGCAAGTGGCCGAGTTGATGGTTCGCTGTGCTATGCAGCGTAAAGAAAGTCGCGGACTTCATTACACCCTAGATTACCCTGAGCTAAAAGAAGGCAGCGGCCCAACCATACTCACACCAAAGCGCTAAGCTTTCTATTGGACCTAACTTCTCGATCGGCGGTCACATTGTAGGTGGCCGCTTTTTATTGTGGCAAGCAAATGTCTGTAACTAGACTCATCACACGCATCTCGCCAGATCAGAAAACGCTGGCCACTGGTTAGCGTAATGATAACCACCCAAAGCGCATAGCCTGTATGACAGTGTTTGATGCAGGCGCGTGTTTGCTGATAATACAACGTATTGGGGGCTCTGATTTTGACCTGTCCAGACAAAGCAGGAAAAACTAGGCGGGTGGACATCCAACGTGGTGTCAAAAGCGCCACGATCGGCAACGGTATATCGAGCAGGATAAACAGCCAACTCAACAGTGCAAACAGAGCTAAAGCCAAACTGTAGCTGTAAATAGAATATTTGAGGTCGCATTGCGCCCACATTAAGCTGGGCGCAATGGTTAAGCGGGAATTAGAGTTATCGGACCTTGCTAAGGTTGTGTGCGACAATTTTGTCGACCATTGAAGCATGACCTAAATTTTCGCTTCTACCATGCCCCATCACCCAAGTAAAAAGATCCGGATCATCGCATTCAAGAAGGGAGACGAAATCTTTCTGCTCTTGTTCATTAAGCGTTTCGAAACACTCTTCAAAGAACGGCATAATCACCACATCAAGCTCTAGCATTCCACGACGACAGGCCCACTTTATTCTTGCTTTTTCTCCGTCAGAGTACATTCCATTCTCCGTTACTTCATTTTTTTCGAGTGTAACAAGCCACTGCTAGCTCAACCACCCCAACATTCTCACAACTCCTATCTAGGTCACAAGAAAAATATTTCACTACATAAGTTACATTGCCTACAGCAATGATTTACCCGCTGAACACCCATATGAAAGCTGACAAATTGGAGAAAGCGGCTTAACATAATGCCAACGAACTCCTTAGCAAGGCATTTAACATGAACTGGCAACCACAACTACAATCTCTACAGCTAACACCAAGCACCACACTTCCTAAGCTTACCTTTGCGCCGTTGACATCATGGGGCGCCATTGAAGTTGTTGGCGAAGACAAAAAATCTTATTTGCAAGGGCAAGTGACCTGTGATGTTGTCTCTTTAGAGCAAGGAGATTCGACCCTAGGAGCGCACTGTGAGGCCAAAGGAAAAGTATGGAGTATTTTCCGTTTGTGCCATACCCGCCGAGGCTATGCGATGCTGCAACCCAAGAGCGCTATCTCTGCAGAGCTGACGGAAATCAAAAAATACTCGGTATTCTCCAAAGTCACCATTGATGAAAGCAGCCTACACGTTATCGGTGTGATGGGCGATGAAGCGCAAGCCTGGATAGACAACCATTTTGAAGGCAAAGGTTCTGTACGCCAGAATGATGACAGTAGCGCTGTCCAAATTGATGCGTCGCGATGGATGCTGCTCGTTGCAGATCAGTTTATTACCCAATACATTGAAAGCTCTGAAGCCGTCGTTTGTGACGAGAAATACTGGTCTCGTTATGACATTGAGCAGGCATTGCCTTATCTAGCCGCTGAAAGCCAAAATGCCCACATCCCGCAAGCATTTAACTTGCAGGCATTGGGGGGAATCAGCTTCAACAAAGGCTGTTATACCGGGCAAGAAACCGTCGCACGAGCAAAATATCGGGGCATCAATAAACGCATGATGGCCATCATTGAGGGTCAACTTTCAGCAATTAACACTGTTGATGAGGACTTAGAGCTCGAGCGAGCTGTTGGTGAAAACTGGCGTTCAGCTGGCCCGATACTAAATCATTTCCAGTTTGATGATGGGCACTGGATTGCCAATGCCATTATTGCCAACAACCTTGAACCCGATACACTCTTAAGAATCAAGCAGGCCCCTGAAGTGCAGCTTTCCATTACCCCGCTGCCATATTCACTTGAGGATGAGTAACTGGTGAAAACCATCGTCACTCAACACCTTGAAGAATGCGAAATCCCATTTCGCATTCTTCAACAAAATGCCCCTGCAAGCAGTATCGAAGACGCTGCGCGTTTAAGGGGAATCAGCCCTAGCATCATGGTCAAATCAATGTTGCTTAGGGATATGGGTAATAACTATGCTCTAGCGTGTTGCTTTGGCGACCAACAAATTGACCCCAAAAAGGTGAGGCACCGTTTGCAATGGCGCCGCATGACATGTGTTTCTGGGCAGGATGTCGAAATCATAACAGGTTACCAGCTTGGCAGTGTTTGTCCCATCAAGCTAAAAACACCGCTTCCTATTATTTTTGACCGCAATATCATACTCAAAGACGAGGTATCAATCAGCAGTGGCAGTAATCTAGCTGGGATAGCTCTGGCAACCCGAGATCTTATTCAGCTCATAAACCCCCTCTTTGATGACATTACCCGCTAACCACAGATCACATTTCCATTGCTTTCTGTTGCACAGATCACACTCAAGACTGAGAGTTAAATCGAATAACAGCAAGCTTTCTTATGATTTGTTAGTCAAATAAAAAGCATAAATAGTCATTTCAGGCGTATTGTTATATTGTAATCAACGTCAGCAAAGTAGCGAATTACCTTGCTGAAGTAACACTAGAGTGAAACCGCTGTTCAACAGTACTCCACTTTTGTGTAATGCATCTGTGACATTTGCCCGCTATGCGGGCTTTTTTTTCCTTTCTCGCTGCAACTCAGCTGGCAAAATGTGAACATTCTTTAAAAAGTGACAACTTTTATCGACATGCACGGTCTTATTCAATATTAGTCCCAATGCATTGTTATAACTGTAAACTCATATTCGTTCGTTATACCGGACCATTACAAAAAACTTACTTTGCTATCATACACTTGTAATACTAGTTGGTTCTAATAGCAGCTTACGCTGTACAAATTACATTTTAAGCTATTTTTTGTGGTCATAATCACAAGCATTTGGTTCTTTTGCTGGCAATTTGCCTACAGCAGCACAAAACTCTCATTGAGAAGGTGCCTTTGAGCCATAAAGACAACTCTGTCACACAATTTTTAATATGATATCACTATAATTTTCGAGCTAGGTAATAAGAGAAGGATGGATGAATGAGACTGTTTAAGCGCTATACACCAAGTATGATTGCTAAACACATAAGTCGTTTATTTAAAGGAAGAATTTATATCTACGGAGTAGGTAAGTTTGAGTTTGACAATGGGAAGTTGATACTCCCTGAACGCGCAGAAAAAAGGCACTTTCAAACGGTAAATGAAGTAAACCAAGAAATCATGAAACTACGTTGTGCATATGCCTAATTTTTCTCACGCATCGTAGTTGTTCTACCTCAATTAGGCACTAAATTTCAAATTATTCATAGGCATCGCGCGTCAATTCGCGATGCCTTTATTAGTTAAAGGCTAAGAAAAATTACCTTGCAAGATCGGGAAGCTTCCCTTTCATACCTAACGCTCGAGTCATGATTTCTTGCTTGGCTCCTGGTAACTGCCCCACCAATTTCATCCCTATACCACGAACAAGTTTTTTCGCCGGGTTATTGCCTTCAAACAGGTCTCTAAATCCTTGCATTGCCGCTATCATTTTCGCCGCTTCTGCTTTGCGCCAACGTTCGTAGCAACGAAGGTGTTTTTGCTTGCCAATGTCTAACCCCTGCTCCCAAAGAGTTAAGATCTCTTGCGCTAAACTTGCTGCGTCAAGCAACCCCAAATTAACGCCTTGCCCTGCCAGAGGATGAATAGTGTGTGCTGCGTCACCAACCAAGGCAATACGTTCGGTCACAAAATCTCTTGCGTAGCGCATTTTAAGGGGGAATACACCACGCTCACTGGTTAATGAACACAAACCTAGGCGCCCATCAAACTCGGCAGTCAGCGCCTTACAAAACTCCATTTCAGACATCTGGCTTAATGCCTGTGCACGCAGAGGATCGGTAGACCATACAATAGAGCACAAGTTTTTGTCATCGATTGGTAAAAAAGCCAACGGCCCTTGAGGGGTAAATACCTGTCTGGCAATATTGTCATGAGGCTCATCAGTACGAATATTCGCCACCAGTGCACTATGACCATAATCCCATTGCGTCAATGGGATATCTTGCTGCTGCCGAACCCAGGAGTTAGCGCCATCAGCGCCAACAACGAGCCGAGCCGTTAATGACTGAGCATTATTGAGGGTTAACCAAACTTCATTTTCCCCCACCACCATTGATTGGCAGCATTCGGGTATGAACAGCGTGACATTCGATTGCTGCTCTACTTGCTCAAGCAACGCGGTCTGTATCCGTCGATTCTCCACAATATGGCCAAGGTTAGGCTGGGAAAATTGATTCGCTGAGAACTCAATGCGAGCAAAACTGTCTTGCTCCCAAACTTCCATTGCACTGTAGGGTTGGCAATGGTGACGTTCAATGGCCGGCCATGCCGACACATTTTTTAAAATTCTCTCGCTTGCTCGGCTTAATGCAGAAACGCGAACGTCGGGTTGCTCTGTGACCTCACGGCTTGGTTCTTTGCCTTCGATAATCGCGACTCTAAGATCGCTGTCTTTCAATGCACGAGCAAGCGTTAGCCCGACCATGCCACCGCCAATAATGGCTATATCAAAACTTTGCATTTGGGCTCCATCATATCTCTACCATTCCTGCCGTACGTTTGAACAGTGGAGACTTTACAACTGATAAATTATCCATAATTGCCAAACCAAGGTTGCGTGCGACAACCATCGCTGGCCAATCGTTTGAAAAAGTATGTACTAGTGAAGAGGTCAGCGACACGGTCAACTCACGGTCAGCTTCTCTTCTTTGTCTAAATTGACTTAGGTTGGCGTAGTCACCAAGATCCATAATATTGGTTTGCAGAGAGTCGACCAATGTCGCGACATCGCGGATCCCAAGGTTAAAACCTTGACCTGCAATAGGATGAAGCGTTTGAGCAGCATTGCCCACTACCGCAATTCGATGAGACACATTCTGGGGGCGCTGAGTTAAAATCAATGGATAGGAAGCCACGCTGCCTACTTTCGTAAATTCACCAAGTCGCCAACCAAACTGGTGCTGTAATCTTCGCAAAAACTCGTCACCGGACAACGAGCATACCTCTTGCGCTTTTGTGTCAGGCATACACCACACCAAAGAACTTCGAGCATCACTCATTGGCAGTAGAGCCAAGGGCCCATGAGGGGTAAAGCGCTCAAACGCTTGTCCTTGGTGGGCTTTACTGGTGACCACGTTGGCAATTACTGCAGTTTGTTCAAAGTCCATTTGAGTCATGGTTAACTTCGCAAGCTCGCCGATCTGAGAATTGGCACCGTCGGCGGCAACCACAAGCTTGGCATGAACAACGCGAGTCTCTTCGCTTTCGCCAGCAAGGGTTAGGGCGACGCTGTCTACGCTGCGTGACATATCGACCACTCTGGATGGGCATAACCAATCGATGTTCGCTTTGCTCTTGAGCAGCTCGACCAATCTCGCCCCGACAGTGGCCAGTTCGACCACGTATCCCATTGCAGATAAACCATACTGCTGAGCCTCAAAGTCCGTCATACCACAATGACCACGATCTGATACATGAATGTGTGTTATCGGCGTGGCATGATCTGCTATCGCAGACCAGATATCAAAGCGCTTTAAAATCTCAACAGTGCCGTATGATAACGCAATCGAGCGAGCATCAAACCCTGGGTGCTGATGGTTATCGATGTGGAATGGCTCAACCACAGCGATGTTGAGCGCCCCGTTATTTATTTGGCTTAATGCAAGGGCGAGCGTTGAGCCAGTCATTGCTCCACCTGCAATTACCAAATCATACTGTTTGCTCACAATGGCTTCTCTTTAATGAATCGTTGGTTTGCTATCTGAGTTAGGTGCTTTCAACCCAAACTCAGTATGGATGGTCATGACACAAGCCTTAACATGCTCAATGACCTGCTCAAGCAAAAGAGCTTGCTCTTCTATATCATCATCTTCATCAATGCCCAATTTAGAGATCTCTTCGAGATCGGCCAAAGCCTCTTTGCTATTGGCTGAAAGCTTATTTAATTGAGTTCCAATCAATCCTAAGCCAGAGATGAAGTGATTGACCCACATGGCCAGCTCATCGGCCACATCAAAGATAGTGGCACTGGCATCGTCATCAGGAAGAAACAGATCCAATTCAAACTGGTTAGCGTTCAGTTGTGCAAACGAATGATCCAATATCGACTTTGCTGCTGTTAAAGTTGACTGAGGCCAACCCAAACCATCGTTGGTGTAATCAAACAAAATGGGCTGCCAGTTCTTTTCATTAACACTAAGTCCACCAGCTAACATACCGACGAGCAAGCCGTGCAATTCAGCAGGAGTTACTGCCAACCCAGCATTTTGCAGCTCAGTTGCAATACTCAAATAAGAAGGAAGTTTTGTTTCACTCATAAAATGGTTCACTCGTCGTTAAAAGTAACCACCATGCTATCACTTCCTCTAGCCAGCGAAAACGGTCTACTGAGTACCTTTTGTGCTAATTGTTGATTTCGTGTGTTATTAACCACGCATTTGACAATCTTGGGCGTTAAAAGCTTGAATCTTATGATCGCTTTACCTATAGTTTCCGTTCGGGTTTACCATGGGTTCTAGCGGTACGTAATTAGAGTTATTGCAATATGGATAATCAAGCAGTGGACGTTGAAATACTAGGAAAGATCACACGAGTAAATTGCCCAGCGGGCCAAGAAGAGCCTTTACTGCGAGCAGCAAAGGATCTTGATGATCGGTTGCAACAAATGGCGCAACGCACTAAAGTAACCAACGAGCTAAAGCTATTGACTATCGCAGCACTCAATATGTCTTATGAACTCAATAGCAAGAGACATCAATCTCTTGCAGAAGTAAACCAAATGAACGAGCGCATGGAGCAGCTCGCGGCATGTTTAGAAGATGCTATTAGTAAAGTAAAGCAGGGACAGCAAACCTAATTTTACCCTGGGGTGTGCGTCAGTGGATTTAAGTCCCTGAGCCGATAAGCAATAACTAAGGGTTAGTACTTGATAACTATTGAGCAAGCTCGGCTCGTACCGAGAAGCCTACGGTCATCGTTGCTGATCCGCCTTGAACCAGCTGGTTCAAGGGCCACAATCCTCAACGGCACTCTGGGGTATTCCTTATGCAATCAGCGATTCGACGAGAAATCCGCCAACAAATGCGTCAACGCAGGCGAAGCCTTTCTCTCGAGCAGCAGCAATACGCGGCTCAACAACTGTCGCTGCAATGCCAACAACTTAACGAGTTACAACATGCGAAGCGGGTGGCGCTCTATCTGTCGGCGGATGGCGAACTTGATACTCATCCATTGATCGAATACTGCTGGCAGCACAACATCGCGACGTTCCTGCCAGTCATACACCCATTTTCTCGCGGCCATCTGCTGTTTACCCGCTACACCCCCGACACCGACATGGTATACAACCAATACCATATTTTGGAACCGAGGCTCGACATTCGCCATATCATACCGACCAAAGCTCTGGACATTATTTTTACCCCTTTAGTCGCTTTCGATACGACGGGCCACAGGTTAGGGATGGGCGGTGGTTACTATGACCGAACGCTCACGCCTTATCACCAGGAAGATCAGGGCCCCATTGCTATTGGTGTGGCGCATCATTGTCAGCACGTCGATAAGCTGCCTAGCGAAGCATGGGATATCCCCATGCACACCATCGTGACGCCGAATGACATCTGGCGTTGGTAAAACACTCGTTTAAGCACATTTTTTCTATTTATCCCTCCTCTTTCCGGCAATTAGTTATATAATCGCGCCGCACTTTCACCTAAACCAAACAATCGGGAATCGGATATGACTCAAGATGAAATGAAGAAAGCAGCAGGCTGGGCTGCACTGAAATATGTCGAAAAAGGCAGTATTGTTGGCGTCGGTACGGGCTCCACAGTGAATCACTTCATCGATGCGCTGGGCTCAATCAAAGAAGATATCAAAGGTGCCGTATCAAGCTCTGAAGCATCAACAGCACGGCTAAAAGAGTTGGATATAGAAGTTTATGAATGCAACGACGTCGTAAAACTGGACGTCTATGTCGATGGTGCTGACGAAATCAACCCTGCTCGTGACATGATCAAAGGCGGTGGTGCAGCATTAACTCGTGAAAAGATCGTCGCGGCAATTTCAGAAAAGTTCGTTTGTATCGTGGACGGAACCAAAGCCGTTGATGTGCTGGGCGAATTCCCACTTCCGATTGAAGTTATTCCAATGGCGCGCTCTTACGTGGCTCGTGAATTGGTAAAACTTGGCGGTGACCCTGCCTATCGCGAAGGTGTCGTAACCGACAATGGCAACGTGATATTGGATATTTACGGCCTGAAAATCAGCAACCCTAAGCAGCTTGAGGATCAAATCAACGCAATTGCTGGTGTTGTTACTGTTGGTCTCTTCGCTAACCGCGGTGCTGATGTTGTGATTACAGGCACACCGGAAGGTGCAAAAATCGAAGAATGATGTGATTTAACATCATTTGATAGAAAACGGCGTCCTGTGCGCCGTTTTTTTATTTTTCTATAAGAATATTATTCCTTATTCCGTAATTTTCTTACCCAAACTGAGTATTTTTTGTTACTTTATCTTTCACGATAAGTAAAAGGAAAACGTTTGCGTCAAGCACTCAGTCATTTCCGCCAGCATATTTTTTGATTTGCGACTGTGCAAATAAGAACAGCCCAAGCCCCATTTTAAGGATGATTTAGATGGCCAAAGTTTCACTGGAAAAAGATAAAATTAAAATTTTGCTTCTTGAAGGTTTGCATCCCTCTTCTGTTGAAGTATTACAAGCGGCTGGATACAGCAATATTACTTACCACAAAGGTTCACTACCTGAAGATGAACTATTAGAAGCCGTAAAGGACGCACACTTTATTGGCATTCGTTCAAGAACTAACTTATCAGAAGAAGTCATCAACGCAGCACAGAAGCTTGTTGCTATCGGCTGTTTTTGTATTGGTACGAACCAGGTTGACCTTGCTGCTGCAGCTAAACGCGGTGTGCCCGTTTTCAATGCACCATTTTCAAATACACGAAGCGTGGCCGAATTAGTTCTAGGTCAGATCTTGTTGCTGCTGCGCGGCATTCCTGAGAAGAATGCCCTTGCTCACCGTGGAATCTGGAAGAAAAGCGCGGACCACTCTTACGAGGCTCGTGGCAAGCGACTTGGTATCATTGGCTACGGCCACATCGGTACGCAGCTAGGGATTATTGCCGAAAACCTAGGCATGCGTGTCTATTTTTATGACATCGAAAACAAGCTTTCGCTCGGTAATGCTACGCAAGTCCATACGATGAGTGAGCTGCTAAACAAATGTGATGTCATCTCTTTACATGTTCCTGAAACACCAGAAACGAAGAACATGATGGGATCTGAAGAGTTTGCTCGCATGAAGCCAGGTTCAATCTTTATCAATGCAGCGCGCGGCACTGTGGTTGATATTCCTGCGCTATGTCACAGCTTAGAAGCAAGGCACATTGCCGGTGCCGCTATCGATGTGTTCCCAACGGAGCCAAAGACCAATGCCGACCCATTTGAGTCACCACTGATGCAATACGACAACGTGATCCTAACGCCTCACGTTGGCGGTTCGACACAGGAAGCACAAGAAAACATTGGTGTCGAAGTGGCTGGCAAGCTGGCAAAATACTCAGATAACGGCTCGACATTATCAAGCGTGAACTTCCCAGAGGTATCGCTACCAGAACACCGTGACTGCTCTCGCTTATTGCATATTCACCAAAACCGCCCGGGCATCATGACTCAGATCAACACCATTTTCGCTGAGGAAGGAATAAACATTGCAGGTCAGTATCTGCAAACCTCTTCCGATATTGGTTATGTCGTTATTGATGTCGAAACGGCTCGCTCGGAAGAAGCTCTATCGAAATTGAAACAGATTGAAGGCACTCTTCGAGCTCGAATCCTGCACTAACAATGTGAAGTGTATAAATACAAAAAGCCCTCAATATT
>NZ_JAJNNZ010000020.1 GCF_022836845.1 Vibrio gelatinilyticus
TCTTTTTTGATTATCATCAACGAGTGCCCACACAGATTGATAGGTTTAAATTGTTAAAGAGCTTGTTCTGAGCTTCTCTCAAAACGGACGGCCATTTTAGCGAGATAAGTTATCGTGTCAACCACTTTTTCTAACTTATTTCGCCAAGCTTTCAAGAAGCTTTGCGACCTTCTGACTGGTAGTGGTTTTTGTGAACCGTTCCCGTGTCAGCGAGGTGGCATTATAGAGAATGAAGCCGTCTTGGCAACCACTATTTTCAACAAAACCTAATAAAAACGCTCGTTCGCTTGCAAATTGAACTACATGTAGAAAAAAACGACAAAAAAAGGGAGAAAACCTCCCTTTTTAGACTATTGATTACCAAATTTACTGATGAGCAATAATTCGGTCATTGTTCACGAGCAATTTAACTGGCTTTGTTACATCAACCTTGCCCGCTAGAATCGCTTTCGCCAACGGATTTTCGACACTTTGCTGTATTGCTCGTTTCAAAGGCCTTGCACCATATACCGGATCAAAGCCAACCTTAGCGATAAAATCAAGGGCTTGCTCTGACACTTCTAGTTGATAACCACTTTCTTCCATTCTGTTCCCCAATCTGTCCAACTGAATAGAAGCTATCGATTTAATGTGTTCGGCACCCAATGGATGGAAGACAACATTTTCATCAACACGATTTAAAAATTCCGGTCTAAAATGAGATGTGACTACGTCCATCACCTCACGTTTGATTCCTTCATAGTCCAGTACCGCAAAATTTTCTTGTATCCTTGATGACCCTAGGTTGGATGTCATGATGACTACGGTATTACGAAAGTCGACCGTACGCCCTTGACCATCGGTAAGCCGGCCATCATCTAGTACCTGAAGTAAAATGTTAAATACATCGGCATGTGCTTTCTCCACTTCATCAAGCAAAATAACCGAGTACGGTTTTCTTCTTACTGCCTCTGTGAGGTAGCCACCTTCTTCATAGCCGACATATCCTGGAGGGGCACCAACTAGCCTTGCAACAGAATGTTTCTCCATAAATTCTGACATATCAATTCGAACCATGGCTTCTTCACTATCAAACATAAAGTTGGCTAAGGTTTTGCAAAGTTCTGTTTTACCGACCCCTGTTGGACCTAAAAACAAAAAAGAACCAATTGGCCTATTAGGATCAGACAAGCCAGCTCGACTTCGGCGGATGGCGTCTGAAACAACTTCCACAGCTTCATTCTGACCAATAACTCTTTTATGGAGAACGTCTTCCATGCGAAGTAATTTTTCTTTCTCAGCTTCAAGCATTTTTGAAACAGGGATACCCGTTTGCTTCGACAGAACTTCTGCGATTTCCGCATCAGTCACTTTGTTGCGCAGCAAGCTCATTTCCTGCATCTCAGCTTGGGTCGCCAGATCTAACTGTTTTTCAAGTTCAGGGATCCGTCCATACTGAAGCTCAGACATTCGATTCAAGTCTCCAGCCCGGCGCGCTACATCCATATCCATTCTTGACTGTTCCAGCTCACCCTTGATGTGCTGAGTACCAGAAAGGGCGGCTTTTTCTGCATTCCAAACCTCTTCAAGCTCGGCGTATTCTCGTTCTTTGGCATCAAGCTCTTCATTTAACACCACCAAACGCTTTTCACTCGCTTCATCGTGTTCGTTATTTAACGCTTGCTGTTCAATCTTGAGCTGAATAATTTTGCGCTCTAGCTTATCTAGAGATTCCGGTTTGGAGTCGATTTGCAGTCGAATGCTCGAGGCAGCTTCATCAACCAGATCGATGGCTTTGTCCGGTAACTGTCTATCGGATATATATCGATGTGAAAGACTTGCAGCTGCAACAATCGCTGGATCCGTAATTTCAACATGATGATGAAGTTCGTACCGCTCTTTTAGACCACGTAAAATTGCCACGGTGTCTTCAACCGTAGGCTCATCCACTAATACTTTTTGAAAACGGCGCTCTAAAGCAGCATCTTTCTCTATATATTGACGATATTCATCTAACGTCGTTGCGCCGACACAATGAAGGTCACCTCGGGCTAATGCAGGTTTAAGCATATTACCGGCGTCCATTGAGCCTTCACCCTTACCCGCTCCGACCATCGTGTGTAATTCATCAATGAAAAGAATGATGTTGCCTTCTTCTTTCGCAAGCTCATTGAGAACGGCTTTTAGCCTTTCTTCAAACTCACCACGATATTTTGCCCCCGCAACAAGAGACCCCATGTCAAGAGACAAAACGCGACGTCCACGTAAGCCTTCAGGAACCTCATTGTTAATGATACGCTGGGCAAGGCCTTCGACAATCGCTGTTTTACCGACACCAGGCTCACCAATAATCACTGGATTATTTTTAGTACGTCGCTGCAATACTTGAATCGTACGACGGATCTCGTCATCCCGACCAATCACCGGATCCAGCTTTCCTTGTTCAGCCCGCTCTGTCAGATCGATCGTAAACTTCTCTAATGCCTGCCTTTTTTCTTCCGCGTTAGGATCATCTACTTTTTGTCCACCACGAATTTGCTCAATAGCTTGACTGACTTTTGCTTCAGTCAGGCCCATTTCCTTGAGGAGTTTTCCCAAGGGACTGTGATCTTCGATGGCAGCCAAGAGGAAGATTTCTGAAGAGATGTAACTATCTTGACGCTTTTGCGCAACCTTGTCGCACAGGTTAAAAATCTGCCCCATAGCACTAGAGAGTTGAACGTCACCGCCGACACCGCTCACTTTGGGAAGGCGATCGAGCATCTCACCTAGTTTAGAGCGAAGTTGAACGGCATCAACATTCAACATCGTCAATAAAGGTCTAACCGTACTGCCGTCTTGATTTAACAGTGCCACCATGAGGTGTACGGGTTCTATGTATTGATGGTCTCTACCCAGCGCAAGTGACTGAGCATCTGAGATAGCCAATTGGAATTTGCTAGTAAAACGGTCGAGGCGCATAGCAACCCCCTATTTTTGATATGACAACATATAAAAATAAGATGGATACGCGACGTTCAAATTTCAAGCTCTAGCATGAAAATTCATTATGTTCGCCAAATGAAACTTGCCATACGACCAGTTATATTTTCACGGCGATAAGAAAAGAAGTTGTCGGATTCACTATAAGTGCATCGGTGACTTTGAGTAATCGTCATCACGCCCGCCTGGCGCATACGTAATTCGGCGATCAATGCCAGATCCGCTAACCATTTTCCTTCTTTAGATAGCGCGTTAAATGCCACGGAAGCTTGCGGCATACTGTCACAAAAAGCCTGATAAACATCGTGTCCAACTTCAAAATGTTTTGGCCCTATTGCAGGCCCTATCCATGCGTGCACTGATGATTCAAATAAAGCCAATGTATTTTCAACAATACCATTCGCCAATCCCTTCCACCCAGCATGAACCGCGGCAACGGCCTGCCCTTGGGTATCAGCAAGCAAAATAGGCAAGCAGTCTGCCGTCATTGCAGACAGTACCACATTGGGTATTTTCGTAAAAAGAGCGTCAGCGTCGATTACCACGTTGGTGGGCTTATCAACGACAGCCACTTTATTGGAATGAGTCTGATTGAGCCAAATAGGTTGATTTGGCATCCGAGAAGATTGTGCCAAATGTTCGCGGTTTTGAACAACATGATCAGCATTGTCCCCAACATGCATACCTAAGTTCAAGCTATGAAAAGGGGCGTTTGAAACACCACCTTTTCGTGTCGAGCTTATTGCACACACATTATCTGCCACCTTCCAACTCGGCACAATATGTGACATTAATACTCGTCTTCTTTATTGAGCTTTGCGTCTTCGCGAAGTGCCTCTGTCATGATCACCATATCCTCAGGGATTGGAGCATGAAACTCCATTTCTTCACCGGTCACCGGATGAGCAAAACGAAGCATAACAGCGTGCAAAGCTTGGCGATCAAATGCGCGAATCATCTGCGTTAGTGATTCAGATGCACCCTTAGGAATTCGAGCGCGACCACCATAGGCTATATCACCAAGCAGCGGGTGCTGAAGGTAGGACATGTGTACACGAATTTGGTGAGTTCGCCCTGTCTCAAGACGTAAACGAATTCGTGTATGCTCACGGAAGTGCTCTGCCACTCGATAATGTGTCACCGCTGGCTTGCCAAGTTCATTGACGGCCATTAAAACACGTTTTGTCGAGTGGCGACCAATGGCTTTATCAACCATGCCACCAGCCGTCATTTTACCAATCGCTATAGCCTCGTATTCACGTGTAATCTTACGTTTTTGTAAAGCTCTAACCAATCGAGTTTGAGAAGGCACTGTCTTTGCGACAACCATCAACCCTGTCGTGTCCTTATCAAGACGGTGGACAATACCTGCTCGTGGGACTTCCGCAATCTCTGGATAGTGAAACAGTAATGCATTTAACACTGTGCCATCAGGCGTTCCTGCTCCAGGGTGAACAACGAAATCTCTTGGCTTGTTAATCACCAAAATATCATCGTCTTCATATACGATATCCAGAGGAATATCTTGCGCCTCAAAACGTTCTTCGTCTTCCAGCTCTGCCTGAACTGTAATCGTTTCGCCACCCATAACCTTTGTACGAGGTTTTGTGATAACCTCACCGTTAACAGAAATTTTTCCGTTCACGAGCCACTCTTTAATGCGCGAACGAGAGAAATCCGAGAAGAGTTCTGCCACAGCTTGGTCTAAACGCTGACCTAACTGGCTGTCTTTTACTGTATTTGTTAATTCAATCTGCTGTGCCATATCGAACTTTTTTAAAAATCGTGGGACTAAAGCCACTAGTATGGATAATATAGTTCAGTATTGTATCTGTTACTGGCTAGAAAGTAACGGAACTAGGAAAATATTTAAATCAAGGAACCCAGTTTTAGTATGAAACTTCATAAACTAACAAGCTTACTTGCTCTAGCTTTGTTGTTTGGTTGCGCCGACAAAGAAGTCATCGTGCCCGATGTACCGCCTTCTCAACTCTATTCCGAAGCACAAGAGGCACTGCAAAGCGGAAACTGGTCTTCTGCGGTAGAACGCTTAGAGGCTTTAGACTCGCGCTACCCATTTGGTGCCTACACAGAGCAGGTACAACTCGATCTAATTTACGTTTATTACAAAAATGATGATCTTGCTTTAGGCCTTGCAACCATCGAGCGCTTCTCTCGTTTAAATCCAACGCATGAACGTTCTGACTGGGTTTTATACATGCGAGGCTTGAGCCACATGGCGCAAGATAGAAACTTTATGCATGATATTTTTAGTATCGATCGCTCTGACCGAGACCCAGAGCCCGTTAAAGCGGCTTTCGCTGATTTTGATCGCCTACTTAAACGCTACCCCAACAGCGCCTACGCCGAAGACTCGAAAAAACGCATGGTCGCTTTGAAAAACAGGCTCGCCAATTATGATCTTGCCACTGCAGATTTTTACTTAAGACGCGAAGCATGGATCGCTGCAATAAATCGTACTCAGGAAATCCAAAAAACGTACCCTGATACAGACGCTGCTCGCAAATCACTCGAAATCCAAAAAAAGGCCTACCAAGAGCTGGGGATGGAAGACGCAGTGAAAAGAACTGAAGAGTTAATGAAGCTGAATCCTCGCTAATAGTTCCTTAGTATTACCTTAATTCAAGCGCTGCAACTGCAGTGCTTTTTTTTGTCTATTTACCGCTTATTTTCGTGGTTTGAAAATAAACAATCCTCTTCATATACTTCAAAGTAACATCCTGTTAACAAGAAGTCTTTATGTGAAAAAACCAATATTACTTACTGTTATTTTATTGTTATTCTCCTTTTCTTTAAAAGGCCTAGAACTCGCACCGCTATCCGTTGCGCCTTATAAAGCGGATCTCGAAACAATGCAGAAAAAGGGTGTGATCAGAGTGCTGGTTTCCGCGGATTTAGGCTTCTACTACATCGAGAATGGACGTCCAAAAGGCGTTGGCGCAGAACTTCTTTACCATTTTGAAAAGATGGTTAAAAAGAACAACCGTTTTCTCAATGTACAAGTTATACCCGTCCCCAGAGATGACTTGCTCCCTGCTCTATCGAAAGGCTATGGCGACCTAGTCGTTGCCAATTTAACCATCACCCGAAAGCGACAAGAAATCGTCGATTTTAGTACACCTCTATTGAGTGACATCCAGGAGCTTCTGATTACCAATAGTGCCCATCCCCCAATCACAGACATCAAACAATTGAGCGGCAAAGAGGTTTGGGTAAGGGGGAGCTCCAGCTACTTTGAAAGCTTGCAGCTCATCAACCAACAATTAACTCGCCAAGAAATAGAACCGATCTACGTGAGGTTTATTGAAGAAACGCTGCAAGACTTTGAACTAATTGAGATGATCAACCAAGGTTACATAGAGACGACCGTCCTTGATAGTCACAAAGCTAAATTTTGGATAAAGACAATGGATAATATCCAGATTAACGAACACCTTCCCCTCAGAACGGAAGGTGAAATTGCATGGGCAATGAGAAAAGACTCCCCAAATTTTAAAAAATTGGTCAATCAATATGTTAGAACCGCTCGCTCTGGCACCCTGCTTGGCAATGTTATCTATCAAAAGTATTTAGACAAAACAAACTGGTATGGTCGCGCTCTCAATCCTAATAAAGTCAAACGACTCGAAAGCCTCGTCGGGTTGTTTAAAAAATACGCCGACATGTATGAGTTCGATTTTTTAATGATCTCAGCACAAGCCTTTCAAGAGTCCGGGTTGGACCAAAGGAAAGTTTCTCACAAAGGAGCTGTCGGGATCATGCAAGTTCTACCCACCACCGCCAGCGACCCGAATGTCAACATTAAGCAAATCAATGAGGTCGAAAACAACATACATGCGGGGGTTAAATATCTAAAATTTATCAAAGATCGCTACTTTGATAGTGAGGACATAGAAGAGGATGATCAAATCTACTTCGCGCTGGCAGCCTACAATGCCGGACCCGCAAAAATTCGTCGTATGAGAAAAATCGCAGCACAAAAAGGTTATGACCCTGATGTTTGGTTTAAAAACGTCGAAATCGTTGCAAGGCAGCACATCAGCTCTGAGCCTGTTAAATACGTGGCCAACATTAACCGCTACTATGTCATTTACAAACAACTACAAGCGCTGAACATCGTCAGAGAAGAGCAACAAGCAAGGAATAGTCAGGTGGAATTTTACCAAATCTTTGAGACGGAATAAGCAAGATGATTAAGATCACACTTTTATTTTGTGTGATTTTTGGTCGCGACTAATTTGAGGCTGTAACAGTGCCCTAAAAACGGAGGAATTTTTAGCTTGCTACTGTTTCCAATTTAATGAGATTTGCTAGAAAGAAAAGCGTTTTTGACTTAAAAAGTAGTAAAGTTTTGCTCACGATCACATTTAGTGGATGTTGAGATCTACCCCAACAAAAAGGTGATCTCCATCACATCTATTTAGGGGGGATTCAGTAATCTGAAGTTAACCCATAAGGGATGCTACAGAGGAAAAAGCGTATGAGAGTAAACATCACTGGTAAAAACATTGACATCACCTCTGCAATCCGTGAGCACATAGAAAGTAAATTTAAGAAGCTCGAAAAATGGCAAGTTGACATTATTAGCTGTCAAACCGCGTTTAGCGAAGAGCCAAACAAGCAAATGAAGTTTGAAGCAAGCATTACGGTACCCAAAGGAAAACTTGTTGCTTCAGCCACACATCAAGATTTATACGTTGCCGTTAACGAAGTAGAACAGAAACTCGAACGTCAGCTGAACAAACTACGTCATAAGCCAGAAGCAAGACGTACTGAAAAACCGGAGTTAGAGGAAGAAGTTGAACTAGAAGTTGAATAGCTCCAACTGCTTGATTTGAGATAGCGCCTAAGGGCGCTATTTTTTTGCTTGACGCTCTAGGCCACCTTGCTTATTGTGTTACTCATTGATGTTAAATTAAATAATCATTCACAGCTGATGCATAACACTAACGCGTTTCTTTTTGACTTCTTTTTTCTCCAATAAAAATTGGGGGCACCATCGTTTTGCAAAAGATAAGTCAAAAACGAACGGAAAGCCTCCCACTGGGAGGTTTTTTTATAAGGATAATTCAATGACTAAGAAACAGTATTCACTTGACGAAATCCGTCTTCGCCTCAATGAGCTCGATGACGAACTGCTAAAACTTCTTTCAGAAAGACGCGGCTTAAGTATTGAGGTTGCCAAAAGTAAAGTAGAAACGTCAAAACCCGTTCGCGATGCAGCAAGAGAACAACAACTGCTGGTTAAATTGATCAATAACGGTAAAGATAAATATCATTTAGATGCACCGTACATAACGAAGTTATTCCATACGATCATTGAAGACTCTGTCTTGCTGCAACAAACATATTTACAAAACCTTGCCAATCCGCAAAGCAGAAAACCGCTCACTCGTGTCGCATTCCTTGGTTCAAAGGGTTCTTATTCTCATCTTGCAAGTCGCGAATATTTCGGCCGCAAGAATATGGAGCTTGTCGAGCTTAACTGTGAGCATTTTAAAGAAGTTGCTAGAACGGTTGAGTCCGGACACGCAGAATATGGTGTACTTCCTATAGAAAATACTAGCTCAGGTTCGATCAATGAAGTCTACGATTTATTGCAGCACACCACTTTACATATTGTCGGCGAGCTAACCCAGCCAATCGAACACTGCTTGGTTGCGACTCGAGAAGTTCGTTTAGAAGATATCAAAACCTTGTATTCTCACCCTCAGCCTCATCAACAATGCAGTGAATTTCTAAGCCGCCTAGAGGGGGTGAAATTAGAATCGTGCGCAAGCACAGCAGATGCGATGCAACAAGTTCAGGAAATGGACAGAGATGATGTTGCAGCGATTGGTCATGCTTCGAGTGGCAAACTCTATGGACTGCAATCCATTCAAGAAAACATCGCAAACCAAACAGAGAACCATACTCGCTTCATCATCGTAGCTCGAAAGCCTGTGGAAGTGTCTCCTCAGATCCCGGCCAAAACCACCTTCATCATGGCAACCTCTCAAACTGCAGGCTCTTTAGTTGAGACCTTATTGGTATTGCAACGCTATGGCATCAATATGACCAAATTGGAGTCGCGCCCAATTATGGGTAACCCTTGGGAAGAAATGTTCTATGTCGATGTAGAAGCACATAAAGACTGCGAAGCGATGCAAAACGCGATTAATGAGCTCACTAAAATCACTAAGTACCTTAAGGTTCTCGGCTGCTATCCATCCGATAACGTCAAACCTGTCATTCCAAAACTCGACCAGTAACAAGCAACTAAAAAACAGCCCAGTACTCACTGGGCTGTTTTATTCGATTATGTCAAAGGAATGATTTGAATTTCTACGCGTCGGTTACACTGACGTCCTTGTGATGTAGAGTTGCTGCAAATTGGGAATCGTTCGCCATTTCCTCGAGCTACCGCTCTGCCTGCAGAGATGTTATGAGATAACAAGAACGATCGTACTTGTTCTGCACGCTTTTCCGATAGCTGCTGATTGTGTTGCGCATTACCCGTGCTGTCAGTAAAGCCATCAATCACCAAACTTGTTTGTGGGTATTCAGCCAGTATCTTTGCTACCCCTTTTAACGTATTGTGAATACTCGAATTCAATGCATGGCTATTGGATTCAAAACCAATGCCATTTTCTAGGCGCAGTCTAAGCTCATTCTCGCCAATTCGTTCAACTTGCACACCAGAGTTAAGCAACTCTTCTCGTAAGGCTTTTTCTTGCTGGTCAAAATAATAGCCTACGCCACCACCAACCGCTGCACCACCAGCGGCACCAATCAGAGCATGTTGGCGCCTTTCGTTTGCATCACTGCCCGTCACCAAGCCAATAGCAGCACCTGAAATAGCACCGATCAACGCACCTTTTGTTGCCGAATTGGTCTCATATTCACCTGTAGTTGCATTTTGTCTCTGAGTTGCTTGGCAACCTACTAACGTTACCAAACCTAAAGCCAATACCACTTGCTTTTTCATAATGTCCTTCATTTTCTTATTAGTCACTGCCGCAATGCATTTGAGGCGTCACTTTTTGTTCCATATTTAATGTTCAATGTGAAGAATTTGCATTCATTTTCACAATGGAGCGGATGGTAACGTAATTTCTTGCGTTATAGATAAGCAAAATGTGAACTTCTGATAAATCTTCCGTTAAAATAGTCTCCTAAGTTCGTCAATTGGAAGAATCAATGCCTGTTGTTGTTATAGCCTCGCTCAATCCAGCCAAAATTAATGCGGTAAAAAGTGCCTTTGAAGTGGCACTGACAGAACACTCTGACTTCGAGTTTATTGGTGTTAACGTGCCAAGTAACGTTTCTGACCAGCCAATGTGCAATCAAGAGACCTATTTGGGGGCTTGCAATCGCGTTGGGAACGCCAAACAAGCTCAACCAGGCGCAGATTACTACGTTGGCATCGAAGCTGGTCTGGATAATGGCTGCACGTTTGCGTGGATGGTTATTGATTCAGGGACCAAAAGGGGGGAGTCTCGCTCTGCCAGCTTAATGCTGCCGCCTAGCGTAGTATCGGCGCTTAGTGCCACCAACGAACTAGGAAGCGTCATGGACGAGGTATTTGGAACGGAAAATATCAAACAGAAGGGAGGAGCCATTGGTCTGTTAACCCAGCATCAGCTAACACGAAGCTCTGTCTATCATCAGGCGTTAATACTGGCCTTGATTCCTTTCACTAATCCTGAACACTTTTAAGGATGTGAATCAACGTCAGGCAAAGCACCTGACGTTGTCTTACTTGAGCAGTAAAGACATTAACTGTTCTTTTTGCTCTTGTTCTTGTCGTTTTAGCTCAGCAGAGCCACGAGTGATCGTCGCAACACCAACTCCGAGCAATTGACTAATTTGACGCTGAGAAAGCTCTCCTTTGAGCAGTTCGCACAGTATGTTTACTCGCGCAATCACTGACTCCCGCTCATCGGGGGTTAGTAACATAGTAAGAAGTGCCTCTTGTTGTCCTGTTTCAGCTGAGCGCTGAATCAGTTCGATGACCTCTTGCCATTCTTGGTACTCTGCTTTCATTAACATGCCTATTAGAAAATATCATCACGACATTGTAGCGGCCTAATTCCGTCAGCGAAACCTAATACTGAGTATTCGCTTCTGATTCCGTTAAGAAGTCTAACTCACGTTGCTGAAGTCCTTGATAGTACAATTGAAACATCAAAATATTCTGCACATACCCTCGAGTCTCTTTAAAGGGTATCGATTCAATAAAGGCTATGGCATCGAGATTACCCTGCGAGTTCTCTCGCCAACGTTTCACCCGGTTAGGCCCGGCATTATAGGCTGCAAAAGCAAAGATACGATTACTTTCATAACTCTTGAGTAACTCGGAAAGATAGTGTGAGCCGATCTCAATATTCTTATCCACTTTATATAACTCACTGACTTTCTTGTAACGGATCTTGTGTTTCTTTGCGGTGTAACGCGCTGTTGCAGGCATAATTTGCATAACACCACGAGCCCCCACAGGAGAGCGAGCTTCGACATCCATAGCGCTTTCTTGTCGCGCTAGTGACATCAACATCACGTCATCAAGCTCTAACTTATTTGCATAAAAACTAAAAAGCTCTTGATGTGCAATAGGGAAACGCAGCTCGATAGCATCCCACATTTTGGCTTCTATACTGGCAACAACACTAAAATGATGCCATTTATTTTGGCTGGCATAAGCCGCTAACATGGCTTGCTCTTCGCTGCTAGTACGAGACAGTAAGTATCGCCATTCAGACTTAGCAGCCGCAATTTTATCCCGTTCCAGAAGCTCACTGATTCTTAGCAAATCAACCATATATGGCTGCACAACATCGCCATTCAACGTGATTTTAGTGGTTGGGTAATCCACCTCTTCACCCAAGTAAAATGCAGCGGCCACGCTGTAAAAATTTCTCTTTCCGAGAATTGCGCGCAACCTATCCTCCCCCTGTTCATTACCCGTTTTTAGTTCGGCACGTCCCAGCCAATACTGCCAGCGTGTTGCACTTTGATTGTCCTGTGGCAGTAGAGAAATCCAATCCATTAGCCCCTGCCAGTCTGATTGTTGAATAGCCAATCTTGAGCGTCTCTCCAAATAGATAGCGCTATCGCTCTTTGACAAGACATCATCTCGCCATGTTGCATAAGCCTCATCCTCTGTAGTAATGAAGCGCATCGCAAGGTATTCAGCTAACTCTTGATACTGATCTTGGGGGAAATGTGGATGCTGACTGAGTTTGAGCCATAAGGTAAGTGCTTTTTCGGGGTAATTTTTAGCGTACTTTTTGAATGCTGAATGAACTAAAGAATCCTTGATTTCTTGTGTGGCACTACCGTCAAGAAAACTGGTGATTAACTGTGGCTGCTTGTAAAGCAGCACAATCTGTTTCGCTAGCTTTGAACTGGATGCCGATTTTACTTTCTTTGCCAAGTAATTTAATCGCTGACCATTATTGTTTGCGAAAACCAGTAGCATTCTATCAATGATCACTTCATCACTCTTGAACCCCGCGTTGCTCCAAGCATCAAATAACGGGTCACAGGCATCATCAATACTGTCTCCGCTTAGCCAAAGTCGATTTGCCCCTTCAAAAGCTCCTGTCTCGTCGCCAGTATTGAGCTGAGCTAGGTGATAAAGACACTGATATCTTTCCCCAACTGGGTAGCTTTGCTGAAATTGCAGAATACTTGACCAATCTTTTTTACTGGCTAACACATCAAGATAAGGCGCCCGGATCCTTCTCGAAAAAGGGAAATTCGCGTGTTGAGTTATAAATTGATTGACCTCATCGACATTTTTGTAAGGTAGCTGCAACGAAAACACACGATAGTCAATGTATGGTGTGAGTGGGTAATCCTCTATTTTAGAACGCAAGAAGTCGTAGCGACTGATATCGCTGCGGTCAATGAATGTCTGCGCGTCATCATAATGCTTTCGTTGTTGTTCTATAGCATCTCTGGATTGAGCTAAATTGGATGAGCTATAGCTCAAAGTCAGTAATAACGTTGTAATTACGCCCGCTGATATTGGTTTTCTGTTCATTCGTCGTGGGTCTCTCTCACAATATTACGCATACAACGTGTAGTTATCGGTAGGGACTATAGTTACGCACGTTTTTGCTACTCGCTTTTCAAAACTGTGTGAAAAACAGGTCAAAACACAATTGAGAACTCAATCAACGCAATCTCTACTAATATTAGTCAACATCTAGCTCTTTTTGTTGGTTGACAAGTAAATTACCCACTTTTTTTCTCAAGTTAACCGAATACTCTTTATTACGTGTAAAGAGAAGCTCTCAATAGCGCATACATTTGATACTGCTATCTTGCCTAGTGTAAAATGAATGTTTTCTTAGTCTTAAAAAATAGGAACGATCGGCAATGGCTGAATACGTCTATACCATGTCGCGCGTGAGCAAAATAGTGCCACCAAAGCGACAAATCCTTAAAGATATCTCCCTAAGCTTCTTCCCTGGTGCCAAAATCGGTGTTCTTGGCCTCAATGGCGCGGGTAAATCAACACTATTGCGCATCATGGCTGGTATTGATACTGATATCGACGGCGAAGCGCGCCCACAACCGGGCCTCAATGTCGGTTACTTACCGCAAGAGCCAAGGCTTGATGAGTCACAAACTGTTCGAGAAGCGGTCGAAGAGGCGGTATCCGATGTTGCTGGTGCACTTAAACGACTCGATGAAGTGTATGCTGCCTATGCAGAACCAGACGCTGACTTTGACGCTTTAGCAAAAGAGCAAGGCGAACTGGAAGCGCTCATTCAGGCGAAAGAAGGCCATAATTTAGAAAATGCTCTAGAGCGTGCTGCTGATGCACTTCGTCTACCAGAGTGGGATGCGAAAATCGCAAACTTATCTGGTGGTGAACGCCGTCGTGTTGCTATCTGCCGTCTACTCCTTGAAAAACCAGACATGCTGCTTCTTGATGAGCCTACCAACCACCTGGATGCGGAGTCAGTCGCATGGCTAGAGCGCTTCCTCGTTGATTATACGGGTACTGTTGTTGCTATCACCCACGACCGTTATTTCCTTGATAACGCCGCTGGTTGGATCTTAGAGCTTGACCGCGGTGAAGGTATCCCATGGGAAGGTAACTACACGTCTTGGCTTGAGCAAAAAGATGCGCGTCTACAACAAGAAGCATCTTCAGAAAAAGCTCGTCAAAAGACCATTGAGAAAGAGCTTGAGTGGGTTCGTCAAAACCCGAAAGGTCGTCAGGCGAAGTCAAAAGCACGTATGGCGCGCTTTGAAGAACTGCAAAGCGGCGATCACCAAAAACGAAATGAGACCAATGAACTGTTCATCCCACCAGGTGAGCGCTTAGGTGACAAAGTGCTTGAAGTTAATAACCTCACCAAGTCTTTCGATGGTCGAGTGCTGATTGACGACCTTTCGTTCAGCATTCCTAAAGGCGCTATTGTCGGTATTATTGGTGCCAACGGTGCTGGTAAATCAACACTGTTTAAAATGTTAAGCGGCACCGAACAGCCTGATTCAGGCACGATTGAACTGGGTGATACCGTTAAACTTGCATCGGTAGAGCAGTTCCGCGACTCAATGGATGATACCAAAACGGTATTCCAAGAGATCTCTGAAGGCGCAGATATCATCAAGATCAATAGCTTCGAGATCCCAGCTCGTGCGTATTGTTCTCGCTTTAACTTTAAAGGCAGCGATCAACAAAAAATCATTGGCGAACTGTCTGGTGGTGAACGCAACCGTGTCCACCTAGCCAAACTGCTTAAAGCCGGCGGCAACATGTTGTTACTCGATGAGCCAACCAACGATCTGGATGTTGAAACACTACGTGCACTAGAAGAAGCGCTACTAGAGTTCCCTGGTTGTGCCATGGTTATCTCGCACGACCGTTGGTTCCTCGACCGTATTGCTACTCATATCATTGACTACCGCGATGAAGGCCAAGTGAATTTCTATGAAGGTAACTATACCGAGTACATGGATTGGTTGAAGAAAACACTAGGGCCGGAAGCGGCTGAACCACACCGAATCAAGTACAAGCGTATCGCAAAATAAAGCCTCGGTTAACATATAAACTTGTAATTTTCATAGAGGTCGCTAATATTAGCGACCTCTATTTTTTTGTGATTTTCTACCCAAAAACGATCGAAATTACAAAAAAATGACTTTATTACATGGTTTTGTCATACATCGGGTGCTCTATGCCAAATCGGATTACCGTAGTTATTCCTACGACGAAAGGACAGAAAACACTACGCTTCGGGAAAAAGCGCACACTGACCATTGCTCTTATAATGGTATCTCTGCCTATTGTTCTGGCTCATATTGGCTATTCTTATACCCAATCACAACAACAGCTAAAAACGACAGCAACTCATCTGTCATCGGCGAAAATCGCCAACAATGAACTCGAAACAAAATTTCTTGAACAAGTTGAAGTGACTCATGACCTTTCACAGGAGCTTGAACAAAAAAGAGATCAGTTGCAGTTATTAGGCAAACGCATCGATGATGTCGAAGTCGTTCTTGGCCTAACCAGCAACGAAGACGATGTCGGTGGACTTCCTTTAGAGCAGCGCATTGATGCTGCTGCCATCGATTCGGCGGTCAGAGCGACCATGTTTCGCTTGATCCCTAACGACAGCCCCATTACCTATCAACGCATTTCTTCGTCTTATGGCCGTCGAACCAACCCTATTTCAGGGAACCGCCAATTGCATACCGGCATCGATCTAACCTGTAAAGTCGGTGAGCAGATCTTAGCGCCAGCAGATGGCGTCATTGAGACAGTGCGTCCGAGCAAACAGGGGTATGGCAACTACATGACCGTCAGACATGCGTTTGGTTTTATGTCGTCTTATGCTCACTTACATCGCTTCAAAGCAAAAAGCGGCCAATTTGTCAGTAAGGGAGACGTCATCGCCACTTGTGGCAATAGCGGTAACTCTACTGGCCCTCACCTACACTATGAAGTACGTTTTCTTGGACGTACGCTCAACCCTCAATACCTGATGGACTGGAGCCCAGAAAACTTCGATTACGTCTTCGAGAAAGAAAAGAAAGTACAATGGGGACCACTTGTCAAACTCATCGACAGTGTGGTGCGGTTGCAGGTTAACCTGACCAATACCCCCTTTAAAGATAAGGCGGTGACCACTGTAAATAATGAAACGGTTGAAGCCGCTTCTTTGACTCCTCAAACAAACTGATTGTTATCATCTAAAAAAGGCGCAATATTCATTGCGCCTTTTTTAATGTTTGTTACCTAACCATCATCCGCTGCGATGAATCGCGTCATTGGCTTGCTTGAGCAAGTTTTGGCTTTCTGACATAAATTGCTTTGAATAATCACCAAACCAATCACTGACTTGCTCAAATTGCATCACAAACTGGTCTTTATCATGATTATCAAGCAATTGCAGTGCCTCACCAAATCGTTGATGGAAGCGTTTTATCATGTCGATATTCTCTTGCGATGACAAAATTATGTCACCATAGAGGTTAGGATCTTGAGCAAATAGACGGCCGACCATAGCCAGCTCTAGACGATAGATAGGAGAACTTAACTGTAATAGCGTGTCCAAGTTCGGCCCCTCTTTGCTTAAGTGCAAGCCATAAGCAAACGAGGTAAAGTGGCGCAGTGCCTGTATGAGAGTCATTCCATGATCATGCTCTGACGCGTCTATATGACAAAGACTTGCTCCCCAGATCTTAAATTGCTCTAGCAGCCACTGATAGTATTCTTCCCCTCGCCCATCACAGTAAACAATGACCTGCTTAGCCAAGCTGCTAACATCCGGACCAAACATCGGATGAAGGCCCACAACTGGACCAGTATGAGCTTTGAGCATCGTATTCAAAGGTTGAGATTTTATCGATGTGAGATCGCACAAAATGCAATCTTTTGGCAATCGACCCAATTGTTCAATCACCCCTTGAGTCAAGTGGATCGGTACTGTTACCACCACCAAGCCAGCATCCTTCAACATCTCATCCGCTTTCTGCCAGTCTTGACTGCCAAGAACTTTGACTTCATAACCTGACAAAGAAAACATGCGACAAAAGACTCGACCCAGCTGACCATTACCACCAACAACAACGACCGAGCGTAACTCTGGATTCAGGCATTTAAAGCCCGAATCTTTTTCGCTCGCATAAGACTCACGCATGGTACGTCGTAAAATATCTTCGATGAGCTGAGGCGGAACGCCTTGCTTTTCAGCTTCTCGACGACGAGAGGCCAACATAGATGCTTCTCGATCCGGCACATAGATAGGTAATCCGTGTTCACTTTTCACTTCACCAACTTGTTCTACCAACGCAAGACGACGAGCCAACAGCTCCACCATCTGCTTATCTACTTCATCTATTTGATCTCTAAGAGCGTCGAGTTCAGCTGCCATCTTTGCGATTATTCCTTAATTCGGTTTTCTAAGAATGGGATAAGTTCATTATGTGTATGTCGTAATAGTGCCTCAGTTGAATCCCAATTGATACACGCGTCAGTGATCGATACACCATAAGCCATTTGATCTAAAGGAATATCTGAACTCTGATTGCCTTCATTAATATGGCTTTCAATCATAAGACCGATGATCGAGGTATTGCCCTCGCGGATCTGATGAATGACATCTTCCGCCACCAAAGGTTGACGGCGGTAGTCTTTTCTAGAGTTTGCATGACTGCAATCGACCATTAATGACGCTTCAAGACCAGAGCTCGCCATTTCTTGTTCACACTCAGTCACCGATACCGAATCGTAGTTAGTCTGCTTGCCGCCTCGTAGGATGACATGACCATTTGGATTACCCTGAGTCGTCAACAGCGCAACCTGTCCTTCACGGCTAATACCCATAAAACGGTGGGATGATGACGCTGCTTGCATCGCATTGATTGCTGTTGCAAGACTGCCATCGGTACCATTTTTAAAGCCGATCGGCATTGACAGTCCACTCGCCATCTCACGGTGAGTTTGTGATTCAGTTGTACGAGCACCAATCGCCGCCCAAGAGAACGTGTCGGCCAAATACTGCGGACTGATCGGATCAAGTGCTTCAGTGGCGAGCGGGATATTCATTTCGGCTAATTCAACGAGCAATTTACGACCAATATGCAAACCTTCTTCGATATCAAAAGTACCATCCAAGTGCGGGTCATTGATAAGCCCTTTCCAGCCAACTGTCGTTCTTGGCTTCTCAAAGTAGACTCGCATAACAATGTAAAGTTGGTCTCCGAGCAAAGCTGACAGTTCTTTGAGTCTTTTCGCATACTCTTTCGCTGCGTCAATATCATGAATAGAGCATGGACCACACACCACCAGTAGGCGATGATCTCGCTTGTGAATGATATCGGCGATAGTTTGACGAGATTCCTGAATAAACTTACGAGCTTTGTCACTCAAAGGGAGTTTGGCTTTCAATTCTTCTGGTGTTATTAGCACCTGCTCTGAGCTAATATTGACATTACTTAGTTCACTCTTTCTCATACATCACCCGTAAATAAAACTTTACAACAACTTCTACCTTGAAGTCGATATTAATTCAATAAAGACAAGATACATGGAAATTTTACGTTTGCAACAGTAAACTTAAAAATACATATGTAGATTTATATTTACACTTAGCTTTATCCAATATCGACTGCGTACCAGCCTGCAGAATATCGAAGCCAATGTAGCGAAACCATAGGGGCTCGAATACAATGAACGAACAACTAAAAAAATGGAAGTTCTATGGATCTGGTGCTATCCCTGCTACAACAAATGTGTGTCTATTTGGTCTTAGCTTATATGCTTAGCAAGACTCCCATTTTCATTCCGTTATTTAGCATCTCCAAACGCCCAGCCCACTTGTTTGGCGTGTATATATTGTTTTCTTCTTTTTGTATTATGGGCACCTATTTCGGATTGCAGATCAACGATGCTATCGCGAATACGCGTGCCATTGGGGCGGTAATGGGAGGGCTATTTGGAGGCCCTTTAGTTGGCCTGGCTGTGGGATTTACGGGCGGGATGCACCGCTATACGTTGGGTGGCTTTACTGATGTGGCCTGTGCGATATCCACCACTGCCGAGGGCCTTATCGGTGGTTTGCTGCACAGCTATCTAATAAAGCGAAACAACAAGCAAAAGCTGTTCGCTCCGAGTATGGTGCTCTACATTACCTTTGTTGCTGAAATCGTCCAGATGCTGATCATATTGCTTGTCGCTAAGCCTTTCTCTCAGGCTTATGAGTTGGTTTCGGATATTGCAGCTCCAATGATCATCGCAAATTCCGTAGGAGCGGCTCTGTTTATGAGTATCCTTCAGGATCGAAAAACCATCTTTGAAGAATATTCAGCAACCTTTTCGCGTCGAGCCCTCAATATCGCCGAACGCTCTGTCGGTATCCTTGTCCACGGCTTCAATTCAAGTAATGCCAGCCAAGTTGCACGCATCATTTATGAAGAAACCAATGTTGGTGCCGTTGCTATTACCGATCATGACAAAATTTTGGCCTTTGTCGGGATCGGTGACGACCACCATAAGCTCAATCGCCCCATATCTTCTCAAGCGACGCTCGATGCCATAGCACAAAATCGTATTATCTACCTTGATGGTAAAGAACACACGTACCAGTGCTCCATCTCAGAACATTGCAAACTGGGCTCAGCACTCATTATCCCATTACGTACTGGTGATCGTGTAATCGGAACCATAAAGCTGTACGAACCGAAAAGGAAGTTGTTTTCAACGATTAATATGTCAATGGCTGAGGGAATCGCTCAGCTGCTCTCGAGCCAAATTTTGCATGGTGACTATCTCACCAAGCAGACCTTGCTCAATCAGGCGGAAATCAAGCTGCTACAAGCGCAGATCAATCCCCACTTTCTTTTTAACGCCCTTAATACCATTAGCGCCATCATTCGTCGCGATCCCGATAAAGCCCGAACACTGATTCAACACTTGTCTCAGTTCTTTCGTAGTAACCTAAAACAGAACATAGAAAGCGTCACCCTTCGTGAAGAGATCGCGCATGTAAATGCCTACCTAACCATCGAAATGGCCCGTTTCTCTGATAGGCTATCGATCGATATTGATATTGATGATCGCATATTGGAGATCAGCATTCCGAGTTTTACCCTGCAGCCACTGGTCGAAAATGCGATTAAACACGGTATTGCAAATCTACTCGAAGGCGGTAAGGTTCGAATTTACAGCGAAATCGTTACACAAGGCTACAAAATAACGGTCGAAGACAACGCTGGTGCTTACTGTAAACCATCAACTAACCATCAGGGACTTGGAATGCAAATTGTTGACAAACGGTTAACCAACCAGTTTGGCCGTGATGCAGCGCTAAAAATTGATGTGGAAAACAACACCTATACTCGGATGAGCTTTATTATCCCCAACCACTCAATAGCTACTCACAATAGGACGGCTTCCCTCTTATGAACAGAATGTCGGCACTGGTTATCGATGATGAGCTTTTCGCTCGCGAAGAGCTCATGGAACTGCTAGAAGAAACACATCAGATAGACGTTATTGATCAGGCAGGCAATGCCATTGATGGGCTCAAGAAAATCAACCACCTCAAGCCAGACGTTGTATTTTTGGACATTCAGATGCCACAAGTTACGGGTATAGAACTGCTTGGCATGCTTGATCCTGATACCATGCCCAAAGTGGTCTTTGTCACAGCCTATGATCAATATGCTGTACAGGCTTTTGAGGACAATGCTTTTGATTACCTTCTTAAACCCGTAGACCCAGCAAGACTAAAAAAGACCATTCAACGTTTATTCAAGTACGAAAAAGTAAGCCATGAGCAATACGATAACATCGCGCCTAGCACGCTCAATCAAATCCCGTGTGTGGGCCATAACCGGATCGTGATTATTCCCACCCAAGATGTTGAGTGTGCTTATAGTGATATATCGGGAGTCCACATACGAACGGTTGAACAAGTGGCCACTAGTCAACTGACCCTGAAGGTGCTCGAACAAAAAACAGGTCTTGTACGCTGTCATCGTCAGTATTTGATCAACATAAAAATGATCAAAGAAATTAAACTATTGGATCATGGGCTTGCGGAAATCACCACCCAAGGTGATTTCACTGTTCCCGTTAGCCGACGCTATCTGAAAACCCTAAAAGAACAATTAGGCTTTTAATAAGCTTTGCGTTTATGACACTTGTTCAACAATCGCGCTCACAGCGTTACGTGCCACTTTCCAGGGCTGCGAACGTTGCAGATCCTGCAAAGAGTAACTCTTGCTTTTTAACATGGTGTTCGCGACTGGGACATCTGTTATCGGTGCGTTGTCCAACACATCGATAACCGAGTCGCGATGATTACACATTAAAATCATGTCGCAGCCTGCGTTCAATGCTTGCATTGAGCGCTTTGCAGGTCCGCCCATTAATTTCGCCCCTTCCATTGATAGGTCGTCAGAGAACACCAACCCTTTAAAGCCAAGTTGTAGACGAAGAACTTGTTTTAACCAGTATTCAGAACCGCTAGCCGGTGCTGGATCGTAATGAGGATAGACAACATGAGCAGGCATCATTGCATCTATGAGCCCATGAGTAATTTGATGTTTGAAGATCGCCATATCTTGTTGAAAAATGGTATCGCGCTCATCGTATGGCGTTTCTAAATGAGAGTCAGCAATCACACCACCATGACCCGGAAAATGCTTACCTGTCGTTGCCATACCCGCAGCTTTCATGCCTGACATAAACGCGCTGCTGTAGCGAATCACGGTTTGATTATCTTCACCAAACGCTCGATTACCTATCGCCTTGCAATCGTGACCAACATCCAAAACAGGAGCAAAACTCAAGTCAATATCATGAGCGATTAACTCTGCGGCCATTAGCCAACCAGAGTGCTTAGCGAGCTCGTCACCGTTAGCAGCAAGAGCATAATCCTGAGCGGCTGGCAGGCAAGTAAAATGCTTGCGAAAACGTTGTACTCTCCCCCCTTCTTGATCAACACCAATCAATAACGGCCTGCCTGCAGCCTTGCGTATCTGTCGATTAAGCTCTAGTAATTGCTCAGAATCATGGAAGTTACGTGAAAATAATATCAAACCACCCACCGTTGGGTGTTGTAAGATTTCTCTGTCTTCAGCGCTCAGTTCAAAACCGTCAACATCGACCCAAAGTGGTCCCATACTCTTTCCTTTGCAAAATTATCTTCAATTAACGACTCAGATGAGATTATTCGCTTTATTTTTCCTTTACAATCATTTCAGGTCAAAAGAAGGAAAGAATATGTCTTCAACATCATCGCGTTATATTGGAATCATGTCCGGAACCAGCCTAGATGGTGTCGATACTGTCTTGGTTGATGTGGACAAAACCATTACATTACTTGCAAGTAACTTCCTCCCTTTTCCTAAAGATTTGAAGCAGTCAGTACTTTCCGTCTGTCACGGACAACATACTGATTTACAAACTATCGGAGAGCTGGACCATCGTCTGGGCCACTTATTTGCCGACGCGGTAGAACAGTTGTTGCGTCAGTCAGGAACTCTTCCTGAGCAGGTTCGTGCCATTGGCAGTCACGGGCAAACCGTCTTTCATCACCCTGACTCCCCAACGCCGTTTACGTTGCAACTTGGCGACGCCAACATCATCGCGTGTCGCACTGGCATTGATACTATCGCGGATTTTCGTCGTAAAGATATGGCTCTGGGAGGCCAGGGAGCGCCATTAGTGCCCGCGTTCCATCGATACTTGTTTGGCACCACCGACTCATCACGAGTTGTACTTAATATTGGTGGCATGGCAAATCTATCAGTACTGTTAGCAGACGACACGGTTATTGGCTTTGATACCGGTCCTGGCAATGTACTGATTGACTCGTGGACTCAAGAGAAGTTTGGTCAAGCCTATGATCATGACGGTGTATTAGCAAGCCAAGGTCAAGTGCATAAAGAGCTGCTTTCAGTGCTACTCAAAGATGAGTATTTGCAGCGACCTGCTCCCAAAAGTACCGGAAGAGAGCATTACCACCTGCATTGGCTACAACAACAGCTGACGCAATGTTCCGCGCCTATCAATGATCACGATGTGCTGCGAACGCTAACCGAATTTACCGCATTGACCATTGCTCAAGACATAGAGAAATATCGACAAGGTCAGGTTCCCTGCGTCTATGTTTGTGGCGGTGGAGCCAATAATCCGATATTAATGGATCGTCTTCAACAGCAACTCTCTAAATGGTCTATTCAATCAACCGATCAGCTCGGGATCAGCGCTGATTATATGGAATCAATGGCTTTCGCCTGGCTCGCTTACTGCCGGGTAAATGGCATTGCGAGTAACCTACCATCGGTCACTGGTGCAAGAAAAGCAACGCCTCTGGGCGTTATTTACCTCGCGAATTAGGAATAATTATGACAAACGATGCTCTCTTAGATGCTCTATCTCAACTGGTTTCGGAGGGTCGCAACCCCGACACCATGGACATCGACTTATTACCGTCTATTGACATCATTAGACGAATGAACCAACAAGACGCACTCGTACCTCTTGCCGTCGAAAAAGTACTGCCTGAAATTGCTCAAGCTGTGGACTTTATTACTGAAGCATTCAAAAAAAATGGTCGTTTGATCTATCTGGGTGCAGGAACAAGTGGACGGCTTGGTGTGCTTGATGCCTCAGAATGCCCACCCACATTTGGTACCTCCTCCGATATGGTTGTCGGCATCATTGCCGGTGGACAAGGAGCGATGTTTAAAGCGGTAGAAGGAGCCGAAGACAACCCCGAACTCGGCGTTGAAGACCTAAAAAATATTGATTTTTCGGCAAAAGATGTAGTCGTCGGCATTGCCGCTAGTGGACGAACACCCTATGTTATAGGTGCTCTTGATTACGCCAATCAATTGGGAGCTACCACGGTTGCACTGTCGTGTAACCCAAGCTCTGACATTGCCGCAATCGCTAAGATATCGATTAGCCCAGTTGTTGGACCAGAGGCACTGACAGGGTCAACTCGACTCAAGTCAGGTACCGCTCAAAAACTGGTACTCAATATGTTAACCACAGCGAGCATGATTCGTTTAGGCAAGAGTTACCAAAACTTAATGGTGGATGTTAAAGCCAGCAATGCAAAATTGATTGCCCGTGCGGCGCGCATCGTAATGCAGGCGACTGACTGTAACAATGCTAGAGCACAAAAGGTACTCAAGGAGACCGATTACGATGTGAAGCTGGCGATATTGATGATTCTCACAGGGGTGAGCAAAGAGCAAGGGTTACACCAGTTGGCGAAAAGAGATGGGTTTCTACGCCGTGCTGTTGATGATCACCTGTAACACAACAGGCCACGTTAACGTGGCCTTTTCTACTCTCTAGTGACTGCTATACTCGTTCCAGCCACGCTGCCATTCCATTCGGAAACGTTGCGCTTCAGGAAGCCCTTCACAAGAGCCATTATATTGCTGGCCAGATAATCCGATCTGAAATGCATAATCAGCATCACAAAACTCTTTGATACCTCTATGATAGCCATTTTCATACTCAGCTTGGTTCGCAGCGCCTAACTCTTGTAACGCCGAATAGCTCCTTGGCAACTGACCTCGAACACCGTCTTGGTAACCAATCTGCTGCCAACTCCCTTCTTTTGCAAGCTCATCCACGCCTTTGGCACACCCGACCAAAGTCAAAACCATCAACAATACACCCGCTAGTCTCATAATTATCCCTAGTTTTATACGCGCCAATATGCACGATGTTCTCTTTAAGATTCTATACTGAAAGGCTAGTCAGTGCAGTGTAAATGCACTATTTTATCCAAGATATTTCAGCGACAATTTATACCACTTAGATTCTTTATCTCGGTGGTTTTGATGCCCATCACAGTTTTCGTCTACCATTGAACGGTCATTCTCGTCCATTTAAAACACCGACAAACCACTTAGCGCAGCCATTGACCACTTAATCACCTATTACACCTCTCACTCCATAAGTGCACGAAGTACAAATAGACCCTTCGTATAATTGGTAACAACAAATTAAAACAATCATCAATCGGAGATAACCAGCTATGATGTGGTTCTTAACATGTGTCGCTGCCCTATTAGGCGGCTACTTTATTTACGGGGCTTTTATTGAAAAAGTCTTTGGTATAAACACTCAACGCAAAACCCCAGCAATTACCAAACAAGACGGCGTTGACTACGTTCCTATGTCCACCAAGAAAGTCTATTTGGTACAACTGTTAAACATTGCCGGTGTAGGTCCTATTTTTGGTCCTATAATGGGTGCCTTATATGGCCCTGCCGCAATGCTATGGATTGTTGTGGGTTGTATCTTTGCCGGTGCTGTACACGATTACTTCTCGGGTATGCTATCGGTTCGTAATGGCGGTGCCTCGGTTCCAACTATCACCGGTCGATACTTAGGAAATGGCGCAAAACATTTTATGAACATCTTTGCCATTGTCCTTCTGTTGCTTGTTGGTGTTGTGTTCGTTTCTGCACCAGCAGGAATGATCACGAACCTAGTGAATGACCAATTTGATATGGCAATGAGCATGACGACAATGGTTGTGATTATCTTTGCCTATTACATCATCGCGACGATCGTCCCGGTCGACAAAATCATCGGTCGCTTCTACCCACTGTTCGGTGCTCTGTTGATTTTCATGTCAGTTGGACTAATGACTGCTGTTGCAATGTCGAGTGAACACACTGTAATGGGTAACTTCGAAATCAGCGACATGTTTAGCAACATGAACCCGAACGATTTACCATTATGGCCAGCTCTGTTTATCACTATTGCTTGTGGTGCTATTTCTGGCTTCCACGCAACTCAATCGCCTTTGATGGCACGTTGTATGGAAAACGAAAAGAACGGCCGCTTTGTATTCTACGGTGCGATGATCGGCGAAGGTGTAATCGCTCTTATCTGGTGTGCTTTGGCTCTATCTTTCTTTGGCTCTGTTGATTCACTGGCAGACGCAGTGTCAAATGGCGGCCCTGGTAACGTAGTCTATAGCGCATCATTTGGCTTACTTGGCGTATTCGGTGGTATCCTAGCTTTCCTAGGTGTGGTGATCCTGCCTATCACTTCTGGGGATACTGCGTTCCGCTCAAGCCGCTTGATTTTAGCTGAATACTTCAACATGGAACAAAAATCACTACGTAACCGTTTGATGATGGCACTACCACTATTTGTTATCGGTGGCATCTTGACTCAGGTCGACTTCGGTATTATCTGGCGCTACTTCGGTTTTGCTAACCAAACAACAGCAGTAATGATGCTTTGGACCGCTTCAGCATATCTTCTTCGCCACAACAAGATGCACTGGGTTACTACGGTTCCAGCCATCTTCATGACGACAGTTGTTATTACTTTCATTCTTAACAACAGTACATTAGGCTTCGGATTACCGATGGTACTGTCTACTATTCTTGGGGTTTCAGGTGCTCTAGCGATAACGACTTACGTTATCAAGAAATCAAAAGGTAAAGGTGATATCGACCTTGCTAACGATGAAGAGCAACCGCAAGGCAAGGCTGAAACCGCATAGCCTGCAGCGTCTAACCTAATGAGATAATAAAAAACCGCCGAAAGGCGGTTTTTTAGACATCAGGGTATGGTTTTTACTTTAGCGTAATACGTGCAAACTTGCGTTTACCCACTTGATATACCGCAGTTCCCGCTTCCGGGATAAGCTTGGTATCTTCAATTTTTGCGCCATCCACTTTCGCAGCACCTTGACGAATCATACGCATCGCATCTGAAGTTGAATTGACCAAGGCAGCTTCTTTTAGCAAGTTACCAATCGCAATACCTGCATCAAATTCAAACTCTGGCATTTCATCTGGAATCGCACCTTTTTGGAAACGATTGATAAACTCTTGCTCTGCCGCATCAGCATCCGCTTCTGAGTGGAAGCGTGCAATGATCTCTTTTGCTAGTAGGATCTTAACGTCACGTGGATTTTTACCCGCTTCGATATCGGCTTTGAACTGAGCAATTTCTTCTAATGGACGGAAAGAAAGCAGTTCATAGTAGTTCCACATCAAATCATCAGAGATAGACATGATCTTACCAAACATCTCACTCGGTGCCTCACTGATACCGATGTAGTTATTTGCTGACTTGGACATTTTCTTTTGTCCATCTAGACCAACAAGCAGTGGCATCATAATAACAGCTTGTGGTTTCTGGCCATTTGCTTTTTGCAATTCACGACCCATCAACAAGTTGAACTTCTGGTCAGTGCCACCTAGCTCCACGTCCGTTTCCATTGCCACCGAATCATAGCCTTGCAGCAGTGGGTACATGAATTCATGAATGGCAATAGGCTGACCGTTACTGTAACGCTTCTTAAAGTCATCACGTTCTAACATACGAGCAACAGTTTGATTCGCGGCCAAGCGCAACATCCCTTCAGCACCCAATTCAGAGAGCCATTCAGAGTTAAACGCAATCTTTGTCTTCGCAGGATCAAGGATCTTGAACACTTGCTCTTTGTAAGTTTCAGCATTACGAAGTACATCTTCGCGTGTCAAAGGTGGACGAGTGGCATTCTTACCCGTTGGATCACCGACCATCGCTGTAAAGTCACCAATCAAGAAAGTAACATCATGCCCTAACTCTTGAAACTGACGTAATTTGTTAAAAATCACCGTATGACCAAGATGGATATCAGGTGCCGTTGGATCGGCGCCTAGCTTTATACGCAGAGGTCGGTTTTCTTTAAGCTTTGCAACAAGCTCTTCTTCTGGTATTAGATCGTCAACACCACGTTTAATTTCAGCCAATGCTGCTTCAAGGTTCGCCATTCTTGTTCACTCCCACAGATTTGGCAAAATATAATGATTCGACATCTTACTTGAATAGCGATGTTTTGTGAAAGCAGTTAGACTAATTGACCGTCGAATTTTTCAAATAATTAATGATCGAACCAATATGTTGTCTGTTTTTACTCGTCTTCCATGGCTTCATCGCGCTTTAATCTCACTATTTACAGCGCTAATCGTCATCGCTCTGTTTCTTCCCGACGCTGAAGAGCTAAGAGAAGACAATGACCGATTAGAAGTCGGCAAACACTATTCTTTATCCATGAACGTCAATGCGTTGTCGCCGACCCACAATATTTCGCCGACCGCGGTACTTCGGTGGGAAGAGCATACGGTGCGCTCTGGCGAAAGTGCAGCTGTATTATTTCAACGCATTGGTTTATCCGCTCGATTATTACATCAGCTTGTTTCTACCAACGGCGATATCAAAAAACAGCTCTCCAGAATGCGCCCTGGTGATAAACTGACTTTTGGCTTTAACGAAGACAACGATTTAATTCAACTAAAACGACAAATCAACGCCTTCGAAACCTTTATGATCACGCGTTCAGGCGACAAGTTCTCCTCTAAGCTGGATAAGAAAGAAGTTAATTATCAATACAACTATGCAGAAGCCACCATCACATCTAACTTCTGGAATTCTGGTGTTTCCGCTGGGCTAACGGCTAACCAAATCATGGAGCTCGCTGGCATTTTTGGCTGGGATATCGATTTTGCTCTCGATATTCGTTCTGGCGATTCTTTTAAGATGCTCTATCAGGAAAAAGTAGTGGAAGGTGAAATCATTGGCCGTGGTAAGATTTTAGCAGCCATTTTTAGCAACCAAGGTGAACAATTTACCGCAGTGCTGGATGATAAGACGGGTAATTACTATGACGAGAACGGACGCGCGATGAAAAAAGCCTTCCTTCGCTCTCCGGTCGATTTTCGTCGCGTAACCTCAAACTTCAATCCTAATCGACGTCATCCTGTGACAGGTAAGGTTCGTGCTCACCGAGGCACCGATTACGCAGCCCCTGTTGGTACCCCTATCTGGGCAGCCGGTGATGGTATCGTTCAAAAGGCAGGCTACAATCAATACAACGGTAACTATGTGTTTATTCGCCACAGCAACACATACATCACTAAGTACCTCCACTTGAAGAAGCGCAAAGTCAAAACAGGTCAAAGAGTCAAGCAAGGTCAGACGATTGGTACCTTAGGAGGCACGGGACGCGTCACTGGCCCCCATTTGCACTATGAATTTTTGGTGAATGGCGTGCATAAAAACGCGCGCACGGTAAAACTGCCACAATCAAAATCACTCAAAGGTAAACAAAAACAGACTTTTATTGCTAATTCAGAGATTCGACTGCAAAAGCTAGAGCGCTACAGCCAACTGTTGTTCGCCAGCCAATAATCGCACCCGCTCACATGCGAGCGCTTTGCTGAAAGCATGTTACAACCGGAAATAAAAGCCCCTCATAAGAGGGGCTTTCGTGTTCCTTATGCCGCTTTCACGGTGATATCGCTCGTTGATTTTCGTCGCCAGCGAAACAATAACATTGGCTTACTATCACCGCCACGACCAAGCATTAGGAGGCATGGCGTCAGCACCAAAGTCAATACCGTTGCAAAGGCCAAGCCCCCCGCAACCGCTGTTGCCAATTGAGACCACCATTGAGTACTTGGTGCTCCAAACTCGATCTTTTGATTGATTAAGTCGATGTTCATCTCTAACACCATTGGCATGAGACCGAGGATGGTGGTAACGGTCGTGAGCAATACAGGACGCAAACGCTGAACACCGGTTCTCAAAATGGCTTCTCTTTTCGCCAGCCCGCGCTTTATCAGCTGGTTGTAAGTATCAATCAACACAATATTGTTGTTCACGACGATTCCCGCTAATGCAATGACGCCAATCCCTGACATGATGATACCAAATGGTCTTTGGAAAATGAGCAAGCCAGCAAATACCCCCACAGTAGAAAACAATACCGCACTCAAAATCAGGAACGCCTGATAAAAACTATTAAACTGAGTAATTAAAATCAACGCCATTACTGCTAATGCCACCATAAAAGCGGATTGCAAAAATGCCGACGAGTTCTTTTGTTCTTCGTTTTGACCACGTATCTTAAATTCCACACCACGAGGCAAATTTAGCTTCGCCAGTGCACTTTGAATATTCGGCAGCTCCAGAGCCAAGTTATAGCCTTCCGCCATATCAGCCTTAATGCTGATAATCCTTACCCCATCCATTCGCTCAATCGTATCTTGTTTGTGTTTCGGCTGGATTTCAGCGAAGTTAGTGATCGGCACCAGTCCTGCTGCAGTCTTAACTCTCAATTCATCAAACCGTCCAATATCGCGTTTTTCCTCCGGAAAGCGTACCAAGATATCCACTTCTTCAGTCGAATCGTCTGGCAAGTAGTCGCCGATCTTTAGACCATTGGTTAAAAATTGAACCGTATTACCGACTAGGGTTGCATCGGCTGCAAAGCGAGATGCATCGTCACGCTTGATATCGATCTGCCAATCAATACCCGGTTTACTGGAAGTATCACTGATATTGGTGAACGCTGGATTATTATCCGCCCACTGACGCACTATTTTTGCCCCATCATTTAAGCCATCTGGAATACGAGCCGACAGCTCAATCACTAGATCATTTTCAACCGGAGGACCCGCGTCAGGAAATTTATATTCAATCTCAACACCAGCAAACTTGTCCGTCACCAATTTGAGATCTTCGATGATCGCTTTAACTCGGCGACGCTGTTGCCAATCTACAGGGGTAATCTGGATCTGCCCTATCTCATCTTTACCGCCTGTCTTGGTATAGACATGTTCAAATTCATCATGACCTAGCATCACACGTTCAACGACGCGCATCACTTCGTCTTTTTCTTGTATAGATAAATCGCCGTGTGAGCGAACTTTCACATTGAAATAAGGAGGGTCGACTTCTGGGAAGAACTCAGCGCCAAGACCCGCTTTGTTGTAAGCAAAACCAACCGCAAAAGCGAGTAAGATGGCGCTCATCAAGATTTTCAGCGGATGCCTAAGAGCGATATCCAAGGTTAAGTAATAGAGTTTGGTAATGCCAGTCGCTTTGTCAAAGTCACCGTCATGCAAAGCCACCATTTTTTTCTGTTGTCGCTCTGAAACGTATTGGGGCTTACCAATCAACCCACCGAGCACTGGCACAAATAACAGCGCCATAACTAATGACGCTGCCAACGTTGCAATCAGCGTCAAAGGTAGGTATTTCATAAACTCACCGGTAATATCCGGCCAAAACAATAATGGAGCAAAGGCTGCCAGAGTGGTTGCTGTAGAAGCAGTAATCGGCCACGCCATACGCTTCGCAGCATCACGGTAGGCCTCTTTTCTTGGTGTGCCTTCTTGCATTCTTCTATCAGCAAACTCCGTGACAACGATGGCACCATCCACCAGCATCCCCACAGCCATGATTAACGAAAATAGCACGACGATATTGACGGTTAAGCCAAAGATAGACAGCACCAGTAGCCCTGTTAAAAATGAACCCGGTATTGAGACACCGACCAACAATGCGGTGCGAGTCCCCAATATGGCAATAATCACAATGACCACCAAAATAATCGCGGACAGGATGTTGTTTTGCAGATCATTGAGCATGATCTTCACATCCTTGGATTCATCTTTGGTAAACTTGATCTGTAAATTATTGGGCCATTCCTGTCGCATCTGCGCCTGTCGCATAACCTCTTTAACCAGATCGACTGTGTCAATGATGTTCTCTCCAGCGCGCTTTTTCACATCGAGAACAACGGCCGATTCACCATCGAGACGAGCAAAACTTTCAGGATCACGAAACGCGCGACGCACCGTGGCAACATCACCAAAAGTAATCACCTGCTTGCCATCCACCTTGACAGGCAACTCCAGAACGTCTTTTAAAGAGTCAAATACAGATGGGACCTTAACTGAAAAGCGACCGTAACCGGTATCCACAAAACCAGCGGCAACCACGCGGTTATTCAGTGCAATAAGGTTATAAATATCAGCCTGATCGAGGCCATAACTTTCCATGAGAAGTGGATCAACAATAATCTCGACTATGTCTTCCCTGTCACCAGCGATATCAACCTCAAGAACCTGACGAAAACCTTCCAGTTTATCGCGAAGTTGACGAGCTACTTGTACAATAGTCCGCTCAGGGACTGTACCATAGAGCACCACCGAAAGAACTGGCTGCTGGGAAGCGAAAGTAACTTCATTGACGGTAGGTTCATCACTGTCTTCTGGAAGTTTTGGCTTCGCCAAGTCGACCGCATCACGTACATCGGCCATTGCTTTTGTTAAGTCAACACCAACATTAAATTCGAGCACCACTGAAGCATGACCTTCAGATGCTGTCGCCGACATTTCTTTTACACCTTCAATTGAGCGTAGCTCTTTCTCTAAAGGGCGCACCAAAAGTCGCTCGGAATCTGTCGGTGATATGCCCTGGTGACCAACCGACACATAAATAACCGGAATAGTGATGTCCGGGCTAGATTCTTTTGGGATGGTATTGTATGTCACAACACCCGCGATTAAGATCAAAAGCAATAAAGAGATCATTGTTCTTGAACGAGACAATGCAGCATCAATAATAGAAAACATAACGGTGCTCCCTAACTGGATGTGTTGTCATCGGCAATCTTGTTCGCATCTTCGACACTGATTGCTTCAACACGATCACCATCACGAACAAAACCTTGACCTAAAACGATGATATCGACTTTATCGCCCAGTCCTGTCAACCAAACTCCGTCTTGCTCCGCTTTCACGATTTGAATCGGCACGAACACCACTTGCTGGTCGCGCAGTATCTTAACGCCTAAGTTTCCGCTTTCATCAAGAGCGAGCATTGCTGGGGTAATTTTAATTGCCGCCTTTTTCTCTAAGCTCAACTCGACTTCGGCACTCACACCGGCAGGGATGCGTTTATTAGGGTTAGGGATCTCAATTTCGATCGCAAAGGTGTTCGTAGCAATTGAAGACACTCTCGAAATGTAGCGAAGTTTGCCCGTTACCTGTTCGTCATTAATAAAACGCACTTTAGAGGCTTGATTCTGAGTCAACTGCTGAATGTGTCTTTCACTCACATCAGCTTCAATCACCAATTTCTGAAGATCGATCACGGTAGCAACAGGATCCCCCACCCCAACAAAATCACCCACTTCAATGAACAAGTGATCGACAATGCCATTAAACGGCGCCTTTACACTGGTATTTCTCAATGCCAACTTTGCCGCGCTGACCATGGCTTTCGCTTCTGTTAGGTTTGCCGAGGCCGTTGCGTAAGCGACTTCGCCTTGTAGCCCTTTACTTTTTAATGAGTTTGAAGCATTAAACTCTTGCTGACGTACATTGAGCATCGCTTTGGCACGTTCAATTTGGATTAACAAATCGCCTTTGTCAATTTGCGCAATGGCTTGCCCTTTCTTAACCTCATCACCTTTACGAACTTCCAATCGGACAATTTTTCCGGCAATTTCAGCGCCGAGTTTTGCCGTCTTATCGGGGGCGGTGCGGCCGTACAATTCAATTTTTTTATCTACATTTTCAGCGATGAAGCTTTGGTAGACAACGCGAGCCAAAGGGACTTGTGGTTCATCAGATTGTGTGGATGGTTCTTCTGCTTTTAAAACGCCAAGCCCTAACCAGATACCTAAAAGGAGTAACAGAATTGTGGACACGAGCCACGGGCGTTTCGAAAAAAAGCCCCTCGATGAGGTGACAGACATGTAAGATCCTTCTTAATTTATAGTTCTATATCGCTAGCCAAAGCAATTTATGGACTAAGCCAATTATCCTATTGCAAAGCGTCCATTTTTCTTTGCTGATAAATTCTACACCTTTACTGTACGTATTCTATTTGATTTTGGTTCTATTAAAGAAAAAAAAGAGACGTTAACCGTCTCTTTTTTAATGAATTACACGCTAAATGAAGCTCCACAACCGCACGTTGTCGTTGCATTGGGGTTATCAATGAAGAATCGGGCTCCTTCCAGTCCTTCGGTATAGTCGACAGTACCGCCGACCAGATATTGTAAGCTCATGGGGTCTACCACTAAAGTGACGCCCTCTTTTTCTATCGTCGTGTCACCTTCATTGACGTTCTCGTCAAAAGTGAACCCATACTGAAAACCACTGCAACCGCCACCTGTAATATACACGCGCAGTTTTAGGTTTGGATTTTCTTCTTCTGAAATCAATACATTAACGCGCTGCGCCGCTGCATCAGAAAAAGAAAGTGGAATAGCTACATCACTCACAAGAAACCTCACTCACCTATTGCATATCAGCAACGGCCTCAACAGACTTGTCGAGCCGACTTAATATACATAGCCAATTTTCACTTTGGCCTACTTAATTTACTCATTGTCCGGGGATTATCTAATACCTGAGTGTTGCGTTCAAGTATTAGACGAATAGAGATGTCATTTTCTGCGTTTTGGTTCTACCGATTCTAGAAAATGTGCTCAAAACACTTCTCCAATTGAAGAGTCCATGTACAATGCCTGTCAATTGGTCGAACAACGAAAAGAGGATATTTCCATGACCAAATCAGCAGACTTGTATCAAAAAGCTCAACAGACCATCCCTGGTGGTGTTAATTCACCTGTCCGTGCATTTAATGGTGTAGGTGGCTCACCCATCTTCATCGAACGCGCAGATGGTCCGCTGATTTTTGATGCTGACGACAAAGCATACATCGACTATGTAGGTTCATGGGGTCCGATGATTCTCGGCCACAACCATGTCGTTATTCGCGATGCTGTGATCAAAGCAGCACAACGCGGTCTTAGTTTTGGTGCACCTACCGAAATGGAAATCAACATGGCAGAGCTTGTTTCTGAGCTTGTTCCTTCTATGGAACAACTGCGTATGGTGAGCTCTGGTACTGAAGCCACCATGAGTGCCATTCGACTTGCACGTGGTTTCACTAATCGTGACAAAATCCTTAAATTTGAAGGCTGTTACCATGGTCACGCGGATAGCCTATTAGTTAAAGCTGGTTCTGGTGCTCTGACTCTAGGTCAACCTAGCTCTCCAGGTGTTCCTGCTGACTTTGCGAAACATACTCTCACAGCACGCTTTAATGATCTTGAATCAGTCAAAGAGCTGTTCGCTGCAAACAAGGGCGAAATTGCCTGCATCATTGTTGAGCCTGTCGCAGGCAACATGAACTGCATCCCACCAGTAGAAGGCTTTCATGAGGGTCTTCGTCAAATCTGTGATGAAGAAGGTGCGTTATTGATTTTTGATGAAGTAATGACTGGCTTTCGTGTCGCACAAGGCGGTGCGCAAGCGTATTACAACATTAAACCAGATCTGACGACTCTTGGAAAAGTCATTGGCGGTGGTATGCCTGTTGGTGCCTTTGGTGGTCGTAAAGATGTAATGCAATACGTAGCTCCTACGGGGCCGGTTTACCAAGCAGGTACCCTTTCTGGTAATCCGATCGCAATGGCTGCCGGCTACGCTTGTCTTTCTGTCTTAAAGCAAGATGGCAATGAAAAACGTTTGGCTCAAACGACTAAACAACTTGCTGATGGCTTCAAAGAGTTGGCTGACAAGCACAATATTCCACTACTAGTGAATCAAGTCGGCGGCATGTTTGGCTTCTTCTTCACCGACCAAGAAAGTATCACCTGCTACGAAGATGTCACAAAGTGCGACGTTGATCGATTCAAGCGATTCTTCCACTTAATGCTTGAGCATGGCGTTTATTTGGCACCATCAGCATACGAAGCAAGCTTTACGTCTCTTTCTCATGGTCCAAAAGAAATTGAAGCAACACTCGAAGCTGCTGATCGCTGTTTTGCGATGCTGGCCCAAGAAGCCTAACGTCTAACCACATTGATTTTTAAAGGCAGCGCACGCTGCCTTTTTTGATCTTTCTATCTGTTATTCTCACAGCTTCCTCCTCTGTTGCTCTAGACTATAGTCATTGATAAGCCACCACTTTCGGGTCATGATATGTTCTGTACAACGGAAGAGTAACTGATTGGTGTTACTGTCATTTGTGTCACCAAACTAATCTAATTTAACGCACAAGAAGGGTTTCAATTGAATACCAAAATGAAAGTCACTGCCAGTCATTGGGTGTTAGTCGCAGCGCTACTGTTCGCCGGTTATGCCTGCTACCTTCTAGTTGAGCCATACATAAATTCAATTGTCATGGCATTCATTATCTCACTGCTGATGTTCCCCATTCATGAAAGATTGGAAAAGTGGTTACCCAACGCCCAAAATACAGTATCTCTGCTCTCGTGCATCATATTGACGTTTATCATTGTGATGCCGTTACTTCTGGTGTTTAGCGCGATTGTCCAGCAAGGCTCGGTATTCTCACAAAACCTGTACTCCTGGGTCACCGAAGGTGGTATCCAGACCTTGTTTGCTCACCCTTTGATAACGAACGGCTTGGCGTTCGTGAACGACTATTTGCCATTTGATGCGATTGATCCGCAAGATATTGCACAAAAAGCGGCTCAGTTCGCCACGTCGCTTGGCAGTAACTTAGTGGCGATCAGTGCCAAAATCCTTGGTGATGCAACCAACTTTTTGATCAACTTCTTCTTAATGTTGTTTGTACTTTTCTTCTTGCTTCGCGATCACGATAAGCTTATTGCCGCAATGCGCCATATTCTTCCCCTCTCGCGCAGCCAAGAAGACCGACTGTTATTGGAGATTGAAAATGTCTCTAAATCGGCAGTCATGGGCTCATTTTTAACCGCGATAGCGCAAGGCGTAGCAGGTGGTTTTGGTATGTGGTTAGCCGGATTTCCTGGCTTGTTTTGGGGAACCATGATGGGGTTCGCTTCCTTTATTCCCGTGGTCGGTACCGCACTAATTTGGATCCCAGCAACCGTCTACTTGCTGATAAGTGGTGATACCCCTTGGGCAATATTTTTAGCCATATGGAGTGTTGCCGTTGTGGGTTCTATTGACAATGTATTGCGTCCGCTGCTCATGCAAGGTAGCGCTGGAATGAACACTCTGATGATCTTCTTTTCATTGTTAGGTGGTATTCACCTATTTGGTTTGATGGGCTTGATCTATGGCCCACTGATTTTTGCGATTACCATGGTGCTGTTTAATATGTATGAAGAAGAATTTAAAGACTTTCTTGATAGCCAAGACAACAGCTAAACGAGTTAGAGATGACTTTTACTTTAGGTAGAGAGCGGTTTGTGAGAAAATCGCTTTTCTATCTTGTTAACCAGCAAAATTCCATATCATGTCTGCATATATTGCCCCAAGCCAAATCGCTCAACGACAACTTGCCTATTTTGAGGACAAAAATGTTCTCGTCATCGGTGAGGCCGAGGATCTTTTTCCTGCGGAGCTTAGCCAACACGCACGCAGTGTGACGATTTTTACCAGCAATTACAGTTATTACCGTAGTATTAACCAAAGTACAAAGGTGACGGCACTATTTGGAGCTGAACTGCCAAAAGATATCGCTGCAGATATGGTTTTACTCTATTGGCCAAAAGCCAAGCAAGAGGCCGCTATGCTGCTTGCCATGGTTTTGTCTCATCTTGGAGAGAACACCGAAATCGTCGTAGTCGGCGAAAATCGCTCTGGGGTTAAAAGTATCGAAAAAATGTTCACCCCATACGGCCGCATTCAAAAGTATGACTCGGCTCGCCGATGTTCATTCTATTGGGGGATCTGTACTACCCAGCCTGACGCCTTTGTATTAGCGGATTGGTTTAAAAGCTACACGGTTGAGTTTGCCGGTCGCACCTTGACGGTAAAAAGTCTACCGGGAGTGTTCAGTCATGGTGAGTTTGATGTCGGCACTCAGTTGCTACTCAATAATATTCCAACACTCAATGGGCGTGTCTTAGATTTTGGCTGTGGAGCGGGCATTGTGGGTCTGTATCTGGCGCTGACCAATCCTGACATCGAACTTGAAATGTGCGACATCAATGCATTTGCAATTGAGTCAAGTAAGCAAACCCTAAAAGCAAATAACGTGTTAGGTAAGGTTTTCGCGTCTGATGTTTACTCTGATGTTTCGGGTTCATACCAGTACATTGTGTCTAATCCGCCGTTCCATTCCGGGTTAGATACAAGCTATCAAGCGACTGAAACCCTACTTGAAAAAGCACCAAGCTACTTGTCAAATAAAGGGCAACTTTATATCGTGGCTAACAGTTTCCTCAAGTACCCACCGATCATAAACGCTCAATTTGGTCATTGTAACGTGGTCAGCAAAAACAAGAAATTCGCTATATACCACGCAACTAAATAGCGGAAGTCTAGCGATGGTGAAACGTGGTTCCATCATCGTTCCCCCCCATCGCAAAAATTGCGCCCACGCACACGCTTTATGAGCAACTTACTTGTCAAAGTAAAAAAAGTTATTACATTAGATCAGTTATAAATCTATTTCTATTTCTATTTCTAATTCTAAGGGCCCAGAGCCTAACTTTCTTTAAGACATAACTATGCTCAAGCTGTATCGAAAACAAAAGTTCAAAAGACTGCAAAGCACCCTAATGATGGCGTTTCTGGTATTGAGTATTACACCGTTAACGATCATTGCCTTGTTCTTTTTACAGGCCCATAGTCAAGACTTACAAGAACAGAGCACTTCACACCTAATATCGGTAAGAGACTCTAAAAAACAACAGGTTAAAGACTACTTCCAGGCTCAAGAGTCCGAGGTTATGGGCTTTGTTCGATCGGAACTCGCCTATGCCAGTGGCGGTCGTTTCTATGGCCTAGTCAACGCATTTCAAAGCTTGGGTGAAAACATCGAGCAAGCAAGATCCCACGCTCAACAGCGTTACATTCAGGGCTCAGGTGATCAAGTCAAGACTTCAGTTTTACCCGACTCGAGCAGTTACGTAGGTAGCGAACGCTATCGTTTGTTGCACAAGCGATATCACTGGGCTTACATTGAGCACCTAAAGCGATCCGACTTTGACGATATCTTACTGGTTGATCTCAAAGGTAACGTCACGTATTCAATATACAAACACGACTACTTTGGCAGTAATTTGCTTTCTGGGCGCTTCAAAGACGAGCTTCTTGGCCAGACTTTCCGACATTTGCAAGAAGAAGTTAAGCAAAAACGTAAGAAAAATGAAGAATATACTCCAGTTATCATCTCTGATTTTGCCAAAAATGACGACGGACAGTATGCATGGCTTGGCGCTCCTATTATTCAACAAGGTTACCTGCACAGCTACGCCTTATTTCGCCTTCCAAATAAAGGCATTACTAAATTAATGTCTGATAGCAGTGCTATCGATATGGATGTGTTATTGGTAGGTGAAAATCACATCCCAAAAACTCTGGGTACAGAGCCGAGCTTGGTCACTCGCAGTTTGTCAGCCATTGATCTTGCTCTAAGCGGCCAGAAAAGTGTTGGTACCTATACTAATGCCGATGGTGAAAAATACATCGCAGCCTATGTGCCTATTAACGTTAACAACGCCACATGGGCTTTGGTTGCCGAACTTCCAGAATCGGAAGCCTTCTACCGCGTACGGCAGCTTGAGAAAATATTTATCGCCACCATGATGATTGCCATTGTATTAGTGGTGATCGCTTCACATTACCTTTCTAACTTCATTACCTCACCATTATTGCGTCTAACTTGGGCAGCGGAACGGGCATCGGGGGGAGATCTGGACCCTACAATTACCAACACTCAACGAAAAGATGAGATAGGAAGACTGGCAGTTAGTTTCGAGCGAATGCGACACTCGATCAAAGATAAAATTGAATTAATTAAGAGTCAAAATCAGGAACTCGAACAAAGCCTAAAAACGATTCGGCAACAAAATGAAGAACTTCAACTTGCCAACAAACTCAAAGATGAGTTTTTGGCAACCACTTCCCACGAGTTGAGAACGCCATTGCACGGCATGATTGGTATAGCAGAAGCCATGATGTCAGGAGCAAATGGTCCTTTACATAGCGACCATCGATATCAGTTGGATATCATAATTAACAGCGGTCAACGATTGGCAAACTTAGTTGACGATCTACTCGACTACCATAAAATGCGCTACGGCCGCTTGGACATTGAACCGTGTGCGATAAGTCTAAGCAGTGCCACCCAATTGGTGCTGGAACTCTCACACCATTTACTTGGCGACAAACAGCTACGCATTATTAACCAAGTCATAGAACCACTGCCTTATGTGTCCGCAGACCCACAGCGCCTAGAGCAAGTACTATATAACTTAGTGGGCAATGCCATCAAATACACCAGTGAAGGCAAAATCGTTCTGTCAGCCACCGAAATGGATGACCATATTCGTATGCAAGTCGTCGATACCGGTCAAGGAATTCCCTCAGAACAGCTCGATCATATTTTTGAACCTTTGGTGCAGGCTGGTCACGATTCAAACCACTACCGACAAGGTGCAGGGCTCGGTTTGTCGATCAGTCGACAGCTAATAGAACTTATGGGTGGTGCACTCTATGTGAGTAGCCAACCAATGGTGGGAACAACCTTTAGCTTTACTCTGCCTTTGGCTACCCAGCAAGAAATCGACAATATACACAGCCACAACCAGGATGCACATTTCCAAGCACCCGAGATCATCGAACATGCTGAATTAGTTCAAAAAACACTCCCCGCTAACCCGGATGGCCCACTACTCATGGTTGCCGATGACGAGCCTGTTAACTTAAGGATCCTTGAGAGCTTCTTACGTTTAGAGGGTTATCGTGTCATCACCCTAAAAAGTGGCCTCGATACCCTCGCGGCTATTGAAAAAGAGAAGCCAGATCTGCTACTGCTAGACATCATGATGCCAGGTATGAGCGGTTATGAAGTCTGTGATAATCTGCGTCAGGAATTTGACCACGCAGCACTGCCTATCATTATGCTGACGGCTCTCAATCAAACAGAAGATCGCGTACGCGGCTTCGAGGTGGGCGCGAATGATTACCTATCAAAACCCTTTAACAAGCAGGAGCTTGCAGCGCGTATTGCTGCTCATCTCCAAGCCAGCAAAGCTGAACAGCGTCGTACTGAGAACAACGAACTCAAAGCTGAGCTAACCCGTAGAGCATTGGTTGAAGCGAGCCTGCTTGAAACCCAAGGGCGACTAATAGAGCAGCTTGACAGTGCTCCAGAAGCAGTTCTTTGTACACGAGAAGGTGGGCGTATTCAGTTTGCCAACCAAGCAGCAGCTCAGTTATTTAAACGCAGTAGCGAGCAGTTGAAACGTTCGCAACTCTCTGAGTTGATAGCGCCCAAATATATAGATATAAAGCAGCCACATTATTGCGGTGAAGTTCATATTTTCAGTGATCACCAAAAACGTTCCGTCAATGCCGACATTCTTAACTTACCTAAGGATACAGGTCTGACTGCTATCTATGTGTTCGAATTGGGACTCTCCCTAAATGCTGCTCGCGTTAAGAATCTCGAAACAGCGATAGACGCATTGTCAAGTTATGCCATTGAAGGGGACAAAGGAAAACTCAAAGAACTCAAAGAGCTTGGTGGTGAATTTACCGACCTTGCAGATAAAGCCTGTGACGATAACAAAACCAAAGCCGAAATATTAAGAGAGGTGCTGGTAGAAACGATGACAAGTGCTCTCGAATATTGGGAAAAAGTAACTGGACAAAGTAAGTTTGCTTTCGCCGAACAAAGTGGCCTCTGGCGCGTCTATCTAGACAGAAGTACACTGCAAACCCGAACACTCGACAAATACTTACGAGTTGAAACGCTGCCTAAAACGCCTCGCTGGCGCACCGTGATTAGCTCCATCGAATATATACTCGAACATTGTCATGATACAGGTCTCGAGCGAGACCACCTTCTTGCGCTTCGAGACCGACTGCAAAAGCTACTGACAAGCTAACCTCTCCTGACTCCATAAAGCCAGAGCATTGTCTCTGGCTTCATTATTTTCAAATTGGCTATACAAACAATGTCTTTCATTCCGAGCCCTACGCGAGTGTCAGGAGGCTGCACACAAAGTATGGCTAGCATACCGTTTAACAATTAAAGCCACCTACTCCTATCATCTGTTTCATCAGATTTTCTAGCGTACCCCCCCCCATAAATAATTAAGGCTTGTCGGCCTATCACTGTAATTGGCTCATACGATTTGCATTGATAACACACTAACAACACACTTAATTACCCATACAAATAAAGGTAGGATTTTTGGCATATACTGCGGTAATTTGGCACATTAAAATGCTTTTCACTTTGCGAAAAGGGCAAAGACTCTCCAGTTTGCGAAGCGAGTCACAACAAAGTGACAGTATTTTTTTTCTGTTAAAATCAACATTACATACAGTGAGTGAGCAAGATCACCAAATATAAATATCGCCTAAAAAACACCACTATACAAAGCGTTAATGAGTAGTAAGCACTCACACAATAAGGTTGATAAATCTATAAATGAGAGTGGCGTCACAGGCCCGAAGCGGTTAAATAATCAGCAATTATCGATTGTTTTGACGTTTTTAACAAAGTAACGAGGGATTTTGACGTTTTTAACGGGAATCATGATTGATAAATTGCTAAGGACAGTGTTTTCTTAACCTTGCATACAGCCTACAGGCCACTTTTTAGCGATGACGATTTTATCACTGACTAACAAGGTAGGCTTAAGCAATGTGTCAGTAAGGATGGTGATGAATGTTCATCACTCAGTGAAACAAAAGCAAATAGTAAGGAATAGCTATGCTTGCGCATATTAAAAAAACAGCACTTGCGACAGCGATTATCGCGACAGCAGCAACAGGGTTTAGCTCTGTGGCAACAGCAGCAGAACGCAGCGAACTAACAGTACACCCTAAAGAGTTCACTACGTTTGTTCGTAACTTTAACCCGTATCTAGGTGCCACTAACTTACATACAACAACTGATTTCTTGTTTGAACCTCTCGTTGTATTTAACGAAATGCATGGTAACAAGCCAGTTTTCCGTCTAGCAGAAAGCTTCAAAATGTCTGACGACCTACTGAGTGTCACTTTCGACATTCGTAAAGGTGTGAAATGGTCTGACGGTCAAGCTTTTGATGCCAACGATGTAGTCTTCTCTTTCGAGCTTGTAAAAGAGAAACCAGAACTCGATCAAAGCGGTATCAACTCTTGGGTTAAGAAAGTTGAAAAACTGAATGACCATCAGGTTAAGTTCTACTTAACTGAAGCAAACTCTAACGTGCCTTACGAAATCGTTAAAGTTCCAGTCGTTCCTCAACACGTATGGAAAGACATCAAAGATCCAGCTTCGTTCACTAACGAAAACCCTGTAGGTTCAGGTCCATTTACTGAAATTGACACATTTACAGCACAGCTATACGTACAATGTCGCAACCCTAACTACTGGGACGCAGATAACCTAGAAGTTGATTGTTTACGCGTACCACAAATCGCGAACAACGATCAGTTCTTGGGTAAAGTGGTTAACTCTGAAATGGACTGGACATCTTCATTCATCCCAGATATTGACCGCACATACGCAGCAGCAAATCCAAACCACCAGTACTGGTATCCACCAGCAGGTACGCAAGCGTTCATGCTGAACTTCAAAAACCCAGACGCTGCGAAAAACGAAGCGCTTAACAATGTAGAGTTCCGTCGTGCATTCTCTATGGCACTTGACCGTCAAACAATTATCGACATCGCATTCTACGGTGGCGGTACAGTGAATGACTTCGCATCTGGCCTTGGTTATGCGTTTGCCGCTTGGTCTGACGAAGCGACTCACAACAAGTTTAAAGGTTACAACAGCTACGACGCAGAAGGCGCGAAAGCGGTTCTGGCTAAAGCTGGCTTTAAAGATGTAAACAACGATGGTTTTGTTGACACTCCATCAGGTAAGTCTTTTGAACTACTCGTTCAGTCACCAAACGGTTGGACTGACTTCAACAACACAGTTCAACTTGCCGTTGAGCAACTTGCAGAAGTAGGCATTAAGGCAAAAGCTCGTACACCAGACTTCTCTGTGTACAACCAGGCAATGCTTGAAGGTACTTATGATGTGGCTTACACCAACTACTTCCACGGTGCAGATCCACACACATACTGGAACAGCGCTTACAACTCAACACTGCAATCTGGTGAAGGTATGCCTCGCTTTGCTATGCACTTCTACAAAAACGAAGAGCTAGACAAGCTGCTAGGTAGCTTCTACAAAACAGCCGATAAAGCTGAACAAATGAGCATTGCTCATGGCATTCAGAAAATCATCGCTGAAGACCAAGTAACGGTTCCTGTCATGTCTGGTGCTTACATGTACCAATACAATACAACTCGCTTCACAGGTTGGTGGAACGAGCAGAATCCAAAAGGTCGTCCTAACATCTGGGCTGGTATCCCTGAGCGTCTATTACACGTTTTGGACCTACAACCAGCTAAGTAATCATCGTTCATGAAATCAAGCGGTGCTTCTGCACCGCTTTAATCCCCTCCAATCTAATTGTTATCAGTATGGCGCTCGTCGTCAGGGGATTCTTCGTTCTTTATTTTACGGAACGACTGCACCAGCTAAGGAAAAGCTGGGTAATTAAGGTGTAAGTTATGGGTTATTTTTTAAGACGTTTGTCATTTTATTTTGTGGCGCTATTGGTTGCTGCCACACTCAACTTCATTATTCCTCGGGCCATGCCCGGAGATCCCGTCACGATGATGTTCGCTAACGCATCAGTTCAAGTGACACCAGAACGTATCGCAGCCATGAAACAGCTACTGGGTTTCGTTGACGGTAATATCTTCGTTCAGTATTTGACCTACATGAAAAATATTTTGAGCTGGGAGCTGGGCACATCCATCCAATTCTACCCCCTTTCTGTCAATAGCCTTTTGGGTAATGCTTTTGGTTGGTCACTGTTTCTAGCGGGTACTGCTGTCGTGCTTTCTTTCTCGTTAGGTTCAATCCTCGGCATCTTTGCGGCATGGAAACGTGGCAGCAAATACGACACATTCATCACGCCGGGAATGCTTATCATCCAGGCCGTTCCACAAGTTGTCATCGCCATGATCGCTCTGTTCGTTTTCGCGATTGGTCTTAAATGGTTCCCAACAGGTTACGCCTACACCGCTGGTCATACTCCTGACTGGACAAGCTGGGAATTCATTAAAAACGTTGGCTATCACGCGGTACTGCCTTTGTTCTGTGCATCCGTCGTTCAGATTGGTGGGTTCCTGGTCAATATGCGTAACAACATGATCAACTTGTTGGCTGAAGACTACATCACCATGGCGAAAGGCAAAGGTTTGACCGAAAACCGTGTTGTTTTCAACTACGCAGCCCGAAATGCATTACTGCCAAGTGTGACGGCGCTTTCTATGTCTCTTGGCGTTGCAATTGGTGGCCAGCTAATCATCGAAATCATCTTCAACTACCCAGGTCTTGGTAGCGTGATGTTTAACGCTATCCATGCTCGTGACTATCAAGTATTGCAAGGGCAACTGCTTATCATGACCTTATTTATGCTGTTCTTTAACCTTGTTGCAGACATGCTTTATGTTGTTCTAGACCCTCGTCTACGCAAGGGAGGAAAATAAAATGAAAGGTATTCTTACTTTAATTTGGCGTAACCCGATTGCGCTTATTGGTGTCGTAATATTAAGTGTATTCATTTTTATCGCTTTGGCTGCACCATTAATCACAAAACATGCGCCAGATAAACGCACTGGTAACCCTCATGAATATCCGTCAGCTGTGGTCAAAATCGCCAAGTCAAACCCAGAAAGTTGGGTGGCGCAAAACTTAGCAGACGATCGCCGAACGCTATTAATGTCAAAGAAAGCCGACCATGTACTAGGTACGACTCGAATGGGGCGCGATGTGTGGTCTCAAGTGGCTTATGGTGCTCGAGTTTCTCTTATGGTTGGTTTTGGTGCGGGCATTACCGTTTGTTTTCTGGCAACCGTCATAGGTATCTCTGCTGGTTACTTCGGCGGCAAAGTCGATGAGATTTTAACCGCCGCCATGAACATCATGTTGGTTATCCCTCAATACCCTTTGATTTTCGTTGTCGCTGCCTTTATTGGCGAAGCTGGCCCATTAACCATCGCTCTGGTGATTGGCTTTATGTCCTGGGCGTGGGGAGCGCGTGTCATTCGCTCACAAACTCTATCCTTGCGTGAGAAAGAGTTTGTGAAAGCAGCAGAAGTGCTTGGTGAGTCTCGCCTGCGCATTATCTTTGTCGAGTTATTACCGAACCTAATTTCTATTGTTGGTGCAAGTTTCATCGGTTCGGTGATGTACGCCATCATGATGGAAGCAACGATTTCTTTCTTAGGTATGGGCGATCCAAGCACCATCAGTTGGGGCATTATGCTTTACAACGTACAAACCTCTTCTTCAATGCTTATAGGTGCTTGGTGGGAACTACTGGCTCCGTGTATTGCGATTACACTGTTGGTGACAGGTCTTGCTCTGCTTAACTTTGCCGTTGACGAAATTGCTAACCCACAACTGCGCTCTCATAAAGGCATGAAACGCTGGAAAAAGCTCGCCACACAAGAAAAGAAACAACGAGAGCCAAAACTGGCACCACAAAATGCACTTTGGAGCGGAGACAAATAATCATGACTGAACCACTAATTTCTATCCGCAACCTTTGCGTTGACTACATTACCGACGCTGGCGATGTCAGAGCTTGTAACAACGTCAGCTTTGACATTGCTCCCGGCGAAGTCTTTGGCTTGGCTGGCGAATCTGGGTGTGGCAAATCCACTGTTGCCTTCTCCCTGATGCGCCTGCACAAGCCACCCGCTTTCATCACTGGTGGTGAAGTGATCTTCAATGGTGAAGATATCCTGCAATACAGCGAAGAGCGCATGCAGTCATTTCGTTGGAGCGAAATGTCTATGGTGTTTCAAAGTGCGATGAACGCGCTCAACCCAGTGCTGACAATGGAAGAGCAGTTTTGTGACGTGATTATGCGCCATACCACGTTAACTCGAGATCAAGCTAAGACTCGTGCCGAGGGTTTGCTTGAAATCGTTGATATTCATCCAAGCCGTTTAAATGACTACCCTCACCAGTTTTCTGGAGGAATGCGTCAACGTTTAGTGATCGCGATTGCGTTAGCACTCAACCCAAAAATGATCATTATGGATGAGCCAACAACAGCTCTTGACGTGGTGGTCCAACGAGAAATCCTGCAAAAGATTTATGCGCTCAAAGAAGAGTTTGGTTTCTCCATTCTTTTCATTACGCACGATATTTCCTTGATGGTGGAGTTTTCAGACCGTATCGGAATCATGTACTCGGGTGAGTTGATTGAAGTAGCCCCATCGAAACAGATTTTGGAAAGCCCTTTTCATCCTTATACCAAAGGGTTGGGAAGTTCTTTCCCACCGTTAACTGGGCCTAAAACCAAGCTTACAGGGATCCCAGGAAACCCACTTAACCTGCTAGAAATTCCACAAGGGTGTCGTTTCCAAGCTCGTTGCGACCGCGTTCATGAAACGTGCACAAAGGTGCCAACTACCTTGCGTCAGATAGAACACAATCGCTTCTCAAATTGCCATTTATATGGCGACACCATCGCGGTAGCACAAGTTTAAGCAGCCTACAGCCAGTATCAACGGATGTAGCAAAGAATTCTGGAGACAATTATGACAATTAACCGTGGTGAACTGCTCATTGAAGGCAGCAACGTGGTGAAAGATTTTCCCATCAACAGCAACGCACTCTCTCAACCAATGATGCGTGCGATTAATGACGTATCATTTAAAATGTACAAAAGCCGCGGCCTAGCGGTAGTCGGTGAATCGGGGTCAGGAAAATCGACCACAGCTAAAATGATCGCCAAGATGTACGCTCCATCAGGAGGAACCATCACATATCGTGGCCGTGATATTCAAGAGATCAACAAGCATTCCGAACTGATGCGCTACCGTGAAGGTGTACAGATGGTTTGGCAAGACCCGTTCGGATCGTTGAATCCAACTCATACGATCTTCCATCACATTGCACGTCCTTTATTGATTCACAAAAAGGTCAGCAAGGGCAATAAAAAAGAGCTCGAAGAACGTGTTTATGAACTGCTGGAGCAAGTTGGACTTATCCCACCAAAAGAAACAGCGGCAAAATACCCTCATCAACTATCTGGTGGTCAGCGCCAACGGGTAAATTTAGCAAGAAACATAGCGGTTGGTGCTGAAGTCGTCCTAGCGGACGAGCCCACCTCTATGCTTGACGTTTCTATCCGTGCTGGAGTGTTAAACCTCATGGAAGAAATGAAATTTGAAAAGCAGATGTCCTTGTTGTACATCACCCATGATATCGCCACGGCTCGCTACATCGCTGAAGACATCTCGGTAATGTATGTCGGCCACATGGTTGAGTGGGGAGATACCGATGAAGTCATCGCTAATCCACAGCATCCATATACCCAGCTATTGGTCTCCGCAGTGCCCGATCCAGCTAAATCTATTCATGAAAAGCTAAAAGGCAATAAGGGCGAAATCCCTCTTTGGACACCAGAATCTGCGGGCTGCCCATTTGCAGGACGCTGCACTCACGTCACCGAGCGTTGTAAGCAGCAGCTTCCACCAGTAACTCAGCTTTCTGAGAACCACTTCGTTCGTTGTTATCTTTTTGATAGTTAGTATTTTTTAGTTATGAGATAGGCCTTTATCCTTCTGATAGAGGCCTGTTTGAGGAACACCAATGCAATTGCTTACAAATCATATTGGCTATGAAATTGCTGGTAAGAAAAGCGCCATTCTCATGTCACCAGAGCGGATTGTTGAAGTTTCATCGGCTTACCTGATCTGTGCCCAAACAGGCAATATGGTACTAGAAATTGTCCCAACCGGTGGTGAGCAAATCGATCAATGGCATCAAGGCTACTTCTACCATCTGGATTTCAGTCAGTTGACGACTAAAGGCCGTTACTTGCTCCAATATCAAGATTTTCAGTCTCATGAATTTACCCTCTCCAAGAGTGTATTAATGGCAGAAACTTTTTCGGATGTGTTGCACTATTTCAAATCACAACGTTGCAGCGGTATTTATGACAGGGAGGATCATCATGTTGCCCTGCTTGATAGTGAGGAAACTTTCGATGTTCATGGCGGCTGGTATGATGCTTCGGGGGATGTCAGTAAGTATCTAAGTCACTTGTCCTATGCGAACTTTCTTAATCCTCAGCAAATTCCAATGGTAGTTTGGAACATGCTCAAAAGCAAAGAGACACTGCAAGACCGCAGCGACTTTCAGACCTTTACGGCATTGAGGCTTGAAGAAGAAGCCGTATTTGGTGCTGATTTTCTAAGGCGCATGCAACACCCTGATGGCTATTTCTTTATGACGGTGTTCGACAAATGGAGTAAAGACATTGAGCAACGTGAGATATGCGCTTACGAGACTCAGCTCGGTCATAAAGGCAGTGACTATCAAGCAGGATTTCGCCAGGGTGCTGGCATTGCCATTGCAGCGCTAGCCGCCGCTAGCCGCTTGACTCAGGGCGGAGAGTTCACTACCAAAGATTACCTCGCGAGTGCAGAGTGTGGCTATTGGCACCTCAAATCCCACAACATCGATTATCTTAACGATGGCGTCGAGAACATCATTGATGATTACTGCGCTCTGCTAGCCAGCATCGAACTTTACAAAGCAACGTGCAATGAACAATACCTATCAGAATCAAGAGGATGGGCGAAGAACCTCCTAGCTAGGCAGCAATCTGATGACACTATCACTCATTACTGGTCTGCTAACGATGACGGTTCACGTCCCTACTTCCATGCAGCAGAAGCAGGGCTACCAGGCCTAGCTTTGTGTGAATATTTAGATATTGAGCCTTCAGCCGCCCATCAGAAACTCGCATTAACGGCCCTTAATCAAGCATGTGGTTTTGAACTGGCACTGACTGAGCAGGTGTTCAACCCCTTCGGCTACCCAAGACAATATGTAAAAGGCGTCAGCGAAGATAAACGCACCGCATTTTTCATCGCCCACGACAACGAAACCGGTTATTGGTGGCAGGGTGAGAACGCTCGCTTGGCTTCTCTCGCGAGTTTCGCCTATCGAGCTCAGAGCTACGCCATTGATCCCGATATCAAAGTTCAACTATCAGAATATGCGTCAAACTGCCTGAATTGGATCGTCGGTCTTAATCCTTACGATATGTGCATGCTTGATGGCCATGGTTATAACAATCCTGATTATCTTCCAGAGCTAGGATTTTTCAACGCACATGGCGGCGTCTGTAATGGTATTACCGCTGGTTTTGACAACGAAAAAGACATCGCTTTCAATCCGCCGAAACAAAAAGATGACATGCTGCAAAACTGGCGTTGGGGTGAACAATGGATCCCTCACGCCGGTTGGTTTTTATTGGCGATGACCTTTCAACACTGCCACGGTTAAGAACTTTAGGAGGCATCAATATGACTAGATTAATTGCAGGCATAGATGGTGGAGGCACGTCCTGTCGTGCCCGAATCCGTGATTGCCAAGGGCGCCTGATCGGCGAGGGAAAAAGCGGCAGTGCCAATATTATGCTGGGGACAGACACCTCACTGGCCTCGATCAAATCGGCGCTACTCATCGCCCTAAAACAAGGCGGCTATGAAGAGTCTAACTTCGCACAGTTGGATGTTGGGTTAGCGCTAGCTGGAGCTGAGCATAAAAGTGCTTGGCAAGCATTTATGCAGCAAGATCACCCGTTTGCCAGTATGACGCTTAACACCGATGCTTACGGCGCCTGCTTAGGCGCGCACAATGGTCGTGATGGCGCGATCATGATCGCTGGTACGGGTTCATGTGGACTGCTACTCAAAGAGGGGGAGCAATACGTGGTTGGGGGTAGAGAGTTCCCAATCTCTGATCAAGGTGGCGGTGCAATCATGGGGTTAAGGTTGATCCAGGAAATACTTTTGATTCAGGACGATATTCGCCCTACTTCTCCTCTTGCCGAGCTCGTCATGGCCCATTTTGATCACGATGTTGACAATATTGTGCAGTGGTCAAAAAGCGCGTTACCAAGAGACTACGGACAGTTTTCGCCGTCGATTTTCGAATATGCCAGGCTCAATGACAGCCTAGCGAAACGCCTTTTGCAACAAACTGCTGATGACATCGAGATGTTTTTGGTCGCGCTGCATAACAAGGGAGCAGAAAACATCTGCCTTATGGGCAGCATCGCTGAACGAGTTTTCGATTGGCTGTCTCCCACAGCGCAGCGCTGGATAACTCAACCTCAATCCGATGCGATTGAAGGCGCGCTTATGATGGCTGACAAGCCACATCACAACCTTTATGTCGTGAAGCAATAGGGCAACTTTGTATGAGTTTCAGAATTGAATTAGTCGTTATTAACGAGCATCCAAAAGGCAGTCGCTTTGGGCTAACGGTACATAACCTTTCTGATGAAAGCTATGGTAACTGGTGCTTAAACTTTCTGTTCGATCGCCATATTGTGAAAAACAGTTTGTCTCAAGGAGAAATTGAACAAACAGGCAGTTTTTGTCAGCTCAGAATGCCACACTGTGCACTGCGTTCAAACAACCATGTCTATGTTGAGTTCGAGATTACAACACTGCCTTTTCGTTTTTACTGCGATGGCATCAAAGACGCTTTCATTGCCGTAGAAAATAATGGAGAAGTCAGCCAGCTAAACACCGTTATTACGCCCATTGTGCTCGCTTCTCCTTACGAAAAAAGAAGCATCGTGCCCGATGTAGAAGTGACCCACTCATCACTTATCCCACAACCTTTGAAAGTTGAATGGCATCAGGGGTGCTGCCTTCTAACATCCGAGCAGCCCATCCTAGCTGAGGTTCACGCAGCGCAAGAGGCAGCCAATTGGCTATTGGAGGAAATGAGCAATATCTATGGCCTGGTAAAAACCTCGGCAGTTAACGCCAACATCGTTTTTCGCCACAGCCCAGTTCTTAATAACGAGGAGTACAAGCTTGATGTCACCCCTGAGAACATCAAGATTGAGGCGTCCTCACAAACTGGCTTTATTTACGCGTGCGCCACGCTTTTGCAACTTTTAAAGCAGCCTAATGGCTGTCAGTATTTTGAAGTGCCGTGCGTTAAGATCCACGATAAACCGCGTTTCGCTTACCGAGGAATGATGCTTGATAGCGCGCGCAGCTTTCAGCCTAAACAGCAGATCAAGCGACTGCTAAATCAACTTGCACACTACAAAATCAACACCTTTCATTGGCACCTGACTGATGACGAAGGTTGGCGTGTAGAAATCAAAGCATTGCCTCAGCTCACCGAAATTGGTGCTTGGCGAGGCTTGAAACAACCTCTCTTACCTCAATTTCATCATCTGAATGAGCATTATGGTGGATTCTATTCTCAGGACGACATTCGAGAGATCGTCGATTATGCCACCCAGCGTGGTATCAACATTATCCCTGAAATTGACATCCCAGGACATTGTCGAGCGGCCATCGTTTCACTGCCATACTTGCTTGTCGATCCCGATGATGATTCGCAGTATCGCAGTATCCAGGGCTATCACGACAACGTACTGTCTCCTGCACTTGAAGGGACTTACGTGTTTCTCGACGCTGTGCTCGAAGAGGTGGCGCAATTATTCCCTGGCCCATACGTCCATATTGGCGCAGATGAAGTGCCTAATGGCGTTTGGGAAAAGAGTGCACGCTGTCAGGAAATGATGAAACAGCATCAATATAGCGACAGTAAAGAACTGCAAGGTCACCTACTGCGTTATGCCGAAGATAAGCTAAAGAGCTTAGGGAAACGAATGCTGGGCTGGGAAGAAGCTCAACATGGCAACAAGGTCAGCAAAGATACCGTTATCTATTCATGGGTAAGTGAAGAAGCGGCATTAAGCTGCGCGAAGCTAGGCTACGATGTGGTTCTCCAGCCCGGGCAGTCGACCTACTTAGACATGACTCAAGATTATGCTCCGGAAGAGCCGGGGGTGGATTGGGCTTCGGTGATTCCTCTTGAAGCCGCCTACCTCTACGAACCTTTATCAGAACTTGCCAAAGATGATCCTCTACACAAGCGTGTTTGGGGAATACAAAGCGCGTTATGGACTGAAATCATTTCGTCACCTGAAAGGCTCGATTACATGGTTTACCCAAGACTCATCGCCATCGCAGAGACGGCATGGAGCGCGCCACAACATAAAGACTGGAGCGACTTTTTGTCGCGCCTCAAAACACATTTACCTCAATTAGATACACAAAATATCCACTATCGTTCGCCTTGGAAGAAGGCACGATAGACCAATTTCAATAATTAACACCGGGCTCCAACAAGGAACTCATACAGATTTTGATAAGGAAATTTCCATGCAATACGGCTATTTCGATAATGACAACAGAGAATACGTAATCACTCGACCAGATGCTCCCGCGCCATGGACGAACTACTTGGGTACAGAAAAATTTTGTACGGTGATCTCTCACAATGCAGGCGGTTACTCGTTTTACAACTCCCCAGAGCACAACCGTGTCACCAAGTTTCGTCCCAACGCGACCTTCGACCGACCAGGACATTACGTTTACCTGCGCGATGACGAAACAGGCGATTACTGGTCTATTTCATGGCAACCAGTAGCCAAAAGTCTCGACGAAGCCACTTATGAAGTGAGACACGGCCTATCCTATTCCAAGTTCAAATGTGACTACAATGGAATAGAAGCCACCAAAACCTTGTTTGTGCCTAAAGGCGAAGACGCAGAAGTTTGGGATGTGGTGATTCGTAACACGGGTGATAAACCAAGAACCATCAGCGCTTTCTCGTTCGTTGAGTTTTCGTTTAGTCACATCGCATCTGATAATCAAAACCATCAGATGTCTTTATACTCGGCGGGCACCGACTACCATGATGGCGTGATCGAATACGATCTCTTCTACAACACCAACGACTTTGAAGGCTTTTACTACCTGGCATCAACCTTTGATCCTGATAGCTATGACGGCCAGCGTGATAATTTCCTTGGTGCTTATCGTGACGAGTCGAACCCTATTGCTGTCGAAAAAGGGCAATGTTCCAATCACACTCAAACGTGTTACAACCACTGTGGCTCTTTGCATAAACAGTTTGTTATTCAGCCCGGTCAAGAAGTTCGCTTCGCCTACATCCTTGGTATCGGTAAAGGTAATGGTGCTCGCCTGAGAGAAAAGTATCAAGATCTGACTCAGGTTGATAACGCATTTGCGGCGATTAAAACTCATTGGGAGGAGCGCTGCTCTAAATTCCAGGTCAAATCTCCAAACCAAGGATTGGACACCATGCTCAACACATGGACTCTATATCAGGCAGAGACGTGTGTGGTTTGGTCACGATTTGCATCTTTCATTGAAGTTGGGGGGCGCACAGGTTTGGGCTATCGAGATACCGCGCAAGACGCGATGGCAGTTCCGCACTCAAATCCAGAGATGACCCGAAAAAGAATTGTCGACTTACTACGCGGTCAGGTACAGCAAGGTTACGGTCTGCACCTGTTTGATCCTGATTGGTTTGACCCAGAAAAAGCCGATGTTGAGCCATCGAAATCCCCAACCGTAGTACCCACTCCGAGCGACGAAGATAAAATTCATGGTTTGGATGACACCTGCTCTGATGATCATCTATGGATTGTTCCGACCATCTGCCGCTATGTCATGGAAACCGGTGACATGAGCTTCTTTGACGAAGTCATTCCTTATGCTGATAAAGGAGAGGCAACGGTCTATGAGCACATGAAAGCGGCTTTGGACTTCACCGAGAAACACGTCGGAGCGACAGGCATCGCCAAAGGCCTGCGCGCAGACTGGAATGATTGTCTCAACCTAGGTGGTGGCGAATCAGCGATGGTCGCCTTCCTACACTATTGGGCGATTCAAGAGTTTGTCGATCTCGCCAAGCACCTTGGTCATGATGACGATGTGGCACGCTACCAACAAATGGCGACCAAAGTACAAGATGCTTGCGAAACTCATCTTTGGGAAGATGAAGGTGGCTGGTATATCCGTGGTATCACCAAACATGGCGACAAAGTAGGTACCGCACAACAAGCTGAAGGTAAAGTACACCTTGAGTCCAATACCTGGGCAGTAGTGTCAGGAGCAGTAACTCCTGAGCGCGGTCAAAAAGCGATGGACGCGGTCGATGAATACTTGTACTCCGATTTTGGTTTACACCTCAATGCACCATCCTTTGCAACACCAAATGACGATATCGGCTTTGTGACTCGTGTTTATCAGGGCGTAAAAGAAAATGGGGCGATATTCTCCCACCCAAATCCATGGGCATGGGTCGCTGAGGCTAAATTGGGTCGCGGTGATCAGGCAATGAAGTACTACGATGCGCTGAACCCGTACAACCAGAACGACATGATCGAAACGCGCATCACTGAACCCTACTCCTATGTTCAATTTGTCATGGGTAAAGACCATCAGGATCACGGGCGAGCGAACCACCCTTGGTTAACGGGCACCTCAGGCTGGGCCTACATTGCAGCCACCAACTACATTTTGGGTGTACGCCTAAGCTTTGAGGGTCTGATTGTTGACCCTTGTATCCCAACCGACTGGCCAGGATTTGAAGTGACACGTGAATGGCGCGGCGCAACCTATCAAATTAAGGTAGAAAACCCACAAGGCGTAAGCAAAGGTATTGCGTCTATTCAACTAAATGGTGAGTCGATAGAAGGTGCTATCCCTGCGCAAGCAGAAGGATCCGTAAACCACGTTACCGTTGTCCTTGGTTAAAAAAGGAGAGCCCTTCGGGGCTCATTAGGAGTCTATTATGATCAAATTTGGAACAGGTGGTTGGCGTGCCTTCATTGGTGAAGAGTTCACCAAAGACAACGTCAAGTTCGTTGCTCAAGCCGTGGCAAACATTATCAATGATGAAAACGTCGCTGATAAAGGCTTTGTCATTGGCTATGACCGACGTTTTCTTTCCGATAAAGCAGGACGCTGGTTTGCAGAAGTACTCGCAGCGAACCACATCCCAGTAAGCTTTATCAATAAATTCGTGCCAACGCCAATTGTCATGTTTAAGGCCAAAGAGATGGGCTGTGCCTACTCAGCCTGCATTACAGCGTCGCATAACCCAGCTGATTACAATGGCGTAAAGGTCTTCATCGAAGGTGGGCGAGATGCAGACGAAATCATCACAGAGAAGATCGAAACTCAAATCGAAAAGATGGTCGCCTACGATGTCAAAAGTCTTGACTATGACCTCGGCGTAGACAGTGGGGCAATTGTCGAGATCAACCCTATGAACGAGTTTGTCGATTCGATTATCGATCTTGTCGATATTGAAGCCATTAAAAAAGCTAACCTTAGAGTGCTCATCGACCCTATGTTTGGCGTCGCCAAGAACGCATTGCAGACGGTTCTGATCAATGGTCGTTGCGATGTTGATGTTATTAATGATGGCAAAAACCCAGATTTTGGTGGATTGATGCCCTCGCCTAACGCGGCGACACTTTATCGACTCAAACACCTCGTTGCCGCAGAAGGCTACGACATCGGCATTGGTACCGATGGTGATGCCGACCGTTTGGGTATAATTGATGAGAAGGGTGACTTCATTCATCCAAACGAAGTGCTAATGCTACTCTACTATTACCTGCTCGAGTACAAAGGCTGGACGGGTTCGGTAGTGCGTAACATTGCCACGACTCATACCCTTGATAAGATCGCTCAAGACTATGGTCAAAAGAGCTTTGAGGTTCCTGTAGGCTTTAAGCACATCAGTGCCCAAATGGAGGCAGATGACTCACTGATCGGTGGCGAAAGCTCCGGTGGATTAACCATTCGCGGCCACATCAAAGGTAAGGATGGCGTGTTTGCGTCGAGCTTATTGGTCGAAATGCTCAGTGTCACCAACAAAAAGCTCTCAGAGTTACTTGACGAGATCTATGGTCGTTATGGTTACGCCTATACTGCCGAAGGTGATTGCACCTTCAAAGCATCACAAAAAGATAGCTTGTACCACAAACTGTATATCGAAAAGCTACTGCCTGATTTTGAAGATGAAATTGACAAAGTCAGCTACGCTGATGGCGCAAAAGTGTACTTCAAAAATGGTGGCTGGATCATTGCTCGCTTCTCGGGGACTGAGCCCTTGCTACGCATTTTCTGTGAAATGGAAAATAAAGAGCATGCCGAATATGTTCTTCGACAGATGAAAGACTTCTTGTCCTTGTAGTCTCTGTACCTTACCACTTTGCGTTCCCTAGATGCGCAAAGTAACCCTATAGGTGAAGAACATTTTGCCCGGTGGTTATCACCGGGCTTTTTTCTACTCGCTAATCGGGTAATAGTACTCAACGAAAGGCGACAATGCCCTGAGATTCAACATGGACTGCAACAGCTTGGCCAACACTCAAAGCTTCAGCTGCCGATGCAGTGACTTTATTTCCGTCAATTTCGATAATATAGCGACAGTGATCTCCCATAAATTGCTGCTCTAATATGGAGATACTGCTGCCTTCAGATGCGCTTAACTGCACATGTTGAGGCCTGAGTAGCAACTGACATTGAGCGCCATCATCGATTAATGTGCATGACGTGGCGGCAATCTCGCCAATCACTGTTTGGAACAGAGAATTGGAAACGTGTGTGGCAGGCAAATAACTACCACCACCGAGAAAGTCTGCAACGAAGCGACTTGAAGGGCAAAAATAGAGTTCTGCCGCGGTTCCGTATTGCTCAATAACCCCGTCATTCATTACTGCCATTTTATCAGCAAACGCAAAAGCTTCTTCTCGGCTGTGGGTCACGAAAATCGCCGTCACACCTTGCTTCTTAAAGATATTGCGAATTTCTCGAATCAGTTCATGACGAACCTGAGTATCTATATTGGAAAAAGGTTCATCAAGTAGCAGTAGGTCGGGTTTATAGGCGAGGCTACGTGCTATCGCCACTCGCTGTTGTTGACCTCCTGAGAGCTGATGAGGATAGCGTTCTTTAAATTGTTGCAGGTGAACCAAAGACAACATTTCGTCAACCACAGCATCCTGTTGTAATTTCGATTGCTCACGTAATCCAAATGCGACATTTTCAGCCACAGTGAGATGCGGAAACAATGCGTAATCTTGAAAAATCATTCCAATATTACGCTGCTCTGGTGGTAGCCAAACATCGCCATTATCGATAACATTATTATTGAGTTTCATAACCCCTTTGGATAGCGGCATCAACCCCGCAACCGCCTTGAGTAGCGTGGTTTTCCCGCAACCACTGGCTCCCAATAAACACACTATTTCACCCTGACGAACTTGCAAAGACAACGACTCTAATATCGTTTGTGAGTCGTATTGGCAGGAGAGATTTTCAATAGACAGTGCAATGCTCATTAGTGGTTTTGCTCCAAAGAACGGTTGATAACAATGAGTGGTATTAGGCCAACAAGGACTAAAAGTACCGCAGGCATAGCGGCAAGTTCAAGTTGCTCATCAGAGGCAAAATTGAAGACATAAGTAGCCAAAGTTTCAAAATTAAAAGGCCGCAACAGCAAGGCTGCATTTAACTCTTTCATCGATTCGATAAACACTAACAATCCCGCAATTAACACACCACGTTTAATCAATGGAAGATGTACACGGCGTAGCATCTGATTGTTCTTACATCCCATAGTACGCGCGGCCATATCTAATGAAGGAGACACTTTGCTTAGGCTGGTTTCAATACTACCAATGGCCACGGCAGAAAAGCGAACCACCAACGCAAAAATCAGTGCAAACATCGAACCAGAGAAAATCAGCCCTGGTCGCTGCCAATCCATCCACTTAGCAAAGTCGTTAATCCCATGATCCAAAAACAACACCGGAACCATAACACCTATGGCCAATACGGTTCCCGGAACCGCATAACCAAGTGAAGATAATCGCATAAATACAACACTGGTATGGTTGGGAGCTAGGCGTCGATAGAAGTTCACCACTAGAGCAATTACAACACCGATAACAGCAGCAATCATAGAAACCTGTAAGCTGTTGAATGCATACATACGAAACTCTTCCGTCCAGCTTTGTGAAAAGTACTTATAAGCATAAATAATCAACTGGCCTAGAGGAAAAATAAACGCGATCGAAACCAACCCCCAACACCACATCACCGCGAGCCATTTTTTCCAGCCACTTAAATGGTAACGAAAGTCTTCATGGCTATTGTATTGGCTTTGGAATAACTTCTGTTTTCGGCGGCTATAACGCTCAGCACCAAGTAAGAATACAATCACTAACATCATGATGGCTGAGATTTTTGCCGCAGCACTTAAGCTTGAATAGCCTAGCCACGTATCATAAACGGCGGTGGTTAGCGTATTCACCGCAAAGTAGCTGACGGTACCAAAATCGCCAATGGTTTCCATTGCCACTAAAGACAGTCCAACCGCAATAGACGGCCTGACCAGCGGCAGAGAGATACGCCTAAAACTTTCCCAGGGAGAACATTTAAGAAGCCTTGCGGACTGCAGTAAGGAAACGTTTTGCTCCATGAACGCTGCTCGGCAAAGCAAATAGACGTACGGGTACAACACCAAAGACAGAACTGCAATGGCGCCGCCTAAGGTGCGGATATCAGGGAACCAATACTCACCAGGCAGCAGCGAAAATGTCTCTCGCAGCCAAATCTGAATTGGCCCGGCAAAATCAAACCAGTCTGTGAATATATAGCCTATGATGTAGCCAGGCATTGCCAATGGCAGCACCAACGCCCACTGCAACACTTTTTCACTGGGGATCTTGCACATCGCCATAATCCAAGCGCTCGGCACACCGAGACACAAAGAAACCAACATAACGCCTAGCACTAACACCACTGTGTTATAGGTATAAGTCGGCATCACCGTGTTTATTAGGTGTGCAAAAATATCACTGGTTTCACCAAGTGCTGTATAGAAGATCGCCAAAATAGGCAAAACCAGCAGTAAAGCTAAGGCTCCACTGCTGGTTTTCCAAACAATATTTTTTTCTTTCATTGCCTACACATACATCATGCGACCTTACGTCGTAGTGTACTTAATAAGAGGATAATAGGGGCATTATACTCCCCTTTTCCCGATTATAGGTCAAACTTAACTTCATCTAACAATTTGATTGCTGTTGTGTGGTAACCCGCAATATCGTCAAGTGACACATCATCCGCTTTAAAGTCGCCCCATGATGCCACTAACTCAGAACGCTTGACGCCTTCTTTTACTGGGTACTCATAGTTAACTTCGGCATACATTTGCTGTGCTTTTTCGCCAGTCAAAAACTCCATAAGCTTTAATGCATTGTCTTTGTTTGGCGAATATTTAGCCATTGCCATACCACTCACATTAACATGGGTACCTTCAGTTTTCTGATTTGGGAAGTTGATATAAACCGCATCAGCCCATGCTTTTTGGTCTTTGTCATTCACCATTTTGCCTAGGTAGTAGCTGTTACCCAGAGAAACGTCACAAAGACCTTCGCGAATTGCCTTAACTTGAGCACGGTCGTTACCTTGCGGCTTGCGAGCTAGGTTTGCTTTAACACCTTCTAGCCATGTTTTAGTTTCCGCTTCGCCGTGATGCGCGATCATAGAAGAAACAAGAGAAACGTTGTAAGGGTGCTTACCGCTGCGCGTACAAATTTTGCCTTTGTACTCAGCATTAGTAAGATCGGCGTAGTTAAATTCGTCACCTAGCTTACCTACTCTGTCCTTTGAAGAGTACACATTACGAGTACGCAACGTCAGTGCGAACCACTCGTTTTCTTTATCACGGTATTGCGACGGTACATTGCCATTAATCGTTGCACTGTCTACCGCTTGAACAACGTCTTTGTCCGTCAACTCAGCTAGACGGCTAATGTCTGTTGTTAGAATAACATCAGCCGGGCTGTACTCGCCTTCTTGAACGAGTTTTTCTGCTAGCCCTTTCTTGGCAAATTTAACATTAACTTTAATACCCGTCTCTTTAGTAAACTCGTTAAACATTGGTTCAACTAGGAAAGGTTGGCGGTAAGAGTAAACATTGACTTCCTCAGCAGCCATAGTCATTGGTGAAACCACACCACATGCGATTGCCGATAGGGCGAGCATTTTTTTCATTCTTAAAATTCCTTAATTCGTAATGAGAACGTTTATCACTCGCGTTATTATATTCATCTAGGTTTGGATTACAATGATCCAAAACAAAAAAACCTGCCATTGAATGGCAGGTTTTTAATTAACCAGATAATTGCTTATCGAGGCTCACATTATTTCATGCTAACAAACTCAGGATAGGCGCCGATACCACAATCGTGCATGTCCATACCTTCAAGTTCTTCCTCTTCTGTTACACGAATACCGATGGTTGCTTTCAACACAGCCCATACCGCTAGACTCGCTGCAAAGACCCAACCGAAGATAACCGCAGCACCAAGTAGCTGTGCACCAAACGTTGCATCACCATTACTTAGTGGCACAACCATTACACCGAAGAAACCACAAACACCGTGCACAGAAATCGCGCCCACTGGATCATCAATCTTAAGCTTGTCTAGGCCAATGATACTAAATACAACCAAAGCACCGGCAACCGCACCAATTGCTAAAGAGTAAACTGGAGATGGTGACAATGGGTCAGCAGTAATGGCTACAAGACCTGCTAGTGCACCGTTAAGAATCATTGTTAAGTCCGCTTTACCCCAAGTTGTTTTACACACTAGCATTGCTGCAATCGCACCTGCTGCTGCTGCTGCGTTGGTGTTAAGGAAGATTTGTCCTACAGCTGTCGCATTCTCAAAGTCAGAAACCATTAATTGAGAACCACCGTTAAAGCCAAACCAACCCAACCAAAGAATAAAGGTACCTAAAGTTGCCAAAGGCATGTTTGAGCCAGGAATTGGGTGGATTTCACCGTTTTTACCGTATTTACCTTTACGAGCACCAAGCAGTAGTACACCCGCTAACGCTGCAGCTGCACCAGCCATATGAACGATACCAGAACCTGCAAAGTCACTAAAGCCAGCCTCAGATAGGAAGCCTCCGCCCCATGTCCAGTACCCTTCCATTGGGTAGATAAACGCTGTTAACGCGACAGAAAACACTAAGAAAGCCCATAACTTCATTCGCTCTGCCACAGCACCAGATACAACAGACATTGCTGTCGCAACAAATACGACTTGGAAGAAGAAATCTGACTCTAGCGAGTGATCTGCGCCTTCAGCTTGAGTGCCAATTAGTGCACCAAACGAAGGTAGCCAGCTAGATTCTCCGTTATCAACATACATGATGTGATAACCCACTAGAAGGTAGCAAGTACACGCAATTGCGTATAAACAGAAGTTTTTCGTCAAGATTTCCGTCGTGTTCTTTGAACGAACAAGACCCGCTTCAAGCATGGCAAAACCTGCTGCCATCCACATCACCAACGCGCCCGAAATGAGGAAGTAAAAGGTGTCTAACGCGTATCTTAGTTCACTTACAGTAGTCGCTAATTCCATAATAATATCTCCAATCCCTTAAAGTGCTTCTGCGTCCATTTCACCCGTACGGATACGAACGGCTTGATTCAGGTCGTAGACAAAAATCTTTCCGTCACCAATTTTTCCTGTTTGAGCGGCTTGAGAAATCGCATCGACCACTCGCTCAACGTTATCAGCGTGAGTCGCAATTTCGAGTTTAACCTTCGGTAGAAAATCGACTTGATATTCGGCACCGCGATACAGCTCTGTGTGACCTTTCTGACGGCCAAATCCTTTGACCTCAGAAACTGTCATCCCTTCAATACCTACATCAGCAAGTGCTTCTCTTACATCATCCAATTTAAATGGTTTGATAATCGCATTAATTAATTTCATGGCATCCCCTCTGCGCCTAGTATCCCTTTAACAGTTAACTAACAATCAAGGAGCGTGCCAATTTTTTAACCCATTGTTTATAAAGAACTTATTAATTAATGTTAAATAAAATAAAAGCAACCCGCACCAAAATGGTGCGAGCTGCTCACAATAATAATGCATGGATTGATGATGGCACTATATAAGTGCAAAAGAGTACAAAGCCCTTTCTTTAGCGATTGTGAATGAAGTCATCCCACTGCTGAAGCATGGAAGCAAAATCTTCTATACCCGACTCACTGGTACTTTCACTATCGTAAAGGGCAAAATCTTCTCCCGAATTGTCTATTGCGTCATAACGTGTTGAATTTTCGTAAATCTGAACTTCAAAATTGTGGAATACCAACGATATTTCAGGGCCTACTTTGCGAATTTCTTGAGTTGGGTACGCTAGGGATTGCTCGATAAGTTGTTGGACTTCGAGTATTTTTTGGGCATCTGCACCCACATCTTCATGTAACCAACGAGCCAACACCTCATGGCCCATCTCACACTTAATCAGATACTCTCCGGTTAAGCTGTTTTTAATAAACTCAAATTCCATCATTACGTCTCAATTAGATATCACGTCAATTATACCTCATTCGCAAATGGATTCGGGTATACTGGCCACAACTATTCTGCAGGATGGACTCGATGCAATTAAACCCCTTGATCGCTAAACAGATTGTCGAGCGTGCGAAAAAAATCCTTCATTGCTCAATTAATGTAATGGATGAGAATGGCGTCATCATTGGTTCAAGCGATACAAGTCGACTTCATCAAACCCACGAAGGTGCATTGCTGGTCATCCATGACAATCGCACCATCGAAATTGACGACTCGGTTGCATCAACTCTTGCTGGTGTGAAGCAAGGTATTAATTTGCCCATTCTGTATGCTGACAATGTAGTTGGCGTAGTCGGTTTATCTGGTGCTCCAGCTGAAGTTAGAAAATACGGTGAACTGGTAAAAATGACCGCTGAGCTTATCGTCGAGCAAGCGGCAATGATGTCGCAAATACAGTGGAGTAAGCGGCATCGTGAAGAGTTATTACTACAGCTCATTCAAGGCAGTGAGCTCAATGAAAATCAACTCCTTTCCATTGCTCAACAGCTGGATCTCAACTTAGTTCGACCCAGAGTTGCTGCGATCATCAAAATTATTCCTAAGCCAAATGACACGGTGACCTTAGAGCATCTCCAAAAGCTCGTTCACCTTCTCGAGCACCCTGAACGCGATAATATCGTTGGCATCGTCTCTGTTTCTCTCAATGAAGTGGTTGTTCTCCAACCTGTCACGCTTGTCGACAACACCTATGATCATTACCAAGAACGTAAACGAGCCCAAAAGCTACTCAGGCGTATCAAGGCTGCGTGCCATTCATCCACCCAAATAGCAATTGGAGAGCACTTTTCTGGTTTGTCAGGGCTGACCAAATCCTACCAAACGGCCAGAGCAACCTTAGACGCCAACCGCTCATTAGACACACCAATCCTGTTTTACCAAGAACACAAACTGTCTGTCTTAATTAGTGCCGTTCGAAACGACCCCTGGAGCAGAGCACAGTTAACAGCCCCGCTAGATAAGCTGGTCAAAGCCGACACCAAAGAGGTCCTCCTTAAGACTCTTTCGGTCTTTTTTGAGCAAAACTGTGATCTTTCTCAAACTTGTGACAGATTACATATTCACCGTAATACCCTGCGCTATCGCCTAGAGCAAATAGAGAACAAAACAGAGTTAAATATCAATAAGCTAGATGAAAAAGTACAACTCTATTTGGCTTTAAAATGTTTACTTTAATTAGTAAGCAAATATCACTTTGCACAAAAAGATCATATTAACACCTTATAAATTAGTCATCTCGCACAAAGACATTCGTACTTTATGCTTTTATTCTGTTCAATATTCTTCGAACAATACCACCCGGGTTCGGCCATGATTCACTCCGGCGGTAACGTAGATATGGATATTCGTGTGCACTCAAATTCATTTCTTATTAGTCTGAGGTGAGCTTAGTGAGCGTTTTGATCTCAGAGATGAACCAAGGCTTATTTGGTTTATTTGTATAAGGGTTACGGTATGAAAATTGTTATTGCTCCAGATTCCTATAAGGAAAGTCTTACTGCTATGGAAGTCGCTCAGTCAATAGAGACGGGATTTAAGCAAATATTCACAGAAGCAGAATTTATCAAACTGCCAATGGCTGATGGTGGTGAGGGTACGGTTCAATCTCTGGTCGATGCGAACGATGGTTCCATCGTATCATGCTCTGTCACAGGCCCACTGGGTAAACAAGTTGACGGTTTCTACGGCCTTATGGGTGATGAGTCTACGGCTATTATTGAAATGGCAGCCGCCTCGGGGTTGCACCTTGTTGCGCCAGAGCAGCGTGACCCCATGGTGACCACAACATTCGGCACGGGGGAACTCGTTAAAGCAGCACTCGATCGTGGTGTTAAGCACATTATCGTAGGTATTGGCGGCAGTGCGACCAACGATGGCGGCATCGGAATGGCACAGGCTTTGGGTGCAAGCTTTCTTGATGCTCAGGGCAACGAATTGGGGTTTGGCGGCGGTGAATTAAGTAAACTTGCTAGCATCGACCTTTCGCGGCTGGATCCTCGTCTGCAAGCGATCAAGTTAGAAGTCGCGTGTGATGTCGACAACCCGCTTTGTGGAGCCAAAGGCGCGTCTCATGTATTTGGCCCCCAAAAAGGTGCCACACCAGAGATGGTAGTGACACTAGACAAGAATCTAGCGCATTATGCAGACGTCATTAAAGCAACCAACGGCCGTGACGTTATCGATATCTCTGGTGCGGGAGCAGCGGGTGGCCTAGGCGCTGCGTTATTGGGGCTATTTGATGCGTCGCTTCGTCCAGGTATTGACATTGTTATGGACGCAGTGCGGTTAAGTGATGTCATCAAAGACGCGGATCTAGTGATTACAGGTGAGGGTCGCATTGATAGCCAAACCATTCACGGTAAAACACCGATTGGCGTTGCTCGCACAGCCAAGCGTTACGATATTCCTGTGATTGCGATTGCCGGGAGCACGGCAAAAGATTGTGCAATCGTTCATAAGCACGGCATTGATGCAGTGTACAGCGTGGTCCTTGGCGCTACTGATCTGCCAACCGCGCTTAAAGAAGCTGCCTTCAACGTTGAAATGACCTCACGAAATGTTGCGGCGGCGATGGCAATGCCGTTTGGCAAGAAAAGGGACTAACGCCCGTTTTCTCCTCATAAAAAAAGCCGCTGGTG
>NZ_JAJNNZ010000021.1 GCF_022836845.1 Vibrio gelatinilyticus
TCTTTTTTGATTATCATCAACGAGTGCCCACACAGATTGATAGGTTTAAATTGTTAAAGAGCGTTGCTTAGCGAACTAAGCAAGGGGTGCGAATTATACTCTTCAAAGTATCCGAGTCAACAACTTTTTCATTGTTATTTTTCACCCCTCAACACGATGTGTGATTTGTCTCTCACTCCGTGTCGGTGAGGCGGCATTATAGAGATCACTCAAAGTATGACAAGTCTTTTTTCTCACTTTTTTTTCGTTCGCTCAAAAACCAATCAACCGCATATTTTTCGGATAAAAATTCAACATTTGAAACATATCACATCAATTAATTGGAAAAACCATGCTCATAAACGTAATATTCATGTATCTATTTTGTTAAAAATAGATTCGTATTTTTCTCTTATAAAAGTAGTAATTAAATATGGACTCCAAAAAAACAATTTTACTGGTGATTTCCCTTGTGGTTCTCGGGGGACTGCTCTTTTCACGACTTGATGTAAATCCTGCTGTTTCTTTTATAATTGGTGTTGTTGTTACTTTCTTTATTTACCATTTCTCACTTTCTCCTAGAAAAACGGTAAGTAAAGAAGAAGCACCATCAACTAAAACCCTTTATGTAGGCAACCTTCCATACAAGGCCAATGAATCACATGTTCGTGATCTGTTTTCTGAGTATGGAGAAGTCTTTGCCGTTCGCCTAATGAAAGACAAGCGAACAGGTAAACGCAGAGGTTTTGGTTTTGTTGTCATAGCGAGTAACGAAGCTGAGGCAGCAATTTCGGCGCTAAATGAAAAGGACTACATGCAGAGAACGTTAAAAGTTCGAATTGCTAACGATCCGAAGCATCCTGAATCGGAAATAGATTAACCGAAGCAAACCCATAGTTTTTAATCATAGAATTTAGTGCGTCCTCTTTAAAAGGAGGCGCACTACAAAAAGCCTCGTAACAGACATTGCTGTTTAAACGGCTCTCTCCTAGCAATTCTCTAACTCGCCTTGCAATCGCCTCACCTGAATCAACCAACTTTACTCTATCTCCCAATACCCTTCCAATTTCACGCCTAATTAGGGGGAAGTGAGTACAGCCCAGAACGGCCGTATCTACTTTTCCAATCAGTGGTAACAGAATATCTTCAAGTTCGGACAAATCAACGGCAATTCCGCGTAGCTTTTCTTCTGCTATTTCAACTAGACGCGTAGAGCCCAGCAGTTTTACGTCTTTATCAATCGCAAAGTCACGAATAAGGTCATGTGTGTATTCACGTTTCACTGTCGCTGGTGTCGCTATAATAGCCAATGCCTGAGTAGATAGCTGAGATGCTGGCTTTACTGCAGGGACGACACCGACAACCGGAATGGTTAACTCTGCTCTGAGCGTAGGAAGCACTATGGTGCTTGCCGTATTGCACGCAATAACCACGATATCGATGTGGCGCTGCTCAACCATTTGGCTAACCAGCCGAGAAGTTCGATTGATTAGTTCGCTAGGCTCTAGTTCTCCATATGGATACGCTTCGTTATCAAATAAGTACACAACATTGATATCCGGCAATAGCAGTTGGATTTCTTGTTGAACAGAAAGTCCTCCGATTCCTGAGTCAAAGATCAGAACGGTTTTATTTGTCGACTGCTTTTGCATAGGTAATAAGTTCTATTATTGAGTAACGAAACGGGGAAATCATACTGACTAACCCAAATATGGTAAAGCGATTCACTTCCTTATGAGCGCTTGTACTTTACACACAGTATCTCAAATGAGTAAATCTAACGTGATGCTCTAACGACTCACAGCGCAGTGTGATTGGGTTGGCAAAGTATTTAGAATTGCATACTAGAGTATGAAACTCTCCGTTTTCGCCACAGGGATCGACATTCTCTGGCAGCATATCTATCAAACTTTTCGAGTACAATTCACCGCACAGGTTTCTTGATAACACATTTGAGTCTACAGTCACCAATCGAGTCTCAATATTTCGCTTCAATATCTCGTTTGCAAGAGCCTGGCTATCTTCCCCTAACAAGGGGAAAACCGGCTCAAAGCCAGCAGGCTCGATGTAGCTCTTACGATATTCAACGATTCCATTGCAGAACATATCCCCAAATGCAACAGCATCAATGGTTAAATGAGAATTCTTCAAGCCGTCAATGACATGTTTTTGATAAATGGGATTACTCGGAAAAACCTCGGGGAGTTCAATAGCAATAAGCGGTAAGTTTAGGGCGTCCGCTTGCATTTGAACGACATGAAGAGGAGTTACCTGAAATGGAACCTCGCCTTTTACATGGGTGGTATACAAACCGACAACATTGTATTGGTTGGACTCGAATAGTCGTTCTAGTGTTAGCATAGAGTCTTTGCCAGAGGACCAACTGATAATGATATTCTTCATACATTCAACCTAAAAAAAGCCGCCTTTCGGCGGCCAGAAATAATTAAAATTCGTAGGAGGCATTCACATAATAGTTGCGCTCTGGAGTCTTATAGCCCTTCGCAGTTTCATATTTAGCATCAAATACATTTCCAACTTTAGCGCCAAGTACTAGTCCATTACCAAAGAAGTAGCTGCCCGCTATGTCGACCAATGAATAGGGGTCAAGTTCCTTTGTATTGGCTAAGTCATCAAAGCGTTTCCCTTGATACAGATAGCTCAAGTTAAACTGCCATTCGGCATAGCTGTATGACGCATTCCACTTTGCACTATGTTGCGCTCGACGCGCCAAAAAGTTTCCTGTTGTTTTGTCTCTCGCGTCTAAATAGTCATAAGACACCTCGTGAAACAGAACCCCTGTATTAAAACGCGTGAGTAATTCAACGCCTTCTATCTTTGCTTTATCAATATTTACCTGAGTCAAACCATTACTGGCGATCATTTTATCCACGTCACTTTGATGAGCCGCGACTCTAAAACTCGCGTACGAATAGCTTCCCTCGATAGCCACTTCAGATGTTTTTGATTCTTCAGGAACGAGGTTAGGATTCCCCGAATAGCATCCCCAGCCACCACACTGCAAAGGCCAGTACAGTTCATTGAAGGTCGGTGCTTTAAAAGCTGTACCATGCATAGCGACGAGTTTGACTCGCTCAGTAACTTGATAGCCAGCGCCCAACTGATAGGTCGTGTAGTTACCATAGGCACTGTTATTATCAGCTCGAACATTGCCCTCTAATGAGACCTGTTCACCAGTAAACGTCGAGCCAATGAATGCAGCGCCGTTATCGCGAGTTGTTTCTGTCATTGTAGTTGAAGTGTTATCGACTTTATCTTGATACCAATCCAGACCCGCGAGGATATTGATAGACTCGTTCAGTTTGACATTGTTATTCCAGTTTGCCGCCACTCGATTAGTCGATATTGTACTCTCCGGGACGCCTTGACCATAAGATTTGGCCTTATCCTGGTTCGTCGACAAGCTGACTTTAGAATCAAACAGCCCCTTACTGTATTCACCAGCCACCGAAAGGTTGTAAAGGTCGCTATCAGATTGATCAACACCTTGCCATGGGTTATCGAACTCTAAATTGTGCTTCTGATAGTAACCGTTAGCTTTTAACAGCCATTCATCTGTTAGTCGGTTTCCCATATCAACGATCAGATATTGACTAACATAGCCATCATCATCGGCGTCTACAGGGTTCGTACTCGTGGGTTGAATGTTATAACCATTGCTTTGTTGATGAGTCGCTGTCATGTTGAGCCAGCTATTTTCGTTACGACCAAGCGATAACGTTGCTCCAAGGTTATAGCTGCCATAACTGCCAGCGCCGAGTTTGACACGGCTCGTGTCATTGTTTCGGTTACTGGTAATGATGTTAACGACACCACTAACAGCATCCGAGCCATAAACCGCGGCTCGCGCACCTCGAATCACTTCAATTCGTTCGACACCATCAAGCGGAATGGCTGACAGGTTTGCAAATCCTAAGGTAGCACTACCAATGCGTACTCCATTGATAAGAACCAATGTGTTTTTGGTTGAACGTCCTCTGATATAAAGCTCACTGTTATGCCCGACACCTCCAGCATTCGCAACTTGCACCCCGGGTAACCGTTGAAGAACCTCTGACAGTGATTTGGCTTGAATAGCGTCAATTTGTGTTTTATCGACCACTTCAATTGGCGCTAAAACATCTTTAAGCTGCTGTTCAAAATTATTCGCCGTCACAACCATAACTTCGTCAGTAAACTTATTTGGCTCATTAGCTAAAGTGTAAGGGGTATAAGAAGAGAGCGATGCAGCCACTGCTATCGCTAAAATAGATTTGTTCATTTTTATTGTCCTAAATCGCGTAAGTCCTACCAAGTTACCGTTATCCATATATCGTCAACTTGGCTGCTGGCAGGTATTCGGACTTAAGAGCGTAAGGAACATCGTATTCCTAAACCTACTAACTCGACTTCCCGTATGCGATACAGTGTCTTATGAATGTTCGTTCTCTTTTACCGCTGCGCGTCAGTTCTGGATTTACACCAGATTCCCTTTTCAGTGAGATTCCTTTGTCATTCTCACACCAGCTAGGCGGCATGGTATTAACAACATGATAGTTTGTCCATAACAGATTGGACTAAGCTATGAATATACAGCCCTATGAATAGGCATTTTTGGGAAAAACTGGACATGTGGCGGATATTGAATAAAATCTGCCCTCTTTTGTTGCACTTAATCCATAACAGTAGGCATTACAATGGCAAATCTCGACTTCACACCCGAAGGCTATCAAATTCAGCTTGATGAAAAGGCACAACGTTTAGCCGATATGATGGTGCCATACCATGCTCCAAAATTGGAAATCTTCACTTCTCCTGAAAAGCACTACCGGATGCGTGCAGAATTTCGAGTATGGCACGAAGGCAACGACATGTATTACATCATGTTTGACAAAGAAACTCGCCAGAAGTATCGCGTGGATCAGTTTCCTGCTGCAAGTCGCCTAATCAACGATTTAATGCCGCTTCTTATTGAAGCAATGAAAGACAACGAGACCTTACGTCGCAAACTGTTTCAGGTCGATTTCTTATCGACATTAAGTGGTGAGGTTTTGGTTTCTTTACTTTACCACCGCCAGCTAGATGACGAATGGAAAGCACAAGCGAACGCACTCAAGCAGCGTCTCAATGATGAAGGTTTTAAACTCAACATCATTGGTCGTGCACGCAAGATGAAGTTGGTATTGGATCAAGATTACGTTATCGAGACCCTTACTGTAGAAGGCAAACCCTATATCTATCAACAAGTCGAAAACAGCTTTACTCAGCCTAATGGGCCTGTTGCTCAGAAAATGCTGGAGTGGGCGGTAGACTGCACTCAAGATAGCAGCGGCGATTTATTGGAGTTGTACTGTGGAAACGGTAATTTCTCGCTGGCGCTGGCACAAAACTTTGAGCGAGTACTGGCCACTGAGTTGGCAAAACCATCCGTAGAGTCTGCTCAATTCAATATTGCGGCCAATAACATCGATAACGTCCAAATCATTCGTATGTCGGCTGAAGAATTTACCGAAGCGATGGAAGGTAAGCGTGAATTTCGCCGCTTGAAACAACAAAACATCGATCTTGGCAGCTACAACTGCAATACGATTTTTGTTGATCCACCTCGTGCGGGTATGGATGTTGATACATGTAAGATGGTACAAGGCTATGAACGTATCCTCTACATCTCGTGCAATCCAGATACGTTAAAAGACAACCTCGACATTTTGGCCAGTACTCACACCATTACGCGCTTTGCTTTATTTGACCAATTCCCATTTACGCACCATATGGAAGCGGGTGTTTTACTTGAGCGTAAGTAACATTGGATATTGAAAACCGTCAAAAAAACAAAAAAACGAGCCAATCGGCTCGTTTTTTGTTTGTTCAAAGTTTACTGCTAGTTCGCTTCTTTCAGAACATAGCCCATCTTTTTACCTATCCAAAATAGCAATGCCAGTACGATCACAATGGCAATAAAATTAGACCCGGAATCTGGGTACTGAGCTTTAACGAAAGCAGAATGACCAAAACCACCAACAAAAAAGGCCGCTAATCCCACCAATGGGAAATCCTCTGGGATCGGATTGCGCAGATATTCTTGATATAGCGCTTGTACGGACAACACCAATGCTATCCATGGAAATACGGAAAATGCCACTTCACTAATAGTCATCCAAGACAGCAATGCGTTACCGCACATCCCTGCAACTAAAGCGAGTACCAGAGTTTTCTTTCCGTTGTTTTGTAATTCGGCGTTATTTACATTAGACATCATCTCACCCTTCTTTTAAGCGATTACGTTCACGTTCTTTTCGGTACCAGTACGCACCTTTTGCCACAATTCGCAGTTGAATAATAAGCCTTTCAGAAAGCTCATTACGCTCTTGTTTATTCAAATCTAACGCTTCTGAGCCAGAGCTAAAAACCAAAGTCACAGAGGCTTCAGCTTGAGCCAATGCCTCATCTCGACTCATATTGGTGCTGATTAAATACTCGGTTAATTCCGCTGAAAAATGTTGTATCTCACGTGCAACAGCAGCACGAAAGTCAGCTGAAGTCCCTGAACGTTCACGAAGTAACAAACGAAAAACGTTGGGACTACTCTCAATAAACTCCATAAAGGTGTCTACCGATGTACGAATCACGCTGCCCTCTTTGGCGATACGTTGGCGCGCCTGGCGCATCAATTGCCTCAGCAACAAGCCTCCTTCGTCGACCATCGTCAGGCCTAACTCATCCATGTCTTTAAAGTGCCGATAAAAAGAAGTGGGGGCCAGCCCTGCCTCTCTTGCCACCTCACGCAAACTTAAATTAGAAAAACTTCGCTCTGCACTCAGTTGACTGAACGCGGCATCTATCAATGAGCGACGGGTTTTTTCTTTTTGTTGTGCACGGATTCCCATTGATTTCATGTTTGACCTAAGTTCGTTGTTATTGACCATATCTCATGGCAATCGAAAGAGAGCCTGTAATATAGCGCGATTATTAGCATTGTATAAGCCTGCTTTTTCTCAAATCTAAAAAATTCCGCAACGAAGCTTTTCTAAGTTGTAAGCAATTACGTCTTTCGCTGCAACAGCCTCTAACTAATTGCCCATGGTTGCGTGATCTTTCACACCCTATCGTGCCAGATTGGTTTACCCTGATAAATATTCAGTTAAAATTGCGCTAACACTATGTTAACGCCGAACCTCATCTCTTTATTAGGGCCTTCGGCTTCAACAAAATAAAAGGATAGGATATGAGTCGCTCCAAACACTTTGATGTCATCGTTATCGGCAGTGGTCCTGGTGGTGAAGGTGCTGCTATGGGCTTGACAAAAGCTGGATTGAAAGTTGCCATCATTGAAAAAGAGTCAAGTGTTGGTGGAGGCTGTACCCACTGGGGAACTATTCCTTCAAAAGCTCTACGACACGCAGTGAGTCGTATTATTGAATTCAACAGTAACCCGCTTTTCTGTGGTAACAACACCAGCCTTCACTCAACCTTTTCAAATATCCTAGGGCACGCCAAAACCGTGATCGACAAACAGACCCGATTACGCCAAGGCTTCTACGACAGAAACGAGTGTGCTTTGTTGTTTGGTACCGCGCGCTTTGTCGGCCAAAATGCTCTCGAAGTGACTAAAGCCGATGGCACCGTTGACCATTACACTGCAAAGAAATTTGTTATCGCCACGGGCTCGAGGCCTTATCGACCAGACGATGTCGACTTCTCACATCCCCGCATCTATGACAGCGACTCCATCCTTTCTCTTGAACACGACCCTAGACACATCATCATCTATGGTGCGGGAGTGATAGGTTGTGAATATGCCTCGATTTTTCGCGGCCTCGATGTTAAAACCGATCTAATTAACACTCGCGAACGGCTGCTTGCCTTTCTTGATAACGAAATGTCCGATTCATTGTCTTATCACTTCTGGAATAGCGGCATGATGATCCGCAACGACGAAACCTATTCTAAAATTGAAGGAACGGAAGACGGCGTTATCATTCATCTAAAATCCGGGAAGAAAATGCGCGCTGACTGTTTGCTTTTCGCCAATGGCCGAACAGGTAATACCGATGCACTTAACTTAGGGTCCGTTGGGCTCGAGGCTGATTCTCGTGGCCAGCTAAAAGTAGACAGTAACTATCAAACTAAGGTTGATCACGTTTATGCTGTTGGCGATGTCATTGGTTACCCAAGCCTTGCTAGCGCAGCGTATGACCAGGGGCGATTTGTGGCACAAGCCATCACTAAGGGTGAAGCCGAAGGCAACCTGATAGAAGACATTCCAACAGGTATTTATACGATCCCTGAAATTAGCTCAGTAGGAAAAACAGAACAGGAGCTCACTGAGGCAAAAGTGCCTTACGAAGTCGGACGCTCTTCTTTTAAGCATTTGGCCCGAGCTCAGATTGCTGGCAAAGATGTTGGTAGTTTGAAAATTCTTTTCCACCGAGAAACAAAGGAAATTCTTGGTATTCACTGTTTTGGCGAACGTGCAGCTGAAATCATTCATATCGGCCAAGCGATTATGGAGCAAAAGGGAGAAGCGAATACGATAGAGTATTTTGTGAATACGACTTTTAACTATCCAACGATGGCTGAAGCCTACCGTGTGGCCGCTCTCAATGGATTAAATCGTTTGTTTTAAAAATAGTCATTCTAAAGCCATTCGGATTAAGTGTTCAGGAGTTTCTAGGGTTCGCCCAGTGAAACTCCTTTCGTTTGAAGTCTACGCCAATAGAAACGAGTTTGTTTTCCACTGCTTAAAAAGGACAACGGCGAGAGTGACACCGCGTAGCAACATAAAGCACAACATGGCTAACCAAAGTGCATGATTGGCAAAGTCTGAAAATGAATAGAACACCACAAAAAAGCTAATCGTTGAAAAGAACATACTGTTACGCATCTCCCTACCCTTAGTTGCACCGACAAAAATCCCATCAAAAAGAAAGCACCACATTGACACCAGCGGCATGGCAATCAACCAAGGTAAATAGAGGGAGGCTTGTTGCTGAACGCTCTCAATAGAAGTGATCAACGCTACCAGCTGTTCACCACCAGCCGCAAACAATACGGTTAACAAAGTGCAAATAATCAAACTCCAAAAGAAGGTTCCTATCAGAGATTGCGACAACGCTTTAGGGCTCTTTTCTCCTATGGCCTTCCCTACCATGGCTTCGATAGCATAGGCGAAACCATCCATGCCATACGAAATCATCATAAGAAAACTCATTAATACTGCATTCGCCGCGATGATATCATCCCCAAATGCAGCTCCTTGGAAAGTCATAAAACTGAAGGTCGCTTGCAAGCAAAGTGAGCGCAGAAAAATATCACGATTGAGCTTTATGAAGCGGCCAATATCATTGAAAACATCGCCAATAATCGAGGTAACACTTGGTAGTTGTTGTCGCTTCCAAACCCGAGAGGCGCACAGCAAACCAAAAGCGAAACCCATATAATCAGCGATCACCGATGCCAATGCTGCTCCTTCAACTTTCCAGTCCAACACCATGACAAACAGAATGTCTAAGACAATATTCGTTGCGTTGGTAATGATTACCATCCACATAGGAGCTTTGGCGTTTTGAGTTCCTAAAAGCCAGCCCAACAAGACAAAGTTCGCCAAAGCGGCCGGAGCACTCCAAACTCGAATCGAAAAGTACTGGTTACCGTAGAACTTGACCTGTTCTCCGGCACTACTGAGCGAGAATATTACATCTGCAACCCATGAGTGGATGAACAAAAACAATAAGGCAAATAGCATCGCCATGACGATACCCTGAGTAAAGACAAGAGCAAGCTGACGCTTTTGCTTCGCACCAAAAGACTGAGCGGACAAACCGGTGGTCGACATTCTGAGAAAACCCAATAGCCAGAATGTCACGCTGATCATGGTACTGCCTAGTGCAACACCGCCAAGGTACCAAGCATGTTCAAGATGGCCGATCACTGCGGCATCCACTAAGCCCAGCAGTGGAACGGTGATGTTGGATAACACCATTGGGATGGCAAGCAACAATACTTGCTTATGAACCTCAATATTGGATAGGGTCCGACGAAGAGATTGGGGCATGAATACCTCTCATGGTTTTCTAACCAACCTAAAAAGACCTAGGCAGCAAGAACTAAGGAAGGTCATGGTACTCTTTTCCCATTGCGCGAACAATTAGCGCCTGTGCATGACTACCATTTCATTCGCAATACGACAGGGGTAAGCCGATGCTTCAAAGACGGTATCTTAGCTATGATGCGCTGCCAACGAGCCCAGCGGCGACAATTTTGATCCAGTGGTGAGAAAAGTCGCGTCGAATATATCCATGGTAACCACCTCACCGCTTTTTGGGCGATATTGTGAATACCATGCTGATACTGCTCACACCCCATTGCTTTGCCGATTTGGCTTCCAGCTTTGTCCCCTGCGACCACCATGCACAATTCGGCATGGCTGAAGTAACAACCTAAAGACTGGACAAAATGAGCAATGTGATTCTCACCACGCATCAACAAGGCTTGTTCGCACAGGATCAACACTGGGCCGTCACAAGAAATACTCAGCTGGGATAACCAAGACATATCGTCAATAGAGCCACAAGCAAGCTGGTATCGTTCACTGCGATGGAACAACTTTTGTCGCCACAGCAAGTTTTCACTCACGTCCAGTTCAATCCATTGGCAGCGGCCGTTATCAAGACGATAAAAACGCGTATCTAATTCGGCACCCACATTAATAATCAGGCCATTAGGATTGAGCTCTAAGAAGTGACTAACTTGGATGTCACAAATCTGTGCCAGCGAGACATGGAGTAGCTGATTCTGGTCAACGTTACCTCTAAGACACTCGGTAGCGAGTTCACAACGATTACAGGCATGTGCTGCAATTGGATCATAAATAGAGGCATTGTCGAGCAAGCTTTCTCGACTGCGCAGCCATAAAGGACGAAGCAGATGACTAGGCACCCTAAACGGTTTGTTTTCAGATGTTGATTGAACTTTCATTATCATCAGCCTCTTACAATATTCCGAAGACCCAGATGATAATGAATATCAATTAGATTTGCAATCTGACAATATTGCCTAAATCGCGTTAATGCGACTCAAGCCAAGTGTGTATCGCTACATCCAGTCAGTATTGCGAATAATACCAACGGCAATGCCTTCAATGGCCAAGTGCTGTGAGGTTAAATCCACAGAGATAGGACTAAACTCTTCATTTTCAGCATGCAGTAAAACTGTCGCACCTTTGCGCTCTAAGCGCTTAACCGTCACATCATCATCAACACGAGCGACAACCACCTGGCCATCACGTACGTCTTGTGTTTTGTGCACAGCCAGAAGATCACCATCCATAATGCCAATGTCTTTCATACTCTCGCCATTGACGCGCAAGAGAAAGTCAGCTTGTGGTCGAAACATCGAAGGATCTACCTGATAATGCGCTTCAACATGCTCTTGAGCAAGAATCGGTTCTCCAGCAGCAACTTGACCGATAAGGGGTAAACCTTCATTGTCGTTTGCAGAATCCTCTAGAAGAATGCGAATGCCACGCGATGCTCCAGGGATGATTTCAATCGCCTTTTTACGCGCTAATGCTTTTAGGTGTTCCTCGGCCGCGTTTGCTGAGCGAAATCCGAGTTCTTTCGCAATTTCTGCTCGTGTAGGTGGCATGCCTACGTCGTCAATTTTATTCTTAATCAAGTCGAACACTTGTTGCTGTCTTGCAGTCAACGGCTTCATACATCACCTGTCTGTTTATACAGTTCACTGTGAGTATATCCAGTAGAGCTGTATTTGCAAATACAATTGGTTGTTTTTTAGTAAATTAGCTTACAACCCCGTCAAAGTGAGTCATTTCTACTTTATTTGCTTTGCTTGACTTATTTCCATGAAAGGTAGGACCAGTTTCTGGTATTCTTGGCGCGCTTTATTTTTGATGCTTGAGCTAAACTATTGAAGGTCACCTTATTGGATGGCTTAACTCAGCTTGGGTGCGATAACTTTTGAACATAATTGAGGCTGTGAATCCCTATGTCTTCAGGACAATCTCTTTATCGTTCACTATTGAAACTGCCATTGTCAGCATTAGTGAAAGGAACGGCAATTCCGTCAAACCCAATTGACGATCTTGGTATCGATATCAGTAAGCCGGTAGTGTATGCCTTACCGTTCAATTCTAATGTTGATCTGCTAACACTGCAAAAGAAAGCCATTGAATTAGGGCTGCCCGATCCACTCGAACCTATTGTGTTAAATGGAAAAGAAAGGCATCGTTTCGTCTTCATCGCTTCTAGACCGACACTGGTGCATAGTGACAACCATGTACCGAACGACTCTATTGAGCTTTTTTCCGATCTACTAAAAGAACACGAAACCGACAAAGCGCTTGATATACAAGTCATTCCAACCACCGTGCTCTGGGGAAGAAAGCCAGGAAAAGAAGAAGTTGCCAAGCCTTACCTTCAGGCAATGAATGGTCCACAAAAAACCAAAGCCATTCTAACCTCTGGTCGTGACTGCATGGTTCGCTTCAGCTCAGTCGTGTCTCTACGTTATATGGCGGATGTACACGGTACTGACAAATCGATCGCACAAAAACTGGCTCGTGTCGCCCGAATTCATTTCTCTCGCCAGAAACTCGCAGCATCAGGGCCCGATTTACCCAATCGGCAGCTGCTGTTTAAACGTTTACTACGATCTCCTGTGATTGAACAAGCCATCCAAGAGCACGCGGAAAGCAATAGTGTTTCCATTGAGAAAGCCAGAAAAGAAGCGCATACCATCATGGATGAGATTGCCGCCGATTTTTCTTACAACCTGGTCAAAAGCGGTAAAACCATCCTCTCTTGGCTTTGGAACAAGCTCTATCAAGGTATTAACGTTAATAACGCTGCGACCGTACGTCGATTGGCTCAAGACGGCCATGAAATCGTGTATGTTCCATGTCATCGAAGCCACATGGACTACCTTCTCCTCTCTTATGTGTTGTATAACGAAGGAATGGTCCCTCCTCATATTGCCGCAGGTATCAACCTTAACTTCTTCCCAGCTGGCCCCATTTTTAGACGCGGTGGTGCATTTTTTATCCGACGCAGCTTTAAAGGCAACAAACTGTATTCAACCATCTTCCGTGAATATCTATCAGAGCTGTTTTCCAAAGGGTATTCGGTCGAATATTTCAGCGAAGGTGGGCGCTCCCGTACTGGACGGTTGCTTCAGGCAAAAACAGGAATGCTAGCGATGACCATTCAGGCCATGCTACGTGGGCAAAAGCGCCCTGTCACTCTAGTCCCTATCTATATTGGCTACGAACATGTGATGGAAGTGGCGACTTATGCAAAAGAGCTTAGAGGCAAACACAAAGAAAAAGAAAATGCCGGGTTAGTGTTAAAAACTCTCAGGAAGCTACGTAATTTCGGCAAGGGCTACGTCAACTTTGGTGAGCCAATTCCTTTAAACCACTACTTGAACGAGCAGGCTCCTAACTGGACTCAAGATATTGACCCAATGGGGGCAAGTCGCCCACAGTGGTTAAATCCGATCGTCAACTCATTAGCAACTAAAATGATGACGCACATTAACGATGCGGCCGCGTGCAACGCACTCACATTGTGTGCGACGGCGCTACTCGCCTCCAAACAAAGAGCGCTTTCGCGTGACAATCTTATCAAACAGATCGACTGCTATCTTTCGTTGCTAAAGAACGTCCCCTACTCTGACACGGCGACGTTACCGCAAGGCAGCGCAGATAAGCTTGTTAACCACGCGGAATCCCTCGACAAGTTCGTTATTGAATCTGATAGTCTCGGCGATATTATTTCGCTCGATCGAAATCAATCGATTTTGATGACCTACTATCGAAACAACATTATTCATCTTTTCGCACTGCCGTCGTTAATCGCACAAATGTTGATTCGTCAGCATTCTCTATCCGTTGAAGAAATTAAGTTCAATGTTGCAAAACTGTATCCCTTCCTTAAAAAGGAACTGTTCCTAAATCTAGATATGTTGGAGTTGGATAGCACTACTGATGCCATTCTCAAGGAACTAACTCGTCAAGACTTGATCATCATCGACGAAGGCAGAGTGACAATGAATCAATCCAATACACAGTCACTAATGCTACTTGGGCGAACCATTTCCGAAACGCTGCAGCGATACGCAATCACACTCAATCTTTTGGTTTGCAATCCAGACTTAGGAAAAAGCGATCTGGAACAGCGCAGTCAGGATATTGCTCAACGCCTTGGTCGACTACACGGTATCAATGCGCCCGAATTTTTTGATAAGGGAGTGTTCTCTGCAATGTTCAGCACACTAAAAGAACAGAAGTATTTAGACAGAGAAGGGAATTGCGATCTTGCAAGTTCACAAGATCTCGCCACTCTGCTGTATGCCTTCTTATACCCTGAAGTACGCTTAACCATTCAAGAAAGCGTCTGCCAAGCCGACTAGCCAACAGTATACTCATCGCATGAAAAAGCCGCTCATATGAGCGGCTATTTTTATTTTTCCTTGCCAAGCTGAGGCTACCAAAAACCCACAAGCAGCCCAATCGTCACTGCCATACCAACATAGTTGTTGTTTAAGAAAGCTTGAAAGCACTCTGGTCGGGTGCGATGTCTGATCAACCATTGTTGATACACAAAAAGAGCACCCACAATCAAAAGACTCCAAAAATAGCTCGCGCCAAGCGCGTACCATTCGCCGAGGGTCATCAACATTGCTAAAGTCAATATTTGCAGCACACCAATCACTAGCTTATCACGGCGACCAAACAGTATAGCCGTAGATTTAATGCCGATAGTCAGGTCATCGTCACGATCGACCATGGCGTATTGAGTATCATAAGCAATGGTCCAAAAGGCATTAATGACGAAAATAAACCAAACAATCGCTGGCAGTTCATTCGCTTGAGCAGCCCAAGCCATTGGGATCGCCCAGCTAAATGCTAACCCTAAAAACAGCTGCGGTAAGTGGGTAAAGCGCTTCATAAACGGGTAGATAAACGCAAGCACCATACCCACGAATGACAACTGTATTGTCAATGGATTCATTGTCAGGACGAGCAAGAATGACAGAATCGCGAGGGCGAGAAACAGGGTTATAGCTTCTTTTTCCGATACCCTTCCTGACGGCAGCGGTCGTAATTTCGTCCGTTCAACATGGCCATCGACATGACGATCGGCAAAGTCATTTATCACACACCCGGCAGAGCGCATCATCAATACGCCCAAGCAGAATACCACCAATACTTTGATGTCAGGGATCCCCTGGGCTGCGAATATCAGCGCCCATAACGTTGGCCAAAGTAACAACAAGCTACCGATGGGACGATCCATTCTCATCAATTGCCAATACGCTTTCGCCTTAACTAGTGTCATGCATCCTTCTCCATTGCATAAACTGGGGACTCTGGTAAAAAAAGCTCTGCGACTAAACAAGGTGACTCGGACATCCACAGTCTCGAGCGCCTTGCCAATAACGTGCTACCATTGATATCCACGCTTGCGACCATCAGTGAGTCTCGTTTGGCATTGGCCGACGAAAATACTGTGATTCCTAAAGGAATGGTTCCTTGTTGTGATAAATCAAATTGACCGACTTTCATAGTGGAGACTGGCATTAGCGTACGTCCTAACACCCATGGTGTATTGTCACCAAGCAATACCACTTCACGCAGCCAGCTGTCTTCTTGCGACAGCATGCCAATTTCTTCACCTGTCATTTGGCTCATGTGATGTTCATGGTTGCTGACAAGCTCTACCGATAGCGATGTACACGATTGTTTAATCCGCCTAGATAGAGAGCCTTGCTCTGTAAGCCACTCTTTGGCCGTTGGACTAGGGAACACAAACTGTTCAAGAGTCTGCCAATTCGCCGTGCTTAAGGCGTGTAAATAGTGCGATAGTGAATGATTCATTTTACTGTTCAATAATACGCAGTTAACGCGTACAATAATTATTCTGATGACGGTTTTAATGTACCGTTTATAAAATTTTGGAAAAGCTCAATAGCTCTTTTAGTGTGCGCTATTGTAGCAAACAATACCCACTGAAATATCGGCTAAATGGTAAATCAAAGAGACAAATATGCGTAAACGTTATTCAACTCAGTTTTTGCTAGCTTTGAGCTTGATCTTCTCTGCTTCTAGCTTTGCAACTCAAGAAGGTACCGCGCCGACATTATCATATTTCACATTAGAACCCGAATTGACCACCAATTTTCATACCGAAGGCAAAAAACTCGGTTACGTGCAGGTCAGAATAGATATCATGGTAGGCGATAGCAACGACCTGTTTATCATTGAACACCACCAACCACTGATTCGCGACGCTGTAGTAGAGCTGCTCGGTAGACAAAGTGAAGATGTCATCAAATCTCTGGCAGGTAGAGAACAAATTCGTAAAACACTGGTGGAGAACTTAAATAACTTATTACTGGTTGAGACTGGTAAATCCGTCATTGCTGATCTTCTCTTTACCAAATACCTGTATCAGTATTAACGCACTTTCAAACGGCGCCGACTATCCACAAAGCCGAGCACCATACCGGATAGCAAACCGGCTAAATGTGCCATATTGGCAATGGCCATGAAAGGTTGAACAAACCCTAGCACTAACCAAACAAGCATAAAACCGACGATCGGCTTTGGCATGTCCAGGCCAGCCTCGGGGCGCAGCCAGGTCACTATCCACAAGTAGCCAACTAGCGCATAAACCACTCCTGATAAACCACCAAAGTTGGCGCCAGCAAGCCAGTATTGCCCTGTCCCTGATACCGCTGCTGAAATAAGAAAGATTTCCAACAACTTACGAACGCCTAGTTTTTGCTCAATGTCACCGCCCAGTTGCCACCACCAGAGTAAGTTAAACACGATATGCAGTACTGAAAAGTGCAGAAAAGCGTGCGTGAACCAGCGCCAAACCTGCCACTGCTGACCCTCAAGAGCGGGGAAATGCAGACTATCGAATATAACTTGCCCTAATCCCAAAGTCTGAAATGCAAAAATCACGCAACTAACCAGCATCACTGATAGGGTTAGTGGTCCCGCTTTAGCTTTTAATAGATTCAACAGACTGGGCGTATTGTAGCGAAAAGGATTTTTCCTGGTTTCCGCCATATCCCATGAGGATGCTTGATATTTAGGATGCTGTGGCTGGGCCAAAAACTGTTTAAGCTCAGCTTCGGCCTCAGTGCTATCCTCATCATTTAAAAGCCAAATGACAAACTGATCACCATTTTCAGGCATCATTTGTGCCTCAATTTTGCGCGTTGCAAGATAGTCAATGAACGCCTGCCCCATACGAGGGTTATCTAATGTGATCAATCGAAGCATTTATACCACCCTATTAACGGGCAGCTGTGCCCTGTGCCAAGCCTCGAATCCACCATCGATGCTGTAGACTTCCTCAAAGCCCTGATTAAGAAGGTATTGCGCCGCCCCCTGACTGCTTATCCCGTGATAACACATAACAAAAATAGGAAGCTCAAAATCGACTTCTTCCATGAAGCTAACCAACGAGTCGTTAGTTAGATGGAAGGCACTTGGCGCATGCGCGACTTGAAACGATTGAGCATCACGAATATCCACCAATCTCGCCAAAGGATTTTCTTGCAACTTTTGATATGCTGCTACAACATCGATTTGTTTCATTGATTCCATGTCACTCTCATTCTCTGCTAAAGACCACCCTGTTGAGTCATCCAATCTAGGGCTTTACAATGGCCATTTTGAACCGATTTTTCCATGCCTTATTCTAACACTATTCAGTGCTGAATAAGTACATACGTAAATTGGGGTTATCTGGATGCGTACAACTATCAATCAATTGTGCATAACTCTGTGGATTGCGTGAATAAAGTAGCTTTTGATCTTTTGATCCACAATATGTAGTAATGATCGTGATTTTTCTGTGTGTAAATTAAATACTATCCCCAATGCCTCATCACGATCTAGCGCCCGACAGTTGACGCTTTCCTACAGCTCACAAAGAAATTTACCACAGAGTTATCCACAGAATTTTCTGCACAAAATGATCACAAAATCGATCGCAATAAAAAAGCCGAGATCTAATGATCTCGGCTTTTTCAATATTCTTTCTTTTTTGGTGCTGTTAGAACTCACCAACCGCCAGTTTCAGCTTCTTCATCGCATTCTTTTCTAACTGTCGAATACGTTCTGCTGAAACACTGTACATTTCAGCAAGTTCTTGCAGCGTGGACTTCTCATCGTTTAACCAGCGAGAGCGAACAATATGCTGACTGCGCTCATCTAAGCTTGCCAGTGCATGGCCTAAACGAGTATTGGTATGATCTTCCCAGTTCTGGGCTTCAACGTGTTCTGCAACATCAGAAGCTTTGTCTTCTAAATACAACACAGGCGCGGAGTATGATGCCGCAGAGTCATCGTCATCAGAAGGCATTTCGAACGTAGCGTCCTGCGCCGCTAAGCGAGATTCCATTTCGCGAACCTCTGACGGTTCAACACCCAATTCACGAGCAACAGTTTCAACTTCTCCGTTGTTAAACCACCCTAAACGCTTTTTCGATTTGCGTAGGTTGAAAAACAGTTTTCGTTGAGCCTTGGTGGTTGCGATTTTCACAATACGCCAGTTTCTCAGCACGTATTCATGAATTTCGGCTTTAATCCAGTGTACCGCAAATGAAACCAGACGAACCCCCACTTCTGGGTTGAAACGTTTGACCGCCTTCATTAGGCCAATATTGCCTTCTTGAACAAGGTCAGCCATTGGTAGGCCGTAACCAGAGTATCCACGAGCAACATGAACAACAAAACGAAGATGTGACAAAATCAGGCCTTTTGCAGCCTCAATCTCACCTTTGTAATGCAATCGCTCGGCAAGTTCACGTTCTTCGTCTGGCGTTAGCATCGGGTAGCTGTTTGCTGAACGAATATAGCTGTCTAAGCTATCTTGTGTCACTAAAGCCATTGGATAAGCTTGTTTAGTCATTCACTTCCTCATCAAATCTGATCTGGATATCAACCCACTAAGACCTTATTAATACTGTTGACTATAGCCAATAAGATCATAGAAGGGGGTAGATATTATGCACAAATCCTAGTGCTGGGCAAGTCATATGCCGCTTAAAGTTTGATCGCCTCTCAATATGACAAGCGAAGTTTAGGTCGGTTCAATCTGTTTGAGATGACGCTTAACAGACACTCGCGCCGCCCCAATACCTAAGAATATCCCGAGCATCAGAATTAGCAAGGTCTCATCCCAGCTTAAGCCAATTAACCTAAACTCACTGTCGTACAGATCAGCAAGGGTACTTACCGCACTGTTTAGCAAAATGGTAATCAAGGCGGTCAACAGCCACGCAACTGATGCGCCAATAAGTCCATACCACATGCCAGAATATAAGTAAGGACGAAGAATATAAGGATCTGTCGCGCCAATTAACTTCATCGTCTGTATTTCTTCTTTATTAGCTAACACGTTGAAACGCAAAGTATTGCCCACTATGAGAAACACCGAAACCAGCATGAGAACCGAGAGAGTGATCACTAACGTCGTCGCTAGATTTTGAATCGCACCAAAGCGTGACAGCCAATCTTCATCGGTTCGGATATCAATCACGCTCTTTTGCTGACCCAGTTTATCTATTAAGCTCTGATGACTGCTTTGCGATAACTGCTTTGGTTCGATAATCAATACCGCCGGTAGGGCATAACCTTCCAATACACTGAGCGCTTGATCTAAACCTGAATGCTCACTGAGATCGGCAAGGCCTTGCTGCGGCGTGATGTACTTGACCGAAGACACTTCGGGCCAGGTTTCGACCTGATCTTTTAAAATAAGTGCTCTTGCATCAGGAGACCCCACCTGCAAATAGGCCGAAATATTCGAGTGATTGACACTCTTATCGGCTACCGCTGCCACATTTTTACCCAGCAAGTACAAGCAGGATGGCATGGTCAATGCCATTGAAATCACTGCGAGTGTCAACATGTTACCTAGCGGTCTTTGCCATAACTGCGATAGCGCATTTTTGGCCTGCTTCCAGTGGATAACAAAAAAGCCATCGGACTTTAAGTGATGTCTTGCACCACTTTTGGTTTTCAATTTGTTTTTCTTAAACATGACCACCAGCCTCACTTAGAAAGCCCTGATTAAGCTCCAAATAACGATACTGAGGTCGAGATTCCACAAGCTGGGTGTCGTGAGTTGCCAGCAAGATTGAAACACCAGCACGGTTAAACTCTTCAAGCAAGTGCAAAACCTTATTTGATAACTCAGGATCTAAGTTACCTGTAGGTTCATCGGCAAGTAGCACTGTAGGGCGATTAACGACCGCTCGTGCGATCCCAACACGCTGCTGTTCACCGCCTGAGAGCTGACTAGGTAAACAACGCGCTTTATCTAGTAAACCGGTCTTGTCCAGAGCAGCTGAAACCCTACGTTTGATCTCATGCTCATTGATCGATTCAATTCTCATCGGCAACGCCACGTTATCAAAAACACTTCTATCCATGAGCAAACGATGATCTTGAAATACAATTCCAATGTTGCGTCTAAGGAAAGGGATATCTTTAATTGGGATTCGGGTAATGTCATGTTTATTAAATAGGATGCGTCCATCTGTTGGGCGTTCAAGTGCGCAAATTAGCTTCAATAATGTACTTTTACCCGCACCTGAATGGCCTCCTAAAAAAGCCATTTCACCCTTTCGCAAGTGGAAGTCAACTTTCTGTAGTGCTTGTCGCCCACCACGATAGGCTTTACTCACTTGTTCAAACTTGATCACAAACTCTTCCTCTGACGTCTCAGAATATCTGCAGTATTAGTGTGTAACGAATCAGAAGCTCCTTTCTGATCCATAGAGAAAAAGAGATGCTATGCATCCCTCTTGTTCTATTAGTCTTCTCTGCTGAATAGCGCTTCAATAAAGTCATGCGACTTGAATTGACGCAGATCATCAATACCCTCACCAACCCCAATGTAACGAATTGGGATCTCGAACTGATCTGCAATGGCAAAGATTACGCCACCTTTCGCCGTACCATCCAGTTTGGTTAAGGTGATCCCTGTTAATGGGGCAACCTCACTAAATAATTTCGCCTGACTAATCGCGTTTTGCCCTGTACCGGCATCAAGCGTTAGCATAATTTCATGAGGTGCAGAGTCGTCCACTTTCTTCATTACCCGGACGATTTTACGCAGCTCTTCCATCAAGTTAGCTTTGTTTTGTAAACGGCCAGCGGTATCGGCAATAACAACATCCACACCACGAGCTTTTGCCGCTTCAATAGCATCGTAAATAACAGAGGCGCTGTCTGCTCCCGTATGCTGTGCAATCACGGGAACTTGATTTCGTTCACCCCAAACTTGCAATTGCTCGACCGCTGCAGCTCTGAACGTATCGCCAGCAGCCAACATCACTTTCTTGCCTTGAGCTTGAAACTGTTTAGCTAATTTGCCAATAGTGGTGGTTTTCCCTACACCATTAACACCCACCATAAGAATGACATACGGCGTTTTACTGGTATCCACTTCTAATGGTTTCTCTACGTGGCTCAGTATATCGGCCATCTCTTCTTTCAATAATCCGTATAGGGCCTCACCGTCTTTCAGGTCTTTCTTAGAGGCTTTTTCCGTCAAGCTATCAATGATCTTGACGGTGGTATTCATTCCCACATCTGCAATTAATAATTGCTCTTCAAGCTCTTCAAACAGCTCATCATCGATCTGTTTGCCTTTGAACATACCGAAGAAGCCCGAACCTATATTCGCTTTGGTTCGACTCAAGCTGCGCGTTAGACGAACAAAAAAGCTCTCTGTCGGCTTTTCTTGCTCTACGATTCTAGGCTCTTTTGCTCGCTCTTCTGCTTCTGCTTCTGCTTCTGCTTCTGCTTCTGCTTCTGCTTCTGCTTCTGCTTCTGCTTCTGCAAGAACATTCTCTAGCTCTGGCTCTGCTCGCTCAATATCGGCTTGCTCTGACGATGCCGTCGTATCCGCTGTACTTTGTTTTTCCAAGCCCTCTTGAGACTGTTCATTTTGCTTGTTCTCGCTTTGTTCTTCATCGCCAAAACCAAGCCAAGAGAGTAATCCGCGTTTTTTCTTTTCTGTCATCTGGAGCAATCCTAGAGCGTGCTTTTCAAATATCTAAATCATGGCATGAGCTTATCTTTGTATTAAACAAATTATGACAAAGCAGTGAAAAGTTTTATCCTAAATTGATACACTTTATCATTTGTCGAAATACACCCATGCTTTAGGGCTAGGTATAATATCACTTTATTGGCGGTCAAAAAATCAATGGTTAGACGTCGCAAGCAAACCCCATCACAAAAAACAGCCTCAATTGGCAGTGTTCGCATTATTAGCGGACTGTGGAGAGGGCGAAAACTCCCTGTTCACGATGCACAAGGGCTTCGCCCAACGACCGATCGAGTTAAAGAAACGCTCTTTAACTGGCTCGCTCAAGACATTCCACACGCTAAGTGTCTTGATGTCTTTTCTGGCTCGGGGGGCTTAGGCTTCGAGGCTGCATCGCGTCAGGCCGAGCTGGTCACTATGGTGGAACTTAATGATCAAGCATTCCGACAGATTAAGGAAAATATAGAGCGGGTGGCTGCTACCAATATCGAAGTACACCACGGTGACGCTTTGCAATACTTGGCTCAGTCTGGGCAAGCTTATGACGTTGTCTTTATCGACCCTCCTTTTCGACAAGGTTTGTTGGCCGAAACTATCGATAAGTTGGAAAGCAATGGATGGCTGGCACGAAATGCCGTAGTTTATATAGAGACAGAAAAAGAACTTGAGCTACCGAACCTTCCAGAACATTGGCAGCTAACAAAAGAGAAAACAGCAGGACAGGTCTGTTATCGCTTATTTGAGAGGAATGAAAAATGAAAATACTTCTGCTAATAGCTAAAGCCGCTATAGCCTTTGTTTGGTTTGTATTGCTGGTGAATATTTTTCATCCTTTTCCAGGAAAAGCAGCCATTGCCTTATACATAATGACGGCTTTTCTGTTTATGATGCACGGTGTTCAAATGCTGATTTTCATCGGTGCATTCGGTGAAAAGGTCAATATGTCCCGCTGGGAAAAGTGGTCCATTCTGGTATTTGGCATCTTCGCGTTGCTCGATATTCGACGTAAACACATGATGTAAAAAAAGCCGCTTAAAGCGGCTTTTTTATTGCGTATCACATTAGCGCCTGATAACCCTACCCACCTAAATAGCTTTTCACACCATTTAAGAACATTTGCGTCGAAATCATTACCAATAACAATCCCATCAACCTTTCGATGGCTTTCAGGCCTCTTTCGCCGAGCATTTTATGGAAGAAGTTGTAGAACATGAGAATGAAGAAAGTGGTTCCCCATGCAATCATCACCGCTCCAGAAAGCTCCAAAAGTTGATCTGGATTCTGGGTAGACAGCAACAGCAAAGACGCGATCACGGATGGACCTGCAATCATTGGTATCGCCATTGGAACAAAAAACGGCTCTTCACCCGCGGCCAAACCCGTCACACTTCCTGTCTGTGGGAAGATCATGCGAATGGCAATAATAAAGAGGATGATCCCGCCTGAAATACTGAGCGTTTCAGGTTCGACATGTAAGAAGCTTAGAATACTTTGTCCCGCGAAAAGGAACAGCAGTAAAATAGCCAGCGCGAAAAACAGCTCTCTTACGAGTACTATCCGACGCCTTTTAGGGTCGAGATGCTTAAGTATCGACAATACGATAGGTAGGTTCCCTAGAGGATCCATGATTAAAAACAACATAGTCGCTGCGGATAGAATATCCATTGATTACAGCCTGGTAGCGATGGGACATGGCGGCAAGTATAGCAGGGTGATGTGATGATTTCGAAGTACAAAAAAAGCAGCCTAGAACGGCTGCTTCTCTGAATTCGTGCGACTTGACTGATTAATGTGAACAGACACGTTCTACGTTGAGGTGAAATTTACCGTCGGTTAACGTCACTTTCTGTTTTGCGATAAAGAACGTGAGTAGAGACTGAACATCGAATCCCTCTCGACTACAGGTATGAAAACTCACATCGGTTCCGAAATCCGATGCTATCTTTAGTAATAACTCATCTTGAGACAACGCTTGCTCACGAAGCAAGTTAAGCACTTTGTGTGCATGAACCGATTTCGACATTTGTATACACCTCTTACGACATCTAACGTTGATAACTTCTAAAGCTATACCAAACAGGCAAATTATAACACCGAAGCGACGATCAGTGCATGTGATAGAAAATAACTACCCGAAATTAGATAACGAGCACCTGACCGAGGCCGCTTATATTTTTCAACAGCAAATAGCAGCGCTGAAACAGCCATAATTAGGGCACCCAAAAAGCCTAAAAAATCACTTTGACTATGAGTGGTTAACCACACTTCCCCGGCACTGCAAACCAATAAAAGTAAGGCACAGCCCATAACTGTCACTGGGAGCACTAAAGAATCTAAGCGTGGCAACAAAAGGAAAAAGGTGACAACGGCTATACCGACCAACAAAGCGGGAAGCCATAACACCACATCAGACTGTATCTGCAACCAGAAGAACTTACTGTAAAACACTTGGGCGACTATATACCCCAGAAAGCACATTTTATGGGACAACTTCATGTACCCGGCAGCATCAACGATGAGAAACAGCCCAAGGCCAGCTACAAGCCAGTAAATCTTTGCAGACCAGCTACCCATTTGGCCGACCACTAACACCATAAGCAAGATATGGGTAAATGAACCAAAAACAATTGACCAAGAACGATTGTTATTCACTGACGCAAAAATTGATAGTAATGACGACAAAGCAATCGCAAGCCAGCTCCACATAAACCCACCTATTTATAATTTTCGAACCCAGTGTATGTGGCCAATTAGACATGTCCAGTATCAAGCTATAAAAGTTGGACTTACCTTAAAAGAAAAATTCCTTCGCTACACAAGGCTAAGTAAGCACTCGCCGTTCAAAAGCAGACAAAATTGTAATTTCGGTTATGGTTCTCCCTAATTGCATTTGGCACCAATACCAACAATGATAAAGCAAACGTTTGCTTGCTCCTGATGGAGTCTATTAACAATAACATCAGGTAAAGAGCTAGAAATAGGATTTAAAAAGCGATATTTAAAATAATCTACCAATATTAATTATCTGTAAATAAAGAGGAAATAATCATCAAACCTTCTAAATTGCACCAATCATCCTACCGGTGAAGCTGAGAGTCATTTTCCTGATTTATCTGCTCATTTTGATAAGAAGTGTGGCTTTCAATCCTCGAACACAGTAAACGGCGTGTAATAAATTAGCCTACAATGTGATTTTCTCGCCATCACCACCAGCAGATCATCCAAAGCTACCAAACACACAAAGAACAAAAGAGAACAACTATTAACCCACTATTAGGCCATTAAAAACAATAAGTTGAACCCCAAGAAAGGCAAAACAGTGACAACAACTCACATAATAACCAATAAAAAAACCATGTTTCATTGCCCACATACGGTCATCAATATGAAAGAAAACATACAAAAATGAAGAGTTGGCAATAAAATGGTTGATCAAACACCAAAAGCAGTGCTATTCTAAATACATAGATTGAAGAATTAAAAAAGGAGCAGTGTTATGATTTCTTCCTCTCAAAAGCAGGGACTAGTAATGATCGCCGTGGTAGTTGGGCTAATGACACTGCCAATGATGTATTAAACTTGTCGTTTACAAAAAAGGGACGCCTATCTGGCGTCCCTTTTTGTTTTTATGAATCTAACGTTACGACAAAATGGTCATCACTTTTTCCCAGTGAATATAATAGAAGCCAAGCGCAAGCAAGGTGATGAGCGCCATTAACCAAAAGGCGGCTCGCCAGATAAATCGGTTGCTGCGGGGGGTAAGCTCTTCTTCGCACTCATCACAGACTTGTAGAAAGTCTTGCTGATCATCCAACTCAAAATCATCTTCATGTACCACCTTGTTTCTGATGGTCGCTACGTATCTGAGTTTTGCAATCACGTCGTGAGGCAAACGCTCCTCACAACTCGATATCAGTTGGTGTAGCCCCTTGCCGTTGGCACGGTATTGCTCTCTCAACAATTGTTCAATACGCCGAGAGCGCCTAACCACTCTATCAATATCAGCCATACTCAGATCTCCTTATGAGTCAGCCTTCGAGAACATTGACTGCTGCTCGCCTAAATGTGGAACCATTACTATTATTCTTATCGATTTTTTCAAATAGATCGATACAAGCCAGACAAATTCAGGCAAAGATGTCGCGGACCTCACAGACTATTAGTGTGATGTGACACTCAAATCGCAATATGCTGTACAACTCCACTCGTTTTTCACATGCAAAGTATGCGATCTTACTGTCAATTCAAGTCTCGCGTTTCTAAAGAGGTCATCATGCCGACTGTTTTGATACTTTCGATTTTCATTCTGATAATTGTAGCCGCTTGTTTTTTCTCTCTATTTTATACCAAACACATTTCAGGGAAAGACGCGCCAGAGCAGCAAGCGCTGGTGACTATTTTAGATAAACAAGCCGTGACTCCCACAGACCCAGACAGTCATGAAGAAGAATATTGGATCTACGTGAGAAAGGGCCGCTTTGGCCCCAAAAGAGAATTTCAAATTGGTGTTCAGTACTATCATCACCTCAACCCCGGTGATCGAGGAATACTGACTTATCAAGGTCAACGCTTTCTGCATTTTGCCTTACAGCGCAATTAAGGCTTTTTATTCCCATCCTTTGAATGCTAGGGTTAGATGATAAAAGCTCTCTTTTGAAGGACTGTTACTTGAACACTCATTCCATACTCCGAATACTGGTCACTCCTTTGTTGGGGCTTCTCTCTGTTGCATGCAGTGCTGGTTACCAAGGCGCAATAAACGATGCAGAAGTCCATCTGGTCGACTATTTTCAACGTGGTGAAGGTGCCGAGGCGCTTATCCACAACATGGACAAGCTGAATATCGACCACGCCTACGTAATGGGCCTACCGGTCATTAAAAAGTGGGACATGTCACAACCCAAATCGCCCCGATTTGTCTACGGGGACGATGCTCCTGTTTATTATTACCCGAAGACCGATGAAATCATTGCCAGACAAATAGAAAGCTTGCCTAAGCAGCAACAAGAACGCTTGCACCCTTTCCTTAGTGGTATTAATACCACCGATCTCAATGCTGCCGAACAACTAGAGCGTGAACTTAAATTTCGCCCTGATTTTTGGCAAGGCATTGGCGAAATCATTACCCGTCATGATCACCTGACGGCACTCACGGCCGATGAAAAACCCCGAGCGAATCACCCTGCACTGCTCAAAGTCTATCAACTCGCCGAAAAATACGATTTGCCCGTCATTCTGCATTCAAATATTACTTCGCGACGCGAAAACAACCCTCTTTATCTAAGAGAGCTCAAGCAGGCACTAGCATCGAGTCCCAACACTCGATTCTTGTGGGCGCACGCTGGAACAACGTCGACACTCACCAAGCATTTGTCACTGGATTTCCTGTACGACACCGTCAGTCACTTGCTCGATGAACATGATAACTTGCATATCTTGGCCTCCTGGACATTGGCCGATGTGATTATGGTTAAAGGTAAAGCCGATCCTCGCTGGGTTGAGCTCGTTAAACGCTACCCAGACCGATTTGTCATCGGCTCTGATATTGTCGGCTCTTTTGGCTACCAGGAAAAAGCCTTGATGAGCTGGGCTCCACTGCTAAATGCTCTTCCCGACGATGTGGCTCATCAGATCGCCTATCAGAATATGCTGACCTTGCTTCCTGGCTCTTCAGGTTAATATCAAGCTCTAGCCGCATAATAAAAAAAGAGCGTAATAACGCTCCTTAATCATTTTGGCTACTTTTAAGACTTGGCGGCCGCCAGAAGTGCACCACAACCAACAAACATCGAGCCAAATACCTTATTAATTCGTCCCATAATGCGTTCTGAACGAATATAACGTCCCAATTGCGCTGCCAAAGAGGTGTAGCCCAGCATCACAAAAGCATCAATACATACGGTGGTGACTCCTAACACAAGAAGTTGAGGCAACTGATCTTTACCTGGATCCAAAAACTGCGGGAATAGCGCAACCAGAAAAACAATAGACTTGGGGTTAGTCAGATTAATCAAAATAGCGCTACGTAACAGTTTCACTGAGCTTTGAGGTAACGGCTGCTCAGAGGATTGGATGTTGGCTTTCTCACGCCACTTCTGTACTCCGAGCCACAATAAATAGACGACACCAATCCACTTAATAAGGGAGAACGCTACCGCTGACTGAGCGACCAAAGCGCCGATACCCGCCCCAACCAAAGCAATATGAAAGGCCAAACCAATTTGCAGTCCTAAGATGGCTGCTAGCGACTTTTTCGTTCCATAGTTAATGCCATTACTGATGGAATTAACCGTACCCGAGCCTGGTGCCAAGCTAAACACAATTGCGGTAACGACATACGCTAACCAAACATGATAATCCATTGCAATTCCCAACTACTTGATTCATCTTAACCCTACATTCTACCCACTTCGATACAGTAAGAGAGCATTAATACTGTATTACCGATATCATGTCGTAAAGAGCACATTTCTTGGAATATAGGTTCATTAATGAGTGAAACATCTACAGCTGCTACCCTTTATACGCAAGAGTCAAATTTTGAGCAAGCGATCCAAGCAGACATAGCCGCACTATGGGAAACTCGTGATGAAGGCTATTTCTCGACCAAAGACAATAAACAACTGTTCTGGTGTAGTCTGACTCACCCAAAGCACAACAAAGCCCTTTTGGTGGTCAACGGTCGCATTGAATCTGCGTGGAAATACCAGGAACTTTTCTACGACTTCTACCAACAAGGCTATGATGTTTACTCGTTTGATCATCGAGGACAAGGGCTGTCGACACACCTTGCTCCCGATCCTCAAATGGGCCACATCATAGACTTTGATGATTACATCAATGATATGGATGATCTCGTTTCCTTTTTCCCGCTTTCACGCTACCAGCAGCGCATGATACTGGCCCATTCAATGGGGGGGGCGATAGCCACCCGTTATATTCAAACTCACCCTGATCATGGCTTTGACAAAATCGCCTTAAGCGCACCGATGTATGGAGTAAATATACCCTGGTATTTTAAGCCGCTCGCCATCACTGTCAGCCAGATCATGACCGCACTGTACCCGACCCCCACCTATGCGCCAGGCTATCAGTCATATGCCCCCAAGCCGTTTGAGATTAACCCTCTCAGTCAGAGTCGAGTACGCTATCAATGGTTTCGCCGCCTTTATGAAGACAAGCCCGAACTAAAAATAGGTGGCCCAAGCACTCAATGGGTTTGGCAAGGACTTATCGCTGCTAAGCAATGTATCCAGCAAACCAGACAGATTTCTATCCCCTTGCTTCTGGTTCAGGCTGGTGAAGACAAAATCGTCTGCAATGACTCTCAAATCAAGTTCGTGCATAAACTTCAACGCACCAACCCAAAGGTTCAAAGCCTGACTATCAACGGCGCTAAACACGAAGTTCTATTTGAATCCGATCAGTACCGCAACGCGGCATTATCGGCTATTGGAGCCTTCTTTAACCTTTAAACAGACACGCAGTAAATGAGGAAAACAAATTCTGACGCTTTTACCCTCTTTTTTGTGTCAGATATACCATACAATGCTCCGTGTTATTCCTAGCCGAACTTGCAAAGAGATATTTATGACCGAACAAAATGTGACTTCCTCTATTAAAATTGTTGCTTCTGATCTGGATGGTACCTTGCTAGCACCGAACCACCAGCTCAGCGAGTTTTCTAAGCTCACTTTAAAGAAACTGCATGAGAAAGGATTCACATTTGTTTTCGCCACAGGCCGTCACCATGTCGACGTTGCCGGCATCCGAGAAGTGGTTGGAATTCCCGCCTACATGATCACGGCCAACGGCGCACGTGTCCATGATCAGCATGACGAGCTGCTGTACTGTGGCAATGTCAAAGAGTCTTTAGTACAGCCCGTAGTTGATATCCTCAAGCAAGACGACAGCCTGTTCGTCCATATGTATCAGGATGAAGATTGGTTATTAAGCCGAGAAGACGATTATTTTAAGAAGTTTCACAGTGATTCAGGCTTTAGCTACAAGCTGTTTGATGTTGATAACGCTCCAGTAAATGGCATTGCCAAGATTTTCATCACTCATCCACAGCACGACCATGAACACTTAGTTGAATTTGAACAGCAACTCAGAGAGACTTTTGGAGATCAACTCAATATTTCTTTTTCCACACCTTGGTGCTTGGAGGTCATGGATGCAGCAGTGTCTAAAGGCGCTGCGTTGCAAGCTGTCTCTGAGAAGCTTGGCCTTAACCTGGACAACTGTATTGCATTTGGTGATGGCATGAACGACGTTGAAATGCTTTCTATGGCCGGTAAAGGGCTAGTTATGGGCACATCACACGATAAAGTGATGAAAGCGCTGCCTGATAATGAAGTCATTGGCTCCAACGAGCACGATGCCGTGGCTCATTACCTGTGCGACAACCTGCTGTAAACAGTTAGCACCCATAACGCCAGTGGCGAAGTGGGTGCTTTTGTTACTTTGCATTCACCCGTATCATAATGGCCTGCCATTCCGATTCAGAAACTGGCATGACTGATAGTCGATTTCCCCTTTTGACTACCGCAAGCTCGCTGAGTTCAGGCATAACCTTTAATGCAGACAAAGGCAGAATTCGATCAAACTTTAGCTCGAACTCGATGTCTACCATAAACCAACGAGGTTGATGGCTATCCGACTTGGGATCATAATAGTCACTGGTTGGGTCAAACTGAAAGTGATCGGGGTAAGCCCCTTTAATCACTTTTGCTACACCGGCAATGCCGATGTTCTTGCAAGATGAATGATAAATAAACACTTGGTCACCCACCTGAATTTGATCCCGAATCATATTCCGCGCTTGGTAATTGCGAACGCCTTCCCAGCAAGAGACGCCTTTTGACTGCAACGTGTTAATAGAGAATTCATCGGGTTCTGTTTTAAATAGCCAATATGCCATAATAGTTCCTGTACAATCCGACCGTCTTAAGGAAGATACAACATGAAAGTATCTCATATCGCACTAATGAGTATGTTGCTGGCTATGCTACAAGCTTGCAGCACGACAAATCAATCTCAAGCTCCGCAAAAAGGCATCAACAGTGCTGAACTTCAGCGTCCTGAATCGGTCATACCGCAAAGTTACGTGCTCCGAGGAATGGCGGTGATCGGTCACGAGTCTCGCACCTTACAGCCCTGTGGCAGTCATCAACAATTTTGGCTCGATCTGCCTCTCGATATTCAGCAGCAAGCACAATCGATGATCACCAGTCCCTACCAGCCTATTTATGCTGAGGTGATTGGCTACCTAGAGCCACCCAGTCACCGTGGCTTTGATTCCGACTACAGTGGCCGCTTTGTGGTTAAAACCGTGAATCTGCTGACCACTGAAAATCCTAAACGCTGCGAACAACCGGTAAGGGCAACGCAGGTTCTTGGTAACGAGCCATTTTGGTCGATCCGATTTGAGCAAAATAATTTGGCGATCTTTCAGGAATTGGGCCAAGAAAAACAATCGCTTGAACTGGTCAATAAGCAGCTGCACAGCCAAAGCCGATACTATCAATTTAAACAGGCTGAGCTGACTCTTGCTGAACAACGATGTAATGACACCATGAGTGATACCATGTATGGCTGGAGCGCGACTTATCTGTCAGACGGCAACAAGCGGCAAGGCTGCGCGATGCTCTCCAACCTGGATGCAACACTAATCTGGAGCGGTGAATACTTAGCACAATCAACAGAAAATAGCGGTTTTACCGTAAAGATGACATTACTGCCGGATCACAGCGCCGTCACGACCTATGAGTATTCCGACAATTCTCCGGCCACGATCGAGCGGGGTTTTTGGCAGCAACTCAATGACAAACAAGTGCAAGTGATTATGACGCGCCACCAGCAACAATACTTAGTTTCGCAGCGAATCTTTACTCTAAAAGACAATTCCCTTATCGCAACGCAGGAGAAAGTGGGTGACGTACTCTACCCCATTGCCAACGGCGGTTTGGTTCTGTTTCGCGCAAAGTGAGCGGTAGGTAATGAAAACTGAAATGGCTTGCCGCAAATGTGGCTTTCAATACAACTGCTACTGCGATGCGATCCCATCCATCACGTCGCAGCTCAATTTTACCCTGCTGACTCATCCCAATGAGCGCTCAAGAGCCACCAACACCGGTGCAATACTGACCCGGCTGCTTAGCAATGTGGATGTTGAATTATGGGCTCGCCAGATCCCTAGCGAAAAGCTTGTAACTTTACCTTCGCCACAACAAGCTGTGGTGTTGTATCCGTCAGACAACAGCACAGAGATATCGACTCTGTGCGACCAAGATGTCAGTCAAGCCCACATAATTGTACTCGATGCCACTTGGCAAGAAGCGAAAAAAATGTTGTTACGCAGCCCTTGGCTCAATGCTTTGCCAAAGGTTCATGTCGCGGCAAGCCAGACTTCCCAGTACCAACTGCGTCGCAACCAACAAGCGGGTAATTTGTGTACTTTTGAGGTTGTTAGTGAAGTCATTGCTGTTTTGGAAAGCCAGCAGACTGCGCTGCGTATGCAAGAGTTTTTTGCACATTACCTCGCCAACTTTCAGGCTGAGCGCAGTGGGCATCAACGCTAAATAAAATACAATAGCGATGACAACGATGATACTTCAATATCGGGTAACAATTTAAGCCTGTCTTTTTGACGGCAGGTTGCCCCGCTATCGTTAAACCAACAAGCACTAAACCCATGCTGTTTGGCTCCATAGACATCGGTAATGACATGATCGCCAACATGAAGAATGTGACTCGCTGGCATATCTAGGTGCAGCTGGGCTTTAAGAAACATGTCAGCGAACGGTTTTGCTCTGCCGTCAGGGCCCGCTTTCAGCACTAGCGTGAAGTATTCTGACAATCCAATGGCATCCACATTGACGTTACCATTAGTGATCGCGACAAGTGGTAATGACTGACTAAGCTGTGCTAGGACGTCATGACTTTCACTTGGTATCGAGACTTGATTACGCCATTGTAAGACTCGCGCTATAAGTTCATTGGCAGCAGACTGAGCTTTGGGATCATCATAACCCAAAAGCTTTAATCCCTGACGAATTTGGGTATGACGCCATAACGTCACATCGTGGCGGAGTTCAGGTAATATCTGCAAAAGATCCATTTTCAGAGATTGCCATTGCTTCGCACTCCAATTCAAACTCACTGGGTGATGCTGATTAAGCCATTTTGCCGCTTTTTGCTCAACTTGACGAATCACAGAACCGTTTTCGTAAAGCGTATCATCCAAGTCAAACGTCAATGCGGTTATTCTCGGGATTGAACGATATACCTTCATGAGTTTTTGTTTCCCTTTTTATGTGCTCTTGGATGAGCCTGATCGTAAGCTTGCGCCAGATGCTGAAAGTCCAAATGCGTATAGATTTGCGTAGTGGATATGTTTTCATGTCCTAGCAGTTCTTGTACCGCACGTAGGTTATTGCTTGACTCCAACATATGTGTCGCAAATGAGTGCCGTAGCTTGTGCGGACTAACGTGGCTAGCCAAAGACTGCTTTTGCCCCCATTCAGACATACGCTTTTGCACGCTGCGATGAGAAATACGAGTGCCCAGTTTTGAAACAAATAACGCCGATTCACTCGGTTTGGCAAACTCACTGCGTCGTTTCAGCCACTTTTTTACCCACTCGAGGGCAAGACCGGAAAACGGAACTTTACGCTCTTTATCACCCTTGCCAATGACCCGAATTTCACCGCTTGAAAAGTGAATATGCTTAACGTCGATACTGACCATTTCAGCAAGACGTAAGCCAGCACCATACATCAACTCCATCATAGCTCGATCACGAACCGCCAAAGAATCTTCTTCGTTCACTTCTAATAACTGTGAGACTTCATCAACATCGAGGTTCTTAGGTAACGGCCGCTGCTTTCTTGGTGCACTGACCCCTTTTGCAGGGTTCGCGGTGAGTTCTCCACGGAGGATGAGAAAATCGAAGAAGCTACGCAGCGATGATAGGCGAGTAGCAATGCTACTGGCTTTCATACCCTCACGCATTCCTTTACTCGCCACCTGTCTTACCCAGCCCGCATCAACCTGACTCCAATCCTTTAAGCCCATTTCTGAAAGGTGTAAGGCCATAGTTTCAAGTTGTTGGCGGTAGTTACGCTGAGTATGCAAGCTTAAGCCTTTCTCGCTTCTTAGGTATTCATAAAAGCGCTGCAAAGATTTGGCTAAACGACTAGGCAGTATTGGGTCTGACATGCTCTTCCTCGTGACGGTGCCAAACTAGATTATCACTCAAATAAGACACTAAATAGGACAAATGGCGCAAAAACAGGGTATCCATTTCTGGCTGAAAATGGCCTCCGTCTTCGCTAGAAAAGGCCAAAATCCCCTGAGCAAATTGACGTTTGAGCGGCAACACCACGTACGAACCTAGCTCCGGTGCATTATCATCGGAGAATAAGCTATCTCTGTCCGCTTGTCGTAATCTCCCTAGGTAAGCCTCTTTCCCGTTCAAATGGTTAGCGCTAAACCTTTGCCAGTTATCCATCGATAGTGCATGGGGTATATGCTCATGATTCAATAGTTTGATATACGACTTCAAATTCAAGCTGCGCGCGGTCGCTCTGATGGCCTGGATCACTGAATGAAAGTCTGAACACTTAAGTAACGTTTCTTGTAGCGACATGAACTCATAGAAAGTTTGGTCGTTTCTGGCTGCCAGTGACATCAAGGCTGTGATCTCTTCTTCTAGAGCTTCAATGCGATCGCGCTGTCTTTTCAGCTGGATCCCTACTAAAGACACGGTGCCTTGTTGTTGATAAGGAAGGGACAGCCGCTCAATGAGAGATTCACGTCCGTTAAAAAAATCTGGGTGCTCTTGCAAATACTGTGCGACGACTTCCGCTGTCAAATTGTCGGCTTCAAACTGAGACAAAACGTATCCTTTATATTCAACTTAAATAAAAAGTGGTTGAACCCTGTGAAAGATTCAACCACTTCAAGTATATACACAATCTCTGTAGATCCGAACAGGCAATCTGTTTCGCTTATCAATTCAACGTCAAAAAGCAATCACTGAGTGCTGAAGCAGCACCACATCAGCAAGAAATTTGACCATCAAACACATGCGCTGCAGGCCCGGTCATGTAAAGAGGGCTTCCTTCACCGCTCCAGCTTATGGTGAGATCACCTCCTGGCAAGTGAACCAAAACCTTATCGTTCAATAATCCCTGTACGATTCCAACCGCCACAGCCCCACAGGCACCACTACCACAGGCTTGTGTTTCGCCCGCTCCGCGCTCATAAACCCGCAGATTGACTTCATTGCGATTAATCACCTGCATGAAGCCAGCATTCACTCGCTCAGGAAAGCGTTCGTGAGACTCTAACAATGGCCCAAGCGCATCAACATCAGCCGTTTGCGTATCATCGACAACGGTGACCACATGAGGGTTACCCATGCTAACAGCTCCGCAGAACAATGTTTTTTCCGCCACACGCATGATGTAGGTTTTCTCTTTTTGCTTGGCTTTAAAAGGGATCTTGTTAGGTTCGAACTCTGGAGCTCCCATATTCACGGTCACAAGATCATCGTCTTCAATCTTAAGTATCATTTTCCCTTTTTTGGTACTGACACTTACCGTGTATTTATTGGTTAACCCCTTCATTCGTACAAATCGGGCAAAGCATCGAGCGCCATTGCCGCACTGTTCAACTTCACTGCCATCTGCATTGAAAATTCGATAATGGAAATCGGTTTCAGGATCGTAAGGTGCCTCTACAATGAGAAGCTGATCAAAACCAACACCAGTGTGTCGATTCGCCAAGCGACGAATTAACTCAGGAGAGAAGAATACATTTTGAGTAATGCAATCGACCACCATGAAGTCATTACCCAATCCGTGCATTTTAGAAAAGTGAAAGTGCATAAGGTCTCTATTACTCCGGTAAGATGCTTTCAAGAGCCCAAAGGCTAGACAGCTCTTCTCGTTGTCGTACTAAATGTGCCTGATTACCATCTACAATGACTTCAGCCGCTCGGGCTCGAGTGTTGTAGTTTGATGACATTGCAAAGCCATAGGCACCTGCGGAGCGTACAGCCAATAAGTCACCTTGCTCCAATACGAGGTCACGATCTTTACCCAAAAAGTCACCTGTTTCGCAGATAGGACCAACCAAATCATAGGTTTCAGATTTTCCTTCGCGAGGGATCACAGGAACAATATCTTGCCAAGCCTGATACAGGGCTGGGCGCATTAGATCATTCATTGCTGCATCCACAACAGCAAAATTTTTGTGTTCGGTATGCTTTAAGAACTCAACTTTCGTCAGTAAGACACCTGCATTGGCAGCTATAGCGCGGCCTGGTTCAAAAATAAGCTCCAAATCTGGATGATTATCTAGTCGAGCCAGCAGTGCCTTAGCATAATCAGACGGCTGTGGTGGTAATTCATCTCGGTAAACCACTCCCAAGCCACCGCCAACATCCAAGTGTTTAATTTCAACGCCATCAGCACACAAATCACCAATTAAAGCCAACAAGCGATCCGTGGCATCAATAAAAGGTTCAATATCGGTCAATTGTGAACCGATATGGCAATCAATGCCCTGTATATTTAGGTGCGACAAGCTTTGGGCAAACTTGTAAACTGCCGGCGCCTTATCAAAAGCGATACCAAATTTATTATCACGCAAACCTGTAGAGATATAAGGGTGAGTATTCGCGTCTACATCGGGATTAATACGCAAAGAAATCGGTGCAATGACGTCCAATGATGCTGCCACTTGGTTCAGAAGTTCCAACTCTGGCTCTGATTCAACATTAAAGCACTTAATACCTAGCTCTAGAGCTTGACGCATTTCTTGCGCCGTTTTACCTACACCAGAAAATACCACTTTAGCAGGGTCTCCTCCGGCAGCAATCACACGCTCTAACTCTCCACCAGAAACGATATCAAAACCAGAACCCAGACGTGCTAGGGTATTAAGCACGCCGATATTAGAGTTTGCTTTCACGGCATAACACACTAGATGAGGATGCTCGCCAACCGATTTATCAAATGCATTCCAATGGCGTTCTAATGTTGCACGTGAATAGACATACAAAGGTGTGCCATATTCAGTCGCGAGTGATGATAACGATATATTTTCGGCCCAAAGCTGGCCATCGTCCTGATAGTTAAAATAATCCAATTCTCATATCCCTTATGCTAATTCAATCGCGCTTACAATTATTGGTCGTTGACTGGCTGAGGTTGCTCATTCGTCGGCTGAGGTTTCGCTGGTAAATACAATGGACCTGTTTGGCCACATCCAACAAGAGTCATCACTCCGAGCATTAATAGTGCCGTAACTGTCTTTTTCATTTTGTACATCGTGATTATTGTTTCAATGCCCCCTATAATCGCATCAGGATTTAGAAAAGCAATAGGATAACAAAGATGAACGATACGGAATTTCATCAACTGGTCGATATTCAGATGCAAAATATTGAAGAAGCCATCGATGAATCAGGCGCCGACATAGATTACGAGGTGACGGGCAACGTGATGACACTGGAGTTTGACGATCGCAGTCAGATTATCATTAACCGACAAGAACCTATGCGTGAGATTTGGCTTGCTTCCCGTTCTGGCGGCTTTCACTTTAAGTTGATTGACGAAAAGTGGACGTGCTCCAAGACGGGTGTGGAACTGTTTGAAATGGTCAAACAGGAGTGCGTGAAGCATGCTGGCGAAACGATAGACTGGAACTAAGCGTTGGCGTTGACCGCCTTGGATAGCTTTGAGTTGGGAGAGGCATCATTACGATAAGGGATCACGTAAGCCTCCCCATCTTCGGGGTGCACCAACTGATAGTATTGCGGTAAATTAAAGTTGATGATTTTCGTCGCCATTTCACTTTCTTGGCTAATATTCGAGGTGTAGAAACTGTTTACACTCGAGATCATGTCATCTTTACTGCCCCTCATTTGATGGTAAACCTCAACTTGGTTATTCTCATCTAAAACATAGATATTGAAACCACTATCGGTATCCTCAAAAAAGAACTGTATTAACCCTTCACTGGCAAAGCCATCAACAACGTCAGGCAAGTGATACTCTTCTTCGCGATCCAACATTAACAAGGGGGCACCTTGAAGCTTGTTGCTGGAAATGCTGCTGTAAAAATCAACAGAATTTTCTAGACGCTGTACTGAAACCCCACGACGCTCAAAGAACAATCCGTACATCTGATTAGCAATCTTAATTGCCTTAAAGCGACGACGCTTCTCTTGCTCAATTGGCTTAAGACGTAATTCAATGCACTCAGCTAACAGTTGATACACTGTGTTTCTTAACACGCCGCGCAGATTCTTGCTATAACAAAACACATCCACAGAATCTGGCGGGATCGCATCTTGATGCATCTTACCTAATATCGTTTTAAGCGCATCAAGTATGGCCGTTTCGCCTGTAAAGTGCAGAGTACGCACTTCATGCCACGAGTTTCGATACACTAAATCTACGCTGCCAATCAAACTACAACCTTGCGAACCAAAGCTAAAGATATCAATATTCTTGAGATCCACTTTCATAGATTTAGCGGACAAATCGCTGGTAGGATCATTTTCAAAGTTAATGAACATCGCTAACTGGCTGATCTCACAAGGACTAGCCAACGCCTGCATACTCGGTCTGCGTTTTCGCAGAGAAAAAGTATTCCTCAAGTCGCTAACCATTTGATAGAACTTATCGATATCAATGTGTGCTTCACGCACTACTGAATTAAGACGTGTCGACTCGGTGATCAAACCATTAAAGAAAGACCACGCGACTAACTTGCTTAAATACTCATTGTGCTGCAGCGTTGCTTGCCCCAAAATTTTGTGCGCGACCAAAGGCTGCTTATACAGATACCACCCTGGCTTATTAGTGCGACCTTCTTTTACTTCTATAAAGCTAAGGTCAGGCTCGTGCAAATCTGGTGAGATCTGTGGATTAAGAAGAGTCACTTTACCTGGGAGCACCTCGAAGGCAGCGTAAAGCTTACGAGCGAGAATGCTAATATCTTGCGGACTAATCGCCGAGGTTATCCCATTTCGGCGAGCAAACTGAATCAGGTTACGGTAGCTCAACATCAAGGCGTCAAGCAAAGCGTTGTGTACCACGATCACCTGTTCGACTTTCCAATGACGTCTATTATCAAGCTCTTTTAAGACCTCATGAGACCAACCCCAATTCGAGGTCATCTCCATTAGCGCTTCACGACGCCATGCGACGGAGCCGGCACTAGGTGCTCTAGACAGTTTTTCATGAGTTTTAAGGTAAAAACAGCGCCTGACCAAGTCCAAGCGGCTATGATCACCAATGCGCTCTAAATAGAGTGTCACCTTTTCCAGCATAAGATAGTATGCATCCATGCCGTACAGGTCGGGTTCATGGGCAAAAAAGCGACGTTTGGTATCAATACTCAATAGTTGGGTGTGAGGGTATTCCCAAGAATACGCTTCCAATAAAATGGCTTTAAGTACTGACTTATAGGGTGAGTCAATACTCTTATAGAGTTGCCATAAACTTGAACCAAAATACTCTTCGGCCGGAATTCGATTCAATCGACCAAAATCCAACCACTCATCACGTTGAATATAACCATTACGACACAGTAATTCGACATACTCGTCGTAGCATTCTTCCATTTCTGGCGGAACGATTTGCCATAACAGTCGCTGTCCAGCCAAACACACGGCCGAACGATAAAACTCATCGAGCAGCAATAAGTGCTGAGACGAGCCGCAATTATCACCTGTCATTTCTTCAGAAAAATTACTGCGAAAACGCAACTCGTCCATCAGGAAAAAATTAGCTTCAACGCCTAAGCCTTTCGCCCAGTCAGTGATGAGCAAGCATTTATTGCTCAAGCTCTCACGATCTTCCGTCGTCATACTTGGTGAGATACACACCCAAATATCTAGGTCACTCGAAGTACTTTGACCTATAGAAGAGGTGCTGCCCATGGTATACAGCCCAAGGATCTGATTATCTTCTGATCTTGCTAACTTAGAGCCGAGAGCCAATTCCACATCGTCGATGAAAGTTTGTTGTATCTCATTGGCCTGAAAACCATAGACTCCACGCGGCGTTGATTGCTCGAAATATCCTGGGATTATAGGGTGATTGAAGTGAAATAGAGCAGGTATGAGTTGGAAAATACGTTGCCCTTGCAAGTCCATCAGCGTCAACGCTCTTTCGATACGTTGTCGATTCAGTTTATCTAATCGCTGAGTTAATGTTTGAGTGTATACCTGCAAAGGGTTTTCCTAGGTTGAATTCTATTTGTACATAATGATTAGCTTTTGCTCTAATCCAGCATTAAAACGTGATCAATTTAACACTTTTATTAAATCAGGTAAAGCTAAAGCATGAGTCTTCCCAGCGTGTCTGCCATCATCTAGGCGAACCATTCGTTGATAAATAGTAGCTGCCAATTCTAACAATAGCGCAACGAACAAATGCGACAAACATCACACTCCCAGCAATCTATTGCAACTGGCCTTGTTTCGATTCACCGCTAAATTACGAAATACTAAGATTTTCCTGACTTGAATGATAGGATTAGAACATTCGTTTTACATTGATGAGAAAACCATGAATTCATCCGCTCCTATTCGTATCGCCACCCGCAAAAGCCCGCTGGCTCTGTGGCAAGCACATTATGTGAAAGACGCCTTAATTGCCGCTCACCCAGGATTAGAGGTAGAGTTGGTCACTATGGTAACCAAAGGGGACATCATACTCGATACTCCATTGGCCAAAGTCGGTGGCAAAGGGTTATTTGTGAAGGAGCTCGAAGTCGCCATGCTCGAAGGCAGAGCCGATCTGGCGGTTCATTCAATGAAAGACGTCCCTGTTGATTTCCCTGAAGGACTTGGTCTAGTCACTATCTGCGAACGAGAAGATCCTCGAGACGCATTTGTCTCCAACACGTACAACCACATTGATGAATTGCCTCAAGGGGCTAGCGTTGGTACCTGTAGTCTAAGGCGTCAGTGCCAATTAAAAGAGCGTCGTCCTGATCTGAATATCAAAGAACTGCGCGGGAATGTTGGTACTCGTCTTGGCAAACTCGACAATGGTGACTACGACGCCATCATTCTAGCTGCTGCGGGGCTAAAGAGACTGCACCTTGAAGATCGTATCAAGAGCTTCATTGAACCGGAGGTTTCCTTACCAGCGGTAGGCCAAGGCGCTGTCGGTATCGAGTGCCGCTTAGATGATGATCGCTTGATTAAACTGTTAGAACCTCTGAACCACCTCGACACCGCCGATCGAGTAAAATGCGAACGCGCAATGAATTTGACCCTACAAGGTGGATGCCAAGTCCCAATTGGTAGCTATTCAGTGCTAGACGGTAACGATATTTGGTTGCGAGCTTTGGTTGGAGAACCCGATGGTAGTGAGATGGTTCGTGGAGACATTAAAGGACCACGTGAAGAAGCTGAGACTCTTGGCGTTACTTTGGCAAACCAGCTACTTGAGCAAGGTGCGAAAGAAATCCTAGAGCGCCTCTACGCTGATCACGAGTAATTTATGCCTATATTGGTCGCTCGTCCAGGCTCTAGTGGCGAACTGCTATGCCAATCTATCCGTGATTCGGGGGGCATTGCCCTCCACTTCCCATTCGTAGAAATCAAGACCAACACTAAAAATACCAATTGGCTCAATAGCTTGAAGAAAGCCGATATCATCATTGCTGTGAGTCAATATGCGGTAAGTGGTATTCAAGAGTTATTCGGCAACGAAAAAGCATCTTGGCCTAAGGGGTGTATTTATCTTGGCGTTGGTCAAAAAACTGCGCACGAATTAAGCAAAGCAAGCCAACAAAACGTACACTACCCTGAGATTAGCGACAGCGAACATCTGCTGCAACTTCCTGAATTACATCAGGTCAAAGGCAAAAACATCATCATACTGCGTGGTAATGGTGGGCGTGAACTCATTGAGCAAACCCTGACATCCCGCGGAGCTCGCGTCAACTATGAAGAGGTGTATGTTCGCACAAAATTGCCCATATCTTTTCAGTCAGATATCAAACAGTGGCAAGATAGCCACATCGATACCTTGATTGTAACCAGCGGTGAGCAACTAGAGCATTTAGTGTCTAGTGTTGTACTCGCTCATGAAACACCCTGGTTATTTAAACAAACGTTAATAGTGCCGAGCGAGCGAATATTGCAACAGGCTAAAGACTATGGCTTTTTGCATATAACTAACGCCAAAGGCGCATCCAATACCCAACTACTTGCTGCTCTCCAGCGTCTAAGAATAGGACTTAAGCATGACCAATAAAAAAAACGATGAGCAAACTCCATCTGAAGACAAAAAAGACGTGGTACAACACAAAGAAGCCCTCGACACCACAGACTCTGACAGTTCAGCGGCTGTCGAACAGCAGACAACCCTCAAAGCAGAGATGTCCAACAAAAGTGACTTAGCTGCTGAGAAACAAGGAAAACGTGGCGTTAAGTTAGCCAGTATCGCTATCGTTATCGCGATTGCGTTTGGCGGTGGTCTAGCCTTTAAGCTACAACAACAAGCACAAGATTATGAGGCGAAGATAGCGCAGCTAGAAGCCAAGATAGACTCCTCAAATAACATCATCTCCTCACAGATGACTCAAGTGAAAGAAGAAACAATTAGTCAAGCAACGACCGCTGCTCATAAAGCTGAAGTGGTACTTGGGCAGCAGCAAAAAAGCATCGCAAGCTTGCAACTGGCTGTCGCCGATGTCAAAGGCAGACGTCCAAATGATTGGCTACTCGCCGAAGCTGACTATTTGGTTAAACTCGCTGGCCGTAAATTGTTTTTGGAACATGACGTTGTTAGCGCGACACGTTTGATGGAAAGTGCCGATCAACGCATCGCAGCCTTAAATGATCCGAGTCTCGTCTCACTCCGTCAAGCTATGGCCAATGATATTACCAAACTAAGAAGTGTTCCTCTTATTGACAGAGACGGCTTGGTGTTGCGACTGACAAGCTTACAGCAGACAGTAGACACTCTTCCTCTTGCCAACGCTATTCTTCCTGACGCGCCGGAAGAGGTCAAAAAAGAAGTCTCTCAAGATCTTTATGATTGGCAAGATAATCTAAAGACATCACTAAAAAACTTCTCTGAAAACTTCATTACTTTTCGCACGCGAGATGGAAATGTTATTCCACTGCTCTCACCAGAGCAGCACTTCTATTTAAGAGAAAATATTAAATCTAAACTCGAGACCGCCATTCGTTCAGTGTACAAAGAGCAAGGCGAAGTTTATCAGCTATCACTGTCTACAGCTGAACAATGGTCAAAGTCTTTCTTTGATAACAATGATAATGCGGTCAAAGAGTTTGGAAAATCTTTGGCTGCATTGAGTCAACAAAACATTCAAGTGAACTACCCAGTCAAACTGGAAACCCAAAGTCAACTGTCAGACTTTATCAACGAGCGTTTACGTCGTGAAGTCACTACCATCATTACGGAGGAGAAATAATGTTTCGAATTATCTTCCTCTTTGTCGTTTTAGGAGCAGGCCTGTTTGTTGGTACTCAGTTTTCGGGTCAGCAGGGTTATGTGCTTATTTCAATCGCCGACAAAACGCTAGAAATGAGCGTAACGACACTGGTCATATTTTTGATCGGCACCTTGGCGGCTCTGTTTTTTCTAGAGTTCGTTATTAAGAGGTTTCTTTCTGCCAGTAGTAGCACCTGGAACTGGTTCAGTGTACGTAAACTGAAACGCTCACGTCGCTATACTAATGAGGGCATCATTAAGTTGATGGAAGGTGATTGGAAAGCGGCAGAGAAAAAAGTGACACGCTGGGCCAATCATCATGATATGCCTCTACTATGCTACTTAGCAGCAGCTGAAGCTGCCTTCGGTCAGGGGAATAAAGAAAAACGCGACCACTATTTGCAGCTAGCTTCCGAGCAAAATAATGCCGAACTGGCTGTTCAATTAACGAGGGCTAAGCAAGCTGTTCGCGAAGAAGACTTTCAATTTGCACTGTCTGTTCTCACAACGCTCAAAGAACACCATTCGAGCAACTCTATCGTATTGTCATTGCTAAAAACAACACTGGTTCAACTTAAAGATTGGGATGCTATCTTAGATTTACTGCCAAAACTTAAAAAGGCTAAACTAATCGATAACCTTGAGCTTGAGCAGCTAGAACAACACGCTCAGTGTGGAAGAATGAAGACGATTGCCGAGGCTCAGGGCAGTGAAGGGCTAATCGCTCATTGGGACAAGCTGCCAAGAAAAACTCGTCAGGATGACCACCTAATTACATGCTTTACCAAGCAACTCATCGCAAGAAAAGCAGATCACGAAGCGTTTACCATCATTAAAGAAGCTCTTAAAAAGAGCACCTCAGATGAGCTGTACCTACTCATTCCTGAGATGAACCTTTCGGATATTCATCCGGCAATAACTTTATTGCAGAAGTATACGAGCAAAACTCCGAGCAACGCAGCCGCTCATAGTGCGTTAGCACAGCTTCATTTGCGTGAGCAGCAATGGTCTGATGCTCAAATTCATTTTGAGAAAGCACTTGAGATACGTTCTAGCCTATCGGACTACGCTTACCTCGCCGATACACTAGAGAAGCAAGACCTTATAAAAGCAGCCAATGAAGTTTCTAGAAAAGCGCTCACCCTGATCGAAAAGTAACATAGCAAAACGCGCTCACATGAGCGCGTTTTCTTTATAGGCCAATCTCTCGTAACGCCTTATCGACTATCGCTTCCGTAAGCGGATTGACCTTAAAGTGAGTGGGACACCAACCTTTCATAAAGCGCTGAAAGTCAGCCCACGCCAATCCAAATAACGGACGCCATACTTGTTCTACTTGCCTTGCACACATATCGGGACGGTAAAATGACAGGGACGTAGCCAACGAGTTAAAGTACACATCAAGATAGTCGTTGATCTGAGAGGCATGTTCGTCAAAGCTGATGACACTGGTTAAAAATAGCACCACATCCTTCATCCCAATGCCTCTACCAACATATTGAAAATCAACAGCTGCCGTTTTAGTACTATCCTCACTGAAACAAAAATTAGCAAGCTTTGCATCACCATGCACCAATGTTTGAAAAGGGCACGCGTTTAGCATGTCATCAATTTTACTAGCCACTGCTTTTAATCGCTTATCTTGAAGTGCATCATGCTCGTCAGGCCGCGTTGCTAAGTGCCAGTATGTACCAATATCCCACAACCCCTCGGAACTACTTCCCATCCAAAACGCATGAAAGTCTGCCAACCAATTAAGAACGGTGACAATTTCCAATGGGCTTGCTTTATCAATCACCTTAGGTAAACCTGCCGTTCTAAGATCCTCTATCACTAATACATAACCATCAGAAGCTACAGTAGATCCAAGGTAAGTGGCCACTTGCTTACTAAGCATCTGGTTCGAGTACTTCGCATACCAGTTCAGTTCAACATTATAAGAATTAAGTTTGCGCTGATGGGAGAATGAAGTATTCCAGCCTCTAGGATGATGAAGGCTTTCTCTTTGCGCTGGCCATCGAATTGATTTGATAATGATAGAGGGTTGCTCAAGCGAATTGAGGTGTACTCGCAATAAATGGCCATAACCACTCCAAAGCTCTTGGATAAGCTCATACTCTATTATGTCTTGAGATTGAATACCTAGGGTCGACAAAACGGCAAGGTTCTGTTTATGCATCGAGCATCCTTAGCCAAATAACACTCAGTAAAGGCAAATAGTCAGAAAATGAACACCGGAAAACACTGTAGCAAATTTTGAATGAAAAAAAACCGCTGACATTATCAGCGGTTTTTTTAATAGTGGCGGAGGGATAGGGATTTGAACCCTAGAAGGGCTATTAACCCTTGCCGGTTTTCAAGACCGGTGCTTTCGACCACTCAGCCATCCCTCCACAAATTGTTACTAAATAAAGTCTTATGATTAGGTG
>NZ_JAJNNZ010000022.1 GCF_022836845.1 Vibrio gelatinilyticus
AATCTTTGATTAAGATTTGACGAACCACTAGTAAAAAGGGCATCATTTGATGCCCTTTTTCTGCACTACACTTTAATGTGGTGCAAACTTCATCAATTTTTGATTGATGAAATTGTAAAAAAGAGTTTTAGAGGGCCGATCACTTGGCTTTCGTTGGTTTATGTTGGCATGACTGCAATTTGCCATCATTTAGGAATTAGCCCTGCAGCAGCGGGGTTGTTGTCGTCTTATTAAGACTTTCACAGGTTGGTTTTATGAAAGCAAATGCTGAAACTCCTGATAGCTCTAGTGCAGCAGATACATTTAAGTGGATTATCGCTTTTGCTCTGTTAGCCGCTGCTGTTGTGGGGAATTACCTGTACGGTGAACTTTCTGTAGTGATCCGCGCTGCAGGTGTTGTTGTACTTATCGCTTCTGCACTTGGTGTTGCAGCGACTACAATGAAAGGTAAAGCTGCAATTACGTTCGCTCGTGAATCTCGAGTAGAAGTACGCAAAGTTGTTTGGCCTACACGTCAAGAAACCATGCAAACTTCATTTATTGTACTTGCAGTATGTATTGTTATGGCGCTCGCGTTATGGGGCATTGACGGCATTATGGTTCGTCTTATTGCTTTCGTAACCGGGATATAGAGGGTTTTAATTCATGAGTGAAGCTCCAAAAAAACGCTGGTATGTAGTTCAAGCCTTTTCAGGTTTTGAAGGCCGTGTCTCACAATCACTTCGCGAGCACATCAAAATGCACGCTATGGAAGAGTACTTCGGTGAAGTTCTTGTTCCTACAGAAGAAGTTGTAGAGATGCGCGCAGGCCAACGCCGTAAGAGTGAACGCAAGTTCTTCCCAGGTTACGTTCTTGTTCAAATGATTATGAACGATGAATCATGGCACCTAGTACGCAGTGTGCCGCGTGTCATGGGCTTCATTGGTGGTACCTCAGATCGTCCTGCACCTATTACAGACAAAGAAGCGGATGCAATTCTCAATCGTCTTGAGAAAGCAAGTGAAGCTCCTCGTCCTAAGACGATGTTTGAAGCAGGTGAAGTGGTACGTGTTAATGATGGTCCATTTGCTGACTTTAACGGTACCGTTGAAGAAGTGGATTATGACAAGAGCCGCGTTAAAGTGTCTGTATCGATCTTTGGTCGTGCAACACCGGTTGAGCTCGAATTTGGTCAAGTCGAAAAACTTGATTAAAAAAACACCTTTTTAGGGTTGTTAATGGCGCGAATTATGCTTATAATTTCGCGCCTTTTTACAGGTATTACTGTAAAAAGTTTTTTCAAAACACGGGGAGCTCTCCACACGGATAGCGTTTGAACCCAAAATTAGGAAATATCATGGCTAAGAAAGTTGAAGCTTATATCAAGTTGCAAGTTGCAGCTGGTATGGCAAACCCAAGTCCACCGGTTGGTCCTGCTCTAGGTCAACACGGCGTGAACATCATGGAATTCTGTAAAGCGTTCAACGCAAAAACAGAATCTGTTGAGAAAGGTCTACCTACTCCAGTAGTTATTACTGTATACAACGACCGTTCATTCACATTCGTAACTAAGACTCCACCTGCTGCTGTTCTTCTTAAGAAAGCGGCTGGCGTTAAGTCTGGTTCTGGTCGTCCAAACACTGAAAAAGTGGGTACTGTGACTGACGCTCAAATCCAAGAAATCGCAGAAACTAAAGCTGCTGATATGACTGGTGCTGACATTGAAGCAATGAAGCGTTCTATTGCGGGTACTGCTCGTTCAATGGGCCTAGTGGTAGAGGGTTAAGATCATGGCAAAACTTACTAAGCGTATGCGCGTAATCCGCGACAAAGTTGAAGTAACTAAAGAATACGACATCAACGAAGCTGTAGCTCTTCTTAAAGAACTAGCAACGGCTAAATTCGTTGAGTCTGTAGACGTTGCTGTTAACCTAGGCATCGATGCTCGTAAATCTGACCAGAACGTACGTGGTGCAACTGTACTACCTCACGGTACTGGCCGCGAAATCCGCGTTGCAGTGTTCACTCAAGGTGCAAACGCTGAAGCAGCTAAAGAAGCTGGCGCAGACATCGTAGGTATGGAAGATCTTGCTGAGCAAGTGAAGAAGGGCGAAATGAACTTCGACGTAGTGGTTGCTTCTCCAGATGCAATGCGCGTTGTTGGTCAACTAGGTACTATCCTAGGTCCACGCGGCCTTATGCCAAACCCGAAAGTTGGTACTGTAACTCCTAACGTTGCTGAAGCGGTTAAGAACGCTAAAGCTGGTCAGGTTCGTTACCGTAACGACAAAAACGGCATCATTCACACTACTATCGGTAAAGTGAATTTCGAAGCGAACCAACTACAAGAGAACCTAGAAGCTCTACTAGTTGCGCTTAAGAAAGCGAAGCCGTCTTCAGCGAAAGGTACTTTCCTGAAGAAAGTAAGCATCTCTACTACTATGGGTGCTGGTGTTTCTGTAGATCAAACTACATTAGACACTCAAGCTTAATAGCTTGCATGGGCGTGAAATTTGTGTATAATTTTGCGCCTATCAAATTTGTGGTTGAGGCTGAAACTCCTTAGTGAATTTAGCCTCCATCCAAGACCGTAGGCGTTCTGTAAAGAACTTAATACTACCTACGTAGATGGTGCCAGACTGAAAGAAAGCTAAACTTTATTGATTATCTTTCTTCTGGAAAAAGCACCGTATGAACTCCCAAAATCGTGTAGATTTCGGGTGGTGTAAAAACAACCAGGAGTAAATCCCAGATGGCTTTAAACCTTCAAGACAAAAAAGCAATTGTTGCTGAAGTCAACGAAGCAGCCAGTGGTGCACTTTCTGCAGTTGTAGCTGATTCTCGTGGCGTTGAAGTGGGCGCGATGACTTCTCTACGTAAACAGGCGCGTGAAGCGGGTGTTTACATGAGAGTTGTTCGTAACACTCTTGCACGCCGTGCAGTAGAAGGTACTGAGTACGAGTGTCTAACTGACACTTTCACTGGTCCTACTCTACTTGCATTCTCTAATGAGCACCCAGGTGCTGCAGCGCGTCTTTTCAAAGACTTCGCTAAAGAGAATAAAGATTTCGAGATCAAAGCTGCTGCATTTGAAGGCGCAGTTACTGATGCTGATGTACTAGCGACACTACCAACTTACGACGAAGCAATTGCACGCCTAATGATGTGCATGAAAGAAGCTTCTGCAGGCAAGCTGGTACGTACTATCGCTGCACTACGCGACCAAAAAGAAGAAGCTGCGGCTTAAGCCTTGCTTTTCACTGGTTGCTATTTAAACTTATTGTTGACTTAAAAGAGAATTGTTATGTCTATTACTAACGAGCAAATCCTAGACGCAGTTGCAGAAATGTCTGTAATGCAAGTTGTTGAGCTTATCGAAGCTATGGAAGAGAAATTCGGCGTATCTGCTGCAGCTGCTGTTGTAGCTGGTGGCGCTGCAGCTGGCGAAGCTGCTGCTGAGCAAACTGAATTCGACGTAATCCTAACTGCTGCTGGCGGTAACAAAGTTTCTGTTATCAAAGCAGTACGTGGCGCAACAGGTCTAGGCCTTAAAGAAGCTAAAGGTCTTGTAGACTCAGCTCCTGCAGCACTTAAAGAAGGTGTTGACAAAGCTGAAGCTGAAGCTCTTAAAGCTCAGCTAGAAGAAGCTGGTGCTTCTGTTGAAATTAAGTAATTATTACTTAATTTCTTAGCCGAAAGGCTAATGGCTGGTGGTTTATTGACCACCGGCCTTTTTGCGCTGTAGGGTACAGGTGAATTTTCCCGCTGTTTAAGCACCTCTATCCATGCAAAAAGCGTCGATTCCTTCCAAGGTTTGGCGTTCTACAGTAAACAGTTGTTAGTCACTGTCCCTTTACCCGCCTTAAGTAACTAGGTTGGGCGGACAGTTTGGGTCACTTATCAGCGAGCTGAGGAACCCCATGGTTTACTCTTATACCGAGAAAAAGCGCATCCGTAAGGACTTTGGTACTCGTCCACAAGTTTTGGACATTCCATACCTGCTATCGATCCAGCTCGATTCGTTCGACAAATTTATCGAACAGGATCCTGAAGGACAATACGGACTCGAAGCGGCTTTTCGTTCTGTATTTCCGATTCAGAGCTACAATGGCAACTCTGAGCTGCAATACGTTAGCTATCGTCTTGGCGAGCCAGTTTTTGATGTTAAAGAATGTCAAATTCGCGGCGTTACTTATTCAAAACCACTACGCGTAAAACTGCGCCTAGTTATTTTTGATAGAGACGCACCGGCAGGTACTGTAAAAGACATTAAAGAACAAGAAGTCTACATGGGCGAGATTCCGCTTATGACAGACAATGGTACCTTTGTAATCAATGGTACTGAGAGGGTTATCGTATCCCAGCTGCACCGAAGCCCAGGCGTGTTCTTCGACAGCGATAAGGGTAAGACCCACTCATCAGGTAAAGTTCTTTATAACGCACGTGTTATTCCTTACCGTGGTTCATGGCTCGATTTCGAGTTTGATCCTAAGGATAACCTGTACGTACGTATCGACCGTCGTCGTAAACTACCAGCATCGATCATTCTTCGTGCACTAGGTAAAACTTCTGAAGAGATCCTAGATCTATTCTTCGAGAAGATTAACTTCGAAGTGAAAGACCAAACTCTGCTAATGGAGTTGCTGCCAGAGCGTCTACGTGGTGAAACTGCGTCGTTCGATATCGAAGCGAATGGTAAAACTTACGTCGAGACAGGTCGTCGTGTTACGGCACGTCACATCCGTCAGCTTGAAAAAGATGGCGTTGAGTTTATCGAAGTACCTGTTGAGTACATCGTAGGCAAAGTTGCATCGAAAGATTACATCAACGAAGCAACGGGCGAGATCATTGTTGGTGCAAACCAAGAGATTAGCCTTGAAGCCTTGGCGAACCTATCTCAAGCTGGCCATAAGCAGCTTGAAGTACTGTTCACAAACGACCTAGACCATGGTCCGTTTATGTCAGACACATTACGTGTTGACAGTACAGTTGATCGCATCTCTGCATTGGTAGAAATCTACCGCATGATGCGCCCTGGTGAGCCACCAACGAAAGAAGCTGCAGAAGCACTATTCGAAAGCCTATTCTTCTCTGAAGAGCGTTATGACCTATCGACTGTTGGTCGTATGAAGTTTAACAGCTCTATCGGTCGTGAAGACGCTCTAGAGCAAGGCACACTTGATGAAACAGACATCATCGAAGTGATGAAGAAGCTTATCGCGATCCGTAACGGTATCGGTGAAGTCGATGATATCGACCACCTTGGTAACCGTCGTATCCGTAGCGTAGGTGAGATGGCTGAAAACCAATTCCGTGTTGGTTTAGTACGTGTAGAACGTGCGGTTAAAGAGCGTCTTAGCCTTGGTGACCTTGATGCAATCATGCCTCAAGATCTTATCAACGCGAAACCTATTTCTGCTGCTGTTAAAGAATTCTTTGGCTCTTCACAGCTTTCACAGTTTATGGACCAAAACAACCCACTATCAGAAGTGACGCACAAACGTCGTATTTCTGCATTGGGTCCAGGCGGTCTAACTCGTGAACGCGCAGGCTTTGAAGTACGTGACGTTCACGTAACTCACTACGGTCGTCTATGTCCGATCGAAACGCCTGAAGGTCCAAACATCGGTTTGATTAACTCATTGTCAGCGTTTGCGCGTTGTAACGAGTATGGTTTCCTAGAAACACCATACCGTCGCGTTGTTGATGGTGTAGTAACTGACGAAGTTGATTACCTATCTGCAATCGAAGAAGGCCAATTTGTTATCGCACAGGCTAACGCTGCGTTAACAACTGAAGGCGGCTTCGAAGAAGAGCTAATCACTGCTCGTCAAAAAGGTGAATCTGGTCTTCACCCACGTGACCATGTTAACTACATGGACGTTGCAACCAACCAAGTAGTATCTATCGCTGCTTCGCTTATCCCGTTCCTAGAACACGATGATGCGAACCGTGCATTGATGGGTGCGAACATGCAACGTCAAGCTGTTCCAACTCTGAGAGCTGACAAGCCTCTAGTTGGTACTGGTATTGAGCGCAATGTTGCGGTTGACTCTGGTGTAACAGCAGTAGCGAAACGTGGCGGTATGGTGCAGTCTGTAGACGCATCTCGTATCGTAATCAAAGTTAACGAAGATGAGCTGATTCCTGGCGAAGCTGGTATCGACATCTACAACTTAACTAAGTACACACGTTCGAACCAGAACACTTGTATTAACCAGCGCCCAACTGTACTACCTGGTGAACCAGTAGCACGTGGAGACGTTCTTGCTGATGGTCCTTCTACAGACCTTGGTGAGCTAGCGCTTGGTCAAAACATGCGTATCGCGTTCATGCCTTGGAACGGTTATAACTTCGAAGACTCGATCTTAGTATCTGAGCGCGTAGTTCAAGAAGACCGCTTCACGACTATTCACATTCAAGAACTATCTTGTGTGGCACGTGATACTAAGCTGGGTTCTGAAGAGATCACGGCGGATATTCCAAACGTAGGTGAATCTGCTCTGTCTAAACTGGACGAGTCAGGTATCGTTTACATTGGTGCTGAAGTTAAGGGTGGCGACATCCTGGTTGGTAAAGTAACCCCTAAAGGTGAAACTCAACTAACGCCTGAAGAGAAGCTACTACGTGCAATCTTCGGTGAAAAAGCATCTGATGTTAAAGATACGTCACTACGTGTACCGAACTCTGTTTCTGGTACCATCATTGACGTTCAAGTCTTCACTCGCGATGGCGTAGAGAAAGACAAACGTGCTCTTGAAATTGAGCAGATGCAGCTGAAAGAAGCGAAGAAAGACCTAACTGAAGAATTCCAGATTCTTGAGGGTGGCCTTCTAAACCGTGTTCGCGCTGTACTTCTTCAAGGTGGTTACTCAGAAGCTAAGCTTGATACAACTGATCGTAAGAGATGGTTAGAGCTAACGCTAGAAGACGATGCACTGCAGTCTCAACTTGAGCAACTAGCAGAGCAATACGACGAGCTAAAAGCAGACTTCGATAAGAAGTTTGAAACTAAGCGTCGTAAGATCACTCAAGGTGATGATCTAGCGCCTGGCGTTCTTAAGATCGTTAAAGTTTACCTAGCGGTTAAACGTCGTATCCAGCCTGGTGATAAGATGGCCGGTCGTCACGGTAACAAGGGTGTAATCTCTAAGATCAACCCTGTTGAAGACATGCCATACGATGAGAAGGGTCAACCTGTCGACATCGTACTAAACCCACTGGGTGTACCGTCTCGTATGAACATCGGTCAGATCCTTGAGGTTCACTTAGGTCTGGCAGCGAAAGGTATCGGTGACAAGATCAACCAGATGGTGAAAGAGCAGCAAGAGTTGGCGAAATTCCGCGAATTCCTGCAAAAAGTTTACGATCTTGGCGATACTCGCCAGAAAGTAGACATTGCTGAACTGTCTGATGATCAAGTTCGTACCTTGGTTGGCAACTTGCGTGGTGGTCTACCAATTGCAACGCCAGTATTTGATGGTGCAACTGAAGGCTCCATTAAAGAACTGTTGAAGCTTGGTGACTTGCCAGAATCTGGTCAGCTAACGTTGTTTGATGGTCGCACAGGTGATGCGTTTGAGCGTCCTGTAACTGTTGGTTACATGTACATGCTGAAACTGAACCACCTTGTTGATGACAAGATGCACGCTCGTTCGACTGGTTCGTACAGCCTAGTAACTCAGCAACCACTTGGTGGTAAAGCTCAGTTCGGTGGTCAGCGTTTCGGTGAGATGGAAGTATGGGCACTAGAAGCATACGGTGCTGCTTACACGCTACAAGAAATGCTAACGGTTAAGTCGGATGACGTTAACGGCCGTACCAAGATGTATAAGAACATCGTTGATGGTAACCACAGCATGGAACCTGGCATGCCAGAATCGTTCAACGTATTGTTGAAAGAGATCCGCTCGCTAGGTATCAACATCGAGCTAGAAGACGAAGAGTAATCCTTTCGGATTATTTGGTAGAAAGGTGCTCGCTCTATAGTTTAAGAGCGGGCTCCTTTTAACTCCTTACAGGAGCTGATTGTGAAAGACTTATTAAACTTTCTAAAAGCACAGCATAAGACCGAAGAATTTGATGCAATCAAAATCGGTCTATCTTCACCAGACATGATTCGTTCATGGTCTTTTGGTGAAGTTAAAAAACCTGAAACGATCAACTATCGTACGTTCAAACCTGAACGCGATGGCTTGTTCTGTGCGCGTATTTTTGGTCCAGTTAAAGACTACGAATGTCTTTGTGGCAAATACAAGCGTCTGAAACACCGTGGTGTTATCTGTGAGAAGTGTGGCGTTGAAGTAACCCAGACTAAAGTTCGTCGTGACCGTATGGGCCACATCGAGCTTGCATCACCTGTTGCTCACATCTGGTTCCTTAAATCACTACCGTCTCGTATCGGTTTGTTGATGGATATCCCGCTACGTGATATCGAACGCGTACTTTACTTTGAAATGTACGTCGTAACTGAACCGGGTATGACCGATCTAGAAAAATCTCAAATGCTTACTGAAGAAGAGTATTTGGATCGTCTAGAAGAGTGGGGTGATGAGTTCACAGCGAAGATGGGTGCGGAAGCGATCAAAGATCTGCTTTGCTCTATGGACATGCACGCTGAAGCTGAACAAATGCGCGAAGAGCTAGAGACGACAAACTCTGAAACTAAGCGTAAGAAAATCACTAAGCGCCTGAAGCTAGTTGAAGCCTTCATTCAATCGGGTAACAACCCTGAATGGATGATCTTGACTGTTCTTCCGGTTCTGCCACCAGATCTACGTCCTCTAGTACCACTAGATGGCGGTCGTTTTGCGACTTCAGATCTGAACGACCTATACCGTCGTGTGATCAACCGTAACAACCGTTTGAAGCGTCTTCTAGAGCTAGCAGCTCCGGACATCATCGTACGTAACGAAAAGCGTATGCTGCAAGAGTCTGTTGATGCGCTACTAGATAACGGTCGTCGTGGTCGTGCGATCACAGGTTCGAACAAACGTCCTCTGAAATCTCTTGCTGATATGATCAAGGGTAAACAAGGTCGTTTCCGTCAGAACCTTCTAGGTAAACGTGTAGACTACTCTGGCCGTTCTGTAATCACAGTTGGTCCAACGCTTCGTCTACACCAGTGTGGTCTTCCTAAGAAGATGGCACTAGAGCTATTTAAACCATTCATCTACAGCAAGCTAGAAACTCGTGGCATGGCGACGACAATCAAAGCCGCTAAGAAAATGGTAGAGCGCGAAGAAGCGATCGTTTGGGATATCCTAGACGAAGTTATCCGCGAACACCCAGTACTGCTTAACCGTGCACCAACACTTCACCGTCTTGGTATCCAGGCGTTTGAACCAGTACTAATCGAAGGTAAAGCGATTCAGCTTCACCCACTAGTGTGTGCGGCCTATAACGCCGACTTCGATGGTGACCAAATGGCGGTTCACGTGCCTCTAACTCTAGAAGCACAGCTTGAAGCACGTACACTGATGATGTCGACGAATAACATTCTGTCTCCAGCATCAGGTGATCCGATCATCGTACCTTCTCAGGACGTTGTATTGGGTCTTTACTACATGACGCGTGATAAGATCAACGTGAAAGGTGAAGGTATGTACCTTGCTGGCCCTGAAGAGGCTGAGAAGGCATACCGTACTAAGAGTGCAGAGCTTCACGCTCGCGTGAAAGTACGTATCACTGAGACCGTGGTTGACGAAGATGGTAACAGCACAACAAGCACTGATATGGTAGATACTACCGTTGGTCGTGCAATGTTGTGGCAAATCGTACCAAAAGGTCTTCCATACAGCTTGGTAAACCAAAAGCTAGGTAAGAAGCAAATCTCTAACCTACTGAACGAGGCTTACCGTAAGCTGGGTCTGAAAGACACAGTAATCTTCGCTGACCAAATCATGTACGCTGGTTTCGCATACGCGGCACTATCTGGTGTATCGGTTGGTATCGACGACATGGTTGTACCTCAAGCGAAGTACGACGAAATCGAATCAGCTGAAGAAGAAGTTCGCGAAATTCAAGAACAGTTCCAATCTGGTCTTGTAACTGCGGGTGAGCGCTACAACAAAGTGATCGATATTTGGGCATCGACCAACGATCGCGTAGCAAAAGCGATGATGGACAACCTTTCATCTGAAACGGTAGTAAACCGTGACGGTGAAGAAGAGCAACAAGAGTCGTTTAACAGCATCTACATGATGGCTGACTCGGGCGCTCGTGGTTCTGCAGCCCAGATTCGTCAGCTTGCTGGTATGCGTGGTCTGATGGCACGTCCAGATGGTTCAATCATCGAGACGCCAATCACCGCGAACTTTAAAGAAGGTCTAAACGTCCTTCAGTACTTTATCTCAACGCACGGTGCTCGTAAGGGTCTTGCGGATACAGCACTGAAAACAGCAAACTCGGGTTACCTAACTCGTCGTCTAGTAGACGTTGCTCAAGACGTTGTAGTACACGAACATGACTGTGGCACCCACGAAGGTGTTGACATGATGCCTCATATCGAAGGTGGTGACGTTAAAGTTGCACTTTCTGAGTTGGCTCTTGGTCGTGTAGTCGCTGAAGATGTTCTTAAGCCAGGTACTGACGATGTTCTGATCCCACGTAATACTCTGATTGATGAGAAGTGGTGTCAGATCATGGAAGATAACTCTGTAGATAGCATGAAAGTGCGCTCAGTCGTTACCTGTGATGCAGACTTTGGTTGTTGTGCACAGTGTTACGGTCGTGACCTAGCACGTGGTCACCTAGTGAACCAAGGTGAAGCAGTTGGCGTTATCGCTGCTCAGTCTATCGGTGAGCCGGGTACACAGCTAACGATGCGTACGTTCCACATCGGTGGTGCAGCATCGACAGCAGCAGCAGAAAACAGCATCCAAGCGAAGACAACGGGTACCGTTAAACTTCATAACGCTAAGTTTGTTATCAACAAAGATAAGAAACTGGTTATCACTTCTCGTGCATCTGAGATGACGATTATTGATGAGTTTGGCCGTACCAAAGAGAAGCACAAACTTCCTTACGGTTCTATGCTGAGCAAAGGCGACAACGAAGCAGTGCAAGCTGGTGATGTTGTGGCTAACTGGGAAGCGCACACCATGCCAATCATCACTGAAGTGGCAGGTCGCATCCAGTTCGTAGACATGATTGACGGTGTGACTGTTTCTCGTCAGACGGATGACCTAACGGGTCTATCTTCGAGCGAAGTAACAGAAGCAGCCGCTCGCCCAGCAGCAGGTAAAGATATGCGTCCAGCTATCAAACTTGTTGATGCGGCAGGTAAAGATGTAATGATCCCTGGTACTGACATGCCAGCGCATTACTTCCTTCCTGGTAAAGCGATTGTAAACATCGAAGATGGCGCTGAAGTTGGCGTTGGTGACACTCTATCTCGTATCCCTCAGAAATCTGGCGGAAACAAAGATATCACCGGTGGTCTACCACGCGTAGCTGACCTATTCGAAGCTCGTAAGCCTAAAGAGCCTGCGATCCTTGCTGAGCACACAGGTACTGTGTCGTTTGGTAAAGAAACGAAAGGTAAACGTCGTCTGATCATCACTCGTGAAAGTGGCGAAGCTTACGAAGAAATGATTCCTAAGCACCGTCAGTTGAACGTGTTTGAAGGTGAGAAGATCGAACGTGGTGATGTTATCGCTGACGGTCCAGAAACTCCGCATGACATTCTACGTTTACGTGGTATCCACGCTGTAACGCAATACATCGCGAACGAAGTTCAAGAAGTATACCGTCTACAGGGTGTAAAGATTAACGATAAGCACATCGAGACTATCGTTCGTCAAATGCTACGTAAGTGTACGATCACTCATGCAGGTGACTCTGAGTTCCTACCAGGTGAGCAAGTTGAGTACTCTCAAGTTAAGATTGCTAACCGTGCTCTAGAAGCTGAAGGTAAAGAACTGGTTCGCTTCGAACGTGACCTACTAGGTATCACTAAGGCGTCTCTAGCAACAGAATCGTTTATCTCTGCGGCATCGTTCCAAGAAACGACGCGCGTACTAACAGAGGCTGCGGTATCTGGTAAGCGTGATGACCTTCGTGGTCTGAAAGAGAACGTTATCGTGGGTCGTCTGATCCCAGCGGGTACTGGTTTTGCTTATCACCAAGATCGCCAAGCGAAGCGTGAAGAGCAAGAAGGTCCATCTGCAGAACAAGCGACAGATAACCTAGCTGCGCTACTAAACGCAGGTTTCTCTTCTGACGAGTAATCGTAAAGAGTAAGAAAAAAGGCGCCTAAAGGCGCCTTTTTTGTGTCTGTATTTTCAGAAGAAGAATAATTCCTAGTTCCTAGGAGCGTGTCTAGTCTCCCTTTCCTAGGAATGAGTAACAGAGTACCCCCCAGTAAACCTGAATTTATGCTCCTGGTGGCATCGCTAAGCTGTCAGCAATAAGTTGAATAAGCTGATCTTCTACCTCAAAACGAAACTCCAATATTTCACCCGCTTTAGACATATCTTGTTCAAAATGAGGTAAGTCATCATCGACTTTAACTTTTACGTACTTGTCGTTGAATTCAAGCAGAGGTTCGGTCGTCATGACAATTTTGGCGTAAGTGCTGTCTATTTCATTATTGGTCTTAAAGCCAGTCGCTTTCCATTTATCCATGACCATTTCATAGATCTTAAAATGACCTTCGGAAATGTAATCAACAAGGTGATCACAAAATGAGGTGACCTCTTTCGTGGATGGAAGTTCACAGACATTTGAGGGAGTAGACGTGGGTTGTAGCGCAGCGAGGTGACAGTACTCTACTATCAGAGCTTGTCTGGTTTCTAGCCAATGGTCAATGACTTCACTGGAACCACCCCATTGATCTTGTACTTGTTTGAATCTATTTAGCATGACCATGTCCTCATGATCGGGACCGCAAGGCTGCAGTCTCATTTTTAGCGACAAACGAATTGTTTTTAATTTTATTCACCAACATCGAAAATCGCATTTTCTCGCTGGTATGAATTTAGATTGCCAGTAAAATGGTTGAACTGCAAGCGGCGAGGACGCCATATGTTAAAAAAAAGTAATCAACCCATTCGTGAGGCATATTGGTGTGTAGTGTCTGGTAGCGAAGTCTGGCTAGAGCAAGATATGCTGCCCAAAGGCAGTGCGATAGAACATTCATTGGATGTTGAGCAGGCCATCGAGGTTGGCCGGTATCAGGGCATTCCAGTGATGTGGCTCAACGATGCGGATCTTGACGGTGAGCGGGAGTGGACGTCGCTACGGGAATTGCTGCATTTTCCCCAGGAATTATTCCATCTTATCTCAAAAGCCATTCAGTACGGCCACATGACGCAGAGTATGCGTTTTTGTCCTCAGTGTGGTGGTCGAAACCATCTCAATCACAATCAATTGGCGATGCAGTGTCAGGATTGTCGTACGCTACATTATCCACGGATCTTTCCATGCATTATCGTCGCTGTTCGTAAGCAACAGCAAATACTACTGGCGCAGCACAATCGTCATGCAGGTGGTATGTACACCGTTATCGCTGGCTTTCTTGAGGTGGGCGAAACATTAGAAGAGTGTGTCGCTCGAGAAGTGAAAGAAGAGACTGGGGTGACGGTGACGAATATCCGTTATTTTGGCAGTCAGCCGTGGGCGTTTCCGTCGAGTATGATGATGGCATTTTTAGCCGATTATCACGCTGGTGAGCTTAAGCCTGATTATAGTGAACTCAAAGATGCTCAGTGGTTTGATTTTGAACGTTTACCGCTCGTTGCACCTGTTGGAACCATCGCACGTCAACTCATCGAAGAGACGATTGGCGTCACTCAGGAAACGGATTGATTTAAGGCAAAAAAAACCCTCCGCAAGCGGAGGGGGTAAGTAAGATGTCGTTATGAGATTCTGAGTATGAGGCTCAGAGTATTATTGTAATTTTCGCTAGCAAACAAACTTTTAACATTCCTTAGGTGTGGTTGCAAATTCACCATTAATTGGATGGCTAATAATATGATCTCGCTTGCAAAGTGACCGTTTTACGGAATGGTAGCCACTTTAATGTGTATCGCTTTCAAATTTTGGTAAAAGAAATGTTGGCTAATACTGCACAGCATCAATGATTAACGCTAGAATAGCGTCTTTCGAATTGGAGAAAAATGAATGACGGAACTGAAGAACGATCGCTATCTAAGAGCACTATTAAAAGAGCCTGTAGACCACACACCAGTATGGATGATGCGCCAAGCAGGTCGATACCTTCCAGAGTATCGAGAAACACGCGCAGTTGCTGGCGATTTTATGTCTTTGTGTAAAAACGCAGAGCTTGCTTCTGAAGTCACCCTTCAACCTCTTCGTCGTTTTCCTCTTGATGCCGCTATTCTATTTTCTGATATCCTGACGATTCCAGATGCTATGGGACTGGGTCTTTACTTCGAAACCGGTGAAGGTCCTAAATTTGAACGCCCTATCACTTGCAAGGCTGACGTCGACAAAATCGGTTTGCCAGATCCAGAAGGTGAACTGCAATACGTCATGAATGCGGTGCGTCAAATCCGTAAAGACTTACAAGGTGAAGTGCCGCTGATTGGTTTCTCGGGAAGCCCTTGGACACTCGCGACTTACATGGTTGAAGGCGGAAGCTCGAAGGCGTTTACCAAAATCAAAAAAATGATGTATGCCGAGCCACAAACCCTGCACCTACTGCTAGATAAACTTGCAGACAGCGTTATCGAGTACCTTAATGCGCAGATCAAAGCCGGTGCTCAATCGGTCATGGTATTTGATACATGGGGCGGTGTACTAACACCACGCGACTACAACCTGTTCTCACTGCAATACATGCACAAGATTGTCGATGGCCTCATTCGTGAAAACGATGGTCGTCGTGTCCCTGTGACTCTGTTTACTAAAAACGGTGGCATGTGGCTTGAGCAGATCGCTGCAACAGGTTGTGATGCACTCGGTCTGGATTGGACTATTAACATTGCAGACGCTAAAAAGCGTGTTGGTGATAAAGTTGCGCTGCAAGGCAATATGGATCCTTCGATTCTGTATGCTCAGCCAGAGCGCATTCGTGAGGAAGTCGCCACGATTCTAGAAGGTTTTGGCGATGGTGGTACTGGCCACGTTTTCAACTTAGGTCATGGTATTCATTTGGATGTGCCACCAGAAAATGCTGGCGTATTCGTTGATGCTGTGCACGAGCTGTCTAAGCCGTACCATAAGTAATCCGTAATCAATGAAAAAGGTCAACACCTTGGGTGTTGACCTTTTTTTATGGCCAAGAAAATGTCCCGCTCTAGTGATCAATAAAGTCTCAACTACACTAAAAGGTAGGTAACTAGAATGCGTGAGGAGCGGTCTATGGCAGTGCGTCTTTCGTTACTACTTTTGGCTTTTAGTTCGCTAGTGGCAGGTTGCGCTGCGGATGTCGCCACCGACTATGACGCCAGCGTGAACTTTTCGCGCTTTAATAGCTATCAATATCAAGAAGATCCGAATGTGCCCGTGAGCCTAGATGGTGCTCGAATTAAGCGTGCCGTCGACTATCAAATGGCAGGGAAGGGTTTTAAAAAGGTCGATAGCAATAGTGACCTACTGGTTCGATATTCTATTTTAGAAGGCTCTGAGCTGCGTTCAGACGGTCTAACGGTGGGATTTGGTATTGGTACCAGTACTTCTGGCCGAGGAGGGTACGGTGTCAGTGCGAGGACCCCAGAGCGCTTTAAAGAAAAGAAATTCGGTAAACTCAATGTCGAGTTGATTGAAGCCAAAAGCAACGAAGTCGTTTGGCGTTCCATTTCACAACGGCAACTCACCGAAACCATGGATTCCGACGATAGAGATGCGTTTATCATGGATCAAGTGGGCAAGATGTTTGAGCAATATCCGCGTTAAAAGAGCTTTGAGATCATGGTAGCCCAAAAGCTCAGAAACCTATCGATAGACCCTAGTTGTGAGAGCATTGGAAACAACAGCCTTTGGTTCTGGATTCTAGGGTCTAGTTTAATACCCTCTGTCAAAATCAATGCGGTTTTGCAGTTGAAATCCGTCGCGCCATCGAAGGTAATTCTCAACAAATATCTCGATCACTTGCTCTGGAAAACTAATGGCCGCGACGTGAGGCGTTACCGTGACTTGTGGGTGATGCCAATAAGGGCATTCTTGAGAAATGGGCTCATTAATAAAGACATCAAGAAAGGCATGCTCTAACTGACCAGCTTCTAGAGCCGCTAGCAGCGCAGCGCTGTCAACGCTCTGCCCACGGCCGACGTTAAAGAAAAGAGCGCCTTGGCAGTTAGAAAAAAGCGCCGCGTCGAATAGGTTTGCCGTTTGAGCGGTATTGGGCAGCGTGTTGACGATGATATCGGCCTGTTTAACCGCGCGTGCTGCCTCATTGATGTGGAACACATCGGTAAACTCACAGGCCTTGGCTGGGATGCCCGTTCGATTGACACCAATAGCGCGAATATTCAGTGCCTTGGCACTTTTTGCCAGATGTTGCCCAATCGAGCCAGTACCAAATATCACCATGGTTTTCGAGGACAGTGATTGATAGCGGTGTGGCTGCCAATCTCGATTCGTTTGTTGCTCGCGGTAGAGTGAAAAATGACGATAATGGGCAATGCTATACCCAAGCACATACTCGGCGATTTGTTGGCCAAAAATGCCCTTTACGTTAGTGAGTTGGTAGTTTTTGTTCAGCTCATCTGCGGTGAGCGCGTCGATACCTGCATACGTCGATTGAACCCATTCCACATTCGGATAATGGCTGAGATTGGGTGCAAGAAGCGGTGGCGCCGCTAATACAATCGTTGCCTGGCTCGCGTCTTCACAGATCTGCAGGTCTGGCAAATTCTGCTGCATGAGCAGTTTTTGGTAGAGCGCGTTATTTTCAGTATGCAGTGCAACTTTGAATCCAGTCATTGATGAGTATCCATATCACTTGAAGTTGTTCGAGTATAAGGTACACTTCCGCTGACTAACTCAACAACGGCAGAGCGACCATGTTAAACAATCCTCTTCAGGTTCGAATCGAAAAGTTTGAACCATGGCAGCATATCACTTTTATGGCCTGCATGTGTGAGCGTATGTATCCCAACTACGCCATGTTCTGCGAGACGACACAGTTTGCTGAAGCGCGTGTTTATCGCGATATCTTAGACAGTATCTGGGAAATATTGACCGTTAAAACGGCCAAAGTGAACTTTGAAAAGCAACTCGAAAAGTTAGAGGAATTGATCCCAAGTTCTGAAGATTTCGACTTTTATGGTGTGTACCCAGCGATTGACGCATGCGTGGCACTATCGACGGTTTTGCATGGCTTGCTCGACAGAGATTATTTGCTCGATTCATCGCTCAAAGTCAGTCAGCAATCCGTTGCTACTGTCGCTCAATTAGAGCAGGTACAAGGCGCCGACGAGATCACCAACGATAACCAAAAAGAGAACGAAGCGGTGTGTGAAGAGTGGGATATCCAGTGGGCCATTTTCAGACCATTGCGTGAGTGCGAGGATCGCGATATTGAATTGATCAAAGAGTTACGTTTAGAGCTTAAAGAGCAGGCGGTAAGCAATATCGGTGTTCAACTGTAATCGTAATCTCCCGTTAGCAAAGCACTCTCATATAGCAGGGTGCTTTGATTCGGGCCCGTGTAATTCACCACCTATCTCGTCACTCTCCCAATCTTCTCATCACTTTTTATCGCCAATCATTGGCGCGATCTTCGAATCACAGTATAGTCAACGCTTCGTCGTGGTGAATTTTACCCGCAGCGATCAGCGCGCTATGAAGCGCTCGTTACTCTGAACCGCTGGATATAGGGAGCAGCATTGAAAACCAAGTTAATCACTCGAGAAGGCTATAACAAGCTCAAAAAAGAGCACGACTACCTCTGGCACGAAAGGCGACCAGAAGTCACTAAGATCGTTACCTGGGCAGCCAGCTTGGGGGACCGCTCAGAAAATGCCGATCATCAATTAGAAGTATAAAAATTATACTAAACATCCCCAAGCACAGATATATCGATACATAGAAATAGTACACATACTTTTTTGGTGTACTATTTCAACGTCAGGAATAGACACCTCAACTCAGCCAAGTTACGACAAAATCGCTTGGTAATTAAGGTACGACAGAATCGCTTGGTGATCACAACAACTTAGGACAACTTGTAACGCGCTTTTGGACAATTCTGAGTTAGTGACTTTGCTACTGCCGTACACCTAAGGAAGCTTCCGCTCCCTTAGGTATCATTGATACTATCCTTTAAAAGGTACAGTATAGTGTTCAACTATATCCTGACCTCGAAGCTTGTAGGTTGCCAACTTTTCACGTATGGCATCAACATTATTAATCTCATTATGAGTAGAGATAGATTCAAAGAAGCTGAGAGCGTTGTCACGAAGTTCTTGTAACTTTTGGTCATTGACAATACGGATAGTCGGCTTAGGTGAAGATGCGTATTCAAACTGCACTGAAGGGTGAACCATAATCGGTGTATGCTGACTCGTAAAATCATACTGGTTTTCAAACCATGTGGAAGAACCATTTAATTGATTACAGTAGCTTTTGTTTATTGTGTCAGAGGTAGCTTCATTTTTACACTCAATAACCAAATACTGCTGGTTCCCGATAGACCAAAGGTTATCTGGTCCTTTGTTATAAGCAAGTTCTGGGCGTTGACTATTGAAGCCTAACATTTTGGCTAAGTTATCCATTGCAGCTTCAAACTTATTCGCTGACTTAGGTTTGAAATATAAGTCGTCGATAACAGCATTTGCAGCAATAATCATTTTGTTTCTTATCAAGAATTTACCGCTTAAATAGCTTGAGCACTGCTCTGCTTGTTCTTGAGTTAAACCATTGACTTTAGTGTAGCTAAGTCCAGATAATGGCTTTAAAAGCCTTTGGTTATAGGTGTTTGCATTAAGCAATATCAACTGAGCCTGACTTTCATCATCGATGTTCGTATATTCAGCTAATACTTGCTTTAGGTATCCTTTTAAAGCGTTATCGTCGCAAGTATTCGCTGTAGCTTCAATTATGCGACATGCGCCATTAACATCACCACGAATGGCTGATAAGTAGGCATCATAAAGCGAAAGCTTAATTGGTTTACTTTCGGCTCGTTCTTCATAAGTCAACTGAGCGAGTTGCCCTTTACTAAACCCTACCCACTGCGCATCTTGAAGTAAACAGTAGTCCATTAACTTTTCCAACTCTGAAGCAGGTTTATCGGCGACCTGTGTAGCAACACTTTCCGATATGTTCATCTGTGCACGAGTTGCTGGTGAGAAGTTTTCGATAGCATTATCTGTATAGATGGTGCTTGTCAGTCCCTTGCCAGTTAGTAAAACCACACAATAGTCATCGCTTGAACGAACCCCACGCCCCATACCTTGCTCGATACGTTGAATCTTCTCAACATTGTCATAGTTACTAGACATCAGTGAAGACTGCTTCACTCTATCGATCAAATTTCTAGCATCAGGTAAACCGTCTATAACTAAGAGCCTACAGGCCGTTTGAGGTAGGTCAATGCCATCATAACGGTTATTTAGAACTACTAAGCCAACGTGTTGAGTTTTCAATCTAGTAACCCCTTCACTAATATTGCTTGAACTCAATGTCAGATCAGCAACACCTTCCCATTGTTTAGCGCGATATGTAGACGGGGCTATAACTACCACATTGTGTTTTCTAGACACGCTTGTGCATAGTTGTTGTATATCTTCGTCTGTTATTTGTGGGTTAATAACTTGAGGTAGTAAAATCATGCGGTCACCGACATCTCCGGCACTATCAGGAGTTATCGGATTGGATAGTTCATTAGGTCTCACTCCAAAATGAGTAGAAAGAATACTATCGTCTGCAAGCGTTGCAGTCATAAAGATCTTACGTGTTGCTTGTCCCAATGCTGGTATTACAGAGATAGGGATAAAATGAGGAGAAATCTCGACCTTATTTGCACTAAACACGCAGTTTGCTAACTGGAGGTGGTTCTTAAGTAGCGGGTATGAAAACTCGATGACACGTTCATTTTTGTATTTTACAAGTGATTGTGTAACTACTGCCTGTTGTTTTTGCCAGCTCCAGAAAGGTACTTGCAAGAAAGCACTTGGGTCACCGCTTAAGATCTCATGATATTTAGCATAATTCTGCCTTTCCAGAACGCTGTCAAATGTAGAACGTAGTTCATTGTATAAAGGAGAAGTACTGGGGACCTCCATTGTAAATTGCTGGTCAACAGTATCTAAGCATGCATGAGCATCATCAATAATGATACTTCCAATAGGCACTTTAATGCCTTCATCATCAACACCAAAAACAGAACGACCATTCACAAGTTTATGAATATTGATCACAAGTATACTATTGCCTGATAGATATCTCGGGTCATGTGGATTTTTCGTCGTATCAATACCAAGTTCTTTGGCTTCCGATACTACTTGATCTACAAGATAGTTATCAGGTACGACATAGACCGCAGGTCCTTTCTTTTCATTCAAACAACTTTTTAACACAAGTAGGCCCACTGACGTTTTACCACCGCCAGTATTCATCTTGATCACTAAGTTGTTAGTATCCCTTCTGTCATACCACTTCGTCCAAACTTGACTTTGAACATCACGTGGGTACTGAAACTTTCCGCTAACTTTGGGCAAAGCCTGAAAGATCTCTCGTGGATTGAAAGAGCTATCAACAGGGTTCGTGCCGCCTAGCTGACTAAAATCTAACATTTATTTCCCTTATTGTACGCTAGTGTTTAGCCAACTATATTCATATGAGAGTGACAGTACAACGACCAGCTTCACAGCCATTCTAAATGTTTTTGAAGTTAAAGCTGATTACGGCACTGAATTAGCGTCAAATGACTAGAGTTCACACAACCCATACATGTTGATCAAGTGCGTATAAATTCATTACCAAAATTAGAGTAAGTAGCCACTCAAGTAGGACTAATAAAAGCGCCCCTAAATCATTTCGAGGCACTTTCGAGTTTGAAAATAACTATTATAATCAATATGTAGAGGTCGAATTGAGTTGTGAGTACAAAGATAGTGTTAACATGGTAATTCACGACCAAACTCCATTACATGCTTCACCGATTCTCTCAGTACAAATTCGTTAAAGTTGACCGATAAGTCTGTATCGGTCAATACAATGATTAAAAGTATGTCATCATCGACCATGTCGTTCATTAAATGCCAATCGATTTCAGCGGGACTGGTTCGCATCACAGCTTGGCTCATCATACCAAGAAGCTCGCTTAAACATTTGTCACCGCTTAGTCTTGCTCGATGTATTTGGGCTAGTAGGTAGGTCTTTGTATTCATATCACTAGAGTAGTGACTTTTGTATATCAGTAAGTATGGGATTTGAATGATTAACTGTGACCTTTAACAAGCTTCGGGCTAGCAAAAGCAGATCAATAAGTCACACGCATGTGAAGGTTTTGGACAAAAATGAGTCAGTGGCTATGTAAATTAGCAAATCATGGATAACGACAGGTATGTCGCTTAGTCGAGTGTCCATCATCACTGATGTAGATCAGGGTTAAAAGTATGGTTTTATGCAGCGAGGAACAAAGCCCTCATTGAGGTGAATATCCAGTAAAAAAAACACACTAGCAGGGCTTAGATTAGATGTTACCGCCAAACAGCCAGTACACAAATTTCACAATAAGATACAGACTCACCAAGGTGGATACTATGCCAGCTAACTCGTATCTGACCATATAAAAGAACGAGAATCGGTTTTGCGTGTGGCGATGAAAGACTCTATCCACATAATCAACGGCATCGTAACATTTAGTTGTCAGAATCTGTTGATTACCACCATCGATATCAAAGGTAAACAGCTCGGTAAAATCATCGTGATTAGTTTCAATCAGGTTGTTTTTGCAGATGCCGTTAAACTCTTTCACTTTACTTTCAATTCGAGCAAACTTATGTGAGAACGTTGTTTCTTTAACAAGTGGTTCTTCATCGCTCTTATTAATCTCTAATAGCGAATATATCTCTTCAATGATGGCATCTTTGGTATTTGTAAGAGCAGTTCGTTTAAGCGTGTTTAAGTGTATGAAAACAGCAAGTAGCCAACTGACTACATAGATCATATTGCTCATGCTACCTCGTTAGGCGATCTTGTTCTGCTTTCTCAATACGCTCATCAATAATAGCTATAACAGAGGCTAGGTCATCATGTACATAGACAAGCTTTTGATCCAACTCTGCCTTGGTGAATCCACTTTCTCGAATTAGACCGCCAAATGCCTCATCTAAGAATGAACGCCCATAACGATTGTATCCCGTTAAATCAACCGTTACCTTGTCGAACTCCCTTAATGCTGGGGCAAGATGCGCGTCTCGAAACACCTCGCCAGCAGTAAATTCACAGCCCGGAGCATCTGTTTTAAAGCGTCCATAAGGCTTGCTATGAAAGTCTACTATGACTTTTATCGGCTTGTTACTCACCTTAAATACTCCATTGAATTAATGTGCCTGGAATGGCGTGCTTATAGTTTCTGATACTGCGTTCTGTATCTTCTCTGTCTTTACTATAACAATAAAAACCTAAATTACTGAACATTAGAAGATAACTATTTTCATCATTAGTAATGAGGCCCTTAATACTTTTACTACCTTGACCATGCTTAGCCAAGTCGGTAGACGTCACATCAATATGCATGGCGGCTCGAATTAACTGCCCATCATTCAAGTTATTGCTAAACCAAGTCTTTAAACGTTCCAGTCCTGTTAAGTCATCTAAGGTTGCCTCTTCCCCCACTGCATCGACATACTTTTCGTTATATAATGCGTTGATACGAGCAAGGAATACGGCATTGTTCTTGGACAATGAGCTAGGTATGCCGATACCTCTATCATAAATAACGATATAAAGATTGTCGTGAATCCGGTTGCAGTCAAACCACCAACGCTTTTGAGTATGATCCTCTATATCGGGGTATGCATGACGCCCAACGTTATCAATCGTCTCCTGAATCGCAGATGAAATTTGTTGTTCCTTTTCTGCATCAGCCTCAGGAAAATACTTATCTAAAATGTAGTCGACTAACTTTTCGCTCAACTCTATAGCTCTTGAATTGTCTCCCATAATTACAGGAAGGTGATCAGAGCGTTCAACCAACTGTTCTCGTTCAGAAGCTGGCAAAAATCTTCCACTAATTCTGATAATTGTGTTTACGTCGCCACTACGTTTGGACCACATCACGTTAATTTTTGTTGTGATCCCTAGCTCCTCTCTTGCATCATCAATGATTGAATATATTGCCAGCATCGGCATAGCTTTGAAGACTGTAGTATATTCAAATGACAGGTATATACACTTCGGATTATCAGCCAACGTTTCACGTAGCATGGTAAAGAACAGCTCCATCTGGCTCCGATCTCCATCTACGAGATCAATCTCTCGGGGAGCTTTGATAATGGGATTACCAAAAAGAAACTCTCCAATACGAGTCTTAAACTCTTTGGAGGAGCCAATCTTCCTATTCTTTTTTTGTAGCTGCAAGCTCTGCTCACGGGAGTGGATCTGTTCGATTTTTCTCATTTAACAACACTAATATTCGTCTAGGCATAAAGCTGAGGACATTTTTATTTCTCAGTAAGCAAGCCTCTTATCGTATTCCAATCAACAAACACCCAGCCTTTGTAGCGTAATACTGGATAAGGAATAGTGAAGAAAGTTTACTTGCAACAATGAGTGCATTTGTGCGGCATTTGGTTGTGCTGCTCAATACGCTCTGTGCTTTCTTGTTCGATTATAATCAACATCTATCTATTCAAAGATCGTTTAGCGCATCTCACCTCTCGTCATGAACGGTTCATATCGGATCGCTTAAACTTTCATTGAATGGGAGACGCTCTCAACACAAGCATTATCCCAGCAATTTCCGTTTTTACTCATACTTTGTTCTAAATTATAAGTAGTTATGAGATCTTGATAGTCTTTTGAACAGTACTGGCAACCTCGATCACTATGAATAATAACCTGCTCAGGAAATCCTCGATGGAACAGAACCATCGATAGTACATCGCAGACCAGAGTTGCATTCATTCTTGTATCCATCGACCCGCCGATCACCTGACGTTAGTAAAGATCAATATTGAACGCCAAATATAACCAGCCTTCGCTGGTGGCAAGATAGGTAATCACCAGCCCATTTTTGGTTCGGGTCAACAGACATTTTATGCTTGTTGTCCGTTGTACACTTAAACTTGCGTGCAGCATTTCGGGTTAAATCCCAAACTAACAGGGGCAAGTCTTGCGTTTTGCAACGCATGACTTTTTGTATATAAAAACTAGCTGACTATCTGTAACGTATTTAGAAGCGTAACAAGCTTCGGGGCAGAACTGAGCTAGCCAGACGTAGTTAGCTCGAATCTAGACAGAAGTGATTAATCTACGAAAATAACTTCAAAGGTGGGTCAACTTTCTAACTGAAATCGCCGTATTTAAGGCTATTTAGTAACTGCGTTAGCTGATCATGATCTAAGTCGCTTGGTTTGCATCCCGAAAGAGCGGGAATGGATTTTCGAAACCATTCTTCAGCCAACGAGTCACTTCCAAAAACTTCAAGTGCTAATTTTCGAATGTCGCTATTTTCAGACAAGAGTGTTTTGTCCATGCTAGCTTACCTCTACAAACAACAATTATTCAAAAGTATACCTGATAGATAAAGTTCTGACACAGTTGGAACTGAGGCGAGTCAATAAATCAAATTCTAACTTGCCCCAGAGTGGGCGAAGGCTATCCAACATTAGACTGTTTGAAACGCTGAAATAATACGCTGCTTGAACCCACCAAACTGAACCTCGTCAGGAAGGCTCGTGAAGTCAGCTACCGTGCGACCACGCTCTGCGACACCATTCCATCTTAATTCTGTATTGCTGCTTGCTGATTCGGAATTACAGCCGTTAGCAGCCACCTTTCGCCCTGAATCATTTGCTGTAAATATTTCGGGAGTGTTCGCTTTAACAAACATACAAGACTCTGGAATATCTTGTTCTATCCGCTCGGCAAAATCTATCAAGCTCTGCTCTGCGAAAGTGAATAACCAAGCCTGCTGGTTCGAGGCATGATTCACTCGCAGAATCCGTCCTAGTACTTGCCTAAAGTAGAGCTCTGTCTTAACCGAGCTCATATGACAACAAACTTGCAGCCTAGGAATATCAGTACCTTCACTAATCATCCCAACACTGACTATCCACTGAGTACAATCCTTCCGGTAGCGTTCAATCTCAGCCAAGGGCTCCTCGTGACGATAGGTCACGATGGAAACGGTTTGTTGATACTTTTCCAAAAGTATCCTTTTAATCTCTTGAGCGTGTTGAACAGAAGAGGCAACGACTAGTCCTCCTGCATTCTGATTTTGAGTACGTATCTTGGCAAGCTTTCGACAACCAAGCCCAAGCAGGTATTCCATTGCCTCTTGATTGTGAATTACGCTCTGATATGGAGCTTTAGTTTGCTTCAGCATCTCAAGAATCGATGAGAACGACTCTGCTTTTCCATCACTAGTTACCGACAAGTGTTCATTGTCGACGAGTACAATTTTTGGTGCTCTACAAACATGGTCAGCAACGGCCTGCTTGAGAGTGTATTGATAGTCAACCAAGATCTGCCCATCAGGGTCGCTATACTGCGCCATTACTATCGGTAAAGCATCTGAACGCCAAGGTGTACCAGAAAGCGCTAAGGTGTAGGTAGCCAGTCCCTGAATCTTGGTAAGGATCTGTTGCCCCCAAACATTCGCTTTTTCATACTCCGAACCAGAGCAATGATGTATCTCATCGAACACTACAAATACTCTGTAATTACGTAGCGTCAGCCAAAACTCTCCGCTGAGGAATTGGATAGATTGATAGGTAAGCGACTGTCCTATCGAACCTAAACCACCATTAAAAGTGCAATTGAGAGCTTCTGAAAAGGTTCTTTTTATCCCAGCTGATACCGTTAACGACGGTGAAAAACACAAAACAAGGTCAACCATATCATCCTCCAACAACCTAGAAGCAATAGTTGCTGCCAATACCGTTTTCCCTGCCCCTGGAGTAGCTTGGCAAAAAAAGTGGTACTGCCTGTTCTTGTAGTCTTGTATCGCTCTTTCAGAGCATTCTTGCTGCCATGTTCTCAACATTCGGCTACATCCGAAGAGATGGTGTTAATCACGTTGGTGAGTACGTTCACTTTGCCAAATAGGTGTGCAGAGCGATATCTCGCTTGTTGCAACATAGGGTTGAGCTTCTGTTCCAGTTCAGGGAAACGACGATTGAGTGATTGATATTCGTCGATCTCACCCAGAACAATCTCTAACTCAGCTTTGTACTGGTTTCGCTCATGGCGCAATACCGAGTAATCTGGGGAGGGTTTCACTGGAGAGGTTACATTCTCTCGTCCTACTTTGGGCTTCACATTAAGAGAGCGAAACAGATCCGTTTGAAAGTATCTTTTATCTCGTCCCTCCCCCTCACTTGCAAGCCAACCGTTTCTCACAAAACGAAGGATCTGTCTGTAGAGTCTTTTTCTTGCCTCATCAGGCTCCTTCCTAAGATCACTTATAGAAAGAGAGGCGTCGCGTAGTTCAATAACCGAAAAACCATCCATACCTTTTTCAATCAATAACTTGTGCATAATCGCACTGATTTTCGTCGAACGTTTCATTTACAACTCATGCAGAACCAAAAAACTAAGGATTGCTTAGTATACAGAAATCAATAAAACTAAGAAAATCTTAGTTACTGTAGGTTTTCACACATGAACCAAAAATGTCATTTACTAGCCCAGTCCCAGCGCGACTTAAAGAGGCGCGCAAAAAAGCCAAACTCTCTCAGAAAGCCTTGGGGGTGCGAATAGGTATGGATGAAGGCTCGGCAAGTGCCAGAATGAATCAGTATGAGAAAGGCAAACACGCTCCTGACATACAGACGTTAAAGCTCATTGCTGACGAGCTAGGCGTTCCTTTGAACTATTTCTTTTGTGAGGAAGAAAGCTCTGCCAAGTTAGCTTGCTTGATTGCTAAACTGAGCGAGGAGGAGAGGCAAGAGCTTATTAATAAGTTGAACGGTTCCGAAGATAGTTAAAGTAACCACCGCTAGGCTAATCCTTATCGACATTTTTCGTGATAACGCATTTAGAATCTCGAAATAGATTCTTCATATCAGGTCTAGCGTAAACAGTAAGATGAGCGGTTCCATCTCCATCTATATAGTTTAGTTGAAACATTGCCCCATACGGGCTATTGCTGGAAGTTGATGTTTGAATTGTCGTGTGAGTACTCGTAGAACTTACCTTTGCATCGAATGAATATTCCCCTTTAACGGAAATAATCCCATCACTAATGGATACAAGGTAGGGAGAACCATTTGCATTACACAGTGCTTCCACATATCTCATTAATATCAACTCAGAAGCATACGAATGAAAACACAAGGTAGTAATTAGAAATACTAGAATTGACTTCATATGATTAAGTTCGTTCTCTTGTAATTAACAGTCAATAGTAAAGTTTTATAATCTAAATGATGTGATCTTCACTATACAATCGAAAATGAATACGACTCGTTATATATTGTTGTACCTGATTGAATTAACGACCCATTCTTTGTCACCTTCGGGTGTGCGAACCGTTACTTCGTCATCCACTTCCTTCTTCAACAATGCTCTCGCCATTGGTGAATCAATAGAGATGTAGTCTTTTGCGCCTCCATAGATCTCCTCAGGTCCAACAATTCTAAATGTCTTAACATCACCGGCTTCATTCTCAATCTCAACCCAAGCTCCGAAGAAGACCTTTCCTTCTTGTTGAGGAGAATAATCTACGATCGTGACTTCCGGTAAAAACTTGCGTAGAAAGCGAACTCGACGGTCTATTTGACGGAGTAAGCGTTTATTGAAGACGTAATCTGCGTTTTCTGAGCGATCTCCTAGGCTCGCAGCCCAAGTAACTATTTTTGTAATTTCAGGACGTTGTTCGTTCCATAAGTGGTCATGCTCAGCTTTGAGTTTGTTATAACCTTCTCTGGTTAATAGTTTTGTTTTCACTTCTACAACCCAAGTTATCTATAAGTTCTGTAGAGCCTTTTTGATTGCGTCCAGTGTTGCCACGGGGAAAAAAGACTTTTGCGTTTCAGACGAGACTATACTGCCATTTCTCCCCAACTCCAATTTGTTACGTCGCAAAAACTCGGGTGAGAAAAGAAACTCTAATGCGTTTCGCTCTAGATCCGTCAACTTAATCGACGCTGCAGACACATCCACGTTGTCAAAAATTTCAAAAACTTCAATAACTTGGCTTATTGGTACTACCTCGTTTAGCATTCGTTCCGCTTCCTTTTTCTGAGAATAAAGAATGTTGGCTTGAAGCTTCACTACAGGATCATCAAGCTCATCGATCCAAGCGTACATTTTTCCTTTGTTATTAGCCTGATTCGTTTTTGGTTGGCTTGGTACGGAGTCAGAAAAACTAGCGATCAATGTACGATAAGGCTCACCAGTCTTATTGCGAATACTTTGTGCTGCGGGAACACCTCGTCCTTTTCCCAAGCGGGCTATCGTTGAATAACTAAAGTCACTCAATCCGCGCTCTTGCTGCTCTTTACAAATATTAAATACTGCATCAAGTGAGTTCTGTACTCGAGATGAAGCATTCTTTTTTAGCTGACTAAGCACTTGTTCAGGACTAATTTCTGACATACTAACCGATCCTTTTTAGTGGTTTAGAACGTTTAAACAACTCGCGAATAGTATTTTCGTCTAATGGGTTATCTATTGATAAATCTTTTAGTGTCAAACTCCCATCCATCAGACGATCGATATTTTCCCAACCTTTCAATCTTGTCAGCATTAACTCCGTTAGTTGGTTGCCTACTACAAGTTGTTCCTCTTCTGAAAGAAAGAAGAGCTGTGGTTGGATACCATTTTTTGCCATCATCCTATCAATCATTTGGGAGCGTCTGGTTACTGCTAAATCATCGCTACAGCTATGATATAGCTCAGCGTTCGAACACACCTCAGATAATTGGTGAAAACTGCTTACTTCATCCAACTCAACATCTAATGAAAATTTATGTGGAACAATAAGTTGAAAGTTATTCGTAGTGTTTTTTTGAAACTGGTTCATCAGCGTTTGACAATTATGTATATGACGATGAATCGCGTTCATATCCGTTAGATATACATCTAGCTTCTTCGCTCGTGTTTCTATTTCCGAGTTAAGGTGCACTCGCTCATTAACCAAGCCTCGCTTCTTGGATTTTAAAGCTAACTTCTCTGAGTTGTCTGCTTTAATTGTGTACAGATGGTGATCAATTACATCTATTTTTTCTGCAATGTGGTCAAGCTTCAATTCTAGTGAGGTGTAACGGCTTGACAGAGTGTTAACAGCCAAACCTATTTCATTAAACATCGCAGCAAGTCCAACTAAAAAGGCGGGGCCTGTAATGAAGAATCGGCACTGAACGCAATTCTGCTCCCCCAAGTAACCAGCTGGAACTGGATGATATATATTAGCTTTCATAGCGACTGGGCAACCACCCTCTGAACAAAAAGCCCCTCCTACTGGACAGATTCCGAAATCTTTCCAAAGATAACTAGAAGAAGGTCTAGCATTATCCAATAAGTTTATCGGCCCCATCGGTGAGCCGACCAATTGAGATTTAACTTCTTCAATTCTCTGTTGTTCAACGAATGATTTAAGTGTTTGTGTGGCCTTACTTAAAGCTTCCTTTTCGCCTAACTCCATTTTTTCTCGCAGATTCGCACCTGTTTGGTCACTTTTTGTGTAATAGATTGTCATAAGAATGCTGGAGTGACCGACCAGTTTCATTATGACTTCTAAGGGAATACCGAACTCGTAGGCATATGCGTTAATCAAACTAACACGCATAGAATGGGGCGTATAAAGAGACTTGAATCTAGAAATGGCAATTTGAGTATGATTCTCTAACTCACCAATAACTTCATCATATGATAAGCCCCTGTATGTGGCTATTTTGTGATCGCTTTTGGATGAGAAAAAAAGAGCCGCCGCAAGCCTCGCTGATAAACGTCCGCTAAAAATCCCTGGCTCTTTTTCTCCATAATCTCTAAATAGGAAACAGTTAACCCCTTTTTGTTTACGCTGTATTTCATTTAGATTGGTGCGTACACAATCTAGCCACTTTGTTGGCTCCTTGATTGGATTATATTTTTGTTGCCATTTTCTGAGCTTTATCAGCCAGTATGCCAATTCTATTGGCATGAAGGGAATTGTGTAACCTGAACCATCAAATTTGGTTTTGTTGGAAGTATAATGGACGCCAAATTCATCTTTTCCAGATTTACTTACCATACCTTGTTGGTTCGTTAATCCAGCTAATCCTGACTTATTTTTCTTCCATAAGACCTGGCCATTTTTAAAGTCAGCTATTTCGTAGTCTGCCTCACCAGAATCGCAATATACTATTTGCATACCTCGAGCCGGTAATTGCATGAGTGCATAGGTATAAGTCCAGTACATAGGAGTCCAAAGATAAGTTTTTCCATCCTCAAACTTATAGACACAATCAGGATCGTTGCTATCTAACATAGAGTCATCATCAACTAAAATCCAATCAGATCGAAAACTATGTAAATGCACTAGGTCTGAGTAATTTGGCTGCTTACTTATTGAATCTGATGTAAAAATCCACTCACGCCCCTCCTTGACATATTGATAGGGTAAGGCTAGTTTATTGGTTTCATGTACACTCGGAGTATCAGGCTCTCCAGAGAAATTGATATGTGCAAATGGATTTTTTGCCCCCTTTATATGAGCAATTTCGCCGGTTTCCTCATCTTCGATAACTAAGTAATTTAAAATGACCCAATCCAGAAACTCGTTGATTGAGTAAATCCATTTTTTCTTACGAGTAACCGGAACCTGGTCAAGTAAGCTGCGCATTGGTTGAATATTCGTTGATCTCCTAGTTAGAAAATCTAGAGGACATTTTTCTAAACCATTCGGTTCAATATACTCACGAACAAATTCACATAGATCTTTGGTTTTAACGTCTCCTGAGCGAGCAGTTTTCAAAAACTCTGTAATTTTATTGCCCCAAAGTCGCCAATCTTCAGTAAAGTATTTTACTTGGTAGGGGCGGGGGATTCCCCAAAAATCATAAGTGTTAGTCCATCCTTTTCCTTGATAATGCTCTTCTGGTTTTGCTGGAATTCTTGGGTCTTTCGATATAGCTCGAAGTTTTGTGTATTCAGAAAGACTGGTGATCTGGTTCTTTCTAATGATGCTTAATAGGTCTACATATTGGTAAGGGCGTACAATATCCAAAGCATCATACCAATTAGTCCAATCAGCAATGGATTTTTCAGGTTTAGATGGAAGTTGAGGGAAATCGGCTCTTTTTTTCCTATAGTCTACAGAATTTAATATTCTGGCTTTTTGGCACACAACTTTGAAGTCTTCTAAAGAAGTAATATTTTGGGGTAATAGAAACAGCGCCCAACTTTTCCACTCGTCTTTGTAGGATCGCGGGGGAATTGTAGGTAATTTGGGGTCTGCTTTATACTTTGCGTAGTATTGGGTGCTATTCGTAATACCAAGGTTACGTGAGGCATCACTCGCTTCAGCCAGGGTCTTGTATAATATTTTTTTGGTTTTACCCAAATAGGTATACCAATCGACCCAGCCCTTATAAGCACTAGGTTCTGAAGGTAGCAAAGGATCTTCCTTGTAGTACTTGAAGTAGTCCATTTGTGTCTTTATCCCTAATCGCGCTGTTGCCGCGATCGCCTCGTCTATTGTTTCATACTTGGTAGGCTTTGGTTTATTCAAAAACGAATACCACCCCTTCCAGTTTTCATATATCACATCCGGGGAAGCTGGAAGTCGCGGGTCCTTTCTATATCGCTTCCTATAGTCTGTTCGTGATGTTATTCCTATGTTAAGAGATGCTTTTTTAGCTTCTGATAAAGTTGAGTAATAAGTAGGTTTTGTTTTTCCCCAGAAATCATACCAACTAACCCACTCTTCACTATAAAATTGAGCTAAATCCGACGGTAACTTTGGATCTTCTTTATAGCGTGCAAGATACTCTAATCTAGAGGTAACTCCCAAGAGCAATACTGCTGAACGTGCTTCTTTCAGTGATTCATATTTTTTTTTGATTTGTCGTTCCAAAAAGCTAGGCCAACTAATCCACTCACGTGCGTAAACTTCATTTGGTTCACAAGGTAAACTAGAATCGCGTTTGTATATTCTTTGGTACTCATTTTTGGATGTAGCACCGAGCTTAATTGCACTTATACTTGCTTCACGAAGAGTACTGTAGAAACTAGGTTTTCTCCGACTAAAGAAAACAGGCCAATTTTTCCATTTATATGAATATGTCCTAGGCGGATTGGCTGGCAACCTCGGGTCTCTCTTATAGTTTTTCATATATTCACTTTTGGTACGTATTCCTAGTTTTTTAACAGCAACAGAAGCTTCTTCAATAGTCTCATATGGTTCTTTAGGAGGTCGATTGAACAAGTAACCCCAACCTTTCCATTCATTTGAATAGACATTTTCAGGTCGAGATGTCAGCCTAGAGTCTTCTTTATAACGTTTTAAATATTCTTTCCGAGTCGTTATATTGAGCGATTCAACCGCTCGTATGACTGATAGCAAGGATGGATAAAATTGATTGCTTTTCATATGACGTTGCGAAATAGTTCTCTAATTTCAGAATCAGTTCGTTTTAAGTAAACTAAACAACTGTCAGGGCTTTTATGATGCATCGCTTTTTGAATTTCTAGCTGAGAAAAACCTCTTTGGCTTAATCTGTAGCCGTAGGAATGGCGATGTGCATGTGGGGTTGTCCCTAGCGATTTGGAAGGTTCGAGCCCAATCCGCTGTACTGCTCTATTGTGTTTTTGATTGAAATTTTTCTTACTCTCCGGACTACCTTTTGAGTTCACAAATAAGAAAGGAGATTCAGAAGCAGGTTTAGTCGAAAGGTATTTTTGCAATAACAGAGTAAACTCAACTGCTTTACTTGCTGGATAAAACATGACATCAAAAGACAGATTTCGATTTGTAAGTAAGGGTCCTTTCCAGCCAGCGTAGAGTCTATGGCTTCTCGAATATTCATTCCGTGGATTCAGTCGGTATTTGTTAGCCAAGTATTCATTTCGTTTACTGAAACGTTCATCTGGAGACGTTCCATCACTAGGATGGAAAACCGATATAAGGGCTGAACCTGACTGTGGATCTATTGATATGTCACCGGTATATATGTGGAAACACTCTGACAGTCGTAGCCCACCGAAATGCATCAACATTACGATCAACTGACTAGCATAATCCGGCTCACCTGCAGCAGAAACAAACCCATGTAGAAGTAAGTCTTCAATTCGGTCTTCTGGAAATCGGTATACCGCTTCGACATCAACAAAATGCCTCTCAGGTCCACGAATCTTTCTAGCAAATGAGAATGGCTGTTGGGATGGTTTAGTCAAGTGATTCAAAAAGCTACGACTGCTCCTCCTGTAGTAAGCACACCATTGCAAGCGCTGTTCTGCATGAGTTGCTTTTCTTAAGGGGTTTAGCTTCGGTAAGTCAGTGCCGTGTATAGTGTCTAAATAGTCGCAGTAATAGGTAATATGACCAAGAAGAACATTCACGTCTTCATTTCGCCGAGGCCCCCAGAACAAACCAGAGTTATCTTGCCCATCTTGAATGGTTCCGAACTGTAATGTCTCAACAAAAGCTCTAAGTAATTCTGTAGCCGATGAGAAGAGCCCTACTTGCCGCTCAATGAACTTTAAGAGCAGCTCAACGGCAAAGATATTCCGTTCGATCCAAGATGGTGATTTCGCTCGATTGTTATATAAAAAACGCAAATGAGAAAGTAACAGCCCATTTTCAGTGAAGATAGCCGGAAAATATAACGAAGAGGCACCACTCCTCACTTTGTAATTGACTCGTCGTTTTATTACGAAGCTCATTTATCGACTTTGGACAGAAAATCATTCCATCCAGACCAACTAGGGCTATAGTAGCGAGTCATACTTATAGGCATGTGCTTGAACTGCTTTAACGCTTTTTGTTCAGATTTTCTCCTACCTAGGAGATCCGAGTTATTTTTAAACAACTCGTTCCAGCCTTTCCATTGTTTGTCATTTTTCATAGAAAACCTTGCTAAACTAAGAAATCCTTAACATACTACTTAGTATATAGTTGATAGTTCTTACCTTAGCCAGTATTTAGTTGAGGTGTTCAATCTTAGAGATTAAAGGGGGATTTATTTAGAAATAGTACGGGGAATAGAGTAGAACTAATATACCTTTAACAAGCGTTTGTTAAGACAAATTGACCGCAGGGTGCGTTTCTTACGTAAATTTTTGCCTGAAGTCACCATTGTTGATTACTCACCACAGCAAGAAGGGAAAGTCTTCTTCGGAGCTTGGGTCGAAATCGAGAATGACGCGGGCGAGATAATGAACTTCAGGATAGTCGGCCCAGAAGAGATTTACGGAGGCAGTAAAGGGTACATTTCTATCGACTCGCCAATGGCAAGGGCACTGCTTAAAAAAGAAGTGGATGACGAGTTCTCAGTAACCACTCCTGACGGTGAGAAAGAGTGGTTTATCAATTCGATTGAATACGAAAAAGAACCCCCATCCAATTAGCGCTTGTCACGCCACAATGTTAAGCCGGCACAGTGGCTTCATATGATGTTCTTTTGCTCTTAAGCGCCTTTTGATAGTGGCAAAGACTGAGGAAGTCGCTGGTATCACTGAAAACACAATGAAAAAATGGATTCTGCATGAGCAGATCCATATGGCATTCATAAACAGAGATCCCTTTGTATTGGGACTTTTCTTCAATATAGAAATCGTTCATCAGGGACTTGAAGTAAGGCAGCTTGGCGTTGAAGATCACCTTTTTTCCCTGAAAAAGTCGGCAAGCTCGTTGATGCATCTGTAAGTAGATATCCTTGGTCAGCCCCATATTGCTTAGCAGGCAAAGCGTGCCGTGACTATCCATGCCATAGGCGATATGACCCATAATGGCATTTTTATGGAAAGCCACGACGACGTTAATATCCTGAATGCCTAAAAACAGCACCAACTCCTTGAGTTCGACTTGACGGTAGGCATGATGAGCATACAGGATCTGCTCTTTTAGCGAGGCGGTGAGGCCAGACCATGGATACTTTTCAATTCTTTCAACCTCATAAGGGTAGACCGGCTCAATGTCGTTAAAGAAAGTGTTGTATTTCGCCGCCGCCTTAACGGTTTTTTTCTCACCCTCGTCATAGTCATAGGGCTGCTCAAAGAAAGTGGCAACCCCCACTCTGCGCATCAGCGAAGGTAATCCATTACCGTGTTCCCACTTACTTAGCATCGGTTGATTGACGCCGAGAAAAGCGTGATGTGATGAGCTGAGCTTTTCCACCAGCTCGAGTTGCGACAAGCTGTGCAGGTGCCGCCAGTGTTTGAGCGCCGAGGCAAAGTGACATTTTGAGAAAGTCACATTGTTATTGATGATGTCAGACATTGAGCTCTCCACTGTCAGCTTGGTTCAGTACGTATTTTACCCAAAGACATCGCTAATTAGATCCCTTGGGCAAATAAACTGTATTTCAATAAGTTACAGAGCTAACTCTCTTTTTTAGCCGATAAGAAATATCACCGTTAACGGTGTTTGTGGTCAGGTGCTAAGCAAAGTCATTGAAGTAAAAGAAAATTACGCTCATCAATGCATCGCACCACATCCATTTATGAGCCATAATTAACACCTGTTAACAATTACGTGCGCATTTTTTGCCCATGAAATGTTACATTTAGACCGTTACTCGAACGGTGTACGTGAAAGCGCGTACGAAGAGTATGTTGAATGCCTTAATAGTGGTGGAATCGAATATGCAAGAAAATCATAAGATTTTGGTTGTTGATGATGATGCGCGTTTACGTGCATTGCTAGAGCGTTACTTATCAGAGCAAGGATTCCAAGTACGCAGTGTTGCTAACAGTGAGCAGATGGACCGCCTGTTAACCCGTGAAAATTTTCATCTAATGGTATTGGACTTGATGCTACCAGGTGAAGATGGATTGTCTATTTGTCGTCGTTTGCGCAACGCCAACAATATGTTGCCTATTTTGATGCTGACCGCGAAAGGTGATGAGGTTGATCGAATTGTCGGGCTCGAAGTGGGGGCCGATGATTACTTGCCAAAACCGTTTAATCCAAGAGAACTTTTAGCTCGTATCAAGGCCGTTTTACGTCGTCAGGTGATTGAAGCTCCGGGTGCGCCAAGCACTGAGGAAGCGGTTGTCGAGTTTGGTGAGTTTAGGCTCAACCTTGGTACGAGAGAGATGTTCCGAGGCGAAGAAGCGATGCCACTCACCTCTGGTGAGTTTGCTGTGTTAAAGGCACTCGTTACTAATGCTCGCGAGCCAATGTCGCGTGATAAATTAATGAACATGGCCAGAGGTCGTGAATACTCTGCGATGGAGCGCTCCATTGATGTTCAGATTTCTCGTCTGCGCCGCATGTTAGAAGTTGATCCAAGCAAACCGCGTTATATCCAAACGGTTTGGGGGCTTGGCTACGTCTTCGTACCAGACGGCAAAGAAGCACAGTAAGAAAGCGGGCTCTGAAGTGATTCAGGGCCTTTTCTTTATCGAGTAGGTCGACGATGTTATTTTTGATTCCGTTAATACTTAAACTTCAACCATCATTTAATGCTAGGAAGGCATCATGAGAATTCGTAGCTCATTTACTCAGTCTATTGTTTTGTTCTTCACTCTGCTCATTGCCAGCCAAGTCTTTTCGTACTACGCCGTTTATAACTACGCGCTCGTACCAAGTTTGCAGCAGTTTAATAAGATTTTGGCTCACGAATTGACGTTTGTACTGCAAGGCAACCAAGCGACCGACGAAGAACTCGAAATGGACGCACCGCTGCGTCGTCGCGTTCTAGAGCAACTGGGTGTCACAGTGCATGCTGTCGACAGCCCGATGGCCAATGAATTTAAACACGCGATGACCATCGACTTAATGAGCGAGGAAATGACTGATGAGTTGGGCTCGAATACCGAAGTTCGCCTCATTTTAGGTGAAGAAAGCTACATATTGTGGATGGATATCGACGCACTTCCAGGATCACTGATCCGCATTCCGTTATCAGAGTTGCAAGAAGAAGATTTTGCACCGTTGTTTCGCAATAGCCTAATAATGACGTTGCTGATCATTGTTGGTGGGTGGTTATTTATTCGATTACAGAACCGGCCATTGCGTGAGCTGGAAAAAGCGGCCAACCTGGTGGGACGAGGTGAGAATCCTCCGGTGCTTCCAGAGAAGGGCGCTACTGAGATCCGTTCAGTTAGCCGCGCTTTTAATCAGATGGCAAAAGGCATTCAGGAACTAGAAGAAGACCGTGCATTGTTAATGGCTGGGATCAGTCATGACTTGAGAACGCCCTTGACTCGTATCCGACTCGCAACGGAAATGATGTCCCCAGAAGACAGCTATTTGGCTGAGGGGATTATCAGTGATACCGAAGAGTGTAACGAAATCATTAGCCAGTTTATGGACTACCTTAAACCGGTTGATACACAGACTTTTCAAGTGATTCATCTTAATGATATTGCCTCTGATATTGTTTCATCGGAAGGCGGCTATGAAATCCAGATCGATTACCATCCAGAGCCAAAGCTAAAAGAGGTGAGTGGCAGCCCTATTGCGATCAAACGCGCCATCAGTAATTTGGTGGTCAATGCGGTTCGTTATGGCAACGGCTGGGTGAAGGTCAGTACCGGGATGACCGCCGACAATAAGCTCGCCTGGGTCTGTGTCGAAGATGATGGCCCAGGTATTGAATCGGATCAGATTGGTCGACTGTTTGAACCGTTTACTCGTGGTGATACTGCTCGTGGCAGTGAAGGAACGGGCCTTGGCCTTGCGATTGTTAAACGTATTATTAGCCAACATCATGGCTCGGTCAGTATCTCAAACCGCAGTGAAGGTGGCTTGATTGCCCAGGTCAGTTTCCCGGTGTCTAAGAACGGAAGTCGGTAGGCGACTTTCTGATCGTCTGGATGATTAATCGTGTGAGCGATGCGCAGTAGAAGAGCCCCTTTTTCAAGGGGATGACGAAATGTCATTTTCGACAAGAAAAAAATACATGCGGGTGCCATTCTTACGAGGGTAAGGTTTTATGCCTTAGCGTAAAATTCACGATCGCCGAGCCATCGGTCAATGATGGCCTTAGCGCTGCCCTGGTGCTGTTCATGAATAAAGCGCGCCATACGTTGTACTTCTGGGATCAAGCGTTGGTCACGGATCAAGTCAGCAATCTTGAAATCGGCAAGGCCGGTTTGTTTGGTTCCTAGAAGCTCACCGGGGCCGCGTATTTCCAAATCTCGCTGTGCAATGACAAAGCCATCATTACTTTCCCTGAGCACGCCTAAGCGCTTTTGAGCGGTTTTAGACAGTGGCGCATGATACATCAATACACAATGGCTAGCGACGCTGCCACGTCCAACACGACCTCTTAACTGATGCAATTGGGCCAAGCCAAGACGCTCTGGGTTTTCAATGATCATTAAGCTTGAGTTTGGAACATCGACACCCACTTCAATTACCGTGGTTGCGACCAGAAGGTGCAGTTGGTTATCTTTGAACTGCTGCATGACGGCTTGTTTTTCAGCGGACTTCATTCGGCCGTGTACTAAGCCAATGTTGACTTCGGGTAGTAAGGCTTGCAGCTCTTGCGCTGTATCGGCAGCCGCCTGGGCTTCTAATACTTCAGACTCATCGATCAGAGTACAGACCCAGTAAGCCTGTTTGCCCTCATTGAGACAGGCATTTTTTACCCGTTCGATCACGTCACTCCTTTTGGTATCAGGGATCGCGACGGTCTGAATAGGCGTTCTTCCCGGCGGTAATTCATCAATCACCGAGGTTTCCAGATCCGCGTAAGCCGTCATCGCTAAGGTTCTCGGTATCGGTGTTGCCGTCATAATTAACTGATGGGGGAAAAAGCCTTGCGTGGCGCCTTTTTCCCTGAGCTCCAGTCGCTGGTGGACGCCAAAGCGGTGTTGCTCATCAATGATCACCAAGGCCAGGTTATTGAAGGTGACCGACTCCTGGAATAAGGCATGTGTGCCCACCACCATCTTGGCTTCGCCACTGGCAATGCGCTCTAACTCAGCTTGCTTGGCTTTACCTTTTAGCTTTCCAGCCAACCAGCCAACGGTAATGCCCATCTTTTCAAACCACTGAGAAAAATTGAGCGCGTGCTGCTCTGCAAGAAGCTCAGTCGGAGCCATCATAGCAACCTGGTAGCCTTGCTCAATGGCCGTTACAGCAGCCAGTGCGGCAACTAAGGTTTTCCCTGAGCCAACATCCCCCTGCACTAAGCGCATCATAGGGCGAGGTTTGACCATGTCTTGTTCGATCTCTTTCACCACCCGGCTTTGCGCATTGGTGGGAGAGAATGGAAGCTGAGCAAGTAGCTGGGCTTTTCGCTCTTTTGATTGCGGCATGGCAATGGCTTGGTCTTGCTGACCTTTACTGCGCACGGCAAGCATCGATAGATTTTGTGCCAATAGCTCTTCGATGATCAGGCGTTGTTGAGCGGGATGACGACCTTCATCGAAGGCGATGAGATCGATATTGGGCTCAGGTCTATGTATGGTCATCAGCGCATCGGTTAAGGTCACTTGATGATCGTACAGACCGGATGGCAGTAACTCTTGCACCGCTGACTTTTGCATGAGTTCTAATGCTTGGTCGGTAAGATTTCGCAAAGTGGTTTGTCGTAAGCCTTCCGTGGTTGGGTATACGGGGGTTAAGGTTTGCTCAAGCGCTGGAGCTTGTCCCTCTGTCTGAAACTTGTATTCTGGATGAATGATTTCTAAGCCCTGATTGCCGCGCTTGACTTCGCCGTAGGCAATGACCATTCGCCCTTCGGCAAAGTTATTCTTCATGGCTGCTGTAAAGTTGAAAAAGCGCAGCGTGAGTGTGCCATTGCCATCACTGACTTTGACCGTCAGCATTTTTCGACGGCCAAACAGGGTATCGACCGCCATGACTTTACCCTGAATTGACCCCCACAGGCCTGGATGAAGTTTTACAATCGGGTAGATACGCGTGCGATCTTCATAGCGATGAGGCAAGTGAAACAGCAGATCCTGCACCGTGTGCAATCCTACCTTTTCAAGTTTCTCTGCGACTTTTGCCCCTACGCCAGTAAGCGAAGTTAAAGGAATTGCCGACAGTAACTGAGCCATATTCACCATCCATCAGAGTGTTAGATGGGAATATTCAATCATCTTACTGTCTTTTTGTACAGTTTTATACAAGAGGTGACGGCTAACTTGAATACGATGGTTCTAAAGGTTCGTCATTCCTGCGCAGGCAGGAATCTTGCTGAGGCTTGGTGCACGCTTTAAGTAGACCCCTGCCTACGCAGGGGTGACGGCTAATTTGAATGCGGTGGTTCTAAAGGTTCGTCATTCCTGCGCAGGCAGGAATCTTGCTGAGGCTTGGTGCACGCTTTAAGTAGA
>NZ_JAJNNZ010000023.1 GCF_022836845.1 Vibrio gelatinilyticus
CTCAGTGAAGAGGGCTTTATGCGTTTATGCTAAGAAAATGAAAGGTCAGCTAGAATAGGCTGCCTTCACTTGATTCACCTTCCGAGTACAGGTTGTCCCCTAGGCTTTCTTGCACATATTCTGTCGGCTCACTGCCTGCTTTGAAATACTCAAACATGGTAGAGCTATCAAACTTATTGGTTAACAAGCCTGTTTCTCTATCAATACGTACTTTTACAATATCCTCAGGAACACGTTTACTTTGTACAGGAACGCCATCTAGAGCCACTTCCATAAACTCAACCCATGCAGGTTGTGCTGTTTTCGCTCCTGCTTCGGCGCCACTAATTTGGTCTTTTCCAAGATTACTATTAACCGTGGTTCTGCCAAGTTTGCGTTGGTGATCGTCAAATCCGACCCATGCGGTGGCCACAATGCCTGGTCCGTAACCGTTGTACCATGCGTCTTTGGAGTCGTTGGTTGTACCTGTTTTACCACCGACATCACGACGACTTAACTTCTGGGCGCGCCAGCCAGTACCATTCCAGCCTGTACCTTCTCGCCAGTTACCGCCACCCCAGACATTGCTGTACAGCATTTCGCGAGCCAAAAATGCGGTTTGTTCAGTTAACACTTGTGGAGCATAACGTGGAGGTTGCTGCTCATTGGGTGCCATGTTGCTGACGTCTTGCTCGTTAAAGTCGCTGGCAGTAGCGCCGCCATTTAGCGCTAACTCGGCCAGCTGCTCTTCATCTGGGCATTCTTGTTTGCAAATGGAGACCGGGCTTGCTTCAAATTCAACTTCACCAAATGGGTCTTCAACTCGGCTGATATAATAAGGTTCCACATAGTAACCACCATTGGCAAAGACAGAGAAGCCTTGCGCCATCTTAACGGGCGTTAAGCTGCCAGCACCCAATGCGATGGTTTCAGAGCGTGGCAGTTGGTCGATTTCAAAACCAAAACGAGTAAGGTATTGCCTAGTGTCATCTAAGCCAACCTCGCGCAGTACTCGTACTGCCATTACGTTCTTAGACTGCGCTAAGCCGATGCGCAGGCGAGTTGGTCCGGTATAAGTCGGTGGTGAGTTTTTTGGGCGCCACGCAGTACCTTGGCTTTTATCCCACTGATTGATGGGAGCATCATTGACAAGACTGGCTAAAGTCATGCCTTCATCAAGCGCAGCGGCATAGATGAATGGCTTGATGCTTGAACCCACTTGGCGAACTGATTGAGTCGCGCGGTTAAATTTGTTGTGTACAAAGTTAAAACCGCCAACCAAAGAGAGGATCGCGCCGTTGTCTGGGTTCATTGCGACAAATGCGGTGTTGGCATTAGGTACCTGGCTTAGGCGCCAGGTAATGGCCACTTGTGGCTCTGCGTCATTCAGATCGATTTCGGCTATATCGGTAGCCAGCGCATCTTCGTTACTGACTGCTTGTGCTTGTTCATCTTCATCAAGCACCGCAGAGCGAACCCAAATTTGTTCACCGACCGCTAAAATATCGGCAGTGGAGGTTGGCGCTTTGCCTTGTCTCTCGTCGGTGCGGAAAGGGCGAGCCCAGCTGAGGTTATCCCAATTAATGGTTTGCTCGCCATAGCCTTTTACAAACACCAATGCTGATTGTTCGGCAAGGCTTAGCACCACGGCAGGGCGCAGTTCACCATAAGTTGGAACTCTGCGTAGTAGTTTGGCGATGGCATCGTTATCGAGCGCCGGCTGCTCACCTTCCCACAACACTTTCTCGGCTCCGCGATAACCGTGTCGTTCATCGTAAGAAATCAGGTTTTTGATCGCAGCGATATGAGCGGCTTTTTGCAGTTTAGAATCCACCGTAGTGGTGATTTTCATGCCAGATTCATACGCATCTTCACCATAACGGTTGACCATCCAGGTACGCGCGATTTCTGCAACATAAGGAGCGCTGATTTCAATCTCGGCACCGTGGTACTGGGAGATAATGTCTTCAGATCGAGCGAGTTCAAATTCTTCCTGCGAGATGTACTTTTCACTCAGCATCCTTGAAAGCACAACATTACGACGCTGCGTAGCTCTCTCAATGGAGTAGATAGGGTTCATGGTCGAAGGTGCTTTAGGCAAACCGGCCAGCACCCCTATTTCACTCAGAGTGAGATTCTGCAGATCTTTTCCAAAATACGCCTGTGCTGCTGCGCCAAAGCCATAGGAGCGGTAGCCAAGAAATATTTTATTGATGTAAAGCTCAAGGATTTCTTCTTTGCTTAACAGTTGTTCAATGTGAACCGCAATGAAGATTTCCTTCACTTTCCGCATGAACTTTTTCTCATTCGATAAGAAAAAGTTTCGTGCCAATTGTTGAGTTATGGTACTTGCACCTTGAGAGGCGCTTCCCGATGCCACAACCACAACCGCAGCACGGGTGATCCCGATAGGATCGAAACCAAAGTGATCGTAGAAACGACTATCTTCTGTTGCGATCAGTGCATCGATTAGTTCTTGAGGTATCTCGTCATAGGAAACGGGAATGCGTCGCTTTTCACCGAACTGGGCGATGAGTTTGCCGTCTTGGCTATACACCTGCATAGGCGTTTGTAGTCGGACATCTTTCAGGGTTGCAACATCTGGTAATTCCGGTTTTACATAATAGTAAAACCCGAAAATCGTACCGACTCCAAGAATTATGCAAATCAATGAAAAAATGAACAGTCGCTTTATGAACTTCACCGAAGGTTTCCTGATCAATTGAGGTTATAACTAGGTAAATGTTAGTACTCTAGCTGTAAGAATATACTACTAAGGTTAATTAACGCTTATTTAGCCGTCAATCTCAACCTTTTCACGTATTTATTGTATTTGTTGAGGCTGTCTCATATGGCTAGAAAATGGATAACAGGTATCGATATCGGCCATTACAGCACCAAAGCTGTATTGTTGGCGTTTGATAAATCGGATGTGAAAGTCACTAATCACATGGAATTATATCATGGTGACGCTATTTTCGCCGATCATACAACCTTGAAGTATCAGGACACTGTTAAGAAACTTCAAAAACTCAAAAAACTGACATCGATATTTCGTCGCAACGCGTCGATTGCGCTTCCCCATGATGCTGCGGTGAGTAAGATTCTTACTATTGATTCTGCGCTTACTGGGCGAGAATTGGAATACGCTATTTACCAAAAAATGGAAAGCTTGATCCCATTTCCTCTCGACAGTGTGGCGCTGGACTACACCGCAGATTCAGGTTTTAACAGTCATCTACAAACCTTTCGCGTTCATATTGCTAAACAAGAAATCGTCGATGACTGGTGCAATGTCGTTCATAAGCTGGGCTTCAAGTCACAAGTCGTTGCTACTGCGGCACATGCATTGATGGCCATGCATCAGCAAATCATCCGCCATTCCCCTCAATACAAAAATTGGTTGTTACTCGATATCGGCTACCAGCAAATGACGATCTGCTCGGTAATGGGTTTTGACGTCGAAGGCTATAAAACTTGGTATTTGCCATGTTTGAAAAAAGAGTCTGAACCGCACTATGGCGTTGAATATAAATCGGATACACAGCTGATTGGTGATGCTGTATGCCAGAAGCTATTGCCGCAATTACAGCGTTACCGCTCTCTTTCCCAAGGAGAAAAGATTGAGGGGATATTGCTATCTGGTGGCAAGGCGCTGTCCGAGGGGATTGATTCTGTATTAACCAAACAATGCCAACTCCCTTGTCGTTTGTTATCACCAAATAAGCTGATAAATTGCCCCGCTAGAAATAACCTTCCGCTTTCAGAAAGTTATGTCACCGCAATAGGGATTGCGCTTTTAGGTGCCCACTGGATTCAGGAGGTTGGCGATGAACGCTGTTAATCTGCTGCCTTGGCGCGATCAAAAGCGCGCTATGTTAAAACGTCAATTTATTGCTCTTTGTATTGCCGTTGGCTTGGTGGCGTTGGCGATCACTGTGCTTATTGGGCATTACTTATCACAGCAAATATCTCAACAACAGCAGCGGAACCTGTTGCTAAGTCATAAGGTCAAACAATACCAGCAAGACATAATTATGCTCTCATCCGCTATGCGCGAGCACCAAAATCTAGAAGCGCGCTTAGCGGAAGTTGAACAATTGCAACAACGACGCCATCAAACTACGGCATTTATGAATCTACTACCCACCCTAATACCAAGTGGTGTCTATCTCGATAAAGTAAAGATGGAAGGACAGCACTTTAAGTTGCAGGGTTTTAGTGAGCGCACCAGTCATCTTGCTGAGTTGCTCAAACGCCTTGAAGACTCGCCACGGACACATAACGTTAGGATGCACTCTATCGTGCACGGTAAACAGCGCTTTGAGCGCGATGTTCAGGTTTTTGAAGCCTCTTTTATGTTGCGTGATGGGACTCTAGATTCAACAACAGCAACAGAGCAAGACATTGAGGTGGTGGATGGATCTGTCTGATTTTGAGTGGGATGAGCTCCCATACTGGTCGTGGACCATGCGAGGCGCGTGCCTGTCACTTCTGCTGATGGTTTTGCTTGCGGCATTTTCTTGGATGATTGTTTACCCAGGTTACGCAGAGCTCAATCAGGAGAAGCTGCGTGAACATATGTTACTGAACAATCTACGCCATAGCGCCAAAAAGGCAGCGATGCTTCCTCAGCTTCAAGTGCAATTATCGGATCTCAATAACCGCTATGACCATTTGATGCAACAGCTTCCTGTGCAAAAAGAGCTCGCAAGCTTACTTGCAGCAGTGAATGAAGAAGGGGTGAAGCAATCACTGATCTTTACGCGCATTGATTGGGGGAAGTGGCACTCGAGCGAGTTGTTGAATGAACTGCCACTCGACATCGAGCTGACAGGGGATTATCAAAACATTGGCTATTACGTTGAGGCAATCGCGGCACTGCCAAGAATCGTTTTGTTTGAAGATGCAGAGTGGCAACGAGTTAGCCAAGAAAGTAGCACCCTTCACTTTCGAGTACGAGCCTACACCTATCAGCTCAATTTTCAGGTGGGTACACCATGAATAAATATCGAGGGGTATTCGTGCTGCTGGCGGCGATGTTAGCGGGATGTCGAGCCCACCAAGAACCACTGGCTGATTATTTTGCCGAAGTCGAAAATGAAGTACGTCAGGAGGCTTACAGCCTCGCGATCGCAGAGTCTAATTCTGTGGTGACTTTTGCATACGAACCAGGCCATTTACCTTTCAATCTTCCAGCAATGGTTCCTACTTCTGTGGTGAATAACCAGGTTAACTGTTGGCAGCCACCCACTCGCGCTTCGCAACCTCTAGAGGAATTTGCCATCGAGCAACTGTCTTTAAAAGGGATCATGACCAAAGGCAATGCTCGTGTTGCGCTTATTCAGACACCTCAGTATGGCGTGCTGAAGGCAAGCAAAGGCCAATATTTGGGGAGGAACCTAGGAAAGGTCGCTGCAATTACCACGCAACAAGTGGTTATTCATGAGCAGTGGCCTGATGGTGAAGGGTGTTGGTCGAAGCGCGTTGTTTACATGGCACTTCAATGATGAACGGTATACAGACAAATTCAACCAAAGTAGGGATGAGCATAACAATGGTAGCAGGAATCAGGTGTCTGGCTTTCGTTTTAGCAGTGACTTGGGCTATGACGAGTATAGCGGCTCCGCTTAATCCACTGAAACAGTTCACATTTGAACGTGATGATAACGGTTATGGGGTGCTGGTGATCGAGATGCAGTACCCAGCGGAAGCCGTTGACTTTCAAAAAACCGACAACGGACTGTTTATTAATGTAAATAATGCCTTAGTGCCTGAACAGCAACTGGCGATATTCGATGTGCGCGAATATGGCACTATCGTTGAGTCTATCGAGCTGTTTGATGAATCACCCAACTTAAGGTTGTTTGTCGACAGCAAAGTCAAAGCGGACTATCAGCAAGTGACCGTCGACAACGTTATTCGAGTCACTCTATTGCCTTTAGCTCAGGCTCTGTCTGATGAAGCTAAGTTGATGCAGCGAGAAGGCAAGCTTACGACGGTCAATTTTCAAGATATCCCCGTACGCAATGTGCTTCAATTAGTCGCTGATTATCACGATTTTAACCTTGTGGTTTCTGATAGTGTGCAGGGAAACGTAACGTTAAGGCTTGATCGGGTGCCTTGGCAGCAAGTGTTAGATTTGATCTTAAAAGTGAAAAACCTCGATAAAAGAGTGACCGGAAATGTGGTGCTTGTCGCGCCAAAAGAGGAGCTGGATCGTCAGTATCAACTCGAACTTGAGAAAGAACGGCTCGCGGAGGAAATAGGGCAGCTCAAGTCAGAAATTATTGCGGTGAATTTTGCTAAGGCCTCTGACGTTGCTGCGATGATAGGCGGTGAGGGGAAAGTTAATATGCTGTCGGAGCGAGGTTCGATTTCGATTGATGAGCGTACCAATGCATTGCTCGTTCGCGATGTAACAGACAATATTGACGTTATTAGAAGCATTGTTGAGTCACTCGATATCCCAGTTAAGCAGGTGCAAATTGAAGCCCGGATTGTGACAATTAATGAAGGTAACCTTGATGAATTAGGGATACGCTGGGGTTATAACAGCACTTATGGCAACAACACTGTCGGCGGTAGTATAGAAGGAAACCTTGCAACAATCGGTGTGCTGGGAGAGACCGCAACGACAGAAGGCAATGGTGGCGATGAGGGGGGGAATGACATAGGTCTTGACGATTTCCTTAACGTGAATTTGGCGGTGACTTCAAGCAATGCAGCAAGTATCGCTTTCCAGGTTGCCAATTTAGGGGCGAATACCTTGCTCGATCTTGAATTGTCGGCGCTGCAACAGGAATCGAAAGCGGAGATCATCTCTAGTCCTCGTCTTATCACAACCAATAAACAATCCGCCTATATTGAGCAGGGAACAGAAATCCCGTATCTAGAGGCCGCATCGAGTGGCGCCACCTCGGTGTCGTTTAAAAAAGCAGTGTTGTCACTGACTGTCACCCCGCAAATCACCCCAGATAATCGTTTAGTTCTTGATTTAAGTGTCACCCAAGATCGACCCGGAAAAGTGGTGAAAACCGGAGAGGGTGAAGCGGTGGCTATCGACACCCAGCGTATTGGTACACAAGTATTGGTCAATAATGGTGAAACCGTCGTACTTGGAGGGATCTTCCAACACAGTATTACTAACAGCGTCGATAAGGTCCCATTTCTCGGTGATATTCCCGGCCTGGGTGTTCTTTTTCGTAGAACATACGAGAACATAGGTAAGAGTGAGCTGCTTATCTTTGTGACCCCTGAAATCATAATACAGTAGGCTTTCACTGCTCTCTTAGCTTCGCTAGAGGCGGGGATAAATAAAAAAGACAAAAATAAAGTTGCATTAAACGCACCTTGCCTTGATAATTTCGGGTCTTATCACGAATTATCTGTGAGGAATCGGTGTCACAAGGCTTATTTTCCGGTGTTTAACCCGGTCTTTTCTTGTGGCGATGTCATTGAATTAACGTTGTAAATTACTGCTAAACATGGCTGAGAAACGCAATATTTTCCTTGTTGGCCCTATGGGCGCCGGCAAAAGTACTATCGGTAGACACCTTGCTCAACAACTTCATATGGAGTTTGTTGATTCTGACACTGTTATTGAAGAGCGCACTGGCGCCGACATCGCATGGGTATTCGATGTTGAAGGTGAAGAAGGCTTCCGCAAACGCGAAGAAGGTGTTATCAATGATCTAACAGAACAACAAGGTATTGTTCTAGCAACAGGTGGTGGCTCTGTGAAGAGCAAAGAAAACCGCAATCGTCTATCTGCACGAGGCATTGTGGTCTACCTAGAAACTACAATTGAGAAGCAGCTTGCTCGCACAAACCGCGACAAAAAACGCCCACTGCTACAAACTGATGACCCTCGTGAAGTGTTAGAGTCGCTTGCTGGCGAACGTAATACACTTTATGAAGAGGTTGCGGATTATACTGTGCGCACTGATGATCAAAGTGCCAAAGTAGTCGCAAACCAAATCGTAAAAATGCTAGAAGAGCGTTAAGCTCTTCCCTCAAGGAGTGCATACCATGGAACGGATTACGGTAAATCTTGGTGAGCGTAGCTACCCAATATCAATTGGTGCCGGGTTATTCGATGACTCGGCACAATTGTCTTCTCTTTCTTCTGGTCAGCCAGTTTTGGTTGTCAGTAATGTCACTGTTGCCCCTCTCTACGCTGAGAAAATTCTAAAGCAACTTGAAGCTCAAGGTTGTAAAACCTCTTTGTTGGAATTGCCCGACGGTGAGCAATACAAAACTTTGGAAACGTTCAATACGGTGATGACTCACCTGCTTGAAGGCAATTATGGTCGCGATGTGACGATTGTTGCTCTTGGTGGCGGTGTTATTGGTGACTTGGTGGGTTTTTCTGCTGCCAGTTTCCAACGTGGGGTTGATTTTATTCAGATCCCAACCACGCTATTGTCGCAAGTTGACTCATCTGTTGGTGGTAAAACCGCTGTAAATCACCCGCTTGGCAAAAATATGATAGGTGCTTTCTATCAGCCTAAGTCAGTGATTATCGATATTGATTGCCTTAAAACACTGCCCGAGCGAGAGTTCGCCGCAGGGTTGGCTGAAGTGATCAAGTACGGAATTATCTATGACGGTGCATTTTTTGAGTGGCTCGAAGCCAACCTTGACGCATTGATGGCGTTGGATGCTGACGCCCTGACTTATGCTATTGCCCGCTGCTGTCAAATTAAGGCAGAAGTGGTGGCTCAAGACGAAAAAGAGTCAGGTATTCGTGCGTTATTGAACCTAGGTCATACATTTGGTCATGCTATAGAAGCAGAACTAGGGTATGGTAATTGGTTACATGGAGAAGCAGTTTCTGCAGGGACAGCAATGGCAGCCCATACTGCGCAATTGCTCGGTGATATTTCTCATCAGCAAGTGGAACGCATTATTCGCCTGCTAGAGCAAGCTAAGTTGCCAGTGCATACACCCGAGAGTATGAGTTTTGATGACTTTATGGCGCATATGATGCGAGATAAAAAGGTGTTGTCAGGGCAATTACGCTTGGTATTGCCAACCGATATTGGTCGGGCACAAGTAGTGGCAAATGTCCCAAAAGAATTGATAGAACAAGCGATAGACACCTGTCGACGTTCATAATGAAAGGCTCCATTAGGGGCCTTTTTTAATGGTTTAATCTGGTGATCATCTTTGGTGAAGCAAGACAGTGGAATACAATCAACGAGTATTAGAGCTAGAGTCTCAGACTGAATTATTAGAACGCATACAGTTGCTTACTAGGTTTTCCAGCAACCTCGTCATCGTCAATGGTGAGGCAGGTGCGGGGAAAACCTGGTTGTCACACCGTTATCTTGAAGCCTGGGCCGAAGATAAGAACCAAGCGTTGCTCGGTTGTCATGGTGCGCAAGAAGACACCGTCCGCAGAGAAACCATCCTCAGACAACTTTTTCCCTCTTCGATGTACAGTTCATCCGATTCATTGCATGACAGTGTCGAAAGGATTTTACAGGGAGAAGCGTGTAATGTGGTGATTGTGATCGATGACGCACATCGTTTATCCCGAGCCATGTTATCAGAGCTCTGGCTACTGGTGTTAGCGGCATACCATGCGCCGAGACAATCGATCAGTGTCGTGATGTTTGGCCAGTCTTCTTCCATCGGGCAGCACTTAGCGAGGCTCAGTCACGGACAAGAGCTCAAACCCATTGAATTGGATGTTGATTCCCTTGCTGCCAGCGAAGCCCGGCGCTTTTTTGAGTCGTTGGTGTTGCGCTACCTTGATGATACGGTAGAGAAAAAAGTTCGCTCAAGCTTCAAAAAAACTCGCCCCTTACCCGGTGAAATTATGGCACTAGGAGAGCAGAAAATGGAAAAAAGAGTGGTTATTCAATCGTTAGTTGGATCTCCGGTGAAAATTGCGATAGCGATTGCTGTGTTGGTGCTACTGCTTATTCTGGGCTACGGGTGGTTGTTAAATAAGCCCGACACTTCCACGGTCCCCGAGCCTATTTTACTTCCTGAGCAGACCGTTATCCCAACGCTTCAAGAGCGAGAGGGTTCGTTGCAGACACCTTCATCGCAGAGTGGAACGAGCGATGGCTTAGTCGAAGTCGATAAGCTTTCAGATGACTCGATGGCATTGCCTCCCGCTATCACAGATCAAACCGCCAGTGTTGGACAAGAACAAGAAACCGAGCAACGAGTGGTTATTACCTCTGAGGTGGTTGATGCGTTGTTAGACCAACCAGAGAAAACGGATGCTCCGGTGGTTGCTGCGGCCAGCCCTGAGGTTCAGCTAGAAAAGGTGTCAGCACCCAAAAACAACGAGACTCAAGTAGAGAGTGTTGAACAGTTACAAACTGCCATTACCTTTTCGTTTGCCAGAGAATCCCTCAAAGCCCTTCCGGCGAGAAGTTACACTCTGCAGATTGCGGCGATGACATCCATTGAAGATGTTCAGAAACTGTTGAACAGCTATGATTTTGATAAGACCATTCGCGTCTACCCAACCTTACGTGATGACAAGGAATGGTATATCGTGACATACGATCAGTACGCGACGATTCAAGCAGCTAGAGACGCCGTCGACTCATTGCCAAGTAATGTGAAAAAGCTCGGGCCTTGGGCGAAGTCAATGAGTCAGGTTCATCGAGAGATTGAGCGTTGGAAACAATAGAGCATTGAGTGTGTTTTTCACAATCAGAAAGCTCAACATAACGAATTGAATTATGGTATATTCCACAGCCTTAATTTTTGGGGCCGAAGTAAAATAGAGCGTTTAATGAAAAAGCAACGAGCCTTTCTTAAGTGGGCGGGTGGAAAATATGGCTTAGTGGAAGACATTCAAAAACACTTGCCGCCTGCGAGAAAGCTGGTCGAACCCTTTGTTGGTGCTGGCTCTGTTTTTTTGAATACTGACTACGACCACTATCTGTTGGCCGATATCAACCCTGATCTCATCAATCTCTACAACCTGCTTAAAACCGAGCCTGAGCTTTATATTAATGAAGCGAAGCGACTGTTTACGCCAGAACACAATCGCAAAGAGGTGTATCTGGATATGCGAGCTCAATTTAACCAGACCGATGACATCTTATTTCGCTCGACGGCCTTTCTCTATATGAACCGCTTTGGCTTTAACGGTTTGTGCCGCTACAACAAGAAAGGCGGTTTTAATGTACCATTCGGCTCGTATAAAAAACCGTACTTCCCTGAAAATGAATTAATTTTCTTTGCAGAAAAGGCCAAAAAAGCGACCTTTATCTGTGAGGGTTATGTTGAGACGTTCCGTCGAGCACGTATGGGAAGTGTTGTGTACTGCGATCCGCCGTATGCGCCGTTATCCACGACCGCCAACTTTACCTCTTACGCTGGCAATGGTTTTAGCCTTGATGATCAGGCTGCGCTGGCCGACGTTGCTGAAAAGACGGCGTTTGAGCGTAACATTCCGGTGTTGATCTCCAATCACGATACGACACTAACCCGTCGCCTCTACCATGGAGCGGAGCTTAACGTTGTTAAAGTAAAGCGCACTATTAGCCGCAATGGTGCTGGCCGCAACAAAGTTGACGAATTACTCGCGCTGTTTTCTCCCAAACCACAAATCTAGTTGTTGACCGGTTAAAGCGCCCTAAGTCGTTGGGCGCAGCACGATTGGCACTGCGCAGCTTCGCGTTACTCATTTTTAATCCATATTAGTGTTAGTCCAGTCACTCTTTAGGCTAGGATTTAACCGCCTGCTTCGGTAGAATTGCGCGCAACTCTTGCTACGCTAATGAATTCAATTGAGGTCAGGTATGAAAGATTTTCTTATTGCTCCATCCATTCTATCCGCGGATTTTGCTCGTCTGGGGGAAGACGTTGAAAAAGTACTCGCTGCGGGTGCAGATGTTGTGCACTTTGACGTGATGGACAATCACTATGTTCCAAACCTGACGTTTGGCGCACCTATTTGTAAAGCGCTACGTGACTACGGTATTACCGCCCCTATTGATGTTCACTTGATGGTGAAGCCAGTCGATAGCATTGTGCCTGAATTTGCCAAAGCGGGTGCTTCAATGATCACGTTCCATGTAGAAGCATCTGAGCACGTTGATCGCACGCTACAACTTATTAAAGAGCACGGCTGTCAGGCTGGTGTGGTTTTAAACCCTGCCACCCCTCTGTCTTGTTTAGACTACATCATGGACAAAGTAGACTTGATTCTACTGATGTCAGTAAATCCTGGTTTTGGCGGTCAATCTTTCATTCCATCCACTCTCGATAAACTGCGTGAAGTGCGTAAACGCATCGACGCTTCAGGTCGTAATATTCGTCTTGAAATTGATGGTGGCGTTAAGGTCGATAACATCCGTGAAATCGCTGAAGCGGGAGCGGATATGTTTGTGGCAGGTAGCGCTATATTTAATCGCCCTGATTACAAAGAAGTCATTGATGAAATGCGCGCTGAACTGGCGAAGGTAGAATAGCAGTGAGAGTACAATACCCTTCAAGTGCGATTAAGTTAGTGGTCTTTGATCTCGATGGTACTTTGCTAGACAGCGTTCCCGATCTTGCACTTGCTGCAGACCAGACCGTTCAGGCGCTCGGCTTTCCCAGTGTAACTGAGCTGCAAGTTCGAGATTATGTTGGAAATGGTGCCGATGTTCTGATTGGCCGTTCTTTGAGCCAGAGTATTGACGTGGATGCGACGCTATCTTCTGACTTGCTCGCTAAAGCGAGAGTGCTCTTCGATGATTTTTATAAAGCCAGTGGCCATCAACTAAGCCACCTGTATCCAGCAGTGACACAAACCTTAGAGGCTTTAGCGCAACAAGGCTACACGCTGGCATTGTTGACCAATAAACCGTCTAAGTTTGTACCAGAATTACTGGAGCAGCATAAGCTAGACCATTACTTTAAGTATGTGTTGGGCGGAGATGCCTTTACCAATAAGAAACCTGACCCTGTGGCTTTGCATTGGTTAATGGACCAAGAGCAAGTGACAGCACAGCAAGTGTTGATGGTCGGTGATTCTAAAAATGACATTTTGGCTGCCCGTAATGCGGGTTGTTTTGCGTTTGGTTTAACTTATGGTTATAACCATGGCGAGCCGATTTCACATGCTGGTCCTGATTTTGTTGCAGACATCATTTCTGATGTATTGGATGCAGTGCACAGTTTGCAGGAAAACGCCGTAAACGCATAAAAAGCGTGTTTGCCAACGGTAAAACACTAGCAAAATACTCGCCAATGAGTACACTGCTATAACCGCGTGAGAAATTGCGCGGTTTTTCATTATCCTATATATATCGTTAAGAAGTCGAAGGAATCATATACTATGAGCAAGCCCATCGTATTGAGTGGTGTTCAACCGTCAGGTGAACTAAGTATCGGTAACTACCTGGGTGCTCTACGTCAATGGCACCAAATGCAAGATGATTACGATTGCCAATACTGCGTTGTCGACCTTCATGCGATTACGGTTCGTCAAGATCCTAAAGCATTGCATGAAGCCACACTAGACGCATTGGCGATTTGCCTTGCCGTGGGTGTTGACCCGAAGAAGAGCACGCTATTTGTTCAGTCACACGTACCAGAGCATGCTCAACTTGGTTGGCTTCTTAACTGTTATACCCAGATGGGTGAACTGAATCGTATGACTCAGTTTAAAGACAAATCTCAGCGTTACGCGAACGATGTTAATGTTGGCCTATTTGACTACCCAGTGTTGATGGCTGCTGATATCTTGCTCTATGGCGCACACCAAGTCCCTGTGGGTAGTGATCAAAAACAGCATTTGGAATTAGCGCGCGATATCGCGACTCGTTTTAATAATATCTACAGCCCTGAATCACCAATCTTCACCGTGCCAGAGCCATACATTCCAACGGTTAATGCCCGAGTAATGAGCCTTCAGGATGCAACCAAGAAGATGTCTAAGTCGGATGATAACCGCAAGAATGTGATCACTTTGCTAGAAGAGCCAAAATCTATCTTGAAGAAGATCAACAAGGCGCAAACAGACACAGAGACACCACCACGTATTGCTAATGATTGGGAAAATAAAGCGGGCATCTCTAACCTGATGGGCCTTTATTCTGCAGCGACGGGTAAAACGTTCGAAGAGATTGAAGCGCAATACGCAGGCGTTGAAATGTACGGACCATTCAAGAAAGACGTGGGTGAAGCTTTGGTGGCCATGCTAGAGCCAATTCAAGCTGAATACCATCGCATTCGCGCTGATCGTGCTTATATGGATGACGTTATGTGCCAAGGTGCAAATAAAGCGTCGGAGCGAGCGGCGATAACCTTAGAACAGGCATACAAAGCAGTAGGCTTCGTAACTCGCCCATAGTTTAAAAACCGATATTTGAGCCCTCAAGCATTGCTTGGGGGCTTTTGCGTTTTTGGGGAGTGACTCGCGCAGTGACGCAATCTGTTTTTTTTCTTGCCTTTATTGCTCGGTATTGCAAAATACCGCCTGAATTCCTAACGCAGTTTTACCATCATGTTGCTCATTATCGATAACTACGACTCTTTTACGTATAACCTCTATCAGTATTTTTGTGAGTTGGGTGCTGAGGTAAAGGTCGTGCGCAACGATGAAATTGATCTTGCAGGCATTGACGCACTCAATCCATCCCACCTGGTTATTTCTCCAGGACCTTGTACACCGAATGAAGCTGGTATCTCCTTAGAGGCGATTAAACACTTTGCGGGTAAACTGCCACTGTTTGGTGTTTGTTTAGGTCATCAGGCGATAGCACAGGTCTTCGGTGGGGACGTCGTACGTGCTAGACAAGTGATGCACGGGAAAACCTCGCCAATTCGACATACTGGGAAAAGTGTCTTTCGCGATCTTAATAACCCCTTAACGGTCACACGTTACCACTCATTAATTGTTAAACAAGATACGCTGCCAGAGTGCTTTGAGGTCACGGCATGGACAGAATTTGACAATGGTGATATGGATGAAATCATGGGTTTTCAGCATCGAGAACTCAATATTCATGCGGTGCAGTTTCACCCTGAATCTATCAAGACCGAGCAAGGGCATGAGCTTTTGAGCAATTTTCTACGCGCCAGGTAGCCGATCAAGATCACTGTTTGCATCATACTTATGAGTCATAAGCATCTCTTATGGAACTGAAATTATATTCAGTTCTACTGATATCCTCTGCCTTAACCTTCTTTATAGCCAAGCATCTATTCAAAAATTTCAAAAATCACTTCATATATACGCGTTTTTATTGCATAAATACGCATTGCTCTGCTTGAAAATGGTCAATTTGGCAGTGTGAAAAGAACAATTCACTATTGAATTGGTTAAATAATTGTAAATACAATGCTGCATCGGTGGAAATGCAATACAAAATTTTTTCTTCCTTCATTGCTTGAATGGGTCATCTAGGCTTCGAGTGTATGAGTGTATTTGTAAATAGAGTATGAGGCTGATCTGCTCACATGCAGTAACCAAAAGGAATGTGTTATGACAGTGGAAAACAAAGTATCTCGTGAATTGTTTGATGAGGTTATGGTGCCTTGCTATAACCCTATGGAAATGATCCCTGTAAAGGGACAGGGTGCGAGAGTATGGGATCAGCAAGATAACGAGTATATCGATTTTGCAGGTGGTATTGCCGTGAGCTGTTTGGGCCACTGCCACCCTGTGATGGTTAAGGCGGTAACAGAGCAAGCCAATAAGTTATGGCATTTGAGTAATGTTATGACTAATGAGCCAGCACTGCGTCTGGCGAAGAAATTAACGGAAATCAGTTTTGCAGAGCGAGTGTTTTTTGCTAATTCTGGCGCCGAAGCAAACGAAGCCGCATTGAAGCTAGCACGTCGCTGGGCTACGGATCAATACGGTCCTGAAAAATCCGAAATCATCGCATTCAATCAGGGCTTTCACGGACGCACTTTCTTTACCGTTACTGTTGGTGGTCAAGCCGCGTATTCTGACGGCTTTGGTCCGAAGCCTGGTGATGTTTCTCATATTCCTTACAACGATATCGCCGCGCTTGAAGCTCAAATGTCAGAGAAAACCTGTGCGATTATGATGGAGCCTTTACAAGGCGAAGGTGGCATTATTTCGCCTGAGCCTGAGTTTGTTCAAGCAGTGCGTGAGCTGTGTGATAAATACAACGCGTTATTGATTTTTGATGAAGTTCAAACGGGTAATGGCCGCACTGGTCAGTTTTATGCGTACCAAGGGTTGGGTGTCACGCCTGATATTCTCAGTACCGCAAAATCATTGGGCGGTGGTTTTCCAATTGGCGCTATGCTCACAACCAAAGCGTTAGCACAGCATATGAAAGTGGGAACGCATGGCTCAACATACGGCGGAAATCCATTGGCGTGCGCGGTGGCGGAAGCGGTTGTTAATGAAGTCTCTAAACCAGAGACTCTGGCCGGCGTTGCAGAGCGTGAAGTATGGTTTAGAGACGGCCTACAAAAAATTAACGACAAGTACAGCATCTTTAGTGAAGTGCGAGGTAAAGGTCTGCTGTTAGGTGCTGCGTTAAATGAGCAGTGGCAAGGGCGGGCACGAGATGTGTTGGTTGCTGCGGGTAAACAAGGCCTGATGGTTTTGGTCGCAGGCACTAACGTGGTGCGTTTTACTCCTTCACTGGTGATCAGTAAACAAGAAGTCGAAGAAGGGTTGGCTAAACTTGATAAAGCCATTGCTACGCTGGTTTAAATAAATAATTAAAACGCCTCTCCCACCATTGGGTGAGGCGATGTTTGCATCTGGAGGGATTTTTGATGCTTGTTGTACGTCCTATTAAGATGTCAGATTATGACGCTCTGCATACCTGTGCAGTAGAGTCAGGTCATGGATTCACGTCACTGCCCGTTAATCAAGAGCTGCTGACTAATCGAATTACTCATTCAGAATACAGTTTTGCAAAAGCGGACGTAACCGAACCCGGTGACGAAGGCTACCTGATGGTTGGTGTTGACTCTGAGTCGGGAGAAGTTGCGGGCACAACCGGGATTGAAGCGTCTATTGGTTGGGATGTGCCGTTTTACTCTTACCACATCAGTACTGTGGTTCACTCATCACCAAAGCTGAACGTGAACAATGTCGTTAAGCTACTGACCTTTGGAAACAACTACACAGGGTGTAGTGAAATTTGCACCTTGTTCTTGCGTTCTGACTTTCGTCAGGGACTGAACGGCCGATTAATGTCTAAGTGTCGTTTTCTTATGATGGCTGAGCACCCTGAACGCTTTTCGAAAACGATTTTTGCCGAGATGCGCGGTGTATCGGATCACGAAGGTAACTCACCGTTTTGGAAGTGGTTACAAGAGCACTTTTTTTCCATCGACTTTACCATGGCGGACTATCTAACGGGGATTGGGAAAAAAGGCTTTATCGCCGACCTTATGCCCAAGCTGCCGATTTACGTCAACTTGCTGAGCGAGGAAGCGCAGGCGGTGATAGGTCAAGTTCACGACAATACACGCCCAGCATTAAAGCTTTTAGAAAATGAAGGCTTTACTTGCCGCAATTACGTCGACATTTTTGATGCGGGGCCGACAGTGGAGTGTGATTTGCGCAACATTCAAGCCGTGCGTGACTCGTTTAGAGCGCAAGTGGTGATTTCTGAACACTCTAGCTCTCAGCACTACCTGATGTCGAACACCTCATTTGAAGATTTTCGAGCTGCAGCCGTCAAAGCCGCCTTTGATGCTGAGAGTGGTAGTGTGTTGATTTCTCAAGAAGTGGCCACCGCGCTTAACCTATCTCAAGGCGACTTTGTACGTATGTTATCGCAGTAAGTACACAGGGCGTAGAGCCTGTTAAACACTCCGATTGAACACCATGGACAATGGCGACTTTAGAGTCTTTGTCCCGTTTTTCTAGCATTAAGGAATTTTATATGACTCAGTGGATTGCAGGGCAATGGCTCGCTGGTTCTGGTGAAGAATTTCACTCTCTGTCACCGTACAACAATGAAATTGTCTGGCAAGGAAAGTCAGCGACAAACGAGCAGGTCGAAGATGCGGTTGTTGCTGCGAGGCAATCCTTACTGAGCTGGAAGTCACTGCCTTTTGCAGAGCGAGAGGCCGTGGTGCTGCGCTTTGCGGAGCAAGTGAAAGAGCACAGTGAAGAGATAGCGGTAGCCATCGCTAAAGAAACCGGTAAGCCACTATGGGAAACCAGAACGGAAGCGGCTGCAATGGCGGGTAAAATTGCGATTTCGATCCGTGCCTATCACCAAAGAACCGGAGAGTCGCAACGTGAAGCGGCAGGCAATCAGATTGTTCTTCGCCACAAGCCATTGGGTGTGATGGCGGTATTTGGCCCTTATAACTTCCCAGGCCACCTGCCTAATGGCCACATTGTCCCCGCTTTACTCGCAGGCAATACCGTGGTTTTTAAACCCTCTGAACAGACGCCTTTGGTCGGTGAACTCGCAATGAAGCTATGGGAGCAAGCAGGTTTGCCTGCCGGGGTGATTAACCTTGTCCAGGGGGCGAAAGAGACAGGCATCGCCTTGGCGGATGCGAAAGGTATTGATGGGGTGCTCTTTACTGGTAGTGCCAATACAGGCCATATTTTGCATAAACAATTTGCCGGTCAGCCTGGAAAAATGCTCGCCCTAGAAATGGGTGGTAACAACCCAATGGTGATCTCTTCAGACTATGGTGATGTCGATGCTGCGGTGTACACCATTCTTCAGTCAGCTTACATCAGTGCCGGGCAGCGCTGCACTTGTGCTCGTCGCTTGTATGTTCCAGCCAATGAGCAAGGCGATCAACTGATTGAAAAACTGGTCGCAGCCATTGCCAAAATTCGCGTTGACCAGCCATTTGCGGAGCCGGCACCGTTTATGGGGCCACAGATCTCAGAAGCCGCCGCCAAGCATATTCTGGATGCTCAGGCCAATTTACAGCAACTGGGGGGGGAAAGCCTAGTTTTAGCCAAACGAGGTAAGGCTGCGTTTGTCACACCAGGCCTGATTGATGTCACAGCGATAGATCAGTTACCAGATGAAGAATATTTTGGTCCACTGCTGCAATTAGTACGTTACCAAAGTCTAGAACAAGCGGTAGAGCTCGCAAATGACACACGTTTTGGCTTGTCTGCTGGATTGATATCAAATAGTGATGAAGAGTGGCAGTACTTTGTTGATCATATTCGTGCTGGCATTGTCAATCGTAATCGACAGCTCACTGGAGCCAGTGGTGATGCCCCATTTGGTGGTCCTGGTGCATCTGGCAACTTAAGGCCAAGTGCATTTTATGCTGCAGATTATTGTGCTTACCCGATGGCGTCAATGGAAGGAAAAGAAACCCTTTTGCCGGAAACGTTGAGCCCAGGTCTATCGCTATAAAAACGCAGACAATAAAAGGAAGAGTTATGACATTGGAAAGCTTATTTGCCTCTTTATGGCAAGATTATACGGTGAGGTTGTGTCCGTCAGCAGATAAAGTGCACCGCTTGTTGAAAGAGGGTGATGAACTGATTAACGACCATATTGCGCTGCGCACGTTTAACCTGAGTCCTGTCGGTATTGAGACTCTGGCTAAACCATTTCTCGACCTTGGCTATCAGGTATGTGGTGATTACGTGTTTGAGGCCAAAAAGTTGGTCGCGATTCATCTGCAACATGCCAATGAAAAAATGCCAAAGGTATTTATCAGTGAACTTAGAATTGAGTTGTGTTCAGCGAAGCTGCAAGAGATTGTTGAAAAACTGGTGGCACAGGTTGATAAGCAGGCTTTAAATAAAGGTGAGTTTCTTTATCGTGGCCGCCCTTGGCAAATCAGCCATGAAGACTACTTAACGCTCGCGAAAGAGAGTGAATACGCGGCATGGCTTGCGGCGCACGGTTATGGCGCTAACCACTTTACGGTCAGTGTGAACCAGTTAAATCATTTCACTGATGTTGTCGACGTCAACAATAAATTACGTGACTCTGGCTTTGTGATTAATGAGTCCGGAGGCGAAGTAAAAGGCTCGCCGGATGTATTACTAGAGCAATCTTCGACAATGGCCGACAAGGTCATGGTGGACTTTAGTGATAGACGTGCTGAGATCCCAGGGGGGTTTTATGAGTTTGCTAAGCGCTATCCGCTCGCCAATGGTGGATTGTATCAAGGCTTTGTCGCAGCATCCGCCGACAAGATCTTTGAAAGTACTAACTAGGCGATCATAATTCCTCCTCAATGTGAACGCACATTTCAGGGCGGTACAGAGAAAAGAAAAAAGCCACCAAGCAGTTATGCTGGTGGCTTTTTAGTTTGATTACACGTTATTGGTTAACGAGTACCGTATACAACGATGGTTTTACCGTGAGCTGATATCAAGTTTTGCTCTTCAAGCATCTTCAAGATTCGGCCTACAGTTTCACGTGAACAACCCACGATTTGACCAATTTCTTGACGAGTGATTTTGATTTGCATTCCATCTGGGTGAGTCATCGCATCAGGTTGCTTCGCCAAGTTTAGTAGCGTTTGTGCAATACGACCAGTTACGTCTAGGAAGGCTAAGTCACCCACTTTTTGGCTAGTCACTTGCAGACGGCTTGCCATTTGCGCAGAAAGGCGCATTAGGATGTCTGGGTTAACTTGGATAAGTTGACGGAATTTCTTAAATGAAATTTCAGCCACTTCACAAGGTGATTTTGCTCGTACCCATGCTGTACGCTCTTGGTCTTCTTCAAACAGGCCTAATTCACCAATGAAGTCACCTTGGTTAAGGTAAGACAAAATCATTTCTTTGCCTTCTTCATCTTTAATTAGCACTGCAACAGAGCCTTTAACGATGTAGTAAAGCGTTTCCGCTTTTTCGCCCGCATGAATCAGCGTGCTCTTTGAAGGGTACTTATGAATATGACAATGTGAAAGAAACCACTCTAACGTTGGGTCGGTTTGAGGTTTACCTAGAACCATATTTCTTACTTCCTCTGCAGGGTATGCTTGCTGCTTTCCATATAGCAAGTTCATGAGTTATGACTTACTAGCATAAAAGCACTTTGAAGATGCTGCAAGCGTTCTTCTAATAACTCACGCAGCGATCGTCTATTACATAGGGATAGTATCGCTTTTTGCGGTATTTTTCTTGATTTAAATCGTACCAACTGACCAATTTTCCATCGAGAATTGTGCTCATGATCACGGTATAAAAAAACCGTGTCAGCTTTATCCGATTTTGCCCGTTTCGATCAGCTGTTGCAGTATTGGACGAACGATGAGTTCCATAGCAAAGCTCATCTTTCCTCCAGGCACTACAAGGGTGTTATGGCGGGACATAAATGAACCATCAATCATGGCTAATAGGTATGGGAAATCGACATTTTTGATCCCGCGCAAACGGATCACGACGAAACTCTCGTCTAAGCTTGGGATACCTTTTGCGTTTAACGGATTTGAAGTGTCGACGGTCGGCACGCGCTGAAAGTTGATGTGGGTGCGCGAGAACTGCGGAGTGATGAAGTTGAGATAATCATCCATAGAGCGAACGATGGAATCCATGACCGCTTCTCTGGAATGACCCCGGTCTCGGGTATCACGCACAAATTTTTGGATCCACTCTAAGTTTACAATAGGGACCAAGCCTATCAGCAGGTCAACATGTTGAGCGGCATTGATATCATTGTTGACCACACCACCGTGCAGCCCTTCGTAGAATAGTACATCGGAGTCTTTAGGAAGCTCTTGCCATGGAGTAAAGGTTCCCGGCATTTGATTGTAAGGCACCGCTTCGTCAAACGTGTGAAGGTAGCGACGAACTTGCCCTGTGCCATCTACGCCGTAAGTACGAAAGAAGTTTTCAAGCGCAGGAAAGTCGTTAGCTTGCGGCCCAAAGTAGCTGATGTGTTTGCCTTGTTCTTTTGCGCGACGTATCTCGATGTCCATTTCTGGGCGAGTAAAGCGATGGAAACTATCCCCTTCGACAAATGCGGCGCGAATATTTTCCATATTAAACATTTTGCGAAACACTTCTGAGGTGGTGGAGGTACCAGCGCCTGAAGAACCTGTAACGGCAATAATGGGGTGCTTTGCTGACATGACTAACCCTGTCTTTATTGTTGTTCGTCTGAAACTCATCTCTGGCTCAGACATTATTGAGACCCAAGAGGTCTACTATATACTCTATTAGATTATGAACGAATGTCTCAGTTCACTTAAAGCTGACGTCTTAGCTGTATGTCGACCGTTTCATGAAGTTCTGAGAATACGATCACAGCGTCACCAGATCTGAGTTGATGGCGTACTTGGTCGACTTTTTCGCTCAGCGACAATTCTGACTCGCCGTAGTCTGTCCCTTCCCTCAATACGAATTCTTTAATGAGGTTTTCAAGTGTCTCTTCGGCGATTTGCTGCCAGGGAATGATCATAAATACTTCTCCATTTTGTGATCATTAAAGTGACTATAGTAACTCGGCAATGCCTGTTCTAGCCAGAATTGTGGTTGTCGCCAACTGCCACTGATAAAACCGACATGGCCACCGTTATTAAACAGTTGGTATTTGAGGTTGTTATTGAGTTTAAACTTTGGAATGACGGCATGAGTCATAAAAGGGTCATCTTTGGCGTGGATGAACTGTGTCGGAATGGTAATGCGGTTGAGCTTTTGTAAACCAGAACATTGTTGATAGTAGTCATTGGCGTCTTTAAAACCATGCAAAGGGGCGGTGATAATGTCGTCAAATTGGTATAAGCGTTGAATGGTTTTAACGTGCTGCGTAGTGAGCCCAAGGCTTTGCTCGAGCAGGTGTATCTTGTTGAGGGCGTTCTTTTTCATCGAAGACAGTAAGTAGCGACGATAGACCTTAGAAAACCCCACCTCAATGCGATGAGCGCAAGCGCTAAGGTCGAGCGGTGCAGACACAATGGTGGCGGCATCTAGCAGGGCCTGATCCTGGAAATGGGCGAGATAGTTGGTGAGCATGTTGCCACCAAGGGAGATCCCAACGGCGATTTTGGGTCGATTGGGAAATCGCTGGTTGGTCAGTTCAAGAAACTGTCTTGCATCGTAGATTTCACCAGAATGGTAAGCTCGAGCCAACCTGTTGGGAGTTGGGCCGCAGCCTCGAAAGTGCATTACTACCGATAACCAACCCTGTCGAGCAAAGGAATGCATCAAGCCATTGGCGTAGGGACTCTCAAACGAGCCTTCCAATCCATGAAAGAGAATGAAAATCGGCCGTGCATCATGAGCATTAGTGCTGGCACTTATTGGATCTTCACTCCATGCCAGCTCAAGAAAATCACCATCTGGTGTCTCTAGGGTTTCCCAAACAGGATCAAATAATGCTTGCTTACGAATAAAGCGCGGTACTAGGGTCTGCACGTGAGCGTTGCCTAGCCCAGTCGCTGCGATAAAGCGTTGATGTAGCCCTGCGTCAATATTTTGTGACTTCATAACGTAAACTCGTCCACCGGATTAGAGATTATCAGCTGGTTCAATGTTCGGACCCCGCGCTCTAATTGCGCTATCGAGCTCGGTGAGCTTAAAGAGAGCCTAACGGCAGGGACAACGTGCCCGCCTGGCGGAGTAAACAACTCAGCAGATTTTACAATGATATTTTGCGCCTGCGCTGCCGCGACAAAATCACTGAGTCGCCAGTGCTCAGGTAGCCTCAACCAGACATGGAAGCAGCCCGGTTGATGGTTTATGTCCAAAGCACCGAGTTCGCTAAGAGTTGCGTTTAGACGACGGGCCATCTCTAGTCTAATGGTCGCAAGGCATCGTTCGGCATCACCATTATGTAATAGCTCGCACGCGAGCGCTGTAAGCAAAGGGCTAATCATCCAACTGTGGTTTTGCAGCGTCATGACTAACCTCGGGTATAGTGCCTGGGGCGCGTACAAATATCCCACCCTTAACCCGGGTGCTAAATATTTGGAAAAGGCACCAAGGTGTATCACTCGCTCGCTGTCCAAATTTATCAGTGCTGGCGGGGCATTCTCAGCTAATACTCCATTGACATCATCTTCGATCACATAGATATCGTGCTTTTTACAGATCTTCAGAATGGCTCGGCGACGTTCAAGTGACATAATCGCGGTGGTTGGATTCTGTAAGGTGGGAGTGAGATAAATAAAGCGAGTCTGATACTGACGACAGGCGGCTTCCAAAGCATCAGGAACAATCCCTTGCTCATCCATATCGACGCTTTTCAAGGTCAGTTGCTTTTGTTTGGCAAGACTTATCACACCAGGGTAGGTTAGTTTCTCAACCAGTAATGTGTCTCCAGCGCGTGCAAACGTATCTAAGACAATCTGTAGACCATGCTGTGCACCTGAACTAAACAGCATTCGCTGCGCATCCACGTTAAATCCTTTATTTTTCAACCAACGAGTTACGCGTTCTCTGTGGGCATCAATCCCAGCGGGCTTTTGATAAAGCATCAGCTGATTGAGCTGTTGAGGGCGGCTCATGAGTTGTGTCATTGCTTTTTCTAAGAACGGGCTACGGTCTAGAGTCGGTGGAATATTGTAGCCAAAATTGCACTCATTGTTGTCAGTGACTTCAGCTTCGAAGACCCAGCTGTCTTTTTGTGTGTCGGTGACATAAGTTCCCGCCCCCACTCGAGCTTCGACAAAGCCTTTTCGCTCAACTTCAGCGTATGAACGAGTGATGGTGCCTACGGTCACATCGAGCTTGTCCGCCAACCAGCGATGTGTCGGTAGCTTCTGGTTCGCCACAAGCACACCTTGCTCGATAAGATCGCAGATCTGTTTTGCGATCTGTTTGTAGATCGGAGTGGGATCCGATTTGTGTATAATGATTGTCTCGATTGTCATGGTGACAATAAACCTTTTGCGTCGCAATGAATCCATTGATATGGTTATTTTGAATAACAAGTGACCAAATATCAAGTGTGACAGTGTCAATTGTATCGGTACAATTCAATAAATAGAAGGAAGTGAGTCATGGAGTGGTCTTTTTTTGTGTCGGTCGCCATTTTTGCGTTGGTGATGACCGGTACACCCGGTCCAAACAATGTCATGTTAACGTCGTCTGGTGCTAATTTCGGCTATCGTCGCTCTATTCCTCACTTTCTTGGTATTGGCCTAGGGCTCATCAGTCTAATTGTCCTTAATGGTGTTGGGCTTGGGGTGGTGTTTCACACGTACCCACTGATGCAGGAGATTCTCAAATGGGCGGGCAGTGCCTATTTGCTGTATCTAGCCTGGCGTATTGTCCGTGCTGGATTGAGTGTCAACCTTGAGGAAGAGGTTGCTAAACCCATGACCTGCTTTGAAGCGATGATGTTTCAGTTTCTTAACCCCAAAGCGTGGATGATGTCTGTAACGGCGGTCAGTTCTTTTGCCGCACAGGGAAGTGGATATGGTGTGTCAATTGTCGCGATCTGTGTGGTGTTCCTTTTGATTCAAATACAAACGTCGTCGCTTTGGGTGGGTTTTGGTACTCTTATTCGCCGCTGGTTATCGACTCCCAGATCATGGAAAGTGTTTAACTCTTCGATGGGGGCATTGACGGCGTCTTGTGTGGTCTTTATTTGGTAGTGCTAGTGCTAGTGCTAGTGCTAGTGCTAGTGCTAGTGCTCGTGCGCATCGGAGAGGACAGGCTGGTAAACACTCTACCCAAGTGCTCAGCTCCGAGTTGGCGGCAGTAACGCAGGCAAAGCGGGTCGTCAGTATTATCTTCCAGCTGTAGCGAATTGATGCAACTCACCAAGTCGGACTGCTGCTGCTTTTCAAGACTCAACTCAAACTCCAATGATTGACGATAAAGAGTATCGGGCACGTTAGGTTTGAGTTGTCGTCTTAATTCTCTAAATTGGTGCAGTAGTTGCTCTGAGCGTCCCAAACAATCTTGAATTTTGTGCCAATCTTCATTGTGAAAACTGGCTTGCTGCTCATCGAGAAATTTAAGAGTGAGTAGCAAATTGACGTTACCATGGAAGTGGTTTTGCAAACTCAGGCAAGCCTCTTTGACTTCGCGCACCGAGTAATATTGCAAACTAAATTGCCATAAGCGTTCTAGTGTTAATGCGATATCGGTGCGCGGACTTGTCATGATTGATTTAATTCCTGTTCCATTTGCTCAAGCTGCTCCTGTTGGCCCATCCACTCCATTTCAACCTCTTCAAGTTCAGATTTGCTCGCAGCTTGCTGCGCTAGTACTTGATTAAGTTTAGCTTTATTCTCGCCATCATAAAGGGAAGTATCAGAAAGTTGTTCTTCTGCCTGTGCCAAGAGGGCCGTCAATTTATCCATTTTGCCTTCAAGCTTTGTCAGTGTTTTGCGAATTGGTGCAGTCAATTTTCTAAACTCGGCTTCACGGCGCTTCTGCTCTTTTTTAGCAGCCGCACTGTTACTACTGTCTTTGTTACCTGATTCACCTTGCGCTTCTTTTCTTAGATTTTTCTGATGATCTGTCAGCCATTTATAGTAATCATTAAGATCGCCATCAAAAGGGATGACTTGCTGATCATGAACTAAATACAGATCATCGGTCGTTGCACGTAACAGATAACGGTCGTGACTGACAATAACCATTGCCCCCTCAAAGGTTTGCAAGGCTAAGGTAAGCGCTTGGCGCATATCTAGGTCTAAGTGGTTGGTCGGCTCATCGAGTAGTAATAGGTTTGGCTTTTGCCAAACAGTCAGAGCCAAAACTAAACGAGCCTTTTCACCACCAGAAAAGGGGGCAACCGACTCAAGTGCTTTTTCGCCTTGAAACCCAAAGCTGCCTAGATAATCTCGCAGTTGTTGTTCGGTATGATTCGGCGCGATCTGCATCATGTGTTGCAGTGGTGTTTCTTCAGGATGCAGGGTTTCGAGCTGGTGCTGAGCGAAGTAACCAATTTTGACGCCTTGTGAATAGGTGAGCTCACCGGCTTGAGCGGGTAACTCGCCCGACAGTAATTTGATTAGTGTCGATTTACCCGCGCCATTGCGGCCAAGTAGGCCAATACGACTACCAGGCACTAGATTTAAACGAATTTTGTTGAGAATAAGGTTATCACCATAGCCAGCAGCGACATTATCCATCATTAGAATAGGATTAGGCAGAGCTTCGGGTTCTCTAAATTCAAAGCTAAATGGGTTATCAAATTGAGCTGGAAGAACTTTTTCCATGCGCTCTAGTGCTTTGATTCGGCTTTGTGCTTGTCTGGCTTTTGATGCTTTATAGCGAAAGCGATCTATGTAACTTTGCATATGCGACATTTGCTTTTGCTGCTTGGCATACATCGCTTGCTGCAAAATAAGTTTTTGTGCACGTTGGGTTTCAAAAGAAGAGTAGTTACCAGTGTACTCATTCATTTGTTGATTCTCAATGTGGATAATTCGCCCGACAATAGGGTCGAGAAAATCTCTATCGTGCGAAATCAAGATGAGCGTCCCAGGGTAGTTTTGCAGCCAACGCTCTAGCCACATGACAGCATCCAAATCCAAGTGGTTGGTCGGTTCATCAAGCAGCAATAAATCTGAGCGACACAATAGGGCTTGCGCTAAGTTAAGGCGCATACGCCAGCCACCGGAAAACTGCGTTAGGTTCCATGTCATCTGAGGCTGGCTAAAGCCCAGACCATTTAATAGTTCAGCTGCGCGGGCGCGAATACTGTAGCCGCCGATTGTTTCAATTTTGCCGTGTAATTCGGCCACAAGGGTGCCGTTGTCTTGCTGCTCAGCTTTGGCCAATTGTTGCTCTAGGTTACGGAATTCCCTATCACCATCAATCACATACTCAATAGCACTGCGCTCAAGCGCTGGTGTTTCTTGAGCCACCCATGCCAATTCCCAATGAGATGGTTGGCTAAAAGAGCCAGCATCAATGGACAGTTCATCTTTGAGCAAGGCAAACAACGTCGACTTTCCACAGCCATTTTTGCCGACTAAACCGACTTTATCGCCAGGGTGGATGGTTGCAGATGCCTGGTCTAAGAGCGGTTTTCCGCCTCTTAACAGTTGAATGTCAGAAAAGGTGATCATAGGTGAAATTACTATTTGGTTATAGGGGACGTAGGAATACTAGGGGCAAAGAGGATAAATGTCGATCATTATCAGATTTGCGTTATGATGGAACAAATTGATAACAATTACACGATAGTTTTATTCTATTGAGCCCGCTTGCTAGGTTGTAACAAGGAACGTTTTAGGAATGGCTGCAATGACGCCACGTATTCATACTCCCCCGAAGGTTTTGGTGATCTATGCGCACCCAGAACCGCAAAACTCTGTTGCTAACAGCGTGATGCTGGAGCAAATCCGATCCCTTGAAAATGTCACGGTTCGTGACTTATATGGAATCTATCCGGATTTTTTCATTGATGTGAAAGCAGAGCATCAATTATTAACGGATCACGATGTCATCGTTTTTCAACATCCTCTATATATGTATTCCTGTCCTTCTTTGCTTAAAGAGTGGATTGACCGAGTCTTGAGCAAAGGTTTTGCGTTTGGCGATGAATGTGCATTAGAAGGTAAGTATTGGCGCAGCGTGATTACTACTGGAGGAAAAAAATCCGCATTTAGCCCGTCGGGATACAACAAATATCCACTGGAGCAAATCCTACAACCTTTTGAGCTATCCGCGTCGCTATGTAAGATGCTCTGGCTAGAGCCTTTAGTTCTCTACTGGTCAAGGAAGGTTGATGATGTTGAGCGTTTGCAACATGCCAAAGCGTACATTGAATGGTTAAGAGCACCATTAATGCATGCTGATTTACAGGAGAGTACTGATGGCAATGACAGGTGATTTTCTACAAAGTGGCGTGATTTTCCTTTCTGCCGCTGTGGTCGCGGTACCTATTGCTCAGCGTTTGGGGCTGGGTTCTGTACTGGGTTATTTGTTGGCAGGTGTTGCCATCGGCCCATGGGGACTGGGTTTAATCAGCGATGTTACCGAGATCTTACACTTCGCTGAATTTGGCGTTGTGCTGCTGCTGTTTCTGATTGGTTTAGAGCTAAACCCTAAAAAACTTTGGCAAATGCGTATTCCTATTTTAGGACTCGGTGGTGCTCAGGTACTGGTAACAACCCTGGTTCTGGCGGTGATCAGTTCTTTGTTTGGCTTAACTTGGCAAACCAGCTTGGTGATCGGTATGGGGCTCGCTTTATCGTCAACCGCAATCGCACTTCGCGTTATTGAAGAGCAAGGCCTTGCCGGCGGTGAAACAGGGCAGTCCGGTTTTGCCGTTTTGCTATTTCAAGACATCGCGGTCATCCCAATGTTGGCGCTGCTTCCCCTACTTGCAGGGAATACCAGTGGCAACTGGATGGATGGATTATGGATGATTGCAGGAGTCACGGCGTTGTTAGTGGGGGGGCACTTCCTCATTCGACCTCTGTTTCGATACGTGGTGATGAGCGGGGTACGTGAACTCTTTACGGTCGCGGCGCTGCTTCTGGTCATTGGAATCGCGACATTTATGCAAAAGCTCGGTCTTTCAATGGCACTTGGTACTTTCCTTGCTGGAGTATTGCTTGCGGAAAGCGAGTACCGACACGAGCTAGAGATCGCCATCGAACCATTTAAAGGGCTATTACTGGGGCTGTTCTTTATTGCGGTGGGTATGGCTGTAAACCTTGGCTTGCTCTGGGTTGACCCGGTGAAGGTGATACTCGCAGTAGTCTCACTGGTCCTGTTGAAAGGGATGTTGCTCTATTTATTGGCGAGGGTATTCGGTATCCGGCCAAAAGCGCGCAGTAAAATGGCAGCAATCCTAAGTCAGGGCGGTGAGTTTGCGTTTGTTATTTTCACAGCGGCCAGCGCGCAAGGTCTGTTGTCGGTTGATGAATCGGCGTTTTTGCTGGTGGTCGTGAGTCTTTCAATGGTGACCACACCATTGCTCCTGATGGCTCAGAAAAAATGGTTTGAAAAATTGCTCAATCAAGGTGAAGAGGAAGTGATCGCCAGTGAGGTGATGGATCGTAGTCCGCGTGTCATCATTGCTGGTTTTGGTCGCTTTGGGCAAATTGTTGGCAGGCTGATGTACGCCAACCGCGTAAGAATTACTGTCTTGGAAAGTGATGCCAGCCAAATACATCTGTTAAGAAAATATGGTTATAAAGTGTTTTACGGTGATGCTACTCAACTTGATTTGTTAAGGGCGGCTGGCGCAGACAAAGCCGAAGCCATGGTGCTGTGTACCGACTCACCGGATGAGATCATGAATATTGTCGATATCTGCCATAAGCACTTCCCCAATTTGAAATTGTTGGCGCGAGCTCGAAGTCGTGTTGAAGCCTATCAGTTAATGAACCATGGCGTGGAAAACTATTCTAGAGAGACCTTTCATGGCGCGCTCGATCTAGGTCGACAAACCCTGGTTGAGTTAGGCTTTCACCCTTATGAAGCCAAACGAGCGGAAGCGCATTTTCGAAAACTGGATAATGCGATGCTCAAAGAATTGCTTCCGCAACACAGTGAAGATAAAGAGTTGGCGCAGCGATCCAAAGAGGCTCGCAAAGAGCTTGAAGAGATCTTTGGCCGCGAGATGGAAAACGACCGACAATCAAGAAACTTTTGGGACTAACCCACCTTTGAGATAATAAAAATGACCAAAATGAAAAAACGATTTATTGCAGGCGCAACCTGCCCTAAATGCAGTGCACAGGATGCGTTACGCTGGTGGATTGAAAATAATGTGGAATGGGTAGAGTGCGTTGAATGTGAATATCAAGAACAGAGAACGCCTCAATCGGTTGAGCAAGGTGAGCATAGTGATGAAAAATTAATCGGCATTTTTAAGCCAGAATGATTGAGTTTCAGAATTTGATCCCCATAATGTTGCCACGCATTCGATATTGAGTGTTTCTTTTTTTTGATTTAAAAGCTCTGCTTTTAAAACCTGTTCCCTGGAGTACACATGAAAATTACTAAAAACGCTGTTGTTAGCTTAGCGTATCAAGTAAAAACTGAAGATGACGTTGTTGTTGATCAATCAACGGTTGATGCGCCTTTAGATTATCTACATGGCCACAATAACTTGATCACTGGTCTTGAAAAGCAGCTTGAAGGCAAAGAAGTGGGTGATAAGTTCTCTGCGACAGTCACTCCAGAGGAAGCGTATGGTGAGCACAATGATGCTCTAGTACAGCGCGTACCTGCTGATGTATTCCAAGGCGTTGATACTATCGAAGTAGGTATGCGTTTTTTAGCGGATACCGATCAAGGTCCAATCCCTGTTGAAGTAACAGAAGTTGACGGCGACGAAGTCGTCGTAGACGGCAATCACATGCTTGCTGGTCAAACATTGACGTTTGTCGTTGAAGTTGTTGCTATGCGTGAAGCGACGGCAGAAGAAGTAGAACACGGCCACATTCACCAAGAAGGTGGTTGTGGACATGACCATGACCACGATCATGAAGGTGGTTGTTGTGGTGGCGAAGATCACGCTGAAGAGAAAAAAGACGGCTGCTGCGGCGGCGGTGGTTGTGGCTCTCACTAAGCCTCTCAACGAGAAAAAACCTCCCAACGCGGAGGTTTTTTTGTTTTTGTTGACGGTCTTTTCTTTTACTCTTGGATGGTCGTCGATTTAATTTGAAGGAGCACATTATGCCCCAACCCTTTTCCATAGCGATTCACGGTGGTGCCGGCACGATACTACCTTCGCAGATGTCGCCTCAACTAAAGCAAAACATTCTCATGGCGCTAACCCAATCTGTGCAAGCTGGTGCTGCTATTTTGGCTCAAGGTGGCGACGCATTGGACGCAGCTGTAGCAGCCGTGAAAGTCATGGAAGATTGCCCACATTTTAATGCAGGAAAAGGTTCGGTACTCACCCATCAAGAGATGGTCGAGATGGATGCATCTGTGATGCACGGTCGAGAGATGGACGCTGGTGCTGTAGCGGGGGTGCGCCATATACGAAATCCTATTGAGCTCGCTCGCGATGTAATGCGAGACAGTAATCATGTATTACTGATTGGTGAAGGTGCCGAACAATTTGCCTTTGAACGAGATTACTCATATACAGAGCAGGATTATTTCTTTACAGAGCGTCGCTATGAACAGCTTCAATCCATGAAGGAAAGGGGGTTGTTTGCGCTGTCGGAATCAAAATATCCAGACGATAAAAAATATGGCACGGTCGGGGCGGTTGCTCTTGATCAACAAGGTAACTTGGCAGCGGCCACCAGTACGGGGGGCGTAACCAACAAGAAGTATGGCCGAGTCGGCGATACGGCGGTGATTGGCGCTGGAACGTTTGCACAAAATGGCAATGTGGCTGTGTCAACAACCGGGATGGGGGAGTACTTCCTGCGTAAAGTGGTTGCTAGTGATGTTGCAGCGCGTATGCGTTACCTCAAAGAAGATATTCACTTAGCTTGTGAAACAATCATCCAAGGCGAATTGAAACAGATGGGAGGTGAGGGCGGATTGATCGCTGTTGACTCGAAAGGGGATATCCATTTCGCAATGAACAGTTCGGGTATGTATCGTGCCTCCGTGGACATCAATGGTGAGGTCACTGTGAAAATATATGCTGATGAATAATCACTGTTTTTTACGTCTAGGTAACAGATACTGCGTGCCTAGGAATTCAATGTACTAAAACCTCTTGCTTATTATCTGCTCTTTCGGTAACATTCGCGGTCCTTAATTCTCGGTCTTTTATATTAGTTCCTTGCTTCCCCTGGATGACCGAGCCATTTGTGGAAGCTAATAATCCGTAAGGAGCAACCTATGCGTCATTACGAAATCGTATTCATGGTGCACCCTGATCAAAGCGAGCAAGTTGCTGGCATGATCGAGCGTTACACTGGTTCAATCACTGAAGCTGGCGGTACTATCCACCGTCTAGAAGATTGGGGTCGTCGTCAAATGGCTTACCCAATCAACAAGCTACACAAAGCTCACTACGTTCTTATGAACGTTGAAGCTCCACAAGTAGCTATTGATGAGCTAGAAACTGCTTTCCGTTTCAACGATGCAGTTCTACGTAACATGATTATGCGTACTAAAGCAGCGATCACTGAGCAATCTATCATGCTTAAGCAAAAAGAAGAGCGTGCAGAGCGTGCTCCTCGTCGCGAAGAGCGTACAGAAGCTAAGCCAGAAGCATCTGCTGAGTAATAGAATTTATGACCAATCGAATGGAGCTCAGCGGCGTTATTGCTAATGTGCCTGTTCGAAGCCACAGCCCAGCGGGCATCGCCCACTGCAGATTTTGGTTAGAACATCGTTCTACTGTTATCGAGGCTGAATTACCGAGACAAGTTTATTGTCGTATGCCGGTGGTTTTTAGTGGTGAAAGGTCACAAGCTCTAACTCGACATTTAGTACAAGGCAGCAATATTAAGGTAAGTGGCTTTGTCGCTTATCAAACCGGCCGGAATGGTGTTGGTAAATTGGTATTGCATGCTGACAACATCACTCAATTTTAAGATCAGGAGATAGCCCATGGCTCGTTTCTTCCGTCGTCGTAAATTCTGCCGTTTTACTGCAGAAGGCGTACAAGAGATTGACTACAAAGACGTAGCAACTCTTAAAAACTACATCACTGAAGCTGGTAAAATCGTACCTAGCCGTATCACTGGTACAAGTGCTAAGTACCAACGTCAGCTAGCTCGCGCTATCAAGCGTTCACGCTACCTAGCTCTACTGCCTTACACTGATAAGCATCAGTAATCGGCACCGTTTATTAAGAAAGAGGATTAAACAATGCAAGTTATTCTACTTGATAAAATCGGTAACCTAGGTGGTCTTGGCGATACTGTTAACGTTAAATCTGGTTACGCTCGTAACTTCCTTATCCCACAAGGTAAGGCTGTTATGGCAACTAAAGGTAACGTTGAAATGTTCGAAGTTCGTCGTGCTGAACTAGAAGCTAAAGTTGCTGAGCAACTAGCTGCTTCTGAAGCTCGCGCTGAAGCTGTTAACGCTCTTGAAGCAGTTGTTATCGCTTCTAAAGCTGGTGACGAAGGTAAGCTATTTGGCTCTATCGGTACTCGCGACATCGCAGATGCAATCACTGCAGCTGGCGTTGAAGTAGCTAAGAGCGAAGTTCGTCTACCTGAAGGTGCTCTACGTAACACTGGTGAGTTCGAAATCAGCGTTCAACTTCACTCTGAAGTTTTCGCTACAGTAACTCTACAAGTTGTTGCTGCTGAGTAATCTCAGACTTCAAGCGAATTTGAAAACACCAGCTTTGGCTGGTGTTTTTTTATGCCCAAATAAAAGTGAATAGTTAAAACGCGAACTCGCGCTAGTCGTTAGAAGGCAAATAGGATATTAACAGTTAAGATTGTATCTCGTTTAGCAAGGTTGCCGGGAACTCGGTCGTGAAATTGGCTGTTGTAGGACAGCTTGAGTGCAATCGCATCAGTAATGTTATTGGTGACATTAACTTCACTATCGATTCTGGTGTTGCTTTGACCGGCTGTGGTGGTCAGTTTCCCGCCAATACTTAAATTATCAAGTGGGTTCCATGACGCACTCACATTACCACGAATGATTGCTTCTTTTACAATGTTGGGAAAGACAATATCTTTGTCCCCAATTTCATCAACATTGGGCTCTTGATAGCGATAACCTGGACCTAACTCAACCTCAAGCAACAAGGTGTCGGTATTAGTCAGCTGGTAACCCAAACCGCCAGAAATAGTATGGTCTCTGAAGTAAGCGCTATAAAGAGAATTAAACCCATTGTAGTTACCGAATAAATATATTCGTTGACTTAACTTATAGTCACTTTGCAACAAGAAGTTTTGTTGGTTTTTATCTTCTTTGCCATTTTTGTACAGTTGGTAGTATTTCCATTCTCCATTAGTACGATGACGACCTGCGGTGTATTCGGTAGCAACTCGCGCATTGAGTGACTGAGAGTCGGTATTTCCCGAGTGAGCCTGGTAGCCAAACTCGACTTCAGTTTTCAAAGGTGACGGTAGCTCATTGGAATCACTGTCTTTTTCTGGCTTGAACTCCTCAGCATGGAGCGTCTGAGAACAAAGCAGAGCTAAACTGAGTAATGTGAGTCTTGGCACGAAAACCTCAAGTCTTAAAATCGGGCGATGGATTATAATAGTCACATATTCACTGATGGTCAGCGACAGGTCAAATTTTGAATCGCAATCCATAAGCCGAGCGCACACTTTCTTTTCTTTAGCGTAGAAGTAAATTGGGTATAATGACCGGTCATAAGTGGTAATTGAGTATAATCATGGCGGATAACCGAATTCAAAAAAGCAGAGATTCACAGGTAGACGCAATTAAAGTCCCTCCTCATTCATTGGAAGCAGAGCAATCGGTTATTGGTGGCTTGCTCCTTGATAATGAACGCTGGGATACGGTTGCTGAGCGCGTAGTGAGTAAAGACTTTTACAGTCGACCTCACCGTCTGATCTTTGATGCCGCTAAGAGTATTCTCGAAGACAGCAAACCTTTAGACTTAATTACATTGTCTGAATTTCTAGAGCTAAGAGAACAGCTTGATGATGTAGGTGGTTTTGCCTACCTCGCCGACCTCGCAAAAAACACACCGAGTGCGGCAAATATTAATGCTTATGCCGATATTGTTGCTGAAAGAGCGTTGGTTCGTGGTCTGATTAGTGTTGCCAACGAGATTGCCGATGCAGGCTATGACCCACAAGGACGTAGTTCTGAAGATCTTCTCGATTTGGCGGAAAGTAAAGTGTTTGCTATTGCAGAAGAGCGAACAACAGAGAATGAAGGCCCGCAAAACGTTGATAACATTTTGGAGAAAACGTTAGAGCGAATCGAAACCCTGTATAAAACGCCACAGGATGGTGTGACAGGTGTTAATACTGGTTTTCCTGATCTCAATAAAAAGACAGCAGGCTTACAGGGTTCCGATCTGGTGATCGTTGCAGCGCGTCCATCAATGGGTAAAACAACCTTCGCAATGAACCTATGTGAAAATGCCGCCATGGACCAAGACAAACCCGTTTTGATCTTCTCACTAGAGATGCCAGCAGAACAACTGATGATGCGTATGTTGGCTTCGCTGTCTCGAGTTGACCAAACGAAAATAAGAACGGGTCAGTTAGACGATGAAGATTGGGCGCGAATTTCGTCAACGATGGGTATTCTGATGCAAAAGAAGAATATGTATATCGATGATAGCTCGGGTCTTACCCCTACAGAATTACGTTCTCGTGCTCGTCGTGTTGCTCGTGATGCCGGTGGTCTAAGTATGATCATGGTCGACTATTTGCAGTTGATGCGAGTCCCCGGATTACAAGATAACCGTACCTTAGAAATTTCAGAAATTTCACGCTCACTTAAGGCGCTTGCCAAAGAGCTTAATGTCCCTGTTGTTGCTCTGTCTCAGCTTAACCGCTCGTTGGAGCAAAGGGCAGATAAAAGACCCATTAACTCTGACTTGCGTGAATCTGGTGCAATCGAGCAAGATGCGGATTTGATCATGTTCATCTATCGTGATGAAGTGTACCACCCAGACAGTGCGTTAAAAGGAATTGCAGAAATCATTATAGGTAAACAGCGTAATGGTCCGATTGGTTCGGTCAGGCTTACTTTCCAAGGGCAGTTTTCTCGTTTTGATAATTACGCAGGTCCTGCGTTTGATGATGAGTAAGGCTGTCATATGAGTTATATGAAAGCAGCGACGGCGTGTATTGACCTAGCAGCACTTCAGTACAACTTGATGAAAGTTCGAGAGCACGCGCCAAACAGCAAAGTGATGGCCGTGGTAAAGGCGAATGGCTATGGACATGGTTTACGCCACATTGCGAAAAGTGCTCAAGGTGCCGATGCCTTTGGAGTTGCCCGCATAGAAGAAGCTCTACAACTTCGAGCGGCTGGCATTGTAAAACCTATCTTATTATTAGAAGGTTTCTACTCGGCTAATGACCTGCCGATCTTAGTCACTAACAACATTCAAACGGTCGTTCACTGTATTGAGCAGCTCGAGGCTCTAGAGCAGGCAGCACTTGAAACACCGGTTACGGTTTGGCTTAAAATCGATAGTGGTATGCACCGCTTGGGGATCCGTGCTGAGCAGTACCAGAACTTTGTGGATCGCCTACACGGTTGTAATAATGTGGCAAAGCCACTGCGTTATATGAGCCATTTTGGTTGTGCTGACGAGCTTGAAAGCAACGCGACACAAACTCAGATCGATACTTTCCTTTCTCTCACTCACGGTTGTAACGGACAGCGTTCACTGGCAGCATCTGCCGGTCTACTCGCTTGGCCTCAAAGCCATTTGGAGTGGGTAAGGCCAGGCATTATCATGTATGGAGTGTCTCCGTTTGCCGAAAAAACAGCCGCTCAGTTTGATTTCAAGCCTGTAATGACTCTCAAGTCTCACCTGATAGCGGTCCGAGAAGTAAAACAAGGTGAAAGTGTCGGTTATGGAGCTACATGGACCAGTCAGCGTGACACTAAAGTGGGTGTAATAGCGATTGGGTATGGCGATGGCTACCCAAGAACAGCGCCCAATGGGACTCCTGTTCTTGTCAATGGACATCAGGTTCCTATCGTTGGAAGAGTTTCTATGGATATGTTGACAGTCGATTTAGGGCCAGACGCTGTAGATCGAGTTGGCGATGAAGCTATCTTGTGGGGGCAGCAACTTCCAGCTGAAGAGGTTGCAAAACACATAGGAACCATAGCGTATGAGTTAGTCACCAAACTGACACCCCGAGTAGAGATGTGTTACATCAATTCGTAAAAGAGCCGTAAGGCTCTTTTTTACGTTATTTCGCCTTGTAAAGTCGCGAACACACATCGCTTACCTGCACTATTTCGATGTTCACCTAGGTAGATCCCTTGCCATGTTCCTAATTGTAAACGACCATTTCGGATTGGGATGGTTAGGCTGACGCCTAGCAGTGCGCTCTTGATGTGGGCAGGCATATCATCGCTGCCTTCGTAGATATGCTGATAGTAAGGAGCATTTTCGGGCACATAACGATTGAAATGCGATTCCATATCTAGGCGCACTGTAGTATCGGCATTCTCATTCAGAGATAGGCTGGCAGACGTGTGTTGTAGAATGATATGTAGTAAACCAACGGAATAGTTTCTTATTTGCGGTAATTGTTGTTCAATTTCATCAGTAATAAGATGAAAGCCGCGTTTTTTTGCACTGAGATGAATAGTTTGCTGCTGCCACATAACACTTCCTTTATAATGTTTTGCTACAATTTCGGCTCGAAATGTTCGGTCTTGCTTACCTTTGATTGATATATTGTGTGTCGAATCGTGACTTAACGCAATGTTGGTTAAGTTATGCTCGTACATAATGATGGCTGAAAATTTATTACTAGCTTAGGATCAGTTAAGCTGACAGCCGAGCAACAATGAAGAATTTAGGACAGTGCATAAATAATCGACGAAATGCATTGTCCTGCTATATTTTTATAATTCGCTAAAACTGGGGATTCTAGCCACCGAAAGGTGATGGAATAAGTCCAACTGTAATATTGGGATAGAGACCATGTTGAAAAACATTAATCCAACGCAAACACAAGCTTGGAAAGCACTTACAGCGCACTTTGAATCTGCGCAAGATATGGACATGAAAGCGCTATTTGCACAAGACGCTGATCGTTTTGGTAAATTCTCTACTAAATTTGGCTCTGACATTCTTATTGATTACTCTAAAAACCTAATCAATGAAGAAACGATGCAGCACCTATTCGCTTTGGCAAATGAGACTGAACTTAAGTCAGCAATCAAAGCCATGTACTCTGGTGAGGCTATCAACAAGACAGAAGCTCGCTCTGTATTGCATGTAGCACTGCGTAATCGCAGCAACACTCCAATCATCGTAAATGGTGAAGATGTGATGCCGGCAGTAAATGCTGTGCTAGAAAAAATGAAGTCATTTTCGGAACGTATTATCTCGGGGGACTGGAAAGGTTACACCGGCAAGGCTATTACTGATATTGTGAATATCGGTATCGGTGGCTCCGATCTTGGGCCTTATATGGTGACAGAAGCACTAGCGCCATACAAAACACACCTAAATATGCACTTTGTCTCTAACGTCGATGGCACACATATCGCTGAAACGTTGAAAAAAGTGAATCCAGAAACCACGCTATTTTTGGTCGCTTCAAAAACATTTACCACCCAAGAAACAATGACGAACGCACACAGTGCACGTGACTGGTTCCTTGAATCTGCGCAAGATGAAGCTCACGTAGCTAAGCATTTTGCTGCTCTTTCAACTAACGCCACATCAGTTGCTGAATTCGGCATCGATACTGATAACATGTTTGAATTCTGGGACTGGGTAGGGGGTCGTTATTCTCTATGGTCTGCAATTGGTCTATCTATTGCACTTGCAGTGGGCTTCGACAACTTCGTTGAGCTCCTTGAAGGTGCACACGATATGGACAAGCACTTCGCAGAGACTGATTTCGAAAACAACGTGCCAGTACTACTTGCACTAATTGGACTTTGGTACAACAACTTCCATGGCGCTGAATCTGAAGCCATTCTACCGTATGACCAATACATGCACCGTTTTGCTGCGTATTTCCAACAAGGCAACATGGAATCAAACGGTAAATTCGTCGATCGCAATGGTGAAGCTGTTGACTATCAAACAGGTCCTATTATCTGGGGTGAGCCTGGTACCAACGGTCAGCACGCCTTCTATCAATTGATCCACCAAGGTACCAAGTTGATTCCTTGTGATTTCATCGCACCAGCATTGACTCATAATCCAGTGAGCGATCATCATCAGAAATTAATGTCTAACTTCTTTGCGCAAACAGAAGCATTGGCATTTGGAAAAACAAAAGAAGTAGTAGAAGCAGAATTCATCGCAGCAGGTAAAACAGCTGAAGAAGTGAAAGAGCTTGTGCCGTTTAAAGTGTTTGAAGGTAACCGCCCAACAAACTCTATCTTAGTTAAACAGATTACACCACGCACATTGGGCAACCTGATTGCTATGTATGAGCACAAGATTTTTGCTCAGGGTGTAATCTGGAATATCTTTAGCTTTGACCAGTGGGGTGTAGAATTAGGTAAGCAACTAGCAAATCAAATTCTACCTGAACTGGCTGGAAGTTCAGACGTAACAACTCATGATAGTTCGACTAACGGCTTAATTAATGCGTTTAAAGCCTACAAGGCATAATGAAATCACAAATTAGGCAGATGAGGTAAAAAAATCCTCCTCTTATAATAGATGAAAGGCGCTAGCTAAAAGCTAGCGCCTTTTTCTTTACGCTCAATAAAGTAAATAGGTAATGTAGAAAGAGTGGATCACAGCCTAATCTCACTAACAAATGAATAACTCTGTGGATAACTTGTAAGCCTTAATGTATTAAACTTTATAAAAAGGGCGTTTGAGTGAAAAAAGAGCACATAACCCTTATTTTTACATTTTTTTCAAAAAACGCTTGCCAATGTGATCGTGATCTCTATAATGCCTCCTCGTTGACGCAGCAAGGCCTGACAGGCAGTGAAGCAGAAAACAAGGCAATGAAAAGCGAATTAAGAAAATTTAGAAAGTGTTTGACACTTCCTAATTAATCGCTAGAATGGCCGCCTCTTCAAACGGGATTACCCAAGCGAAGA